>NZ_JBVHDI010000004.1:94236-523020 GCF_055563465.1 Amycolatopsis sp. NPDC000009
GTTGCGAAAGCCACTTTCGCAACGTTGAAGGTTGCGAAAGTGGCTTTCGCAACGCCTCTTGCCGTCCGGTCGCCGGAGCGGTTGGCCGCCAGTGTCGCGAAAGCCACTTTCGGGACATCTAACGTCGCGAAAGTGGCTTTCGCGACACAGTCTTCGGGCTCCGGTACGCGAGTTTCCGCACCAGGATCTCCGCCGGTCCCCGATACGACCGCCGGTGCATCAGGTACGCGACGACGACCGTCAGCAGCCACACGCCGAGCCCGCACGCGGCCGCGACGAACGTGTCGCCGCTCAACCCCAGCATGAACGGCGGCGCCAGGATCAGCCACGCCACCGACTGGAACAGATACGCGCTCAGCGTGCGCTGGCCGAGCGCGGAGATCGCGGTGACCACGACACCGCGGCGCTTCTCGCCCACCGCCATGCCGATGAGACCGAACAGGCTGATGTAGCCGATCGCGCCGAACAGGCCGGCTCCTTCGTACATCAGCTTGGCGAGCCCGGCGGTTCCCTCGTCGAAGCCGACGTAGTCACCGGCGAAGAGCCCCATCGGCAGCGCGCCCGCGATCGCGACACCGAAGCCGCCGAACACGCCGAAGAGGAGCAGTTTCCGATTCGGCTCCTCCAGGACGCGCTTCTTCGCGGCCCAGGCGCCCACCCAGACGAAGAGGATCGACGACAGCAGGATCGCCGTACTCATCGGCCATTCGGTGAGCCGCTCGCGTACGGCGTCGCCGTACGTCGGCGCCAGTGACGACCTGTCCTCGACGGACGGGACCGGCGCGTTCCCGGACTTCCCGGTGAGCACCAGGTACATCAGCACGGCCAGATAGCAGACGCCGAACCCAAGGTACAGCACCGGAATCCGGTAGAAACCCTTGCCGCGCCGCAAAAGCAGCAGGGCGAACACCACGCCGAGCACGCCGTACGCGCCGAGCACGTCGCCGGAGAAGAACAGCACCCCGTCGACGGCGCCGAAGACCAGCAGCCAAGCGTGACGGCGGAGCAGGATGCCCCGCGTTTCCGGCCATGGCCGGCCCAGCCTCTCCTGCCGGTCGGCGAACTGCACCATCCCGTAGCCGAGCATCATGCCGAACAGCGGCAGCGCGCACGCGTGGACGAGCACGAACAGCACCACGAAGTACGGCCGCTCCAGGCCTTCCGGCGTCTGATCGACGCCAGGCGTGTTCCCCAGGAAGATGCTCGCGGTATGCGCCAGCGCGACCAGCAGGAGCGCGAAACCCCTCGCCAGATCCGGCGCGAGCACCCGCTCGCTCGTCGGTGTCGATGTCATGAAGCCCCCTTTAGTATCCAACGTACACTAATTAGTGTCCGACGGATACTAAAGGCGAAGGAGGGGTTTGTCAGCCCGCTTCGACGAGAGCGGCGATGCCGTCGAGAACGACGCCGAGACCGAAGTCGAAGTCGGAGTTCTGCCCGGAGTCACCGAGACCCGAGCTCAGGAAGCCCACGGCGTCGGGAAAACGTCCGGGATCGATCAGCTCGGCGAGGCCCTTGCCGTAGGCCTGCTCGGCCTGAGCCTGGCTCAGCCCGCTGCCCTTCCGGCCCTCGGCGAGCTGGATGGCCTGCGCGCACGCGAGGCGGACATAGCCACCGATCAGCACCAGGATCCCGCCCTTGGTCCCCCAGTCGAGACCGGTGTCGCGCAGCGTGCGCAGGAACGCGTCCATCCAGGCGACCGCGTGCGGACCCGCGGGCGGGCCGGAAAGCGGCAGCTCGACCAGCCACGGGTGCTTCATCAGGACATCGCGGTTGGCCTCGGCCAACGTGGTCAGCTCGGCCCGCCAAGCACCGGTCGGCTCCACCGGCGGTGGATCGCCGATGGCGAAATCGGCCATCAGCTCCAGCAGTTCCGCCTTCGAACCGATGTGGCGGTACAACGACATCTTCGTGACGCCCAGGTCCTTCGCCACGCTCGCCAGCGTCACGCTCGCGACGCCTTCGCGATCGGCGAGGTCCACCGCGGCCGCCACGACGCTGTCGATGTCGAGGACGGACGGCCTGCCGCGCGCCGGGCGCTCCGACCGGCGCCAGAGCCGCATCAGCGTCGCCGGTGCGCCACCCTCGTCGGTCATCCCGACAATTTAACCCGCGTTCGCGAGAGCGAGCCGTAGGTGGTTCCGAAAGCGCGGTTCTCCAGCGAGACGTCGACGGCGTCGAGGAACGCCTGCCGCAGCCCCGGCCGGGCGAGGTCCGCGGCGTCGATGCCGAGCCGCACGAGCCCGCCGCGGCGCGCGGCCCTGGCGGCGGCCAGCACCAGCGCGAAACACCGGACGGTCTCCGTACGGTGCGAGGGCCCGCCGAACTCCTGCACCCTGGCCCGCTGGACCTGGCCGGACACCAGATCCCGTACCGAGACCAGATCCGCGCACAACGTGAACCCGTGCTCGCGCAGGGCCTGCAGAGTGCCCTCCGAGGCGATCCAGCGCGGCGGCGCGAAGCCGTCGACGGCCATGCCGTTGGCGTCGAGCGCCGCCTTCGCCGCGATCAGCCGCAGCCGCGCCTCGTGCGCGGGAAGAGCGGCGAACTCGGCGCGTTTGCCCAGGTAGACGGCGCGATGGGTGGGCGGGACCTGGTGGTCGTAACCGTGCAGGAGGACGGAGTCGCCATGGGTGCGGCGCGTCCGGACCCACTCGGTCACGGGGCCCTCGCCGGTGCGAGCGGCGTAGAGCACCGACAACGGGACCCTGCGCCGGTCGAGTTCGGCCGCGAGATCGGCGCAGCGGTGCAACGTCCGGGTGGTCACGCCGGACAGGGAAACCAGCAAACGTGCATCCACCCCACCAGTGAGCCAGCCGCGGCTTGCGCCGGACTGACGACGGAGTGAACTCCGCAGGTCAGGCGGGCCAATCCTGCAACGACCGGCCGGTGATGCGTTCGTAGGACTCGATGTACCTCGCCCGCGTGGCGGCGACGATGTCCTCGGGCAGGGGTGGCGACTCCGGTCTGTCCCGGCGGTGCCAGCCGGACGCCGGGCTGGTGAGCCAATCCCGCAGCGGCTGCTTGTCGAACGACGGCTGCGGGCTGCCCGGCGCGTACCCACCGGCGGGCCAGTAGCGCGAGGAATCCGGGGTCAGGACCTCGTCGGCGAGCACGAGGTTCCCCGCGCGGTCGATGCCGAATTCGAGCTTCGTGTCCGCGAGCAGGATGCCGCGTTCGGCGGCGAACTCCGCGCCGCGGCGGTACACCGCCAGCGTCGCCTCGCGGACCTCCTCGGCGCGCTCGCGGCCGAGCTGCCCGACGACGTCGGCGAAGGCGATGTTCTCGTCGTGCGAGCCGCGGTCGGCCTTGGTCGCGGGGGTGAAAATCGGTTCAGGGAGCCGGGACGACTCGGTCAGTCCCGGCGGAAGTTCGACCCCGCAAACCGTGCCGCGCGCGCGATAATCGGCGAGACCGGTACCGGTGAGATATCCGCGGGCGACGGCTTCGAACGGCAGCATCGCCAGCCGCCGCACCAGCAGCGCGCGGCCGCGGACCTCGGCGGGGATGCGTTCGTCTTCGTAGGAGACCAGGTGGTTGGGGAGGACATCGGAGAGCAGGGAGAACCAGAACACGCTCATCGCGGTGAGCACCCGCCCCTTGTCCGGGATGGGCGTGTCGAAGACGACGTCGTAGGCGGAGATCCGATCCGAAGTGACGAGCAGCAGATGCTCGTCATCGACGGCGTAGAGCTCACGGACCTTGCCGGCGGCGATCTTCGGGTATTCGAGCGTCGTCACGGCTGCACCCTAGCGATCAAGGATGATGGCTGATCATGCCGATCCACTGCGTTTCGTTCACGACCGACTACGGGCTGAGAGACGGTTTCGTGGCCGCGTGCCACGGTGTGATCGCGCGGATCGCGCCGTCCGTACGGGTGATCGACGTGAGCCACGAGATCCCTCCGCAGCAGGTCAGGACCGGCGCCGAGGTACTCGCCCAGACCGTGCCGTATCTGCCGGAGTCGGTCCACCTCGCCGTCGTGGACCCCGGCGTCGGCACGGCGCGGCGCGGTGTCGTGGTGGTCACCGGACGCGGAATGCTCGTCGGCCCGGACAACGGACTTCTCATTCCCGCCGCCGAAACACTCAGCGGGGTGATAGCCGCGTACGAACTCGTGACTCCGGAGTACCGCCTTCCGGTGACTTCGCCGACGTTCCACGGACGCGACGTCTTCGCCCCCGCGGCGGCGCATCTCGCACTCGGCGTCGCCCCCGAGGAGTTCGGGCCGCGCGTCGACGACCTCATGCGCCTGCCGGACCCGTTCGTGGCGGTGTTCCCCGGCAAGCTGGTGGCCGAAGTGCTCACGGTCGACCACTTCGGCAACGTCCAGCTCGCCGCGAGCCCCGCCGACCTCGAACTGGCCGGGCTGTCCGGCACGGTCTCCGTCAGCAGCGAACACGTCCTGGTGAAAGCGCTGGTCGGCGACACCTTCGGCACGGTTCCGCCGGGCCGGAACGTGCTCTACACCGATTCCGCGGGACGGCTCGCGGTCGCCGTGAACGGCGGTTCGGCGTCGGAGGTGCTCCGGCTGGGGCCTGCCCAGGAGTGCACGATCACCTCGTCGCCGACGGACACCTGACCCGGACCGGTCACCGCCATCTTGATCCCGAACGAAACGCCGCCCTCGGGCTCGCGGCGGTAGTCGGCGAGTGAACGGATCGGCTCGGGGCCGGCCTTCTTGCCGGTCTCCTGATCGACCATCGGCACCGTACAGCGGACACAGACCTTCGCGTACCCCAGTTCGAGACCACCGGCGGTGAGCGAGCGGACGTCGTCCTCGCGATGTGGCTCCGGCCAACCCGAGACGACGATGTTGGGCCGGAAGCGATCCATCGGCACGGCCTCGGCACCGCGTGACGCGATGCGTTCGTTCAGACCGTCCAAAGAGGACTCTGAGGTCAGCAGGATCGCGTGCGCGTCGGCGAAGGCCGCGGTGCCCGGGATCTCGCCGTTGGTGACGCGTTCGTGCTCCGGCGCGAGCCCGACGAACACCGACGGGAGACCGAGGACGGCGGAAAACCATTCGGCGGCCTCGTCACCCTGGTGGACACCCTTGCCCTGCCAGGTGAACGTCGCGGCGGGGTGCCGCGGCCCGTCCGTGACCGTCTCGACCAGGAGATCCTCGACGCCGGGAGCGGCGAGCCGCAGGCGGGCGCCGTCGTCGGCCACTTCGGCCCGGATGGCGGCCATCACCGGATGCTTGCGCTGGCTGCGGAACTCGCCCTCCGGGGAGACGACCATCCAGGCACGGTCGAACCTGAGGCCGGCCGGGGTGACGTCGGCCGTTTCGACCGCCGTCCCCGCGCAGCCTTTGACCGGGTAATAGACCAGCTTCGCCACTCTCGCCATATCCGCAGGTTAGCGAGTCAGGCCTCGTGAGTGGTAAGGACGGTTCTAACCGTCCTTACCACTCACGAGACGCGCCCCACCACGCCACCGCAGCCCTGGCTCGCCGGTTCCCTACAACACTTGCGACAGGAACCGCTGAAGCCGCTCGCTCCGCGGAGCGTCGAAGATCGCTTCCGGAGCACCCTGTTCGACGATCTTCCCGGCGTCCATGAACGCCACCTCGTCGGCGACGCTGCGCGCGAAACCCATCTCATGGGTGACCACGAGCAGCGTCAGGCCACGCTCGGCCAGCCCCGCCATCAGCGTGAGGACACCCTTGACCAGCTCCGGGTCCAGCGCGCTGGTCGCCTCGTCGAACAGCATGACCTCGGGCTCCATGGCGAGCGCCCGCGCGATCGCGACCCGCTGCTGCTGCCCGCCCGAGAGCGCGCTCGGCCGGTACGGCGCCTTGTCGGCGAGGCCGACCTCGGCGAGGCGGGCGTGCGCGATCTCCGCCGCCTCGTCCTTGCCGAGTTTGCGGACGCTGCGCAGCGGCAGGGTGATGTTGTCCAGCACGCTGCGGTGCCCGAACAGGTTGAAATGCTGGAACACCATCCCGACCCGCTGGCGCAACGCGTCCGGGTCGGACGAGATGACGCTCTCGCCGCCCAGCAGCAGGTCGCCGGCGTCCGGCTCCTGGAGGCGGTTCACACAGCGCAGCAGCGTCGACTTGCCGGAGCCGGACGGGCCGATGATGCAGGTCGTGCGACCCTTCTCGACCTTGAGGTTCACGCCCTTCAGCACTTCGAGGGTGCCGAAGGAGACGTGGATGTCGCGGAGTTCGACGCTCGATGAACGTACGGCGGCGGTCATGGCATCGGCACCTTTCCGGTGTTCAGGAGTTCCGGCTCGCCGTCCTCGTCGTCGACCCGGATCTTCTTGCCGGTGCGCAGCCTCTTGTCGATGTAGTTGACCAGATGCGTCAGCGGCACGGTGATCACCAGGTACACCACACCCGCCGCGACCAGCGGCGACAGGTTCCCGGTGTTCGCCGCGAGGTCCTGCCCGATGCGGAACAGGTCGCGCTGTTCGGCGAGGAAGCCGAGGAAGTACACCAGGCTGGAGTCCTTGACCAGCGCGATGAACTGGTTCACCAGCGCGGGCAGCACGCGCCGCACCCCCTGCGGGATGACGACGAGTGCCATCGCCTTGGGGTAGCTCATGCCCAGCGCGCGGCTGGCCTCCATCTGTCCTTTTTCGACACTTTGGATACCGGCGCGGAAGATCTCGCCGATGTACGCGGCGGCGATCAGGCTCAGCGCGAGAATGCCCAGCGGGTACGGGTTCCGGGACAGCGACGGGATGAGGATTCCGCCGCCCTGCCCGATCACCAGGATGGTCAGGATCGCGGGCAGGCCACGGAAGATGTCGGTGTACACCCGTGCGGGCCAGCGCAGCCACGCCTTGCCGGACAGGCCCATCATGGCCAGCAGCATGCCGAGCACGGTGCCGATCAGCGCCGAGAACACCGACAGGATCAGCGTGTTCAGCAGGCCGGTCCCGAGGAGGTCGGGGAAGACCTCCCAGATGTACTCCCAGTTCAGGAAGGTGTTGAGGAAGTCGTCCACTTACTTCTGCCCGGCCTTGAACTCCGCGGGCACCGGCGCGTTCGGCTCGAAGCGCTGGTGCACCTTTTCCCAGGTGCCGTCGGCGATGACCGCCTTGAGTCCGGCGTTGATCTTGGCGGCCAGCTCGGTGTTGCCCTTCTTGACCGCGAAGCCGTGCGGAATGGTCGTGGTGATCGCCTTGACCACCTTGAGCTTCGCGTCCGGGTTCTTCGCCGCGTAGTCCTCGGCGGTCGCCTGGTCGAAGATCGCGCCGTCGATCGCGCCCGATTTCAGCGCGGCCAGCGCCGCGGCGTCCTGCGGGAACTTGACGGCCTGCGCGGTGGGCGCGTTGGCCGCCAGCCAGCTGTCCGACACCGTGCCCTGCACGACCCCGACCCGCTTGCCCGCCAAGGAGTTCTCGTCGGTGATGGCGACGCCCTCGCGGGTCTCGATGCCGAGTGACTGGTAGTTGTACGGCGCCGAGAAGTCCACGGTCTTGCGGCGTTCGTCGGTCTGCGAAATCCCCGAACTGCCGATGTCGAACTTGCCGTTGGCGACCTGGCTCAGCAGGGTCGAGAACTCCGTGGAGACGAATTCGAGTTTCAGGTTCTGGTGCGCGGCGATGGCCTTCAGCAGCTCGTTGTCGAACCCGGTGAACACGCCGTTTTCCTGATAGGCGTTCGGTTTCGAGTCGCTGAGCGTGCCGACGCGCAGCGTGTCGCCGCTCGCGCCATCCCCACCGCCGCACGCCGCCAGCACCGCCACGAGGACGGCACCGACAGCGGCGGCGAGTGACTTCTTCATCGTGATCCTCACGCCTTGAACTGGGCCGGGACCGGGGCCGTCGGCAGGAACTTCTCGTGCAGCTTGACCCAGGTGCCGTCGGCGATGACCTGCTTGAGACCCTCGTTGATCTTGGTGAGCAGCTCCGCGTTGCCCTTCTTCACCGCGAAGCCGTGGGGCACGTCGGTGGTGAAGGACTTGACGACCTTGAGCTTCGCGTCGGTGCTCTCCTTGACGTTCGTCTCGGCGATCGCCTGGTCGAGGATGTAGGCGTCGACGGCGCCGCTCTTGAGCGCGGCCAGCGCCGGGGCGTACCCCGGGAAGCGCACGGCCTGCGCGTCGGGCACCGTCGAGGTGAGCCACTTGTCGCCGACGGTCGCCTGGATGACCGCGACCCGCTTGCCGGACAGGCCCTTCTCCTCGGTGATCGGCGAGCCGTCCTTGGTCTGGATGCTCATGACCTCGAAGTTGTACGGGCTGGAGAATTCGACGTTCTTCTTGCGCTCGTCGGTCTGCGCGATGGCCGAACTGCCGATGTCGAACTGGTTGTTCGCGACCTGGCCCAGCAGCGAGGAGAAGTCGGTCGAGGCGAACTCGAGCTTCAGGTTCTGCTTGGCCGCGATGGCCTTCAGCAGCTCGTTGTCGAAGCCGGTGTAGTTGCCGTTCTCGACGTAGATGTTCGGCGGAGCGTCGCTCAAGGTCCCGACGCGCAGGGTCTTCTCGGTGGCGGATTCGCCACCACCGCAGGCGGCGAGCACGGCGACGAGGCCGGCGGCCAGCGTGACGAGGAAGGCTTTCTTCATGGTTTTCAGACCCCCGCGTTCCGCACGGGCAGGCCGGGGCCGCCCTGTTCGAGTTCCTTGGGCAGCGGCTCGGTCTTGAAGAACTGAGCGTGCAGGCGGGCGACGGTGCCGTCCGCCACGGCCTTCGCGAGGCCGTCGTTGAGCTTCTTCAGCAGTTCCTCGTTGTCCTTGCGGACGGCGAACGCGGACGGCGTGTCCTTGGTCTCGACGGTGTAGCCGAACTCCAGCGGCACGTCCGGGTTCTGGTCGATGTACTTCTGCCCGATGTCCTTCGGCACGACCCAGCCGTCGAGGCTGCCGCCCTTCAGCTGCGCGAAACCGGCGTTGTAGTCCGGGAAACGGACGACGTTGGCGCCGGGCACCTTGCCGGTCGCGAAGTCGTCCTGCACCGACGCCTGCACGACGCCGAGCCGCTTGCCGTTGAAGGCGCCGACGTCCTTGAGGGACGCGCCCTTCTTCGTGAGGATCGTGGTGAACCCGGTGCTGTAGCCGTTGCTGAACGCGACGGTCTTCTTGCGGGCCTCGGTGGTGGAGATCGTGGAGCTGCCGATGTCGAACTTGTTGGTGGCGACGGCGGCGAGCAGGCCGGCGAATTCGGTGCCGACGAACTCGACCTCGAAGCCCTCGCGCTTCGCGATGTCGCGCAGCAGTTCGTTGTCGTAACCGGTGAAGGTGCCGTTTTCCAGGTAGATGGACGGCGGCGCGTCGGTCAAGGTGCCGACCCGCAGCTTCTGGCCGGTCGTGCTCGCGTCACCGGAGCCGCAGGCGGCGAGGGCGAGGGTGGCCGCTCCGGCCGTGACGACGGCGACGAATTTCGACAGCGTGGATCTCATCGCTTCTTCCGTGGGTGTCGGCGCGCAAGGCGCGATACAAACACGCCAGGCCGCCTCATGGGCGGCCTGGCGCTCCGGGTTCAGCGATCGAGATTAGGCATTTCGCCCGATCGAGTAACTTCGTCTCACTCTGTGAACGCCCCGTGGTGGGGCTGCTCACAACGCGCGTGAAGGCCCCCTTCCCTCGGCTGAGCCGAGGGAAGGGGGCCTTCACGCGCGGTCAGAGAATGGGGGCCGGCGAGTAGTTCGCCGCCTCCGGGAAACGCTCCAGAATGGCCTCGACACGCGACGCGATCGCGGCCACCTGACGCGGCGCGACACCGGTGAACGAGATCCGGTCGGCGAGGAGTTTGTCCAGCTCACCGCGGTCGAGCGGGATGCGCTCGTCGGCGGCGAGCCGGTCGAGGAGGTCGTTCTCCGCCAGCCCCTGCTCCCGCATCGCGAGCGCGACACCGACGGCGTTCTCCTTGATCGCCTCGTGAGCGGTTTCACGCCCGACGCCCGCGCGGACCGACGCCATGAGCACCTTGGTGGTCGCGAGGAACGGCAGATAGCGATCGAGCTCACGTCCGATGACCGCCGGGAAGGCGCCGAACTCGGCCAGCACCGTGAGGAAGGTCTCCAGCAGGCCGTCGAGCGCGAAGAACGCGTCGGGCAGCGCGACCCGGCGGACGACGGAGTCGGACACGTCGCCTTCGTTCCACTGGTCGCCGGCGAGTTCGCCGATCATCGACAGGTAGCCGCGCAGGATCACGGCGAGCCCGTTGACGCGCTCGCACGAACGGGTGTTCATCTTGTGCGGCATGGCCGACGAGCCGACCTGCCCCGGCTTGAAGCCCTCGGTGACCAGCTCGTGGCCCGCCATCAGGCGGATCGTCTTCGCGAGGCTCGACGGGGCGGCCGCGAGCTGGACGACGGTGGACAGCACGTCGAAGTCGAGCGAGCGCGGGTACACCTGGCCGACGCTGGTGAACACGTTCTCGAAGCCGAGGTGGGCCGCGACCCGCGACTCCAGTTCGTCCAAAGTGGACTCGTCGCCGAGCAGGTCGAGCATGTCCTGCGCGGTGCCGACCGGGCCCTTGATCCCGCGCAGCGGGTAGCGGCCGATGAGGTTTTCGAGCCGGTCGAAGGCGACCAGCAGTTCGTCCGCGGCGGTGGCGAAGCGCTTGCCCAGCGTCGTCGCCTGCGCGGCGACGTTGTGCGAACGGCCTGCCATCACCGTGTCGGCGTGCTCGACCGCGATCGCGGCGAGCCTGCCCAGCACCGCGCCGACGCGGCCGCGCACCAGCTCCAGGGACCGCAGGACCTGCAACTGCTCGACGTTCTCGGTGAGGTCCCGCGACGTCATGCCCTTGTGGACGTGCTCGTGCCCGGCGAGCGCGTTGAACTCCTCGATGCGGGCCTTCACGTCGTGCCTGGTGACCCGCTCGCGCGCGGCGATCGAGTCGAGGTCGACCTGCTCCAGGACGCGTTCGTAGTCGGCGACGACCCCGTCCGGCACCTCGACGCCGAGGTCGGCCTGCGCGCGGAGCACGGCGAGCCAGAGCTCACGCTCCAGCACGACCTTGCGTTCCGGGGACCACAGTTCGACCAGCTCAGGCGAGGCGTAGCGGCCGGCGAGCACGTTGGGGATGCGGGGCTTGTCCGTCACGCCGCCAGACTAACCCGCCCCGCGTTTCGTCCTCTGAATGCGGTAGTTGGCGTCACGAACCACCGCATCCAGAGGACTAAATGCGGGGAGTCAGGCGAGGGCCGCCTGGAGCATCCGGGCGGCGGCGGCGCGGGGCTCAGGGTCGACCTCGATCAGCGCGTTGACGACGGCGCCGTCGACCAGGGCGACCAACCGCTCCAGTTCGGTGCCGTCCACAGGTGTGCCGGAGCGCGCGAGGATCTCGTGGAGCAGTTCGTACAGCTGTGCGGACAGCGTCCGCATCAGGGGACGAAGGTACGGACGACGGCCTGTCCCGACGAGGCGTTCGTAGCGCAGGAGGACCGCTTCGGCGTCTGCCTCGCGATCTGGGCGAAGCGGGCCGAGGAGCATGTCCAGCACCAGGTCGACGGTGGCCTCGACACCGCGGTTGCGGGTCGCCAGCTCGTCGAGGCGGCGCCGCCCGGTCTCCAACTCCACCTTCGCGTGATGCTCCACCGCGGCTGTGACCAGCTCTTCGAGCGAGTCGAAGTAGTACGTCGTCGACGCCAGCGGCAGCCCCGCGCGTTCGGCGACCGCACGATGCCGCACGGCGTCGAACCCGCCCTCGGCCAGCAGCGACGCGGCGGCCTCGATGAGCTCGGCACGGCGTCGCTCACCCTTCGGCGTGGTCGCTGCGGCGGTCATGGCGGGCTATTTTGCCAGCTCGGTCAGTAACGGGCGGCGAGGACGCCGGCCAGCCTGTCGACGTCGGCCTCGGGGAGGGCGGGCCTGCCCGAGCCATCGCCGAGGCTCACCACGGCCACCAGCGATCCCTTGGCGGTGGTCCGGCGCGCTTCGGCCGCCCCAGTGGGCACCGACGGGACGGCCGAACCGGCCGGGAAGACCGCGGCGGACACCGTGCCGCCCGGCACCTGGAACCCCGCGGACCTGGCTCCCGTCGTACAGAGGTCGCCGGGCGTCGCTTTGGCGACATCCACGGGGACCGGGAGCTCGCCAGCGAGGGCGGTGGCGAGCTCCCGGTCCACCTGGTCGCACCCGTAGGTGCCTTCGGCCGTCATCTGGCCGGTCCTCTCTGGCCCGTCGCCCCCCTGCTGAGGCGGCGGGTTCGAGAAGTTCGAGGGGTCCCCGCTGTCAAGAGGACGTGCGGACGCCGCGTCGGGTTGCCCGGCGGAGACCGCTTCGTTCTCGGATTTGGCCGCGCTCCCCATCTGGAGCTCGGTTCCGCCGAGCACGCCGAACATGCCCACTCCGGCCAAGACCAAAACCATCGCACTACAGGCCACCGCGATACCGTTTCGGCGTCGAGCGGTGGCGCGTTTGGAGGCGCGGACGACGTCGGCGGTGTCGAAGGTCGGCGACGGTGCGTCGCCGGGGGCGTCACGGAACAACGCCTTCAGGTCATTCTCGTCCATCCCGTGCCACCTCCTCCTTCTCCATGACCTGCCTGAGGTTCGCCAGCCCGCGCGCGGTCTGGCTCTTCACGTTCCCTTCGCTGCACCCGAGCGCTTTCGCCGCCGCACCGACGTCCAGCCCCTCGAAGAACCTGAGCACCAGCACGGCCCGCTGCTTCGGGGGCACTTCGCGTAACGCGGCCAGCAGGTCTTCCCTGGTGACGACCTGCTCGCCCAGGTCGAAGCCGTCCTGCGGCGGTTCGGGCAGCTCCTCGGTCTGCCACTCCCGCCGCCACGGCCGCCTCGACTCGTCGATGGCCGCCCTGACCAGCGTCTTCCGCACGTAGGCGTCGGTCGCCGCCCGTTCCCTGATCTTCTTCCACCTCCGGTGCAGCGCGACGAACGCCGTCTGCGCGAGGTCGTCCGCACGATGCCAGTCACCGCAAAGCATGTACGCGGTCCTGCGCACGGCGTCCCGCTTCGCGGCGAAGTACTCCGCGAACTCTTGTTCGTCGCGCTGGTTCACGCGGGTTTTGTCTCCGCTCTTGCCTCGTCGGTGGGTAGGACGGAACCGGGGGCGTCCACGGTTGCATGAGCGGGCGCGGCGGACCAGCCGGGGAGGAGATTCACCCCGGGCCCGTAGATGTGATGTGATCGTACCGTGACCTCGCGCTCTCTCCCGCAGATCGATTTCCGCTCCGACACCGTGACCCGGCCGGACGACGTCATGCGCCAGGCCATGGCGAAGGCCGAGGTCGGCGACAACGTCCTCGACGGCGATCCGACCGTCGCCGCGCTTGAAGAGCGCGCCGCGAAACTCCTCGGCATGCCCGCCGCGCTCTGGACGCCGACCGGGACCATGGCGAACCTGATCGCGCTGAGCATCCATCTCCAGCGCGGGGACCGGTTCCTCGCGCCGCGCGGCTCGCACGTGATCACCGACGAACTCGGGTCCGCCGCCTGGCTCGCGGGCGGCATGCCGGAGCCGCTGGAGCACGACGCCGGGCCAGGGCGGCCGACGCCGGAGACGCTTTCGGCCGCGATCGGCGTCCCGCGCGGGCCGTACTACGCGCTGCGCACCCCGCTGTTGTGCCTGGAGAACACGCACAACTCGGCCGGCGGCGCGGTCACCCCGCCCGACGAGCACGCCCAGCTGGTCGCGGTCGCGAAGGAGGCCGGGCTGACCGTGCACCTCGACGGCGCCCGTATCTGGCACGCGTCGGTCGCGCTGGGGATCCCGCCCGCGGCGCTCACGGTCGGCGTCGACACCGTTTCCGCCTGCTTCTCCAAGGGGCTCGGCGCGCCCGTCGGCTCGGTGGTGGCCGGCAGCGAGGAGTTCGTCGAAAAGGCACGGCGGATGCGCCAGATGCTCGGCGGCGGCATCCGGCAGGGCGGCGTGCTGGCCGCGGCCTGCATGGTCGCGCTGGACCGCGTCGGCGACCTCGCCGAGACGCACGAGAACGCGACACGGCTCGCGGCTGGGTTCGCCGAGCACGGCTGGGAGGTCAACGCTCCCGAAACCAACATCGTGCAGGTCACCGCCCCCGACCTCGAAGGACGGCTGGCGTGGCTGGCCGGGCTCGGGATCCTGACGCTGCCGAGCTCGGGCCGGATCCGGTTCGTGGCGCACCGGGACCTTTCGGCGGCGGACATCGAAGAAACCCTTCAACGCATCAAGACCGGGGGCTGAGCATGAACTGGATCGTCTTCGACTACGGCGACGTCATCAGCGAGCACACCGACGCGCTGCCGACCCTGGCCAAGGCCTTCGGGCTCGAAGTCGCCGACTTCGAGCCGCACTACTGGGCCGAGCGGATCCGGTACGACTCCGGCGGCACGGACCTCGAGTACTGGCAGAGCATCGGCCGCGCGCTGGACGTCCCGGTCGACAAGGCGTTCTCCGACGAACTGACCGCCATCGACGTCGCCGGCTGGACGCATGTCGAGCCCGACGTGCTCGAACTGCTGGAAGGGCTGCACGAAGCGGGCGCGGCGCTCGCACTGCTCTCGAACGCGTCGTCGACGTTCGGCCGCTGGGTGCGCGAGCAGGAATGGGCGAAGCTGTTCCGCGTGAAGCTCTTTTCCGGTGACCTCGGCTGCATGAAGCCCGACGCGAAGATCTACCGGATCCTGCTCGCCGAACTCGGCGCCGAACCGGCCGACTGCCTGTTCTTCGACGACCGTCAGTCCAATGTGGACGGTGCGAGGGCGGTCGGGATGCGGGCGGAACGCTGGGTCGGCGTGACCACGGCGAAATCCGGCTTCGGCTCTTCGGAGGAATAATTCACCCTCGTCGCTCATCCGCTTACGCGCGGTGAAGCGGATGACCTACGCTGAACTCGTCCAAACCGATTAACCCCCGGTAGGTGCCCATGTCCGCGGACCGACGCCCGTTCGTGCCCGTCGATTTCGACCGGCCGAGCATCGCGCGGGTCTTCGACGCGCTCATGGGCGGTCAGGACAACTACGAGGCCGACCGGGTGGCCTTGCGCCAGATCCTGGAGATCTCGCCGGACGCGCGGGCGATGGCCAAGGAGGTCCGGCACTGGCTGGTGCGGACCGTGCGTTACCTGACCGACCAGGAAGGCATCGACCAGTTCCTCGACCTCGGCTCCGGCTTCCCGAGCATGGACAACACGCATCAGGTCGCCCAGCGGTACAACCCCGAGGCGCAGGTCGTCTACGTCGACCGGGATCCGGTGGTGCAGGCGCACGGCCGCGCGCTGCTCGCGGCGAACGACTTCGCGCATATGGTGGCCGCCGACCTGACCGGACCGGCCGAGGTCGTCGAGGAACTCGCCCGCACCCACCGGCTGGAATTCGACCGGCCGGCCGGGCTGATCCTGTGTGCGATCGTCCACCACATCCAGGATCTCGACGAGGCACGGAAGATCGTCCGCGCCTACGTCGACGCGCTGGCGCCGGGCTCGTTCGTCGTGCTGCTGCACCAGCACAACCCCGCCGACGGCACCGAAGCGGCCGACGTCGCGACGGCACTCGAGAAGCGCTTCAACGGCACAGGGCTGGACACGCTGTACCGGACGCGCGAAGAGATCGAGTCCTTCTTCGAGGGACTCGATCTCATGGAGCCGGGCCTGACGTATCCGCACCTGTGGTGGCCGGACGGCCCGCGCTTCACCCCGCTTTCGCCCGTGAACTTCACGTCGCTCGGCGGGGTGGCGCGTAAGCCTTAGCGGCGGAGCTGCTTCGGGGTGCCCTTGCCCTTGATGGCACCGTACGCAGCCGTGCCGAGGAAGACCGCACCGCCGATGACGGCGATCCAAAAGACGGCCTTCACGAGAAAACCGAGCACGGATCCGAGCACCATGAAGGCCACCCAAGCCAGGATCAGCCCGCCGACGATCTTCCAGAACATGGCATCCTCCGATTGCCTCGCCGTGCCCATGCGGGCCCGGTGAGTCCAGGTTGTCAGGCGAAGCTCGCGAGCGCCTTCGTTCTGCCTAACGTTCAGGGTGAATTCCGGGTTCCCCCTGAGCACCGAGCCAGTCGCCGAGCCTGCGGACGCCCTCGTCGATGTCCTCGCGCGAGCCCGCGAAGGAGAACCGCACGAACCTTCCGCCGTCGACCGGATCGAAGTCGATCCCGGGAGCGATCGCGACACCGGTGTCGGCGAGGAGCCGCTGACACCAGCTGAGGCTGTCGTTCGTGTACGCGGAGACGTCCGCGTAGGCGTAGAAGGCGCCTTCGGCCGGCGCGAGCTTGTCGATGCCGATGCCCTTGAGGCCGGCGAAGAGTACGTCGCGGTTGGCCCGGTAGCGCTCGACGTGACCGTCGGCCTCCGCGTACGCCTCCGGGGTGAACGCGGCGACCGCGGCGTGCTGGGAGACCGCGGGCGGGCAGATGGTGAAGTTGCCGGTCAGGACGTCGATCGCACGATGCAGCCGCTGGGGCGCGAGCATCCAGCCGAGCCGCCAGCCGGTCATGGCGAAGTACTTGGAGAACGAGCCGAGGACGAGCGCCTCGTCGCCGTACTGCCAGGCGCAATCGAGCCCGGCGCCGTAGGAGATCCCGTGGTAGATCTCGTCACTGATCAGCTGCACGCCGTGTGACGCGCACCAGCCGCTGATCGCCGCCAGTTCACCCGGTGGCAGGACGGTGCCGGTGGGATTGCTCGGGCTGGCCACGATGAGTCCCTTGATCGGCCCCAGCTCGTCCAGCCGGGCGACGGTCGGCTGGAAGTTCGTCTCGGGTCCGGTGGCGAACTCGACGACCTCGCAACCGAGCACCTTCAGCAGGTTCCGGTAGGCCGGGTAGCCGGGACGCGCCATCGCGACGCGGTCGCCCGCCTCGAAGGCGCTGAGGAACGAGAGCAGGAAGCCGCCGGAGGAACCGGTCGTCATGATGACGTCCTGCGGGCTCACGTCGACCGGGTACGTGCGGTTGTAGTGCTCCGCGACGGCCTCGCGCAGTTCCGGGATGCCGAGTTGCTCGGTGTAGCCGAGGTTGTGATCCTTCAGCGCCCGCTGCGCCGCCTCGAGCACCGGTCGCGGCGCCGGCGCGGACGGCTGCCCCGCGAGCAGCGGGACCAGGTCCCCGTGACTGCGTTGCCGCGCTTGGGCGGCCGAAAGGACGTCCATGACGTGGAACGGCGGGACGGCGGAACGTGCGGCGGGGCCTGGGAAAGACATGCGGGTGAGGCTAGCTCGCCTTCGCCAGGAGAACCGCGTAGCCGTCGAGAAGTCGTTGGAGCCCGAACTCGAAGAGCGTGTCGAGGTCGTAGTCGAACGGGGCACGCGAGACGACACCGGCGAAGTTCGGGAAACGACCGCCGGAGACCAGGTCCCAGAGGATCGGCTCGTGCTCCGCCAGCCAGGCGTCGGCCGAGACCGCCGTCCCGGATTCGGTGTCGGCTTCGGCCTCGAAGCTGAGCGCGATTCCGCGTACGTGGTTGAAGATCGTGATGTGCGCGTACATGATCGTCGACGCGGGGAGACCGTGGCCGTCGAGCGCACGGGTCGCCCAGTCCGCGTGGGCCAGCAGGTTCGGCAGCGGCTGCGGGCGGGTGATCGAGAGCGCCTGTGCGAGCCAGGGATGCCGCCTGAACAGAGCCCATTGCGCCCTCGCCAGCAGCTCCAGCTGGGCCCGCCAGCCAGGCGGCGGCTCGGGCGGAAAGCGGATCTCGCCGAGCGCGAGGTCGGCCATCTCGAGGATCAGCTCCTCCTTCGCGGTGACATGGCGATAGAGCGCCATCGTCGCGACGCCGAGCCCGGAGGCGACGCGGCGCATCGAGAGCGCGCGGATGCCCTCGGCGTCGGCGATCCGGATCGCCGCCTTCACCACCCGCTCGCGTGACAGCTCCGCCTCGGTTCCCGGCGCGGGCTTCCGGGTGCGGCTCGCGACGACCGTGCCCGCGCCGGGTTTGGCGACGACCAGGCCGTCCCGTTTGAGCGTGGCGAGCACCTTCGTCGCGGTCGCCATCGCGACCCCCCACTCGGCGATGATCCGGCGCGTCGACGGGACCTTGTCGCCCTCGCGCAGCTCACCGGAGGTGATCCGGTGGCGGATCTCGGCGGCGATCCGGCGGTAGGGCGGATCGGTCATGGTCGACTCCTTGCCATAGTGCACCTTACCGCAGATTGTCGGGCGCACTAGCCGTAGCGCACTAGTGCAGCAGGGATTTTCTGCGGCTTTTCCTGGAGAATCGCCACTGGCTCCATACGTTGTACGCAGTGCTTCACGACACCGTACACAAGGAGCGGAAATGCGGAAGGTCCTGATTTCGGGGGCGGGAATCGCCGGTACGACGCTGGCGTACTGGCTGCGGCGGCACGGTTTCGCGCCGACGGTCGTCGAGCGGGCCCCCGCGCCCCGCGTCGGCGGGCACGCGGTCGACGTCCGGGGCACGGCGCTCGGCGTCGTCGACCGGATGGGGTGCTCGGGCGCCTCCGGGAACTGAGCACGGACATGCGCGGGATGTCGTTCGTGAACGGCGAGGGGAAGACCCTGGTGAAGGTCACCGACCACACGCTGACCGGCGGGCTCACCGACAGCGAGGACGTCGAGATCCTGCGAGGCGACCTCACCGACACGCTGGCCTCGGTTGCCCAGGAAGGCGTCGAGTATGTCTACGGGGACTGGATCACTGGGATCGCACAGGAGACCGACGGCGTCCGGGTCACGTTCGCTCGCGGTGAGGCGCGGGACTTCGATCTCGTCGTCGGCGCGGACGGCCAGCACTCGGCCGTGCGTTCGCTGGTTTTCGGTGCGGAGAAACAGTTTTCGCGCTACCTGGACACCTATCTCGCGGTGTTCAGCGTGCCGAATTTCCTCGATCTGGACCGCTGGCAGGTCTTTCACATGACCCCGGGGAAGCTGGCCGGGCTGTACAGCGCGCGAAAGAACACCGAGGCGCGGGCGATGCTCGGCTTCCAGTCGCCGGAACTCGACTTCGACCGCCATGACGTCGAGCAGCAACGGAAGCTGATCGCCGACCGATTCCGGGGCCAGGGCTGGGAAATCCCGCGATTGCTTCGGGAAATGGAGTCGAGCGAGCTGTACTTCGATTCCATGACCCAGATCCGGATGGACCGGTTCACCGACGGACGCGTCGCGCTGGTCGGCGATGCGGGCTACGGCCCATCGCCACTTTCGGGGCAGGGCACCAGTTTGGCGCTCGTCGGAGCCTATGTGCTCGCCGGTTCCCTGGCCGCTTCTCGTGACCACCGCACCGCTTTCGCTTCGTACGAAAGGGAAATGCGGCCGTTCGTGCTCCGGAATCAGGCGCTGGCTTCGCTGAACCAGAAGAAGCAGACGCGGTTCCGGCAGTGGAAGCAGATCCAGTCGATGCGGCTGCTGCCTTACCTGCCGTTCCGCGACCGGGTGATGAAGGCGGCCATGCGGCCGCTGACGGAGGCGGCAAACGCCTTCGTGCTCAAGGATTACTGACCGCTCGGGAGTGTCGGGTGCGCCAAGGCCTGTCGCGAAAGCCACTTTCGCGACACGACGACGGGGGCTCGCGGGACGGAATGGCCGACACGCGTGACTGGACGGACGACACGCGTGATTAGACGGACGACACGCGACGCAGTACGGCCGCGCGCGTGGCGGCCGGGGCCGGACCTGGGCTCGTGAGTGGTAAGGACGGTTCTAACCGTCCTTACCACTCACGAGGCCGCTAGTAGCCCTGGTAACCGCCGCCGCCGGCCATGGACTTCAGTCCCGGGTGGCCTTCGAAGCCGCCGTACCGCGAGAACGTGTACCGGACGCCCGCGATGATGTTGTCCACCGGGTTGTAGATGTCGTCGTGCCCGGGAAGCTTGTGCGCGTTGAAGGTCGGGTCGATGCACTGCATCAGCCCCTTGGACGGCGTGCCCTTCGCCGCGTTGGAGTCCCAGTTGTTGATGGCGTTGGGGTTGCCGCCGGACTCCTTCTCGATGATCGTCCAGATCTTCTGGATATCCGCCTCGGTCACCGGGATCCCGTTGGCCTGAAGGATCTTGATGGCCTCTTGGATCCACTGCTGGACGTTGCCCGGCGGGGTCGTCGACGGCGGGCCGCCGCTCGGGCCGAGGCCGCCGCCCCCACCACCGCCACCGCCGCCTCCACCGCCACCACCACCGGCGTGGAGACCGCCGGTGCGCTTCGGGACGGAGCCGTCCTTGCCGGGCATCGGGACGGTGGAGTAACCGCCCTGGATGTCCTTCTTCATCAGTTCTTGGGACTTCTGGATCATCTGGTTGGCCTGGTCGAGCAGACCCTTTACCCGGCCGTCGGCGTCCTTGGCGATACCGTTGATGTCGGTCTTGGCCTTTTGGATGATCTCGTCGGCGGAAGGACTCGGCGCCGGCTTGTGATCCTTCTCGGCCTGCGCGGCGGCCGTGATCGCCGCGTTCTTGTCCGCCTCCGCCTGGGTGTTCCTTTTGTTGACCGCGGCTTCGGCGTCTTCGTAGACGCCCTTCACCTGCATCTTGATGTTGCCGAGATCGGTGTGGACGCGATCGAGGTCGTCGACGACCTTGCCGAGCTGCTCTTCGACGTTCTTTCCGGCCTTGGTGATCGACTTGACGTACTCGAAGAAGGCCTCCGCGGCGGGCCCGGCCCAGACGCCGCCGTTCAACGCCTCGGTGGACGTGGACAGCGCCGCGCTGTGGTCGCCCGCGTTGTCGGCCGCCGTCTTGAACTGCCTCGACGCGTTCTGAATGGCGGCGAGGTTGACCTTGCTGATCTGCTCGGCCTTCTGGGTCAGTCCGTCCCAGCCGTCCGGCGTGCCGGCGCCGACACCGTTCAAAGCCACTGCTCAAGCCCCCTTGGTCTTCGGCCCCCAGGCCTGGCGAGTCGTCACAGTTCCCCGTGCACCTTCAGGTTGTCCACGTGGACCGCTTCGGTCTCCTTGATCAGCCCCGCCGCCTTTCGCAGCACGAAGGCGGTGGCCTCCATCAGCTGACCGGCCGAATCGAATTCGTTGTGGACGCCCTGTTTGAACTTGCCGACCGCACCGTGCGCGTCGCCGTGCTCGTCCACTCCGCCGAAGGGGGATTCCTTCTCGTCATCCATCCCGGTGACGCCTTTTTTGGTCTTCTCGAACTCGTCCTTGAGCTTCTCCACCTGACCGGCGGCGATCCCCATGGAATCCGGGTCGTACACAGGCACGGTTCGTCATCCCCTTCACGGAAAAACTCTTGTCCGCCCGATCAGACGCGCGGCCGATCAAGACGGTTCCCGCGCATACTTTAAGACCTCGGCAGCAGACCGTGTGCGTATCCACGCCAACTTCCACCCCGCCGATAATCGGGCGAATCAGAAATCGGCGACTTCCCGGATCCGGGTCGCCAGCAACTGGTTGTCCGCCGGGGTGATGGTCGCCCAATCCCGCCCGTCCCGGTTCCGCCCGACCTGGAACAGATACCGGCCCGCGTCCGTGTCGTAGAACGCGACCACGCTGCCCGCACGCCGGGGGCGGCCGTCGCGGCCCGCGCGTTCGACGCCGAACTGGCCGCGCGCCTCCTGGCCGAGCAGCATGCCCGCCACCTCCTGGGCCTGCCAGAGGGGCACGTCCAGGTCTTCCAGCGCGGTGACCAGAGCTTTCGCGTCACCTCGGGCGGCGGCGTCGGCCTGGACGAGGACGTCGTGCGGGAGACTGATCGACTGGCCGACGCCGGGACCGAGATCACCCGCGACCGAGACCGCGGCTTCGGCGAGGGAGCTCTCCCTGGCGGGGATCAGCCACACCTGGCCGGAGTCGATCACGCCGAGCAACGCCTGGTTGCCGACGCTGACCGCCTGGCCCTTGATCTCGCGGTCGGTCCACACCCACACGTCGATCGCGACCCGGGGGTGCGCGAACAGGTTCAGCATGTCGACCAGCTCGCCCGACGCCTGGTGTCCCCGCGCG
Organism: Amycolatopsis sp. NPDC000009; assembly: GCF_055563465.1. Lineage (NCBI taxonomy): Bacteria > Bacillati > Actinomycetota > Actinomycetes > Pseudonocardiales > Pseudonocardiaceae > Amycolatopsis > Amycolatopsis sp. NPDC000009. The sequence continues at coordinate 115,988 of NZ_JBVHDI010000004.1, forward strand.
AGACCTCGCGCGCGCAGGGATTCCCAGGCTTCTTCGATCAGCGCCGCCCGCTCCGTGTGGGTCGTTCCGGGGCTCGGCACGTCGAGTGCGGCATGACGGCGGGGCAGCCGTTCGGCTTCCCAGAGCATCTCGAACTCGAGCGCGGACAGCACCAGGCTGCCGTTGTCGTTCGGCACAGGTTCAGCGCGCTTCGGAGTTGCCATGGTCACCGATCACGTCCGGCGAAACCAGCCGCTCGTCGGTGAACAGGTCCTTGTCGTCGACGCCGTAACGCCTGATGTGCTCCGCGTCCTCCTCGACGTCCTGGGTGGCCGCGCGCTCCATGAACTTCGACTCGGGCTTCGGCTGCTTCGCGCCGATCTTCTCCGAGCGCCGCATGGCCTCCTCTTCGGGAAGCTCACCGATCGGGAGCTGGCGGGTGGGCTTCACGCCGCCGCCTTCCTGCCGGGGGCGGCGGTCGCGTTCCTTGTCGCCGCTCAGCGCACCACCGGCGACACCGGCGCCGAGCGCCGCGGCACCGGCGCCCAGGTCGCCCGCGGCCGGACCGGCGATCTTCGGGACGGCGGGGAAACCGCGGCCGGATTCGTTGCCGGGGGCCATCGGCGCCTGCGGTCCGGAGCCGACGGAGCGGCCCTTGCCGAGCGCCTGGTCGCCGCCCGCGCCACCGCCGACGTTGCCGAAGACACCGGGACCCGAGCTGGAGCCGGGGCCCTTGCCGACGGCGCTCTCGACGCCGGGGCCGGTGCCGAACGACTTGCCGACCGGCTGCGCCGAGGTGGTGCTGTTCGGCGGCGCGCTGCCGGTGGACTGACCAGGCGGCACGTTCGGGATGTTCGGCGCGCCCGGCGGAGCGAAGGGCGGCGAGGCCGGCGAGCCGGTGACCGGGTACGACGGCCTGCCCTGCTCGGGCTGCGGAGACGGGCGGTTCGGCGTCACCCAGCCGGCACCCGGTGCGGGAGCGGGCTTCGACGTGCCGGACGGCACCGTCGGCGCGGCGGCCGCGGGAGCCGTGGCCCCGGCGTTCGGCGTCGACGCGCCGGTCTTTCGAGCCGTCCCGCCGCCCATGGCGACGCCGTAGGCCGGAGTCGGCGCGTCGTAGGTCGGCGCCTTCGGGTTGCTGACGGGCTGCGCGACCGGCGGCACGTACTTCGATTCGACGGCGGCCGACGCGGGCCGCACACTGCCGTCCGGGGTCAGGTCCGTGGCCGTGCCTGCCAGGTCGAGCGGGGCGGAACCGCCGCCCGCTCCGGCGGCCGTCGTGGTCTGGGTCAGGTTCATCGCCTGCGGGTCGGCCAGTGTGTCGGTCGACAGCAGGTTCTCGCCGCTCGTCTTGGCGTAGTCGTTCAACGCCTCCTGCGCCTGCGCCCGCGCGTTGTTCGCGGCGCTGACGCTCTTGGCGTGGTCGGTCTCGAACCCGATGAGGCTCAGGACGACGTCACCGATGGTCAGGCCGCCGGCACCCTTACGGACCACTTCCGGATCCGGGAGCTTGTGCAGCGTCCGGTTGAAGGCCTCCCCCTGCGCGAAGATCATCTCCGCGGAGTGCGATACCTTCGAGTTCGCGTCCTGGGAGAAGCCCGCCTGTTCGGTGAACACCTGCCCGGCGGCACCACCGGCCTCGCTCTGCCATTCCACGCCGAGCTTGCCCAGCTCGTCACGCAGCGTCTTGTCGGTGTCGGCGAGCGCGCCCGCGACGGATTTCAACGCGTCGACGGCGATACCGATGCTGCCGGTGCCGTCACCACTGCGGAAGCGTTCGATCTCGGTCGCGATCCCGGTGTCGGTGTAGCCGTCGAACCGAAGATCGCGGAGCCTGCCCGCGAGGTCGGAAACGTTCACGCCGCCCTCCCTAGTTGCGTGCTTTCAAGGTCTGCAAAGCCGAATCGGCCGCCTGCGCGGACATCTCGCACAGCTGCGGCATGGTGAACGCGCCGGCGGTGACGGTGACCGCCCGCACCGCCAGCGTCTGTCCCTGGGCGACACCGACGAGCGTTTCGCAGTCGCCCGGTGTGCCGGCGTCACGGTGGTTCTTGATGGCGGGGAACCCGCCGACCGCCGTCGGCTCCGTCGTCATGCTGTTCTTGCGGCGCTTGCCGGTGAACCATTCTTCGACGTCCGCGGTGATCGTGCGGACGTAATAGCTGTGGAAGGGCTGCGCGGCGTCCGCGTCGAGGACACAGGTCGGGCCGTCGATCGGTTCCGCGGCCGCGCGCGGTTTGCTGTTGATCTTGAGCTGGTCGAGCTGCGGATCGGTGAGCAGCGCGCACGGATCCACGCCCTGCAGGCTCAGTTCGGCCGGCCTGGCAGGCAGCGCCGACGCTTTGGCGCCCTGCGTGACCGAGGCCAGCGCCGGTTCGTCGGGGAACGCCTGCCCGCCCGTGTCCGTGGCGCATCCGGCCAGCACGAGGGTGAGCACCCCGCCGGTCACCAGCACACGAGGCCTACGCCCGGTGTACACCACGGTCCCCGAACGCGGCGGCCTTGTCCGCATCACTGGTCTTGTACTCCTTGGCCGCCGTCCGGAGCTGGTTGACCAGGCCGCGAAGACCGGCCACGTAGGCCCGGACCTGCGCGGCGTACGACTGGTCGCCGTCGGCCACGAGCTCGTTCCAGACGCTGGTCGCGTGGACGCTCACGGTGTCGTTGGCCGGTGTGTCGATGCGCAACTGGTCGAGCCGCGTCATGAGCTTGTCCTGCAAGGCGTCGACCTGCTCTTCGACGATCTTCGCCACTTCGAGCAGCTTCGACGGGTCGACTCTGATGTCGGCCACCGACGGTGGTGTCGGGACCGCCGATGTGAGGTCCTGGACCTTGCCCGATGCTGCCATTCCCCACCCCTTGGACACTGCGCACGGTGACCGTTCGTCCTGCCCGAGGCTACCAACGCGGATGTATCGGCTGCCTAAGCTTTGCAGGAAATACCGGGTTAGACGCACCCGGGACCGGGACGGTTCCGTCGGGAATTCACGAAACCGGGGTGGCGATCTCTCCCTTGGCGGCGAGCAGGGCGATGTCGGTGCGGTGGTGTGAACCGGCCAGGTGGACCTTCTCGACCGTCGCGTAGGCGTCCTTGCGGGCGGCCTTCAGGTTCTTGCCGGTGCCGACCACCGACAGCACGCGGCCGCCGGAGGAGACCACGGCACCGTCGTCACGGCGGCGGGTGCCGGCGTGGAGCACGCCTTCGAGCTCGCCACCGGTGATGACGTCGCCGGTCCTCGGCTTGCCGGGATAGCCGTCCGCGGCGAGCACGACGGTGACCGCCGCGCCGGAATCCCACTCCAGCGGCGGCAGTTCGGCGAGCTTGCCGGTCGCCGTCGCGTGCAAGACCTTGCCGAGCGGGCTGCGCAGCAGCGCCAGGACGACCTGGGTCTCCGGGTCGCCGAACCGGCAGTTGAACTCGATGACCTGCGGGCCCTCGGAAGTCAGCGCGAGACCGGCGTAGAGCAGGCCCGAGAAGGTGGCACCGCGGTTGTCGAGCTCGTCGACCACGGGCTGGACGATGCGGGCGACGACGTCGTCGACCAGGCCCTTCGGCGCCCACGGCAACGGGGCGTACGCCCCCATGCCGCCGGTGTTCGGGCCCGCGTCGCCGTCGCCGACGCGCTTGAAGTCCTGCGCGGGCAGCAGCGGGACGACCGTGCGGCCGTCGACGAAGCAGAAGAGAGAGGCCTCCGGGCCGTCGAGGAAGGACTCCAGGAGCACCGGGTGCCCGCCGTCGAGCAGCATCAGGGCGTGCTTGCGCGCGACGTCGACGTCCGTGGTGACCACGACGCCCTTGCCCGCGGCGAGGCCGTCGTCCTTGACCACCCAGGTGGGGCCGAAACGACCGAGCGCGGCGTCGAGACGGGCCGGGTTGTCGACGATCTCGCAGTGCGCCGTCGGCACCTTCGCGACCGCCATGACGTCCTTCGCGAACGCCTTCGAGCCCTCGATCCTCGCCGCGGACGCGGACGGACCGAAGCAGGCGATCCCCGCCTTCCGGACCGCGTCGGCGACACCGGCCACCAGCGGGACCTCGGGACCGACCACCACCAGATCCGCCTGCCACTGCTTGGCGAGGGCGGAGACGGACTCGGGGTCGGCCGCGTCCACGCCGAGTTGCTCGGCCACCGCGGCGGTGCCGGCGTTGCCCGGGGCACAGGCCAGTGCGGTGACGGAAGGGTCTTCCGCGACCGCGAGGACAAGTGCATGCTCACGGGCGCCGGACCCGATTACCAGTACGCGCACGACGCACAGGGTAACCGGGCCGGTGAGCCCCTGTCGGCGGAGCCACGTGAAACCCGCCCCGGCCGGAGGCCCCGCTATCGTGGCGGCGGGGCTCCCTTACGTCTGACCTGGGAAAACACGAACCCGCCCCGGCGACGCGATCGCGGTCGCGGGTTCACCGATCAACACTGCCCCGAACACGTCGCCGTCCTCGAGCGGGTGGTTCCATCCGGCGTTCACCCGGCGGTCAGCGCTCCGCCGGTCCGTCTTCGCCGTCCGGACGCCTCCTGCGTCAAGGGTTGCGCGGTACCCCGAGTTCAAGCGAAAGAGGTCATCCACCATGCGAAAGCGCCTGGGCGTGCTCGCCCTGTCCGGACTCGCCGTACTCAGCGTCACAGGGCTGGCAGGCGCCGCCGAGCCGGGCACCCGAGATGTGTCGGCGCAGGCGAAGGGTCACGATGGTCCGGTGATCGTCGGACACCGCGGCGCCCCCGGCTACCGCCCGGAGCACACGCTCGCCTCGTATGAGCTCGCCTACCGCCAGGGCGTGGACTGGGTCGACGTCGACCTCGTGCCCACCAAGGACGGCCAGCTCGTCGCCCGGCACGAGAACGAGATCGGCGGGACCACCGACGTCGCGAAGCACCCCGAGTTCGCGAACCGGAAGACGACGAAGGTCATCGACGGCACGTCGTTCACCGGCTGGTTCACCGAGGACTTCACGCTCGCCGAGCTGAAGACCCTGCGCGCGACCGAGCGGATCCCGCAGCTGCGGCCGAACAACAAGATCTACGACGGCCGCTACCGGATCGCCACCTACCAGGAGGTGATCGACCTGACGCGCCGGCTGGGCCGCGAACTGCGCCGCGAACTGGGGACGTACCCGGAGATCAAGCACTCGACCTACTTCTCGTCGATCAAGAACCCGACCGAGCCGAAGCTGGTCGAGCTGCTCAAGCGCAACGGGCTCAACCACCCGAAGGCGCCGGTGATCATCCAGTCGTTCGAGGTGTCGAACCTGATCGCGCTCTCGCGCCAGGTGCGGGTGCCGCTGCTGCAGCTGACCTCGGCGACCGGCGCTCCGGCCGACTTCGTCGCGAAGGGTGACCCGCGGACGTACGCCGACCTCGTGACGCCGGCGGGCCTGAAGGAGATCTCGAGGTACGCGGACTACCTGGGCCCGGAGAAGGCGCAGGTCATCCCGGTGGTGAACGGCGCGCTGGGACAGCCGACCAAGCTGGTCGCCGACGCGCACCAGGCCGGCCTGAAGGTCGGGCCGTACACGTTCCGCAACGAGAACAACTTCCTCCCGCAGAGCCTGCGCTCGTCGGCGAACCCCGCCGAGTACGGCAACGCGTTCGCCGAGCAGGAAGCGTTCCTCAAGGCGGGTGTCGACGGGTACTTCGCGGACCACCCGGACACCGCGCTGGAGGCCGTGAAGGCGTTCGAGGGGCGCTGAGCTCGCGGTACGTAGCGGGCGGAGCAGCCGCCGACTGTGTGGATTTTGGTGCGTTGGGTGACCAGAAATCCACACAGTGCCCGCGTGGCCTGCCCGGTCACGACGGTGGGAGACGTGGGGGTGTGTGGAAATAGGGACGTTGAACGTCTCTGTTTCCACACACATCTCACACTCAGTAGCGCTTACGCCCACCTGCCACACCGAGTAGCTAAAGCGAGGCCTCCTGCCCACGTCGCGGTCTTCGCGCTCCCACGGCGAGTGTCATGAAGGGGTTTCTTGACGGAACCTTGACATGCGCAGGTCGGCGGGCCTAATTTCGGCGGATCTCAATGGTCTGTCCGCATACCTTTTAAGTGGGTGCCCGATGGATGTCTCTGACAAGCAGGCCGCAGAACCCGCCGACGAAGACAGTGCCCGGCTCCACCAACTCGGCTACGCGCAGGAACTCCGGCGCACGATGTCGGCCTTCTCCAACTTCGCCGTCTCCTTCACGATCATCTCGATCCTCTCCGGCTGCCTGACCCTCTACGGGTTCGGCATGAAGACCGGCGGGCCCGCCGCGATGATCTGGGGCTGGCCGCTGGTCGGCCTCTTCGTCATCCTGGTCGGACTGGGGATGGCCGAGGTCTGCTCCAGCTACCCGACCGCGGGCGGCCTCTACTACTGGGCGGCGAAGCTCGCTCCGCGCAACGGCGCGGCGTGGTCGTGGTTCACCGGCTGGTTCAACCTCATCGGGCAGATCGCCGTCACCGCGGGGATCGACTTCGGCGCGGCGCTGTTCCTCAACGCCTTCCTCGACCTGCAGTTCGGCTTCGAGGCGACACCGGGCAACACGATCCTGCTGCTGGCGATCATCCTGGTGATCCACGGGCTGCTGAACACCTTCGGCGTCAAGATCGTCGCGCTGCTGAACAGCATCAGCGTGTGGTGGCATCTGGCGGGAGTGCTGGTCATCGTCGGGGTGCTGATCATCGTGCCCGCCAAGCACCAGGACGCGTCGTTCGTCTTCGGCGAGTTCGTGAACAACACGGGCTGGGCGTCGCCTGTCTACGTCTTCTTACTGGGTCTCCTGCTCGCGCAGTACACGCTCACCGGCTACGACGCCTCGGCCCATATGACCGAGGAGACCAAGAACGCGGCGAAGGCCGGGCCGCGCGGGATCATCAACTCGATCCTCGTCTCCCTGGTCGCCGGCTGGATCCTGCTGATCGGCCTCACCTTCGCCATCCAGGACTACGAGGGCGCCGTCGGCTCCGAAACCGGCGTGCCGCCCGCGCAGATCTTCATCGACGCGACCGGCGCGACGACCGGCAAGTTCCTGCTGCTGATCTGCATCGGCGCACAGTTGTTCTGCGGGATGGCGTCGGTGACCGCGAACTCCCGGATGATCTACGCCTTCGCCCGTGACGGCGCGATCCCGGGTTCGAAATTCTGGCACCGCATCAACAAGCGCACCCAGACGCCGACCAACGCGGTGTGGCTGGCCGCGGGCGGCGCGCTCCTGCTCGCCCTGCCGTACCTCTGGAGCGCGACCGCCTACGCGGCGGTGACCTCGATCGCCGTCGTCGGCCTGTACGTGGCCTACGTGATCCCGGTGTTCCTGCGGGTGCGCAAGGGCGACGACTTCGAACCCGGGCCGTGGAATCTCGGACGCTGGGGGAAGCTCGTCGGGACCGTCGCGACCGTCTGGGTGTGCTTCATCTTCGTGCTGTTCATGCTCCCGCAGGGATCACCGGTGACCATCGACAGTTTCAACTACACGCCCATCGCCTTCCTCGTCGTACTCGGTGGTGCGGCGGTGTGGTGGTTCGCCTCGGCACGCAAGTGGTTCACCGGGCCGAAGGTGCAGGGTTCCGAGGAAGAACTCGCCGCGGTGGAAAGGGAACTCAAGGAACTGGGGTAGCGGCGTCCTCCCGGGAGCGGCCCGCGCGGACCCCGGTCACCGCGGCCGCTCCCAACGCCCCGACCGCGGCGAAGGCGTAGAAACCCCACGGGTAGGCGATTCCGGCGGTCAGCAGGGCACCGCCGAGGATCGGGCCGCTGATCGCGCCGACGCGGCCGACGCCCGCCGCCCAGCCGATCCCGGTGGCGCGCATGGCATCCGGGTACGTCTTGCCGATGTAGGCGTACACGAGCACCTGCGCGCTGAACACGAAACCGCCGGTGAGGAACACGGCCGCGTACAGGCCGAACGCGGGCAGCTTCACGCTCAGCAGGGCCAGGAACACCGCCGCCCCGAGGAACCAGAAGATCACCGCCGGCCGCACGCCGGCCTTGTCCGCCACCCGGCCCGCGACGAGAAGGCCGACGACGCCGCCGAGGTTCAGCGTCAGCAGCAGCCCGAGCGCCGCGCCCAGCGGATACCCGGCCTGGCGCATGATCTCCGGCAGCCAGGTGTTGAGCCCGTAGACCAGCAGCAGCCCCATGAACGACGTCACCCAGAACGCGATGGTGGCGCGCAGGAGCCCGCCGCGGAACAGCCCGCCGACCACCTGTGTCGCCGACTTCTCCTGCGTCTCCCGTGCCCGCTCGAAGGACTCGGATTCCGGCAGGTACTTGATCATCAGCGGCACCAGCACGAGGGCGGGCAGCGCACCCGCGATGAACATCGCGCGCCAGCCGAGCGGCTGGATCAGCCAGATGCCGAGCAGGGCCGTGAGCACCGCGCCGACGTGATAGCCGGTCATCACCGTGGTCGTCGCGCTGCCGCCCTTCCCCTTGCGGGCGTACTCGGTGACCAGCGCGATCGCCGTCGGCAGACAGCCGCCGAGGCCCAGCCCGGCGAGGAAGCGCAGCAGACCGAAGACGAACGCCGACGGCGAGAGGGCACAGAGCGCGGTGAACGCCGAGAAGGCCGTGACCGCGATGATCAGCGCCTTGCGGCGGCCGATGAGGTCGGTGATCGTGCCGATCGCCATCGCGCCGATCATCATGCCGATCAGGCCGAACGTCGAGATCACCGACGCCGTGCCGGGGGTCAGGCCCCAGACGTGGTCACGGAGCAGCGCGGGCAGCACCGTGCCCAGGACGACCAGGTCGAATCCGTCGAGCAGGACCGCCGTCCAGGCGAGTGGGACCACCCACGAACGGGCCGCGGCAGGGGACATGGAGACCTCCAGCTGTGTTCGCAATGCGCACGAGTATGCACAATACGAACGCTGTGAACAAGGCCACTGGACCCCTGAAAGTCATGAATGGGGCGTTCAGGACGATGAATCTCCTGAACGCCCCATTCATGACACGTGAGTCAGCGCTTGGCGAGATCTCCGAGGACGCTCCAGGTGCGAAGCCGCTCTTCGCTGTTCCGGATGCCGCTCTGCGCCGCGACGACCTCGGTCGCCCCGGCATCGAAGTACCGCCGGATTTCGGCCGCGACGGTCTCCTCGTCCCCGGCGATCACCAGGTCACCGGCGGAATCCACGCCCTGGGCGTCGAAGACCGCGCGATAGGAGGGGATGTCCCGGAAGAACGCGTACTGCCGGTCGACCTGGGCGCGGACGGCGCCGGGATCGTCGGTCACGACGACCGGGACCATCGCGATGATCCGCGGTGCCGGACGGCCGGCGGCGGCCTTGGTGAGCTCCGGGACGATCAGCCCGGAAAGGGCCTTCGGCCCGGCGAGGAAGGGGATCGTGCCGTCGGCGAGTTCGCCGGTGACGCGCAGCGCCTGCCGTCCCATCGCCGCGATGATCACCGGGATGTCCGAAGAACCCGCGACGGACAGCGAAGCCGCGAAGCCCTCGGCGTGCGCCCGGACCGTCTCGCCGTGGAAGTCGACTTCGCCGCCGTCGAGCACCTGCCGGAGGATCGTGAGGTACTCGCGAAGGTGCTTGATCGGCGACGGGTACTCGATGCCGTACGCCGGTTCGAGCCAGTTCTTCGCGCCGGTTCCGAGGCCGAGGACGAACCGGCCCCCGGTGGCGGCCTGCGCCGTCTGCGCGAGACCGGTGATCAGCAACGGATGCCGCGGGTAGATCGGGACGACCCCGGTCCCGACGGTGATTCCCGGGACCGCGCGGCCGGCGAGGGCGGCGACGGTGATCGCGTCGTGCTCCATCCGCTGGGCGAACCAGACGGACGTCAGGCCCGCGTCGGCGGCCTGCCGGGTCTGCGTGATGAGTTCGTCGACGATGTTGACGGCGTCCGCGGTGTCCCCGGACGGGAGTGCCACTCCGATGGTCATGTCCGACGCCAACGACGCCGGCTGACGGATATTTCGGCGTTCACCAGTTGGGATCCTGGGTCACGAACCCACTCGCCTGCGTCGTGAGTGGCCAGGACGGTTAGAACCGTCCTAGCCACTCACGAGGTCAGACGAACTCGTGCCGCACGATCGTCTGCTCACGGCCCGGCCCGACGCCGATCGCCGAGATCCGGGCGCCCGAAAGCTCTTCGAGCCGCTCGACGTAGGCCCGCGCGTTCGCCGGCAGCTCCTCGAAGGTGCGGCAGCCCGAGATGTCCTCGAACCAGCCCGGCAGCTCTTCGTAGATCGGCAGCGCGTGGTGCACGTCGGTCTGCGTCATCGGCATGTCGTACGTCCGGAACCCGTCGACCTCGTATCCGACGCACACCGGCACCTTCTCCAGCCCGGACAGCACGTCCAGCTTGGTGAGGAAGTAGTCGGTGATGCCGTTGACCCGCACCGCGTAACGCGCGATGACCGCGTCGAACCAGCCGGTGCGCCGCGAGCGGCCGGTGGTGACGCCGAACTCGCCGCCCTGTTTGCGCAGGTACTCGCCGGACTCGTCGTCGAGCTCGGTCGGGAACGGGCCGGAGCCGACGCGCGTGGTGTAGGCCTTGAGGATGCCCAGCACGGTGTCGATCTTGCCGGGGCCGATGCCCGAACCCGCGCTCGCGCCGCCGGACGTCGGGTTCGACGACGTCACGAACGGGTAGGTGCCGTGGTCGACGTCGAGCAGGGTGCCCTGCGAGCCTTCGAGCAGCACGGTCTCGCCGCGTTCGAGGGCCTGGTTGAGCTGAAGGCGAGTGTCGGCGATGCGGTGCGCGAACTTCTCGCCGGCGGCCAGCACCTCGTCGGCGACCTGGTCCGCGTCCAGCGCCTTGCGGTTGTAGACCTTGACCAGCACCTGGTTCTTGAACTCCAGTGCCGATTCGACCTTCTGCCGGAAGATCTTCTCGTCGAGCAGGTCCTGCACGCGGACGCCGACGCGGGCGATCTTGTCCTGGTAGCAGGGGCCGATACCGCGGCCGGTGGTGCCGATCTTGCGGCTGCCGAGGTAACGCTCGGTGACCTTATCGATCGCCACGTGGTACGGCATGATCAAATGCGCGTCGGCGGAGATCAGCAGCTTGCTGGTGTCGACGTCGCGTTCCTCCAGCCCGGCGAGTTCGTCGAGCAGCACGCCGGGGTCGATGACGACGCCGTTGCCGATGACGTTGGTGACGCCCGGCGTGAGGATCCCGGACGGGATGAGGTGGAGGGCGAAGTTCTGCCCGTCGGGAAGGACTACGGTGTGGCCCGCGTTGTTACCGCCTTGGTAACGCACGATCCACTGGACGCGGTCGCCGAGCAGGTCGGTGGCCTTGCCCTTGCCCTCGTCCCCCCATTGGGCCCCGATCAGCACGATGGCCGGCATGTGACACTCCAGGTGTTCGGCGACTTGTGGTTTGGCGCTGGTAAATGCCGGTGCATGAGCGTAACGGAGGGCCTTCGGGTGCGCGGAATAGTGGTGGTCTGTCCCGAGGGCGAGCCCACACTCCCGGAGATCGACGACGTCGAAATGGTGCACGTCCCGAGCCGCCCCGGCAAGGCGGATATCGACCCCTTGCTGGGGGAACACGATCATCTGGTGGTCGCGGGCACCGACGCGGACCTCGCGGCGGTGGCGCTGCGGCTGTTACGAAAAGAACAGCTCTCCGGCGTGTCGCTCGGCTTCGTGCCTTCCTCGCCGGACTCCGACGTCGCCCGTATCTGGAGCCTGCCGACACAGCCGCTGCGTGCGCTCTCGCTCGCCCTGCGTGGCGAGGTCGACCCGGTGCCGCTGATCCGCGACGACACCGGTGGAGTGCTCGTCGGGCGCGGGTCGATGGGGATGATCCGCGGGGTGGCCTACTGCGACGAACACACCGTCCTGCGTGGGCCCGCGCGCTCGATCGAGGTCGAACCGGACACGAGCGGCCCGGGGCTCATGGTCCGGGTGACCAAGGGGACGCTGTTCAAACGGCCTTCGACGCACTACGCGCGGGCGTTCCAGCTCGGCTGCATCCCGACCCGGCCGAGCAGCGACGGCGTCGCCCATCCCCGCGCGATGAGCCGGTGGACCTGGTACCGGCACACGGAGGACCTCCGGCTGGTCCGCGGGCTGGACTAGCCCGTTCGGCTCAGAACCATCAGCTGGACTTTCCGAAGATTTTTCGGCCGTGGACACCCTGTCCTACCTGCTCGTGACACCCTCCGTTCACGAATAGCCAGCAGAGTGTCATCCGATGGTGTTGCGTGGGTCATATCCGTATCGCAAGGTGACCAGGTCCCCAAACCTGACACGGAGGCAGCAATATGCCAACCGCGCTTGCTGTTCGTCGCTCCTTCACCGTCCTCGCCGTCTCGGCGATCGTCTCGGCGGGCGTGGCCGGCGTCGCCGAAGCGACACCCCCGGGCATCCCGTCGGCCGACACCGCCAAGACCCAGCTCGCCGCGCTGACCGTCAAACCGGACGGTTCGTCGACCGGGTACAGCCGCGACAAGTTCCCGCACTGGTCGAACCAGGGCAACAACTGCAACACCCGTGAGGTCGTGCTGAAGCGGGACGGGACGAACGTGCAGCAGGACAGCAGTTGCGCCGCCGTCTCCGGCAGCTGGTTCAGCCCGTACGACGGCGCCACCTGGCGCGCCGCGTCCGATGTGGACATCGACCACGTCGTCCCGCTGGCCGCCGCGTGGCGCACCGGGGCCTCGTCGTGGACCACCGCGCAGCGGCAGGCGTTCGCGAACGACCTCAGCTCGCCGCAGCTGATCGCCGTCACCGACAACGTCAACCAGGAGAAGGGCGACAAGTCGCCGGACGCCTGGAAGCCGCCGACCGTCGGCTACTGGTGCACCTACGCGAAGATGTGGACCACGGTGAAGTACAAGTACAAGCTGAGCATCAAGTCCGCGGAGAAGACCGCCCTGACGGACATGCTCAACCGCTGCTGAGCCCCCAAGTACAGAAGGCCCCCTTCCTTGCGCCTAAGTACATGAAGGGGGCCTTCACGTACTTTCCGTACCGCAAGGGCGTGATCGGCGTCGTTCGGGCACGAGGTGCAGGCAGTTTCGGTCGACGGCCTGGAGCTCTTCGCCTCCGACGTGGTCCCGATCGTGCGGAAAGAACTGCCCTCGCGGGTCTGGGAAAGCTAGTACGTTCGGGAAGGTGCGCATCCTCTTCACGTGCCGCCCAGCCTATGGCCACCTGTACCCGCTGATGCCGCTCGCACTCGCCGCCCGCGCCGCCGGGCACGAGGTGGCCTTCGGGACCGGCGAAGCGTTCGTGGACAAGGTCCGAGGGCTCGGTTTCGACGCGCACAAGGTCGGGATGTCGATCCAGGACGCCGTCGACCAGGCCGAAGGGGACGCGCCGGAGGCCATCCTGACCGCCTTCACCGACATCCTGCCGCAGGCGACGATCGCCGACCTGACGCCGCTGCTCCCCACGCTCCGGCCGGATTTGGTCGTCTACGAGATGAGCGACCCCGGCGCGGCCACCGCCGCCCGCCGGGCCGGGATCCCGGTGGTGTCCCAAGTGATCGGGCGGTCGATGCCCGCCGAGCTGATGGCCGCCGCCGCGGACCGGTTCGCGCCGCTGTGGGACGGCGACCCGCCCGCCAACCTGATGCTGGGCGACGCCGGGATCGACGTGTGGCCGGATGTCGTCCGCGATCCGGAAGTGAGCGCGCTGCCGACGGTCTTCCGGCTCCGCCCGGTGCCGTGGAACGAGCCGGGCAAGGTGCCGTCGTGGCTCGACGGGCGCGACCGGCCCCTCGTCTACCTGACGCTGGGCACCGTCGCGTTCGGCGCCACCGGTGTACTCCGCGCGGCGATCGACGGCGTCTCGCGGCTGCCGGTGGACGTCCTGGTCGCCCGCGGCCCGGGTGACCCAGACGAGTTCGGCGACCTGCCGCCGAACGTCCACGTCACCGGTTTCGTGCCGCAGGCCGAAATCCTTCCGCGCGCGGACCTCGTGGTGCACCACGGCGGGACCGGGACCGTGCTCGGCGCGCTCTCGTCGGGCCTGCCGCAACTGGTGCTGCCCCAAGGCGCGGACCAGTTCGTCAACGCCGAGGTGCTGGAGACGGCGAACGCCGGCCGGGCGCTGACCGGGGACGAGGTCACCGCGGACGCCGTCGAGGAGAGGGCCAAGACCCTCCTCGACGACGCCCGCGTGCGCGAGGTGGCGGCGAAGGCCCGTCACGAGATCGCCGCCCTGCCCGCGCCGTCGGAGGTCGTCGGGCGGCTGGCGGAGTTCGCCGCTCACGCGTGATTGAAGACGTAACTCGCGTGATTGAAGGCGTAACTCGCGTGTTTGGAGGCCGCACACGCGAGTTACGCCTCCAATCACGTGAGTTCCGCCTCTGAGCACGCGAGTCACGACTTCGCGACCAGCTTCAAGATCTCCCGCGCCACGATGTCGTTCTGCCGGAACGGGAGCGCGTTGGTCCGCGGCCGGGTGAACGCCCCTGCCGACCGCGCCGACGTATGCGGCCCGAGCGCGAACCGGCGCGGATGCGGACGACCCTCGCCGTCGAGCATCCGGCCGTCGGAGACGCGGGTGTGGATCCGGCCGGCGAGCAGCCTGTCGCCGGTCACCGGGTCGACGACGGCCTCCTCGCCGAGCGCGCCACTGTCGCGCAACTGTCGCAAAAGGACATCGGACGCCCTGGTGATGCTCGGCTCGGGAAGCCGCGCCTCGACGAGCGTGCGCGCCTCGGTCTCGCCGGGGAAGCTGGCGCCGGAAGCGACGAAGACCCGGCGTTCCTCGTCCGCCGACACACGCGTTTCCGCGCCCAGGAAGGAAACGAGGCCCGCTTCCTGCAGCGCGAGCAGTTCTTCGAGCCGTCGCGGAGGCGGACCGCTGGCGAAACAGGAGAAGAAGCCGAGGAACCAACCGTCCAAATCGGAGAGTTGAGACACCGCGTCGAGCCGCCCGGTCTGCACCAGCGCGGGAAGCTGCCCCATCACGGACAGCAGTGCCGTGAACGCCCCGAGATCCGCGCTGTACTCGGGGTCCGCCCGTCGGCTCAAGTCCGCTTCGACGTACTCGCGAAGCTCCTTGCCGTACTCCTCGGCGCTGCCGAACCAGGCGCCCGCCATCGGCCGGTCCAGGTACTCCAGATCGAGCCGGTCGTCCGCCGCCGGAACCGCACGCGCCACCAGCTCGTCGAGCTCGCCGGGCGCGGCGTCCGCGAAGGCGTCGGCGAAGACGGCGAAATCCATGCGCACCCGCTCGGGGTGAGCCGTGAACAGCTCGCTGTAGTAGGCCCACGCGACCTCCTTCGAGATCAACGGCCAGACGTCGCGGCGGAAATCGATGCGGCCGGGTGCGGCGCGAAGCTCTTCGATTGCGTAGGCGTCGAAGAACTTGGGCAGCTGCAAGGGTTTCCCGCGCAGTCGATAGCCGATCTTCGCGTGATACGGCACCCCGCGACGTGACCCGATGTACAGCACGGGTTCGGCGCCGGACGGGTGATACTTCAGCCCGCCGCACGCCTGCGCTTCGAACCGGCCACCACGACCTTCGGTCAGCAACAGCATCAGATCGACGAACGCGAGGCCGAATCCCCGCACCAGCACGGTTTCCCCCGGCCCGATCGCCGAATAGTCGACGTCGGCGGTGTAGCCGGCCGGATAGTAGGCGAGGTCGTGGCGCGCGGCGAAGTCCGCGAGTTCGGCTTCCCGTTCGTCCGGTCCGGCATCGAGGTGCCCGACGGTGAGCAGGACCGCGTCCGCCTCCAGGGGTTCCGCCCGGTCTTCCAGCCAGAGTGACTGCGGCTCGCCGTCTTCGAGCCGCACCGCGCGGGTCCGGTGCTCGACGACCTCGATCCCGGCGGGGAGTCCGGCGCGTACCTCGCGGTGGAACCAGGCGAGGTACGCGCTCTGCAGCCGCCGGGTCGGGAAGTGATCGCGTTGCAGTGCCTCGAGTTCGGCTCTCAGGCTGTCGTCGACCCCGGCGCCGAGCCTGCCGTCGCGGACCAGCCGCGCCCATTCGATCAGTGACGGGCCCGGCCTGACCGGGCCGTCGATCCGCACGGTGTCGTCGGTGAACACCGTGACGTCCTCGGGCATGGAATTCATGCGCAGCAACGGTGATTGTGCGTACCGCCAGACCCGCCCCGGCCCCGCGGGAAAGGGATCGACGAGATGCACCACCAGCCGCCGTCCGCCGAGCAGTTCGGCGGCGTTGGCGCCGAGTCGTTCGAGCACGCCCACCCCACGTGGACCGGCGCCGACCACCGCGAGCACGTAGGGAAGATCTGCGGTACTCACGAAGCCGAAGCTACGCCCGGATTCCGGTCTGTGTTCGGGTTCTCAAGGAGCGGAACCCGTTGCCACGGCGGAGAACCGGCGCGTACTCGTCGAGCGGGGGACACGGACGAGAGGAACGCGCGATGCCGGTCGAATTCCTGGGTATCGGAGGCACCAACGACGGTTCGGAGACCCATCCGCGATCGGGCGGCGTCTTCGACAAGGACTACACGCTGCGCCTCGCGCGGGCACACGAGGACTTCGGCTGGGACCGGGTGCTGTTCGCATACGGCTCCAGCGGGCCGGATCCGGCGCAGGCGGCCGCGTACGTCGCGTCGAAGCTCGACAAGCTCCAGATCCTGCTGGCGCACCGGCCGAACGTCTCGTACCCGACCTTCGGGGCGAAGACGTTCGCCACGCTGGACCAGCTTTCGGACGGGAGGCTCACGGTCCACTTCATCACCGGCGGCAGCGACCACGAACAGCAGCGCGAAGGCGACTACCTCACCAAGGACGAGCGCTACTCACGCACGCGCGAGTACATCCAGATCGTAAAGCGGGCCTGGACGTCCGAAGAGCCCTTCGACCACGAAGGCGAGCACTACCGCTTCGCCGACTTCGTCCTCGACGTCCGCCCTGTGCAGCAGCCGCGACCGGGAGTCTCGTTCGGCGGCTCGTCTCCGGCGGCGTACGCGGCGGGCGGGGCCGAGGCGGACATCTTCTGTCTTTGGGGCGAGCCGCTCGCGCGGACGGCCGAGCAGATCGAGTCCGTCAAGGCCGCGGCGAAGGCCGCCGGGCGGACCGACGTCCCGCGGATCCAGGTCGCCTTCCGCCCGATCATCGCGCCGACCGAGGAACTCACCTGGGAGAAGGCCTATCGCACGGTCGACGCCATCAAGGCCCGGACGAGCGGAGGTAAGCGGGTGACCCGGCGGCATTCGCTCACGAACCCGGAGAACACCGGATCCCAGCGGCTTCTCGCGGTCGCCGCCGAGGGGGAACGGTTCGACCGGGCGCTGTGGACCCCGACCGCGGCCGTGACCGGCGGCGCGGGCAACTCCACTGCCCTCGTCGGCACGCCCGAAACCGTCGCGCAGGCCCTGCTCGACTACTACGACCTCGGCGTCGACATCCTCTCCGCGCGCGGTTACGACATGCTCGGCGACACGATCGACTTCGGCCGTCACGTCATCCCGATCGTGCGCGAAGAGGTCGCCAAACGCGACGCGGCTTCGGCCCGCGAAGTGCTCGCGATCGACGGCTGAACGGTTGCTCCACCGAATGGCGTATCGATCATCCATTCGGCCGACCACGTCAAGGCAGCCTGATGGACCTCCCGGTCGCGGAGCGGAGTCGGAATGCCTTCGCCCACCTTGCGATCACAGGCGCCCCTGAGGACGCACGGCGCGTCGCCTCCCCGGGCCGGGTGACGCGCCCCGACGCGGATTTTCCCGGCGAAAACCCCAAAACAACCGAAATCCGCAGGTCCGAGTGAAGGGACCGCCCACCGGGACATCTTCGCGACCGGTCGTTCATCCACGAAAAAGATCTCCAACTCCAGAAACCCGGCGAAAGAACCTAGCCAATCACCAACAGTCAGGAGACACTTACGTGAACGAATGACGCTTCGTGACGAGCTCGTGACCGCGTTACTCTCGGTCACGAGTTTGTCGCGTAATAAGGACCCTATTGGGGGCAGCATGGCTTCGGCCGGACGGGTCACTTACCGAGAGGTGTTCGGTGTAGCCGAGTTCCGTTCGCTCTGGTTCGCCGAGCTGTTCTCGATCTTCGGTGATCAACTCGCCAGGGTCGCCCTCTCCGTCCTCGTCTTCACCGAAACCCGCTCCGCGACCCTCACCGGTCTCACCTACGCGCTGACCTACGCCCCGTCGTTGCTCGGCGGCATCTTCCTCACCGGGTTCGCGGACCGGTTCCCGCGGCGGACCGTGATGGTGGTCGTCGATCTGTTACGGGCGCTGCTGATCGCGCTGGTCGCCGTCCCGGTGATGCCGTTCTGGGTCCTGTGTGTCCTCGTCGGCGCGGTCTCGCTGCTGAATCCGCCGTTCAAGGCGGCCCAGCTGGCCCTGCTGCCGCAGATCCTCGAAGGCGACCGGTTCGTCGTCGGCATGGCGATCCGCAGCATGACCGTCCAATCGGCGCAGCTGGCGGGATTCGCCGGCGGTGGTCTCCTGCTGACCGCGCTGGAACCCCACATCGCGCTCGCGCTGGACGCGGTCACCTTCGTGATCTCGGCGCTGTTCGTCCGGTTCGGGCTGAAGTCGCGCCCGGCCGCGGCGACCGGCGAGAAACGCAAGTCGTTCTTCGCGTCGATCGGCTCGGGCGGGAAGATCGTCTTCGCCAGCTCAGGGCTGCGTTCGCTGCTGCTGTTCACCTGGCTGATGGGCCTGCTGCCGGTGTACGAGGGCATCGCGGCGCCGTACGTCGCCTCGTCCGGCGGCGGCCCCGAAATCCTCGGCCTGCTGCTGGCCGCCGACCCGATCGGCAGCGTGATCGGCGCGTTCATCTACTCGCGCTGGGTGCCCGCCCACGTCAGACCGAAACTGATCGGGCCGCTTTCCGCGCTGACGGCGCTCCCTCTGCTGCTGTGCTTCCTGCAGCCGGGGCCGTGGGCGTCGATCGCGCTGTTCGTGCTCTGCGGCGCCTTCGGCACGGTGGCACTGATGCAGGCGACCGCTTCGCTGACGCTGGCCGTGCCGGACGAGAGCCGGGCACAGGTCATGGGGCTGTCGAACACCGGGCTGACCACGACGATGGGCGTGAGTCCCCTGATCGGCGGCATCCTGGCCGACCAGGTCGGCCCTCAGTCGACCGTCGGCGTCTTCGGACTTGCGGGATTGGTCCTGACCGTCCCGCTCGCGTTGAGCTGGTTCCGGACCCTCAGCCGCGACCCGGAACGGTGGCAGGAAAAAGACGCCGCACGCGCAGAACATTGAGGTGTTCCGCGCGCCGGCCCGATCGCGCGGACGTCTGGCGCGCGCCCCAGTTCACTGATCCCTACCGGCCATCGCTGGCACCTTTCCCTCGACCTCTCAGAGAAAAGTACACACCTAGGGAGCTTGTCGACAGCCCGCAAGTCGGTAGAAGCTGTCCGTAAGTAGGGGGTTTCGGAGAATGACGCAAGAGTCAGGGGGAAAGATGATCACATCGGAGGAACGTGCTGGACATCGTTCGGCTCTCACGGTAGCCGCGTGGGAGCTGTGGAAGAGGCCTGAACACTGGATCGCCTACACCGGGCTGTCCGTCGCGACGATGCTGGCACTGACGGGGGTCTTCGCCGCATCCATCGCCATCACGTCTTCGCAGGTCCTGCTGTGTTTCCTGCTCGCGGGGCTCGCCATCGCGCACACCGAGGCGACCCGCCGGATCGAGCGCCAGCGCCGCAGCATGAGCGTCACCCCGCATATCAACATGACCTCGGTCTGGGTCCTGCCGGGCGCGATCCTGCTTCCGCCGCAGCTGACCGCGCTTCTCGTGACCGTGATCTATCTTCACCTCGGATACCGCAGCTGGGCGGGTCTTCACACGGTAAACCCCCATCGAACTGTGGCGAACGCCACATCGATGACGCTGACCGCGTTCGCCGCCTGGGCGGCCGTCCAGCTCGTCGGCGCCGGCACCGGGTCGGTGACGTCGATCTGCGCCGCGAGCATCGCCTTCTTCCTGATGAACGCCGTCTTCACCGGCACCGGCCTGTACTTCGCCGCGCCCAAGAAGGCGACCGTCCAGACGCTCCTCGGCTCTTGGGACGACAACATCCTCGAAGCTTCGACGGTCTGCATCGGCGCGCTCGTGCTCGCCGTCCTGCCGCATCAGCCGGTGCTGGTGCTGCTCGTCTTCCTGCCGCTGTACCTGCTGCAGCGCTCGGTGCTGATCAAGCAGCTGGAAGAGCTCGCGACCACCGACCAGAAGACCCAGCTGCTCAACGCCACGACCTGGCAGCAGGGCGCCGTCCGCGAGGTCGCCCGCGCGGAGCGGGAGAACGGCCAGTTCGGCGCGCTGATGATCGACCTCGACCACTTCAAGAGCATCAACGACACGTACGGCCACCTCGCGGGCGACGACGTGCTCAAGGGTGTCGCGGCGCTGGTCAAGGCCGAAACGCGGACGCAGGACCTCGCCGGGCGGTTCGGCGGCGAGGAGTTCGTCGTGCTGCTGACCTCGTCGTCGAAGCACGAGTCCGTCGCGGTCGCCGAGCGCATCCGGCAGCGGATCAGCGAAATGGTCATCAAGACCCAGGACAACGAGGGCAACGCCGTGGTCATCGAGCAGCGGACGGCGTCGGTCGGCGTCGCGACGTACCCGCTGGACGGCCGGACCATCGAGGAGGTCATGGCGTCCGCCGACGCGTCGGTCTACGCGGCCAAACGCAACGGCCGTAACCGTGTCGTCTCGTCACCGGACCTGGCTTCGGTCGCCGACGTGACCCTGGAGGCCGTCGCGGCTTAGCGCAGTCGTTCCATCACGTCGGCGGCCGCCGTCCGGAGCCGGACGACGCCGCCGACGGTGAATTCGGTGAGCAGGTCGATGAGCGCGTCCGCGTCGGGCGGCTCCCCGTCCCAGCTCGCCTGGACGAGTGCCTCGGTCATCGCGAAGAACAAGGTGACCAGGGCCTTGTCCGCGCGGCCGGAGTCGACCCCGTGGCGGGCCCAGCGTTGCCTGCTCGCCTCGGTGTAGACGCCCGCGAGCCGTTCCCGAAGGCGGGTGAGGGCCGGGTCGCCCATGCGCTCCGCCTCGCGCAGGACCGGGAAGGCGTCGGGGTTCGCCGCGACGAAGGCGAACATGTTGGCGTAGTTGGCGCGCGCCCAGGACCGCAGCTCGGGCTGCGAGAGATCGAGGGCCGGCGCGCCGATCGCCTCGAAGGCCCGTTCCTCGATGTCCGCGACCACCTGCGTGAACAACGTCGTGCGATCGCCGAACTGCTCGTAGACGGCCTGGCGGGACACCCCCGCGCGCCGGGCGATCTGCTCGATCGTCGCGGCCTGCGCGCCGTGCACCGCGAAGACACCGGCGGCCGAACTCAGCACCCGCGCGCGTTGCTCGCCGATCGGGAGTTTGCGGGGTCTCCCTCGCGGCGCCGGGCTTGACATTGTGCGCCACCTCACTGACTCTCTTTTTCGACACGTCTGTCGAAAATGTTTGTGCTCAACGAGGAGCAAGCATGCGTCCAGGATCCCGGCCCGGTGTTTCCGCCGCCGTCTCAGCGGTCACCATCGCGGCCCTGCTGACCTTCGGGGCACCGCAGGCCACGGCCGCCCCGTCCTTCTACGATCCCCCGTCGCCCCTGCCCGCGGGTGCTCCCGGCGACATCATCCGGCACGAACCGTCCACCTTCTACGTCGATCCCGTGAAACTCATCAAGGCCGACGCGGACGTGCGGCGGATCATGTACCGCAGCACCGACACCCACGGCAAGGCCAACGCCGTGACCGGCACCGTCCTCACCCCGAAGAAGGCGTGGACCGGCGCGGGCGAACGGCCGGTCATCGGCTACGCGGCCGGGACGCAGGGTGTCGGCGACCAGTGCGCGCCGTCGAAAGCCCTCGCGGCGGGCACGGAGTACGAAGGCCCCTTCATCGCCGGGCTGCTGCTTCGCGGCTACGGCGTCGTCGTCACCGATTACGAGGGCTTGGGCACCCCGGGCGTCCACACGTACGTCAACCGCGTCGCCGAGGGCAACGCCGTCCTCGACTCGATCCGCGCGGCGCAGCGTCTGCCCGAAGCGAACCTGCCGGACAACGGCCCGGTCGCGACCGCGGGCTACTCGCAGGGCGGCGGGGCATCGGCGTCGGCCGCCGAACTCCAGCCGTCGTACGCGCCCGAACTCAAGCTGAAGGGCTCGTACGCGGGCGCCGTCCCGGCCGACCTCGCCGAGGTCGGCCAGAACATCGACGGGCACTACGCCTTCGGCTTCCTCGGGTTCACGCTGGTCAGCATGGACGCGGCGTACCCGGAACTGAACATCCCGTCCCTGCTGAACGCGAAGGGCGCCGAGGCGTTCGAGAAGGTCAAGCAGGAATGCACCGTGGACGCGATCTTCGGACACGCCTTCACGCAGTCGAAGGACCTGACGAAGGACGGCAGGCCGCTGACGGCGTACCTCGGCGAAGAGCCGTTCAAGACGCGAGTCGGCGAGCAGCTCATCGGAGCACGGAAGCCGGGCGCGCCGACGCTGGTCGTCCACAGCGCACTAGACGACATCGTCCCCTACGCGCAGGGGCGGACCATGGCGCGCTCCTGGTGCGCGAAGGGCGCGAAGGTGCAGTTCTCGACTTCGCTGGTTCCGACGCACGTCGGCGGGGCGATCCGGGCTTTCCCGGAGGCTTTCGCTTGGCTTGAGGGACGCTTCGCGGGGCTGCCGGCCGTCGGGAACTGCGGCCTGTTCTAGCGCTCGTGAGTGGTAAGGACGGTTCTAACCGTCCTTACCACTCACGAGGTCACTTGAGGCCGGTGGCTTCCGCGGCGGCGGGGTCCGAGTCGCTCAGGAACGTCCGGCACCGGTCGTACTCCTCGGTCTCGCCGATCTTGCCGGCGGCCTTGCCGAGGACAGCGAGCGAACGCAGGAAACCCTGGTTCGGGCGGTGCGACCACGGCACCGGCCCGTGTCCCTTCCAGCCCGCGCGGCGAAGCTGGTCGAGGCCGCGGTGGTAACCGGTGCGGGCGTACGCGTACGCGGCGACGGTCTCGCCGGCTTCGAGCGCCTTCTCGGCGAGGGCGGCCCACGCCTCGCTGTAGTCGGGGTGCTCGGCGGCGACGGCGGCCGGATCGGTTCCGGCGTCCAGCGCCGCCTGCGCGGCGGTGTGCTCGGGAAGGTGCGTCGGCTGGGGGCCGAGGAGGTTCGTCATACGGGCCATTGTGCCGACCCGTCTCGCCAAGGGCGCCTCGCGCCCGACGGAGACTTCACATCGCGCGCCCTCTGCCTGCCGAAGGCCACGAAAGCTCGATGACCGGAACGGCGCCCCTCCGGCGAGCTTTCGTCAGCGCGCGATCAGCGGCGCTGTGACTAGAAGAACAGGCTCCCGAGAATGCCCCCACCGGCCAGCACCAGAGCGGCGACGAGGACCGCCGCGACGAGTCGTTTCGGCATCATGGCGGCACACCTTGCCCTGCTTCGCACGCTGACCGCAAATCCGCCACCCCTACGGGTGAACCCCGATTTTCGACCCCAAATGCTCGTCCCGTGATCTGGAGCAGGGAAGATGGCCCGCATGACAAAGGCGACAGAAGTGACCGGGGACCTTTCGCCGGGTGTCATCCCCCGCAGCCCCATCGCGAAGACGAGGCTGTTCTTCAAACTCCATTGGCACCGCGGCGCGCCGGGACAGGCGACGCCGGACTGGGTGCTGAACTTCTGCTACTCGATGTGGCTGGCGGCGTTCGCCTTCAAACTGGTGGGCTCGTCGTGGGACATGTCGTGGCATTTCATGTGGTTGCGTGACGACCTCGCCCCGCCGCACCTGATCAACACCGTCGGCACGGTGATCATCATGGTGCTGGTGGCGATCCACAGCTACACCGGGATGGGCGCCGACCGCCGTTCACTGCGGCTGATGCAGATCGGGCTCGTGGTGTTCCTCATCGCGGCGCCGCTGGACGTCATCAACCACCGCGTCAACGGTCTCGACCTGACCGCGTGGAGCCCGTCGCACATGATGCTCTACATCGGAACGGGCATCATGCAGGCCGGCGTGATCATGGGCTGGCTGAAGTACGCCAAGCCCGGCCGCCTGCGCACCGGTGTCCTGATCGGACTGTGGGCGTTCTTCCTGGAGAACACGTTCTTCCCGAACGGTCAGCAGGAATACGGCATCCTCGGCCTGCGCGCCTGGGAGCGCGGCGCACCCGAGGCCGAGCCCGAGCTGCTGAACTTCGCCGCCGACCAGATCGGGCATCCGGTCGACCGGGTGGCCGTCGAGTACTTCACGATGCCGATCGACGACTGGGTCTACCCGCTGTGGGGTATCGGCGTGATGGCGCTGATCTTCGCGCTGGCGCGGCACACCACCGGCTTCCGCTGGGCCGGGACGACGGTCGCCGCCGCCTACCTCGCGTACCGGCTGGTGATGTGGCCGCTGCTGCTCGGGATGGGTTTCCCGGTCTCGGTCGTGCCGTTCTACCTGCTCGCCGTCGGCCTCGCCGTCGACCTGGCGTTCCGCATCGGCCGGGGCCATCCGCTGCTGACGGCGGGCGCGGGCGCGCTGCTGGTGACGGCGTTCGGCTACGGGATGCTGTGGGTGCAGTCGCAGTTCCGGCCGTGGATCCTCGGCGACGCGCAGACGGAGTCGGCGCCGCCGGTCGCCTACTGGACGGCCGTGGTCTGTCTGGCCGGGGTCGGCGTGCTGTGGGCCGCCGCCGGACCGGGGACGCGAGCGATGAACTCGCTGCTGGAGAAGCCCCGCGAGAAGACGACGCTGCCGGCCGCCTGAGGCTCCGAGTACGTGAAGGCCCCCTTCCTTGCGCTGGACGCAAGAAAGGGGGCCTTCACGTACCTCCCGCATTCAGAGGACTAAATGCGTACGGGTCAAAGCTTCTTGCCGGCCGAGCCCAGCGACTGAGCGGCCTCGACGACGCGCGTGGCCATGCCGGCCTCAGCGGCCTTCAGGTAGCTACGCGGGTCGTAGACCTTCTTGTTGCCGACCTCGCCGTCGATCTTCAGGACACCGTCGTAGTTCTTGAAGAAGTGGTCCGCGATGGGCCGGGTGAAGGCGTACTGCGTGTCGGTGTCGACGTTCATCTTCACGACGCCGTACGACACCGCCTCGCGGATCTCCTCCGGCAGCGAGCCGGAACCGCCGTGGAAGACGAGCTCGAACGGCTTCGAACCGGCCGCGAGGCCGAGCTTCTTCGCCGCCGCCTCCTGGCCGCCCTTGAGCACGTCCGGGCGCAGCTTCACGTTGCCGGGCTTGTAGACGCCGTGCACGTTGCCGAAGGTCGCGGCCAGCAGGTAGCGGCCGTTCTCGCCGGAGCCGAGCGCGTCGATCGTCTTCAGGAAATCGCCCTCGGCGGTGTACAGCTTCTCGTTGATCTCGGCTTCGACGCCGTCTTCCTCGCCGCCGACGACGCCGATCTCGACCTCGAGGATGATGTTCGCGGCCGCGGCCTTGGCGAGCAGCTCCTGCGCGATCTCGAGGTTCTCGTCGAGGTCGATCGCGGAGCCGTCCCACATGTGGCTCTGGAACAGCGGGTGCTGACCGTTCTTGACGCGCTCCGCCGAGATCTCGATCAGCGGGCGGACGAAGCCGTCGAGCTTGTCCTTCGGGCAGTGGTCGGTGTGCAGCGCGACGTTCACGTCATACTTGGCGGCCACGACCTGGGCGAACTCGGCGAGCGCGACCGAACCGGTCACCATGTCCTTGACCTTCTGGCCGGACGCGAACTCCGCGCCGCCGGTGGAGAACTGGATGATCCCGTCGCTCTCCGCCTCGGCGAACCCGCGGATGGCGGCGTTCAGGGTCTCCGACGAGGTCACGTTGATGGCCGGGTAGGCGAATTCGTTCGCCTTCGCCCGGTCGAGCATCTCCGCGTAGACCTCGGGGGTGGCGATGGGCATCGTTTACTCCTCCTCGAAGCAGGCTGGTGCACCTCTCGGCCGCATCGTACGAGGTCGGCCGGGAGGTGCCTACAGCCGTCGCGTCAGAGGAGGACCGCGGCGAGCGCCCGGTAGACCGGCAGAGGGTCCTGGTTCAGTACCTGGACGTTGACGTGGTCCGCCCCGGCCTCGATATGCGCGGTGACGCCGCGGGCGACCGTCTCGGCGTCGCCGTGGACGGCCAGCGCGTCGATCAGCTTGTCGCTGCCCTCGCCTGCCAGGTCTTCGTCGGTGAAACCGAGTTTCCGCAGGGAGTTCGTGTAGTTGACGAGGCCGAGGTAGAACTTGACGCTCGGCCGTCCGATCTCACGGGCCTTCGCCGGATCGGCCTCGAGGACGACCTTCTGCTCGGGCGCGAGCAGCGGTCCTTCGCCGAGGATCTCGCGCGCCTGGCGGGTGTGCTCGGGCGTCATCAGGTACGGGTGGGCTCCCGCTGTGCGGTCTCCTGCGAGTTTGATCACCTTCGGGCCGAGCGCGGCGAGCACGCGGCCTTCGACGGGCACTCCGGCGGCGTCGAGAGCGTCGAGGTACTCGACCAGCGCCGCGTACGGCTTCTTGAACTCCGCGGTGTGCTCACGGTGCCCGGCGCCGATACCGAGCAGGAAGCGGCCCGGGTGCTTCGCCTCGATGCGCTTGTACGACTCGGCGACCGTGGCCGCGTCGTCCTTCCAGATGTTGACGATGCCGGTGGCCACCTTGATCGTCTTCGTCGCGTCGAGCAGCTCCTCCGCCTTCACGAGGTCGCCGTCCGGTGAGCCACCGAGCCAGATCGCGCCGTAGCCGAGTTCCTCCAGCTCACGGGCGAGGTCCGGGGTGAAGACGGATTCGTGCTGCCAGATGCCGATCCTGCCGAGTTCGATTCCCATGTACCGACGCAACACCGCGGACGGGCGATGTCTTCCCTTATGTTCGGGGTATGGCGAAACTCGGGAACACCGACCTCGACGTCCGTGGGATCAACCTCGGCGGCAACGTCTTCGGCTGGACCGCGGACCAGGAGCAGTCCTTCGCCGTCCTCGACGCCTATACGGCGGCGGGCGGCAACTTCATCGACACGGCCGACCTCTATTCGGCAGGCGGTTCCGAGACGATCATCGGCGAATGGCTGGGCAAACGCGGCCACCGCGACGACGTCGTCATCGCGACCAAGACCGGTATGTGGGAAGAGCGGAAGGGGCTGTCGGCGGCGAACATCGCGGCGGCGGCCGAAGACTCGCTCCGGCGGCTCCGGACCGATCACATCGACCTCTATTACGCGCACATCGACGATCCGGAGACCCCGATCGAGGAGACGCTGCGGGCCTTCGACGCGCTCGTGCGCGCGGGCAAGGTGCGGTACATCGCGGCATCGAACTACTCGGCCGAACGACTGAGCGAAGCACTGTCCATTTCGGACCGCGAGGGGCTGGCGAAGTTCGTCGCGCTGCAACCGCACTACAACCTCGTCGAGCGGGACTACGAACAGGACCTGGCTCCGACGGTCGAGCGCGAAGGCCTGACCGTCCTGCCGTATTTCTCGCTGGCCAAGGGTTTCCTCGCCGGGAAGTACCGCTCGAAGGACAAGCTCGGCGACAGCCCGCGTGCCGCCCGCGCATCGTCCTATTTGGACGTACGGGGCGAGCGGGTGCTCGCGGCGCTCGACGAGGTCGCGGTCTCCCGCGGCGTCCCGGTCGCCGCCGTTTCCCTCGCCTGGCTGTTCGCGCAGCCGACCGTCACCGCGCCCATCGCGAGCGCCCGCTCGGTCGAGCAGCTGAACGACCTCCTGCCCGCCGCCGACCTCTCGCTCACCTCCGAGGAGATCGACGCCCTCAGCGCCGCCTCGCGCTGACCACCCCCCGCGTTTCGTCCTCTGGATGCGGTAGTTGGCACCACGAACTACCGCATCCAGAGGACGAAACGCGGACTTACTTGCGGGTAGCTTACTCCGGGTAGGTTGGGGTACCGTCCGAAAGCCTTAGGGCTCGGACGAGGAGGCAACGTGGCCAAGAACAGCGTGAACGGCAAGGTCGTCCTGATCACCGGCGCCGCGAGGGGCATCGGCGCGGGGCTCGCCGAGCGCCTGGCCGCGCAGGGCGCGAAGGTCGCATTGGTCGGCATCGAAGCCAAGGAACAGCAGGCCGTCGCCGACAAGATCGGCCCCAGCGCGCACGCCTGGGAAGCCGACGTCACCAGCTGGGACGACCTCGAACGGGCCACCGCGGGCGTCGTCGAGCACTTCGGCGGGATCGACATCGTCATCGCGAACGCCGGCATCGCGACCTCCGGTTTCGTCCGGTCGGTGGATCCGGCCGCCTTCGAGAAGGTCATCGAGGTCGACCTGCTCGGCGTTTGGCGCACCTTCCGCGTCACCCTTCCGCATGTCATCGACCGCAAGGGCTACCTGCTCGCGATCTCCTCGCTGGCCGCGATCACCCATGCGCCCGGCATGGCCAACTACGCCGCCGCGAAGGCGGGCGTCGAGGCGTTCTGCAACAGCTTCCGCGCCGAAGTCGCTCACCTCGGCGTGAAGGTCGGCGTCGCGCACCCGACCTGGATCCGCACCGACCTCGTCGAGAGCGCCGACCAGCACCCCGTCTTCGGCAAGCTCCGCGCCGGCATGCCCGGCCTGCTCGGCAAGACGTACCCGCTTTCCGTCGCGCTCGACCACCTCCAGGCCGGGGTCAACAAACGCGCCCGCACCGTGCACGTGCCCCGCTGGGTCGGCGGACTGAAGCTGATCCGCGCGTTCCTGCCGCCGATCATCGAGATCGGCGCGAAGGGCCGGATCAAGAAGGCCGACGCCGCGGCGCTCATGGACATCAAGGAGCGCGGCGCGTACGAATCTTCAGTGACCGGCCAGGCAGGCCGGGCCGCCACACGAAAGGGCTGACGCATGTCCCGTCGCGACCAGATCCGCATGTCACCTGACGAACTCGCCGCCTACCTCGACGAGCAGAAGGTCATCAACGTCGCGACGATCGGCAGAGGCGGCCGCCCGCATCTGGCGCCCCTCTGGTACTACCCGCACGAGTCCGGCGTCGCGACCTGGACCTACGGCACGTCCCAGAAGGCGAAGAACCTGGAGCGAGACCCCCGCGCCACCGTGCTCATCGAGGACGGCGAAAGCTACGAGAAGCTGCGCGGGGTCTCGCTCGAAGCCGACGTCGAGGTCATCACCGATACGGCCGCGGTCACCCAGATGGGTATCAACCTCATGCAGCGGTACGCGGGCGCCAAGCCCGGGGACCCGGTGCCCGACGAGCTGTCGGGATTCATCGGCAAGCAGGCCCCGAAGCGGATTGGGCTGATCTTCCGCCCGACCAAGATCGTGAGCTGGGACCACACGAAGCTCGGCGGCACGTACTGACGGGTAGGTAGTACTAGCAAGTAACTGTTACTTGAGGTAACGTCATCTGGGCACGAACGCCTCGAAGTGGAGGATTGCCAGATGACCGAGCGATTCAAGGTCGTGATCGTGGGCACCGGGTTCTCCGGGCTCGGCCAGGCCATCCAGCTCGAAAAAGCCGGGATCTCCGACTACGTGATCCTGGAGAAGGCGGACGAAGTCGGCGGTACGTGGCGCGACAACTCGTACCCCGGCTGCGCCTGCGACGTGCAGTCCCACATGTACTCGTTCTCGTACGAGCAGAACCCGGACTGGTCGCGGTCGTTCTCGCCGGCCCCCGAGATCTTCCAGTACCTCAAGGACGTCACCGACAAGTACCGGCTTCGCCGCAAGATCCGCTTCGGCGTCGAGCTCACCGGCGCGACCTGGGACGAGACCGGGCGCCGCTGGCACGTGCACACCAAATCGGGTGAGTTCGAGGCCCAGTTCCTGATCTCGGGCGTCGGCGGCCTGCACATCCCGCAGGTGCCCGCGCTGCCCGGGATCGAGAAGTTCAAGGGCCAGACCTGGCATTCCGCTCAGTGGAACCACGAGTACGACCTGCGCGGCAAGAAGGTCGCCGTGGTCGGCACCGGCGCGAGCGCGGTCCAGTTCGTCCCGCGGATCGCCCCCGAGGTCGACGAGCTGACGCTGTTCCAGCGCACGCCGCCGTGGATCATGCCGAAGCCCGACCACGCCATGCCGGGCTGGGCCAAGACCGCGTTCCGCCGGATCCCCGGTGTGCAACGGCTTTACCGCAACGCGCTGTACTGGTTCCTCGAAGTGCGCGCCGTCGGCTTCAACGGCCACCCCGCGATCATGAAGGCCGGCGAGGTGATCGCGAAGCGCCACATCGGCAAGGCGATCAAGGATCCGAAGCTGCGCAAGAAGGTCACCCCGGACTACACCATGGGCTGCAAGCGGGTGCTGATCTCCAACGACTACTACCCGGCGATCAACCGGTCCAATGTGGACGTCAACACCGAAGGCGTGCGCGAGGTCAAGGCGCATGGCGTCGTCGACGGGAACGGCGTCGAGCACGAGGTCGACGCGATCATCTACGGCACCGGCTTCAAGGTCACGGACGCCTTGGAATACCTGGACATCACCGGGATCGACGGCCGCGACCTCGCCAAGGAATGGGCGGCCGAGGGGATGCACACGCACAAGGGCATCACCGTTTCCGGTTTCCCCAACCTGTTCTTCCTGCTCGGCCCGAACACCGCGCTGGGCCACAACTCCGTCGTCTTCATGATCGAGTCGCAGTCGCGGTACGTCGTCGACGCGATCAAGCTCGCCGACTCGCGTGGCGCCGCCGCGCTCGACGTCCGCGCCGGTGTGCAGGAGAAGTTCCAGCGCGAGATCCAGGACAAACTCGTCAAGGGCGTGTGGACGCAGGGCGGCTGCAAGAGCTGGTATCTCGACGCGAAGGGTGTCAACCGGACGATCTGGCCGGGCTTCACCTGGCGCTACTGGCTCGAAACCCGCAAGGTCGACCCGAGCGACTACGAACTCAGCGGGAGGTCGTCGTGACGGACCACGAGCAGATCGTCCTGCACGCGCGCGACGTCGAGTTCGACTGGGCGTCGTTGCCGATGCACTGGATTCCGGGCGAGCCGCAGGCGACGCACACGATCAACGTGCTGCATCTGGCGCTGCCGGAGGGCGAACGCTGGTTCGTCGAGGTGTTCAAGCAGG
The DNA here is from genome assembly GCF_055563465.1 of Amycolatopsis sp. NPDC000009. NCBI lineage: Bacteria > Bacillati > Actinomycetota > Actinomycetes > Pseudonocardiales > Pseudonocardiaceae > Amycolatopsis > Amycolatopsis sp. NPDC000009. Next base: position 146,781 of record NZ_JBVHDI010000004.1, read on the forward strand.
CCGTGCCGCTGATCCGCGACGAGCGGCTCAAGGAGGACGTCCTCGGCTTCATCGGCCAGGAGGCCATGCACGCCGAGGCGCACGACGGCGCCGCGGAACACCTCGAAGCGGCGGGCGTCCACGTGCGGCCGTACATCGCGCAGATGGAGTGGATGTTCCGCCGTCTGCTCGGCGACCGCGACCTTTCCGCCAAACGGCGCGAGGAGTGGCTGATCGAACGGCTCGCCATCGTCGCCGCCATCGAGCACTACACCGCGTTCCTCGGCCAGTGGATCCTCGACGCCGAAGCGCTCGACAAGGCGGGCGCCGACCCGACGATGCTGGATCTCCTGCGCTGGCACGGCGCCGAAGAGGTCGAGCACCGCTCTGTCGCCTTCGATCTGTTCATGCACCTCGACGGCCGCTACACCCGCCGCGTGCGCAGCATGCTCGTGGTGACGCCGGTACTGGCCTGGGTTTTCCTGCGGGGTACCAGGTTCCTCATGAAGAACGATCCGACGAGGCCGGGCAGGACGAGTTTCCGGACCTATCTGCGCGTGGCGAAGCTCGGGCTCCTGCCCTCAGGCAAGCAGCTGCGGCGCGAGATCCGGCCGTACTTCCGGAAGTCCTACCACCCGACCGAAACCGGCGACACCGATCAGGCCGTCGCGTACCTCGCGAGTTCGCCGGCCGCGCTGGCCGCCGACGAACCCCGGTGATGACAGCGCCTCGGCCCCTGCGGCTCGACGGCAGCGGGCGCACCGACCGCGCGATGGCTTCGCTGACCGGTGTCGTCGCGCTGTATCGCAGGCTCAGCGGCGTGAGCGGCCGCCGTCGCCCGCCGGTGGCCGACGTCGACCGTGACCTCCCGCTGGTCGTCGACGATGTCCGTCGCGAAGCCGACGGCGTCGCCGGCCTGCGGCTGGTGCACGAACGCGGCGAAGCGCTGCCGCGATGGCGGCCCGGCGCGCACATCGACCTTTCGCCCCGGCCGGGACTGGTCCGTCAGTACTCCTTGTGCGGCGATCCGGACGACCGCTCGGCCTACCGCGTCGGTGTCCGCCTGCTCGGCGAGGGATCGACGGCGGTGCACGCGTTGAAGAAGGGCGCCCGGATCACGGGGCGCGGCCCGCGCAACGCGTTCCCGTTCGTCGTGAGCCCGGCGTACCTGTTCGTCGCGGGCGGTATCGGGATCACGCCGATCCTGCCGATGGTGCGGCAGGCCGCCGCGGCGGGCGCGGACTGGCGACTGGTCTACACCGGCCGCGACGAGGGTTCGATGCCGTTCTTGGAGGAATTGTCCGGATTCTCCGACCGCGTCTGGATTCGTCCGGACACGGACTACGGAATCCCCGCCTCCGGCGCGGAACTCCTCGAAGGGGCCCCGGAAGGCGCGCCGATCTATTGCTGCGGCCCGGTTCCGATGATCGTCGGCGTCCGGACCGACGCCGCGCTGCGGGGTTCGGGGCCGGTGTTCTTCGAACGGTTCTCGACGCCGCCTATCGTCGGCGGCAAGCCGTTCCGTGTCGAACTGGCCCGCAGCGGCGTCACCTTGGACGTCCCCGCCGACCGGACGACGCTCGACGTCCTGCGCGAAACCGTGCCCGGTATCGCGTATTCGTGCCGTCAGGGGTTCTGCGGGACTTGCGAACTGCCGACGGTGACCGGCGACCGCGTCCGGGTCTGCGTCGAACGCGAGCCGGTCACCCTCGATCTCTGAGTCGTCAGGCTTCCTTGGGGATCCAGGAGCCGATGACCGGCTTGAACTCGCGCACGGTCCGCTTCGCGACGACACCTTCGAGGTGGTACGGATCCTTGTCGATGATCTCCAGCAGCGCCGCCTCGTCCGCCGCCTGGTACATCGAGATGCCGCCGGAGCCGTCGCCCAGCGGGCCGCCGAGCGCGACGACGCCCTGGTCGGCGAGGGCGGACAGGAATTCCCGGTGCCGGGGGCGCACATCCGCCAGCTTCTCCTGCACGTAGGTGATCTCCACCAGGAACCAGGCCATCGACATCTCCAAGGTCGCTCCAACGGACGCCCCCCAGCTTCTCAGGATCCGATCAGGCAGGACTCCCGCCCCACCCGATACGCTGATCGAGCGCCATGCACAGGTTGTGCTTCAAAGGGGTAAATGAACAGGTAGGGGTACATGCTCGAGGGCAATGCGGAACGCAGTGTCGAGGCGACCCTCGGCCATCTGCGCACCATGGACGGACCGGTCACGCCACCGCCGCCTGCGGCACCGTTGACCCTTGAGGATCTCTATCGCCAGCACCGGATGCGGCTCGTCCGGCTGGCCATCCTGCTCGTGGACGAACCCGCGACCGCCGAGGACGTCGTCCAGGAGGCCTTCACCGGCCTGCACCGCAACTGGGGACGCCTGCGCGACGCCGCCGCGGCCGTCGGATACCTGCGCACCGCCGTGGTCAACGGATCACGCAGTGTGTTGCGCCGCCGCAAGACCGCTCGCGAGTACGTCGCACCGCACGCTGTCAACGCGCGTTCGGCCGAAAGCCTCGCCATGCTGTCGAGTGAACATCAGGCCGTGGTGAGCGCTTTGTCCAAGCTGCCCCCTCGCCAGCGCGAGGTTCTGGTCCTCCGTTACTACGGTGGGCTGAGTGAGGCCGAAATCTCGGAGGCCGCCGGGATTTCGAAAGGTACCGTTAAGTCAACCGCCAGCCGGGCGCTCGAAGCACTGCAGAAAGCGATGCAGTCACCGAACTGATGCCCGGCCTTCATCTCGACCGCTGGGTTGTGCCGCCATGCTTGGTCCAGACCAATATATGCTGGGGGGCGTGAGAGGCGCCGGAGATTTCGTGATCGTGGGCGGCCGGGTCGTCGCCCCGGACCGTGTACTCGACGACGGCTGGCTGGCTATCGCCGCCGGCAAGATCGTCCAAGTCGGTTCCGGGACACCCCCGGACATCGATCGCGTCGACGTCGACGGATGCCTGGTCGTGCCCGGCTTCGTCGACACCCACTGCCACGGCGGTGGGGGCGGATCGTTTTCCAGCTCGAATCCCGAGGAGCTGATCCGCGCGGTCCGCGCGCATCGGCGGCACGGGACCACGACCATGCTCGGCAGCCTGGTCTCGGACCCCATCCCGGTGCTCAGGGACCAGATCGCGGCCCTGCGTGAGCTGGTCCAAGAGGGTGAACTTGCCGGAATTCACCTTGAAGGACCCTTCATCTCGAAGGCGCGCTGCGGGGCGCACGATCCGGCGACGCTGATCGAGCCGGACACGGCGACGGTCAACGCGCTGCTCGGCGCGGGCCGCGGCGACATCCGGATGGTCACCCTCGCCCCTGAACTGCACGGCGGGATCAAGGCGGTCCGCCAGCTGGCCGAATCGGGCGTCATCGCCGCCATCGGGCACACCGACGGCGTCGAGGACCAGATCATCCCCGCGATCGACGCGGGCGCCTCCGTCGCGACCCACCTCTTCAACGCCATGCGGCCGCTCCACCACCGCGAACCCGGCCCGATCGGCGCGCTACTCGACGACGAGCGCATCACCGTCGAGCTGATCTGCGACCTCGTCCACGTGCACCCGACCGTGCTGCGGCTGGCCGCGCACCACGCCGGCAAGGGCCGGACGGTGCTCATCACCGACGCCATGTCCGCCACCGACGCCGCCGACGGCAGCTACATCCTCGGCCGCCTCGAGGTCGATGTCCGCGACGGTGTCGCCACCCTGGCAGGCAACGGCTCCCTGGCGGGCAGCACGCTGACCATGGACGCGGCCTTCCGCAACCTGGTCCGCGGCGCGGGTATCGACCTGCTCGACGCCGTGCGCGCGACCTCCGGGCGCCCCGCCGAACTGCTCGGCATCGCCGACCGGACCGGCTCGCTGCGCGCCGGGCTCGCGGCGGACGTCGTCGTGCTCGACCGGGACCTGCGGCCGGTCAAGGTGCTTCGTCAGGGCGAATGGGTCAAGGACGACGCTGCGGCTACATTGAGCGCCACGGCTCCGCTGAGCGGGGCGGTCGAAGGCGGTGTGTCGGTCAGCGACGGGTAGCGGCGAAAGGAGTCCCGGATGAGCGAGCCCAAGGACCCGGAGAAGCTCCTAGCCGACGCCCTGCGCGCCCAAGCCGTCTTCGCCCCTTCGGCGGAGCGGACCGCCGAGACAACCACGGACAAACCGGCCGAAACGGACACCGAGAGTAACCCCGGGACTCCCGGTGAGCACGAGCTGCCGCTGCAGTACGGGCTGCTGTCCGGCGCCGGTGCCGACTCGCTCGAACGAGAGCGCGTCGCGCTGGAAGACGCGGAAACGGCCAGGCTGGCGGAGCGCGCGACGCCGCCTCCGGCACCTTCGCCGAGCAGCCCGCCTCTGCCCGCGTACTGGGTGTTGTTGCTGGCCGTCCTGCTGGGGCTCGCGGCAGGCTCGGTGATCGGGCTGCTCACGCTGATCTGAGCCGCCCTCTCCCGCCGGGTCAGGGCACTCAGCGTCACCCTGTACCGTTTTGGTGTGATCCTGGCGCAGAACACCGTGACGACGATGGGCCTCCTGCCGGAGTGGCTGGACCCGCAGCACCTGCTCAGCGGACTGACCGTTCCGGTCGTCACCATCCTCTGCTTGATCATCTTCATCGAGAGCAGCATCTTCCCGGTGCTGCCCGGTGACTCACTCCTGTTCACCGCGGGCCTGTTCATCGCGAACGGCTCGATCGAGGCGCCGCTGTGGCTGGTGTGCGTCCTGGTCACCGTCGCCGCGCTGATCGGCAACGCGGTCGGCTACGGTCTCGGCTGGAAGATCGGGCCCTGGCTGTTCCGCAAGCCGGACTCGAAGTTCTTCAACCAGAAGTACGTGGACCAGACCCACGCCTTCCTGGAGAAGCACGGGCCGAAGGCGGTCGTCCTGGCGCGGTTCGTGCCGTTCGTGCGGACGTTCATCACCTGGATCGCCGGTATCGGCAAGATGGACCCGAAGAAGTACTTCGTCTACACCGTCATCGGCGGCATCCTGTGGGCCGCCGGGATCACCGCGCTCGGCCACCTGCTCGGCGGCGTCGCGTTCATCCGCGACAACGTGGACGCGATCTTCATCCTGATCGTGCTGGTCTCGGTGGTGCCGATCGTGATCGAGTACCTGAAGTCGCGGCGCGAGAAGAAGCACGCGAACACCGCGACCGGTCTCGTCGCCGACACCGCCGAAGACGTCACGCAGCAGATCCCGCGCGTCCGCGACTGACCCTTCCTCGCGCCTCGTGAGTGGTAAGGACGGTTCTAACCGTCCTTACCACTCACGAGGTCAGAGGGAGAACATCGAGCCCGGGTTGAAGAGGTTCCCCGGGTCCAGTGCCCGCTTGATCTGCCGGTGCACCTGGATGCCGACCTCGCCGATCTCCTTGGCGAGCCACTCGCGTTTGATCCGGCCGATACCGTGCTCGCCGGTGACCGTCCCGCCCAGCGACAGGGCCACGTCGAGGATCGCGTCGAAGGCGATCCGCGCGCGGGCGAACTCCTCCTCGGAATCGGGCGCGTAGACGATCGTCGGGTGCATGTTGCCGTCACCGGCGTGGCCGACGACGGCGATCCGCAGGCCGACCTCCTCGCTGATCCGCTCGCAGCCGGCGATCAGTTCGGCGATGCGCGTGCGCGGCACGCAGACGTCGTCGGTCAGCCAGACGCCGTACATCTCCAGCGCGGTGAGCACGACCCGCCGCGCCTGCAGCAGCATCTTGCCCTCTTCGAGATCCTCGGTGGCGTACGCCAGATCCGCGCCGCAGTCGACACAGATCTGTTCGAGCGCGGCGAGTTCCCGCCGCGCGACCTCGCCGCCGGAGTCGGATTGCGCGAGCAGCAAGGCCTTGCAGTCCGAGCTCGTGCCGAGATCGGTCTTGAGGTAGGCCTCGGCCGCCTTGATGGACGTCGCGTCCATGATCTCCATGAGCGACGGCACCAGGCCTTCACGCACGACCCGGGCGACGGCCTCGCCCGCCGCTTCGGTGCTGTTGAAGGCGGCGACGAGCGTGGCGGGCAGCTGTGGCAACGGTTTCAGCGCGACGGTCGCCTGCGTGATCACGCCGAGCGTGCCCTCACTGCCGACGAAGAGCCGCGCGAGGTCGTACCCCGCGACGCCCTTCACCGTGCGGCGCCCGGTCTTCAGCACCGAGCCGTCGGCGAGCACGACTTCCAGCCCCAGCACGGAATCCGTGGTGACGCCGTACTTCACGCAACACAGTCCGCCCGCGTTGGTGGACAGGTTCCCGCCGATGGTGCACCAGTCGTAGCTGGACGGATCCGGCGGATAGAACAGGCCGTGCTTTTCCACCGCGTTGCGGAAATCGAGGTTCACCACGCCGGGCTGCACGACGGCGAGCCGGTTGCCTTCGTCGATTTCGACGATCTGGTCGAGTTTCGTCAGCACCAGCACGACACAGCCGTCGATCGCGTTCGCGGCGCCGGACAGACCACTGCCGGCGCCGCGGGGCACGATCGGCACCTCGAACTCCGCACAGGCCTTGACCACGGCCTGCACACCCTCCACATCGGACGGAAGCACCACCGCGAGGGGTTTGCCGCTGTCGGCCAGCGGCATCATGTCGCGCGAATAGGCGTCCGTGACGTCGGTGTCGGTGAGCACCGCGGCGTCGCCGAGATGCTCGCGGAGGCGGGTGACCAGGGCATGGTTGTTCATGCCCTCATCGTAGGCCGGATCAGCTCCGCACTGCGGAATTTTTTTTCCGATCTAGCAGAACGAAGGCCTGAACACCTGTATAGACGAGCACGGCCACGCCCGCCCATGCGGTGACGTGCATCCCCTGAGTGAAGGCCTCGCGAGCCGATTCCAGGAGCGCCTGCCCAGCCACAGGGTCGAGCTGCTGCGCCGTCGCGACCGCGCCACCGAGCGTGTCCCTGGCGGACTCGGCCGTTCCCTCCGGCAGGCCGGACCGGTAGACCGCGGTCGCGACACTGCCGAGGATGGCCGTGCCGAGCGCGCCACCCAGCTCGAACCCGGTCTCGGAGATCGCCGAAGCGGCCCCCGCGCGTTCGGCCGGGGCGGCCGAGATGACCAGGTCGTTCGTCAGCGTCTCCGACAGGGCGACACCGCCGCCGAGCAGCGTGAACGACACCACGACGTACGCGAGCCCGCCGCCGGACGACACCTGCGTCAGCGCGAGGAAACCGACCGCCGCGACCAGGAGACCACCGCTGACCAGCACCGAGACCCGGATCCGCTTCGCGAGCCAGGCCGCGATGAGCGCGCCGGCGATCCCGGCGGCCGTCGCCGGGAGCATCCACAGCGCGGCGACGACCGGAGTCAGCCCGAGCACCAGCTGCAGGTACTGCGGCACCAGGAACAGCAGGCCGACCATGGCGAACACGCCGAGCATGTTCGTCACGACGGAGCCGCTGAAGGCCCGGTTCGAGAACAGCTTCAGGTCGAGCATCGGCTCGTCGAGGCTGTTCTGCCTGCGGACGAACACGACGCCGAGCGCGAGCCCGATCAGGACGCTGACCGCGGCCTTCCAGGTGAAGCCGTGTTCGGCGACCAGCTTGATGCCGTAGACCACCGGCAACATCGCGGCCAGCGACAGCAGCGCCGACAGCGGATCGAAGCGGCCCGGCTTCGGGTCACGCGCCTCCGGCAGCACGAACGGTCCGATGATCAGCAGCACCAGCATCACCGGCACGTTGATGAGGAACACCGAACCCCACCAGAAGTGCTCCAGCAGCCACCCGCCGAGCACCGGCCCGAGCGCCATCCCGCCGGAGAACCCGGCGCTCCACACCGCGATCGCGGTCCGGCGCTGCTTGGGGTCGACGAAGATGCTGCGGATCAGCGACAGCGTCGACGGCATCAGCGTCGCGCCACCCACGCCGAGCAGCGCCCTGGCGATGATCAGCATGAACGCGCTGGTCGAGAAGGCCGCGAGCACCGACGCGGCACCGAACGCCGCGGCGCCCATGAGCAGCAGCTTGCGACGGCCGATGCGGTCACCGAGCGTGCCCATCAGGACCAGCAGGCCCGCCAGCATGAACGAGTAGATGTCGACGATCCACAACTGCTCCGCACCGGTGGGCGCCAGATCCTCGGACAGGAACGGCAGCGCGAACCCGAGCACCGTCATGTCCACGCTGATCAGCAGCACCGGAAGCACCAGTACCGCCAACGCCCACCACTGCTTGCGCCCCGCCATGGCGCACTCTCCTTTAGCTAAACCGTCTGGACGGTACAGTTACCGCCTGATGCGAAGGTAAACCGTCCAGACGGTATAGTCAACTGATATGGCGAAGCCCACCGCGAAGGAACGCATCCTCGACTCGTACGAGGAGATCCTCATCGAGCAGGGTCCCGGCGGGGTCACCCTCGACGCCGTCGCCGCGCACGCCGGAGTCTCGAAGGGCGGCCTGCTCTACCACTTCGGCTCCAAGGAAGCCCTGGTAGACGGCCTGATGGAGCGTCTCGCCACGTTGTCGGAAGCGGATCTCGAAGAGGCGCGGAACGCGCCAGAAGGCGTCGTTTCCTGGTACCTGCGGACGGCGATCACCGACGTCACCGAGCGCAAGGCACTGCACCGCACGACCATGGCGACGATCCGGATCATGCTCAGCGAACCACGGGTCGCCGAGGTCGTCCAGGTTTACAACCAGAAGCTCCAGGACCTGATCAGCGAACACGTCGACGACACTTTGGCCGCCGAACTGATCATCCTGGTGGGCGACGGCCTCTACCTCCGGGCGGCGCTCGGCCGGGGCGACGCGAGCCCCCTGCTCGACCGGATCGACGAGATCAAGGCCCGCCTCCAGCGCTGACCCCCTCATGCGTTTCGTCCTCTGAATGCGGTCCTTGCGCGTGCAACTACCGCATCCAGAGGACGAAACGCGGGAGATCTACATCTGGATCCCGTAGACGCGCTCGATCGGGATGGTCAGCAGAACGCGCTGGTCGGCGACCATGGCGTCGCGGAACTCGTCCCAGTCCGGATGCTCCCCCCGGGCCCGCCGGTAGTGATCCACCAGCGCGTCGACGGTCTCGTCGTCGCGCGAAGCGGCGGTCGGCGTGAGCACCGCCGGACCTTCCACGACGACGTAGCCGTCACCGCTCTCGGTCGACACGTGGAACGTCGCCCGCGGGTCGCGCTGGAGGTTCTTGGTCTTGGCGCGCGGCGCGGTGATCGAGATCAGGATCGCCCCGGCGTCCGCGTCGTAGAGGTAGTTGACGGTCGACAGCTGCGGCCTGCCGTCCCGCTTGATGGTGGCGAGGGTGCCGAAGTCGCGGGCGGCGAGGATCGAGTAGAGCGCGGAGTCGGTCATGCCTCCATCAAAGCAAAAGTGCAGCTCAGGGCGAACCGGACAAACATGCACGAATAAATGTGCTTGCATGCGGCAACTAAAGTGTCATCCGACACACAACGTCACTTTCTCCTTGCGAAGCATCCTTGAGAGGCACATCCTTGCTCTAGGCAACTAGTTGCAGTGACCAAGCAACCGGCGAGAGAGACCACCATGACACCCACGACACCCGGCACCAGGTCGAAGGCCGACCTCGATCTGGCCGACACCCTCGGGCACGAGCTCGTGCGGCTCGTGCGCCTGGTCAACCGGGCGAAGTCCCAGGTGTCCAAGCAGGGGCCGGACGGCATCGAGCGGGCCGCGTACGCGATCCTTTTCTGCCTCATCCACGTCGGCCCCCAGCGGACCAGCAAACTCGCCGAGTTCCTGCACTCCGAGATCTCGACCATCAGCAGGCAGTCGAGCTCGCTCGTCCAGCACGGCCTGGTCGAGCGCCTGGCCGACCCCGAAGACGGCCGCGCCTGCCTGCTCGCACCGACCGCCGAAGGACTCCGGGTCTTCGAGGAGAACCGCAAGCAGCGGAACCAGTGGCTCGCCGAGGTGCTCGGCGACTGGTCCGACGACGACCGGAAGACCCTCAACTCGCTGTTCCACCGGCTGAACGACGACATCGAAAAAACATCTCCGCAGTTCGCCGACCCCGCGTCGGCGTCGAAGGCCAAGGGGGCCTGAAGCAATGAGTTCCGCAGTGGAAAGTCCACCCTCCGTCTCAGAAGACGGACCCCGGCTCAGTCACCGTCAGATCGTCACGATCCTGATCGGCCTGATGTCGGGCATGTTCCTCGCCGCGCTCGACCAGACGATCGTGGGCACCTCGATCGTCCGGATCGCGAACGACCTCAACGGGTTCGACCTGCAGGCCTGGATCACCACGGCCTACCTGATCACCTCGACGATCGTCACGCCGATCTACGGCAAGCTGTCCGACATCTACGGGCGCAAGCCGTTCTACATCGCCGCGATCTCGATCTTCCTGGTCGGCTCGGTCGCCTCGGCGTTCGCGACGTCGATGTACGAACTGGCCGCGTTCCGCGCGATCCAGGGCCTCGGCGCCGGCGGTCTGATGTCGCTGGCGATGACGATCATGGGCGATATCGTGCCGCCGCGGGAACGTGCCCGCTACCAGGGTTACTTCCTCGCCGTGTTCGGTATCTCCACCGTGCTCGGCCCGGTGCTCGGCGGGTTCTTCGCCGACTTCGACAAGCTCGGCAGCGTCTTCGGCTACGACATCGCCGGCTGGCGCTGGGTGTTCCTGATCAACGTGCCGATCGCGATCGTCGCGCTGTTCGTGGTCGCCCGCGTGCTCAACGTGCCGCACCAGCGCCACGACCACAAGATCGACTGGTGGGGCGGGCTCGCGCTCGTCGTCGCCGTCGTCCCGTTCCTGATCGTCGCCGAGCAGGGCAACAAGTGGGGCTGGGGCTCGCAGAGCGCGATCATCTGCTACGTCGTCGGTGCCATCGGCGTGGTCGCCTTCATCTTCATCGAGAAGCTGATGAAGGACGCGGCGCTGATCCCGTTGCGGCTGTTCAAGAACTCGACCTTCACGGTCGCGATCATCGGCGGCATCATCGTCGGTGTCGCGATGTTCGGCGCGATCATGATGATCCCGCAGTACATGCAGGTGGTGCAGGAGTTCTCGCCGACCGAGTCGGGGCTGCTGATGATCCCGCTGATGGCCGGCATCATGAGCGCCTCCATCATCTCGGGCCAGATCACCAGCAAAACCGGACGTTACAAGGTTTTCCCGGTGATCGGCACGCTGCTGATCGCGGGTGGCGCGTTCTTCTTCGCGCAGGTCGAGTACAACAGCGCGCTGTGGCACCCGCTCGTCGCGGCCGCGATCATCGGGCTCGGCCTCGGTTCCTGCATGCAGACGCTGATCATCGCGGTGCAGAACGCGGGCCCGCGCAGCGACATGGGCGTCTCGACCGCTTCGGCGACGTTCTTCCGGCAGATCGGTGGTACCGCGGGTGTCGCGGTGTTCCTGACGATCCTGTTCAACGTCCTGCCGGGCAACATCACCAAGGCGTTCGGCGGCAACGCGCCGACCGGTGAAGGCGCCGCGGCGCTGGGCGATCTCACCACCAACACGAGCGGTATCGCGAACCTGCCCGAGGCCATCAAGACCCCGGTGCTGATCGGCTTCACCGAGTCGATCACCACGGTGTTCTACGTGGCGGGCGCGGTCGCGCTGCTGGCGACGCTGGTCCTGATGTTCATGAAGGAGATCCCGCTTCTCGGCGGCTCGGCTCCTTCGGCGGCTTCGGCCCTCGAAGGCGGCGAAGCACTCCTCGAAGAGGACGACGCACCTGTCGAGACGGCGTCCGAGAAGACGGTCGTGACCGCGCCCGTCGAGCCCGGCAAGCACGCGCTGGCCAACGGGAACGGGGCCTACCGGGCGGGATCCGCCCAGATCAGCGGGCATGTCCGCCGGGACGACGCCACGAACGTCGCGGGTGCGGCGCTGACCCTGATCGACCACAACGGCAATCAGGTGGCCAGGACGCATACGAACGAGAACGGCGTCTACTCGTTCGCCGGCATCGTGGGCGGGCGGTACACGCTCGTCGCCAGCGGTCGCTGGTTCCGGCCGGTCGCGGCGACGCTGACCGCCACCGGGGCCGGGGTGCTGCGCCACGACTTCGAGCTGGTCAGCACGATCCTGTTGAGCGGGGTCGCCCGCACCGACGGTGACCGGGTGGTGCCGGACGCGCGGATCACCGTGCTCGACTCGTCGGGTGGCGTCGCCGCCGTGGCGAGGACCGACGCGGAGGGCAACTACACGGTCAGCGACCTGCCCGCCGGGACCTACACGGTGATCGCCAGCGGGTATCCGCCGGCGACCAGCCGGGTGGAGCTGCTGGGCGGTGATCAAGCCGAACACGATGTCCGGTTGAGCTACGACCAGGCGCTCGACGAGCTTGTCGAGCACTAGTCCGGCTTGCGATGGAGGGGCCTTTCCTCGCGAAATTCGCGAGGAAAGGCCCCCTTTGCCGCACTCGGGGAAGGCGTGACTGGCCGGACGACACGCTCGCCCCCGGATTTCGCCGCGAGTCGTCCATCTGGACACGCGTGTCGTCCGGCCAGTCACGTGTGTCGTCCATCCAGTCACGCGAAACCGTCCTGCGGGAGGTGGCCAAGCCATGATCTGCCGGTCCCGAATCGCTACTCAAACGCTATGAACGGGCGGGTGAGGCGCACGACCGGACCTTTCGGACACCCCGATTCCCCGGTTCGGCCGCATGCGGTTCGCGAAGTACACGTAGGCTCGCGTCGTGACTGAGGTGTACACCGAGGCCGCGGGCATCGGCGTGAGCTGGCTCGACACCGCCGGGCCGGTGCTCGTCTGGGTGATCGTGCTGAGCTTCATCTTCGTGGAGTGCGCGCTGATCATCGGCCTTTTCCTGCCCGGCGACTCCCTGCTGTTCGCGGCCGGGGTCGTCCTCGCGCAGCACGGCTCCGACCTGAACGCGTGGCTGCTGTCGGCCGCCGCGCTGCTCGTCGCGATCCTCGGCAACCAGGTGGGGTATTACATCGGCCGGTCGACGGGCACGAAACTGATCGCGCGCCGCGGCGGCAAGGTGCTGAACCGGCACAACCTGGACCGCGCCAGGTCCTTCCTGGATCGCAAGGGTTTCTTCGCCATCGTGGCCGCGCGCTGGATCCCGTGGATCCGCACGCTCGCGCCGCTCATCGCCGGGACCGCGCGGATGGATCCGCGCCGGTTCGCGCTCGCGACCGCGCTCGGCGGGCTGCTCTGGGTGCCGACGCTGGTGCTGCTCGGTTACTACGGTGCAGGTCTGCTGGACCAGCTTCCGTGGGTGAAGACGGTCGCGCTGTGGGTGAGCGTCGCGTTCTTCGTGGTGGGCACGGCCTACGGCGTGATCCGCTACCGCCAGGAGATGCGGCGGCCCGCCGAAGAGACCGAAGAGAGCACCGCCTAAACCTCGGGGTCCGCCCAGATCTCCAGCTGGATGCCGTCGGGGTCACGGAACACGATGACCGACGAGCCTTCCAAGGTCCGAGAGCCCTTCGACGGCGTGTAGACGACGCCGTATTCCGAGAGCCGCGCTTCCCATTCGGCCAGCTCCGAACGCGAAGAGACCTTGAACGCCACGTGGTCCAGACCTGTCCGCCGTTCGTCGAACCGCGGCCGCTCGGTGTCCTGGTGCTCGACGAGTACCACCGCGAAACCCTCGCTGGGCGACCTGAGCACGACCTTCCGCAGACCCGTTTCGGGGTCCTCACGACGCGTGAACTCCTCGAGTTCGAGCACTCGGGCGTACCAGGGCACGCTCCGGTCCACGTCGGTCACGGTGAGTGCCAGGTGGTGCACAGACATGAGCTTGGACATCGGGGATGACCGTCCTGATCAAGAGCTTGGGGGCGTCCCCAGGGTGACACAGGCGCTTCGGGCCACGAGGCGATCCGCCGACTTCCCACATGAATCGTGATATCCGCCGGGAAACAGTGTTAAAAAGTGGCTGAACCGCACGCGGAGCCGATATCGCCTCGTGACCGCCTCGTGGCCCTGGGTGTCAACGTCCTCCACCGACGGTCAATACCGTCCCGGTGGTGTACGACGCGGCCGGGGAAAGCAGCCACAGCACGGCTTCCGCGACTTCGCCGGGCTCGCCCGCCCGTCCCATCGGAATGGTCGGCGCGATCCGCTCCATACGGTCGGGCAAACCCGCCGCGGCGTGCAGTCCGGTGTGGATCATTCCCGGCGCGACCGCGTTCACCCGGACGGATTCTTTCGCCACTTCTTGCGCCACGCCGTAGGTCATCGTTTCGACCGCGGCCTTGGTGCCCGCGTAGTGGACCCATTCCCCCGGCGAACCGGTCCGCGCGGCGGTGGAGGACAGCGTCACGATCGCGCCGCCGTCACCGCCGTACCGGGTGGACATCCGGCGGATGCCCTCGCGGACGCACAGGAAGACACCCGTGATGTTGACATCGACGACACGACGGACGACGTCGACGTCGTATTCGTCGAAGCGGCCGGGGGTGTTGCCGGTGATGGCCGCGTTCGCGACCAGCCCGGCGAGCGGGCCGAGCTCGACGGCGGCGTCGAACAGGGCCACCACGTCGGCTTCGGACGCGACATCGCCGCGCCGGGTGATCGCCCGGACGCCGTGCTTCCGGACTCGCGAAGCGACGTCTTCGGCCGCTTCGGCGTCACCCGCGTAGTTGACGACGACGTCGTAACCGCGCGCGGCGGCCAGCTCGCAGACCGCCGCGCCGATGCCCTTGCTGCCGCCGGTGACGATGAGAACCCCAGTCATGACCGGATCATATGGCGAAGTTGACCAGCGGGAGGTTCTCGAGGACCAGGTCGGCCCGGCTGCTGGTGGACGCGATCAGATCGGCGTTGCGCTGGTCGGAACCGAGCGCGCGGCGACGCGCTTCGACCAGCGAACGGCCGTAGCGGCGGTGCCGCGAGACGAGCCGCTCGATGCGCTCGGGTTCGTCCGGCGCGAGGAACCACGACTCGGCGAGGATCGGCTTCACGCCACTCCACAGGTCGTCCTGCATGAGCAGGTAGTTGCCCTCGGTGATGACCAGCGGGACGTCCGGCGTGACCGCGACGGCACCGGCGATCGGCTCCTCGATCTCCCGGCGGAATTCGGGCGCGTAGACCGTCTCGCGGCCTTCGGCGAGCCTGCGCAGCAGGTGCACGTACCCGGCGGCGTCGAAGGTGTCCGGGGCGCCCTTGCGCTCCACCCGCCCGAGCCGCTGGAGCTCCACCTGCGCCAGGTGGAAGCCGTCCATCCCGACCACCGCGGCCCTCGTACCCAGCGCCTTCGCCAGGCCCCAGGCCAGTGTCGTCTTGCCGGACGCGGGGGCGCCGACGATGCCGAGCACGCTGCGCTGTCCCGGCTTCGCCAGCGTCTGAGCCCTGCGCAACAGGTCCTCGAACACCGGAGGCATCGCTGTCATGGCAGTCCTTCTCCCATCTTCGCGACCGCGGCCGTCCACGACCTCGGTCCTTCATGCCGCACCCGTTCGGCGGCCACCTCGTTGGCGAACTCGATCCAGCCCGGGACGTCCCCTCGGTCCCGGGCGACCGCGTACGCGAAAGCCCCGTGCCACACATCGCCCGCGCCCAGCGTGTCACGCGCCCGGGTGACGGGGACGGCGACGGCACCGGATCCGTCCGCCGTCGACCAGCGCACCGGATCGGGCCCGGCGGTCGTGATCACCACGGGTACGCCGTGCTCGCGCGGATCGTCCCCGCGGTACAGCGACGAGCACGCCGCGATGTCGACCAGCGGCAGGAGTTCGGGGAAGACCGGCTTCCAGCTCCCGGCGTCGAGCACCACCGGCACTTTCCGCTCCCGCGCCCAGCGCGCGACCTCCAGCGCCACTTCCGGATGGTGCCCGTCCAGGAGCACACACCCAGGCATTTCGTCCTCTGAATGCGGTAGTTGCGCGTGCAAGGACCGCATCGAGAGGACGAAACGCGAGGAAGCGTGGGCGTTGCGCGAGACGACGGTGCGTTCCCCGTCGGAGTCACGGACGACGATGGCGCTGATCGCGGGCGGATCGGGCCGTCCGGGATCGAGGTCGACCAGGTCGACGCCGTGCGCCTCGAGATCGGCGCGGGCGAGTGCCGCCAGCGGGTGCGCACCGGCGACCGTCAGCAGCGTCGGCCCGGCGCCGAGCGCGGCCACGGTCACCGCCGCGTTCGTCGCCGGCCCCCCGGCGGCGACGTCCATCGACAGCGAACGCACCTTCTCGCCCGGCGCCGGGATCTCGGCGACGCGCTGAACCTGGTCGACGGTGCACAGGCCCGCCAGCAGCACCCGCACTACAGCCCCGTGTGGACGGCCGACGCGACCTCTTCGACTTCGCCGTTCTCGCCGATCTTCAACGCACCCGTGAGCAGGCCGACGACCTGGTTCATGGTGTGCGTCTTCGGCGAGACCACCGCGACGCGCTTGCCGAGGCGGTGCACGTGGATGCGGTCGGCGATGTCGAACACGTGCGGCATGTTGTGGCTGATCAGCACCACCGGCAGGCCGCGTTCGCGGATACGGTTGATCAGGTCGAGCACCTTGCCGGATTCGGCGACGCCGAGCGCGGCGGTGGGCTCGTCCATGATCACCGCCTTGGTGCCGAACGCCGCCGCCCGCGCGACCGCGACACCCTGGCGCTGCCCGCCGGACAACGTCTCCACCGGTTGCGTGATCGACTTGATGTTGATGCCGAGTTCGTCGAGGATCCGCTGCGCGTCGGCCCGCATGGCCCCGGTGTCCAGCTTCCGGAACAGCTGCCCGAAGAGATCCGTGCGCCGCTTTTCCCGGCCGAGGAACATGTTCGACGCGATGTCGAGCGCGGGCGCGACGGCGAGATCCTGGTACACCGTCTCGATTCCGTAGTGCCGAGCGTCCAAAGGGGACCTGAAGTGGACGGTCTGACCGTCCACTTTGATCTCTCCGGCGTCCGGGATCACCGCTCCGGAAAGGGCTTTGATCAGGCTCGACTTCCCGGCGCCGTTGTCGCCGACGACGGCGAGCACCTCGCCGGGGAACAGCTCGAAGTCGGCGCCGTCGATGGCGGTGACCCGGCCGTAGCGTTTGACCAGCCCTTGAGCGGACAACGTGGGCGTCGTCATGACTGCTGCCTCCTCGCGAACCGGTCGACGCACACCGCGCCGATGAGCAGGGCGCCGGTGGCGACGTCCTGGTAGAGCGCGTCCACCCCGAGCTGGGTCAGCCCGGACCGCAGGACCGCGACGACCAGCGCGCCCATCATCGTGCCGAGTACCGAACCCCGGCCGCCGAACAGGCTCGCGCCGCCCAGCACCACCGCGGTGATGGAGTCGAGGTTGCCGAGCTGGAAGGCGTTCGGGTCGGCGTTCGGCACGCGGCCGAGCGCCTGCCAGGCGGCGATCCCGACGATCACGCCGGCGACGATGTACACCGAAAGGATCGTGCGGTTGACCTTGATCCCGGACAGCCGCGCGGATTCCGGCGCGTTGCCGACCGCGTAGACGTGCTTGCCCCAGGGCGTCCGGGTGAGCGCGTACCAAAGTCCCAGGTACATCAGCAAAGCGAGCGTCATGCCGTAGGTGATCGGGATGCCGCCGAACAGGTACCGGCGGGTGCCGAGCCATTTGAGCAGTTCGTCGGCGACCGGGACGGCCTGCCCGCTCGCGAACAGTTTCGCGGCCGCGGTGAGCACGGTCAGCAGGCCGAGCGTGACGATGAACGGCGGCAGTTTGATCCGGGTGACCAGCGAACCGGTGACCATCCCGATCACCACGGTCGCCACGATTCCCAGCAGCAGGGCCCAGATCCCGGAGACGCCGCCGACCACGAGTTTCGCCATGATCAGCGTCGCGAGCACCATCGCGGCCGCGTTGGCCAGGTCGATGCCCGCGGTCAGGATGATCAGCGTCTGCCCGAGGGCGAGCGTGCCGATCACCAGGGACTGTTGCACCACAAGGGAAAGGTTGTCGAGGTCGAGGAAGGTGTCCGTCGACAGCGAGAACACCACGATCGCGACGAGCAGGGCCAGCGCGGGCCCGACGGCGGGCGCGCGGAGGAAGAACTCACCGATCGACGGCCGTTCGTTGCTCTTGAGGGTCGCAGTGGTCATTTCGTCCCCCAGCAGTTCTCGAGGCCCCACTTGGTGTCCTGGCTCTCCACGCCGGGGATCGGCTTGTCGGTGATCACCGCGGAACCGGTGTTGACGAACCCGCTCGGCTTCTTCCCGGTCTTGGCGTATTCGACGGCGGCGAGGACGCCCTGCTCGGCCATCTTCTTGGGGAACTGCATGACCGTGGCGGCGTACTGGCCGTCGCGCACGTTCTTGACACCTTCGCAGCCGCCGTCGATCGAGCCCATCACGATCTGGTTCACCAGGCCGCGGGCCTGGAGCGCGGCGTAGGTGCCGCGGCCCATCGGCTCGTTCATCGTGTAGACGGCGTTGATGTCGGTGGTGCGCTGCAGCAGGTTCTCCACGCCCTGCTGCGCGAGGCTCTGGTCGCCGTTCGCGGGCGTCTTGCCCTTGATCTCCGGCGACGCGTCGGTCAGCCCGATGCCCTTGAGGAACCCGGTGTGCCGCTGGGTGTCCACTGTGGACCCGGCGGTGCCGTCCACCATGAACAGCTTCGGCGGCTTGCCGTTCAGCGCGGCCTTGACGTAGGCACCCTGCTGACGTCCGGCCTCGAAGTTGTCCGTGGCGAAGGTGGCGTCGACGGCGGTGTCCGGTTCGGTCGCCGTGTCGAGCGCGATGACCAGCACCCCGGCCTTGCGGGCGCGGTCGATGGCGTCGAGGACACCGGTCGAGGAACTCGGCGTGATCAGGATGGTGTTCGCACCCTGCTGCATGAGGTTCTCGATGGCCCGCACCTGGCCGTCGTTGTCGCCGTCGAACTGGCCGGCGAGCGCGCTGAACTCCGCGCCGTTCGCCTCGGCGGCGGCCTTGGCGGCCGCTCTCAGCTCCACGAAGTAGGGATTGGTGTCGGTCTTCGTGACCAGGCCGACCTTGGCCTTGCCACCGCCGCCCGCGTTCGATCCGCCACCCCAGTGGCGTTCGACGGTGCACCCGGCCGAGGTCACCGCGAGTGCGGTGGCCAGGGCGAGCGCGGCGAGACTGCGCTGTCTCATGGGGATGCCCTCCGATTCAAGGCTGTCCGTGATGGACCGGAAGGTAGACAGGGTTATGCTCAGTCGCAAGCGTTTGCGCAAACGCTTGCCAGCTGACTCCCGAGGATTGGTAATGCCGCCGTCTCGCTCGTCCCGTCCCACCCAACGCGACATCGCCGAGCTGGCGGGAGTCTCGATCACCACCGTTTCCCATGTGGTCAACGGGACGAGGGCGGTGGCCGAGGACACCAAGCTGGCGGTGCTGCGCGCGATCGAGCAGACGGGTTACACCGGCGACGCCATCGCCCGCTCGCTGGTGACCGGCGGGACCCGCTCGATCGGCGTCGCGATCTCCCTCATCGCGAACCCGTACTTCGCGGTGCTGATCCAGGCGATCGAGCGAGAAGCCGCGCTGGCCGGGTACACGGTCTTGCTCGCGGACACGCACGACACCGTCGACACCGAACGTGAGACCGTGCGGACCCTGCGTTCGCGCCGGGTCGACGGGCTGCTGATCACGCCGTCGCCGGGCGACGGCTCGGTGATCGGCGAACTCGTCTCGCTCGACGTCCCGACCGTGCTCATCGACCGGCTCTCCACCCGCACCGACGTCGACCAGGTCGGTGCGGAGAACATCCAGTCGACGTCCGCGCTGACCGCGCATCTGGCGTCGCTCGGGCATCAGCGGATCGGCATGATCAGCGGCACGGCCGGGCTGAGCACCAGCGAGGAGCGGATCCTCGGCTATCGCCTGGGGCTGGGCCGCTCGGGTTTGACCTGGTCGGAGGAGCTGGTCGCGTGTGGCCAGTCCTCGCAGGCCGGTGGGGCGCTCGCGCTGAGCACGCTGCTCGCGCTGCCGGAGCCGCCGACGGCGCTGGTGGTCGCCAACGACACCATGATGGTCGGGGTGCTGCACGAGCTGCGGCGCCGCGGGCTGCGGGCGGGCGTCGACCTGCCGGTGGTGGTCTACGACGACGTCGAATGGGCCGATCTGGTCGATCCGCCGCTGACCACGATGGCGCAGCCGATCGAGGAGATAGGCACACAGGCGGTGCGCCTGCTGCTGGCCAGGATCAACGATCCGGCACGCAAGGCCCAGACGATGCGGATTCCGCCTACGCTCCGCCATCGCGCGTCCTGCGGATGCGCTCTCGTTCACTCACATTGATGATTGTTGGGAGACTTTCCGGTCTCGCCGCCGAGTGACGCTCCGTCAGCCGTTACCGTCATTCAAGCTCGAATGAAGGCGTGGAGCGATGACCGCACTGTCCCCGGCGTTACCCCTGTGGGAGGACACCCCTGTCACCCACCGGTTCGGGGTGGCCATGGCGATGCACGCGAACCCGTATTCGGGTGAACTGGTCCGCGCCATCCGCCGCGCCGCGCGCCGTCACGGCTGCGAGATCACCCTCGCCGACACCGGTGACAGCGTCGCCGAAGAAGCCGCGGTCATCCGCGCGCTGCGGGCGGACCGCGTCGACGGTGTCCTGCTCGTCCCGGCGGCCGGCGACGAAGCGGTGATCAACGGACTGGTCCGGATGGGCGTGCCGACCGTGCTCGTCGACCGGATGGCCGGCCGCAACGACGTCGACCAGGTCGGCTCCGAGAACATCCAGGCCGTGTGCGCGCTCGTGCGGCACCTCGCCGGGCTGCGGCACCGCAAGATCGGCTTCATCTCGGGCGAAGAGGACATGACGACCTACGAGGAGCGGGCGCTGGGCTACCGGCTCGGCCTCGGCCGCTCCGGCCTCCGGTGGACGTCGCAGCTGGTCGCGTGCGGGCAGTCGACCCCGGGCGGAGCCGCCGCCGCGACGGCGAAGCTGCTCGACAGCTGGCCGTCGCCGACGGCGCTCGTGGTGGCGAGCGAGGCGATGATGATCGGCGTCCAGTACGAGGCGCACCGGCTCGGCATCCGGATCGGGCGGGATCTGGCGATCGTCGGCTACGGCGACATGGAGTGGGCGGGGCAGGTGACCCCGGCGGTCACCACGATGGCGCAGCCGATCGAGGAGATCGGGCGCAAGGCCGTCGAACTCCTGCTGGCCCGGATCACCGACCCTGAGCGACGACCCGAATCCGTACGGCTCGCACCGCGCTTCATACACCGTCAGTCGTGCGGCTGCTGAATCACAACTCGCTGGTCAGAACGCCGCCGCCGGGTGAAGATGGCGGAATGACCGACCTGTGGACCGTGCACACCGCCGACCTCGAAGCAGGCGTGCTGAGGGCGGCGCGCGCTCTGCTGGACGACGCTTTCGACGGCGATTTCAGCGACCACGACTGGGAGAACGCCCTCGGCGGCATGCACACGCTCGTCTGGGAGAGCGGCGAGCTGATCGGGCACGCGTCCTTGGTCCAGCGGCGGCTCGTGCACGACGGACGGGTCCTCCGCACGGGTTATATCGAGGCGGTCGCCGTCCGGTCGGACCACCGGCGGCGCGGGCACGGCGCCGCGATGATGGACGCGCTGGAGCGGGTCCTGCGGAAGGCGTACGACCTCGGGGCGCTTTCGGCGTCCGACGAGGCGCTGGAGTTCTACGCGTCGCGGGGCTGGCTGCTGTGGCGCGGTACTTCGTCGGCCATGACGCCTTCGGGCATCGAGGCGACGAAGGAAGACGACGGGTCCATCCATGTGCTGCCGGTGGGGGTCACCCTGGATCTGGACGGGGAGATCACCTGCGACTGGCGCTCGGGCGACGTCTGGTGACGCCTTTAAGTCCTCTAAATGCGGTCTAGCACCGCGCGTTGGCGCACACGTATTGAGGAGACCGACCCTGAACCGTCCACAAGAGACACCAGGGCCCACCCGATGCCCGATTTGAGCGCTTTGCGTGGGGGTCGTGAGTGGCAATGATCGTTCTAACCCTCTTTACCACTCACGACCCCACGCGAAACTGCACATAAAGGCATAAATCGGGCGTTCTGTCGGCGCGAAGTGTCCCTTGTGGACATTCGCGCTCGATGTCTGCCGCATCCAGTCCTCTAAATGCGGTAGTTACCGGCCGCCCAGTCGCGCTCCCGCCCACCGCTGACGTCGCGAAAGCCACTTTCGCGACGCCTGATGTCCCGAAAGTGGCTTTCGCGACACGTGCGCCCGACCGTGCGGGCGGGGCAAGCCCAGGGTCAGGACCGGGTCGTTCAGGGCGGCTGGTGACGCATTTAGAGGACTAAACGCGGGCGTCGAGGGTGGCCGCGGCTTCGAGCAGCATCCAAGCGCTCACCTGGACGGACAGGTCGCGTTCGGGAGCGTCGGCGGCGAGGGGCAGCGAAGGCGCCGGAGTCGCCCAGTCGGCGCTGAAGACCGGCCCGTGCGGCGTCTCGGTGGCACCGGACCAGCAGGCGTCAGCCGACCGGAGGACCAGGTCGCGCGCGATCCCGCTCGGCACCAGCGGTGCGGCGAGCGCCAGGTACCGGGCCAGGATCCCGCCGAACAGGCCGCCGTCGCCGCCCTCCTGACCTCGGATCACCCCGTTCGGCGCGACGTGTTCCGCGACCGCGCGGATCGTCCGCTCCACTCTGTCCAGTTCGGACAGTTCCAGGCAGGCGCCGAGGTAAACCCCTTGGCAGTACGTGAAAATATGCTTGACCAGTTCACCGGAGCCGACCCGCAGGCCGTCCCAGACCAGGCCGGAATCCGGGTCGACGAGCCGCTCGGTCATCCAGCCGGTCAAACCACGCGCGTGTTCGACGGCGCCTTCGCGGGCGTGGAAGATCGCGGCCGGGCCGTTCGCGGGCGCGTTCTTGAAATCGTCGCCGACGCGCCACCAGATCCCGCCGCCCGCGTCGTCGGTCCAGCCTTCGCGCAGCCTCGAGCTGATCGCCTCAAGCCCACCGCGGACGTCCAGCCCGAGATGTCCGGCACGTTGCAGCGCGAGGCCGAGCCAGGCGATGTCGTCGTAGTAGTCGTTGATCCACTTGCCGAAGTTGCGCAGCCGCACGGAGACCACGAACCGGTCGATCAGCTTCAGCCGATCCGGTGAAGGGTCCCGCAGCTGGGCGTCGACGAGGGTGTCCAGCAGATGCGCCTGCCACCAGTAGTTCCAGTGCCAATGGACGCGCTGCCCCGCCGACGGCGGCCAGCCGCTCCGGCCGAGCACGGTCCCGGGCAGCCCCCACACGCGGCGCAGATGCCTGCCGCGGATCGCGCGCTCGGCGATCGCGGCCCGGTCGGCGAGAGCAGTCATCGCGCCATCATCCCTTGCCCGGTGACATACCGCTCAGTATGTTGGGATGACTCCCGAACCCGCGAGGTGCTTCATGACCACGGCGCATGTGACCTGCCCGCTCTGCGAAGCCACCTGTGGGCTGGAGGTGACGATCGACGAGACGAGCCTGGTCACCCGCGTGCGGGGCGACCGCGAGGACGTCTTCTCGCAGGGCTACATCTGCCCGAAGGGCGCTTCACTCGGCGCGCTGCACCACGACCCGGACAGGCTGACCGCGCCGCTGGTGAAACGCGGCGGCGAGTTCGTCGAGGTCACCTGGGACGAGGCGTTCGCCGAGATCGACCGGCGGCTCCGGCCGATCATCGACGAGCACGGCAAGAACGCCGTCGCCGTCTACTCCGGCAACCCGACGGTGCACAACGCGGCACTGGTGCTCTACGGCCGCGTGTTCTTCAAAGCCTTGGGTACCAGGAACTTCTACACCGCGACCACGGTCGACCAGATGCCGAAGCACTTCTCCTCCGGCTACCTCTTCGGCGACCCGCAGACCATTCCCGTCGCCGACCTCGACCGCACCGGACACCTGCTCATCCTCGGCGCGAACCCGTTGGTGTCCAACGGAAGCCTGATGACCGCCCCGGACACCCGCGGGCGGCTGCGCGGGATCCAGCAGCGCGGCGGCAAGATCGTCGTCCTCGATCCGCGCCGCACCCGGACGGCGCAGCTCGCCGACGAACACCACGCGATCCGGCCGGGCACCGACGCGTTGTTCCTGTTCGCGCTGGTCAACGTCCTGTTCGCGGAGAATCGCGTCCGGCCCGGTGCGCACGTGAACGGCGTCGACGAGGTCCGAGCACTCGCCGAGCCCTTCACGCCGGAGGCGGTCGCGCCCGCGACCGGGATCGACGCCGCCGAGATCCGCCGCATCGCGCTCGAACTCGCGGACGCCGAGCGCGCCGCGGTGTACGGCCGGATGGGGACGACGACGCAGTCGTTCGGCACCGTCGCGAGCTGGCTGGTCGACGTCGTCAACACGCTGACCGGCAACCTCGATCGCGAAGGCGGCGTGATGTTCCCGCTGCCCGCGCTCTGGCGACCCCGCCGGTCTTCGCCGTTCACCAGCGGCCGCTGGACGAGCCGGGTGCGCGGGTATCCCGAGGTGCTCGGCGAGCTGCCGGTCGCCACCCTCGCGGACGAGATCGAGACGCCCGGTGAAGGCCAGGTGCGGGCGCTGGTGACCATCAGCGGCAACCCGGCACTGAGCACGCCGAACTCCGCGCGGCTCACGGAAGCGTTGCGGCAGCTGGACTTCATGGTCTCCCTCGACGTGTACCTCAACGAGACCACGCGGCACGCCGACGTCATCCTGCCCGGGCCGTCACCGCTGGAGCGGCCGCATTACGACGTCGCGCTGTACGCGCTCGCCGTCCGCAACGTCGCGAACTGGACACCACAGGCGCTGGAAACCGAGCTGCCGCAGGAGTGGGTGACCCTGCTGCGGCTCGCGGGGATCGCCGCCGGCCAGGGTCCGGACGTCGACGTCGCCGCATTCGACACGATGGTCGCGGGCGAAACGGCGCGGCGCACCGGTGTCGACCTGGCGCTCGCCGAAGGCCGCACGGGCCCGGCGCGGATGATCGACCTGATGCTGCGCGGTGGACCGTACGGGCTGAGCCTGGCCGACCTCGAAGCCGCCCCGCACGGCATCGACCTCGGCGCGCTGAAACCGCGGCTGCCGGAGGCGCTCGCGACCGCGAGCGGGAAGGTCGAGCTGGCGCCGGAAGCGATCACTAAGGACGTCCCCCGCCTGCGCGCGGAGCTGGACAAGGCGCCGGACGGCGGGCTCCTGCTGATCGGACGGCGGCACCTGAGCTCGAACAACTCGTGGATGCACAACCTGACGCCGCTGGTGCGCGGCGGGAACCGGTGCACCGTCCAGATTCACCCGGACGACGCCTCCCGCCTCGGGCTGACCGACGGCGGGCTCGCGGCGGTGACGTCGCGGGCGGGGAAGCTCGAAGCGCCGGTGGAGGTCACGGCCGACGTCCGGCCCGGTGTGGTGAGCATGCCGCACGGCTGGGGTCACGACCTCGACGGAACGCGGACGAAGGTCGCCGCCGCGCATGCCGGGGTCAACTCGAACCTGGTCGCCGACGAGACCCTGCTCGACGTCCCGTCCGGGAACGCCGTGCTGAACGGCATCCCGGTGGAGGTGACCCCCGTCTAGCCGCGTTTAGTCCTCTGAATGCGGTCCTTGCGTGTGCAACTACCGCATCCAGAGGACGAAACGCGGGGGTCACCAGGCCTGGGAGAGGTCGGCGTGCTGCCGGACCCAGGCGTGCATGACGATCCCGGCGGCGACACCGGCGTTGATCGAGCGGGTCGTGCCGAACTGCGCGATCGAGACGACCAGTGACGCCGTCTTCTGCGCCTCGGCCGACAGGCCCGGCCCTTCCTGGCCGAACAGCAGGACACACTCGCGCGGCAGCTCGGCGGTCTCGACGGGCTGAGAGCCGGGGGTGTTGTCGACGGCGACCACGGCGAGCCCCTCCGTCGCGGCGAAGGTCAGCAGCCCGTTGACGTCCTCGTGGTGGAGAAGGTGCTGGTAACGGTCGGTCACCATGGCGCCGCGCCGGTTCCAGCGCCGTCGTCCGACGATGTGCACCGCGGCGGCGGCGAAGGCGTTCGCCGTCCGGACCACGGTGCCGATGTTGTGGTCGTGCTGGAAGTTCTCGATCGCCACGTGGAACGGGTGCCGACGGCTGTCCACATCGGACACGATGGCCTCGCGCCGCCAGTAGCGGTACGGGTCGACGACGTTGCGGCGGTCGCCGTTGGCCAGGAGCTCGGGGTCGTAGCGCTCGTCCGAAGGCCACTCGCCTTCCCACGGACCGACGCCGACCTCTTCCTTCGCCACCCACTCGGTGGGGCCGACCTCTTCGAGACTCACCCGGTGATTGTCACTCAGCCCATGCTGACGCGGTGCGCCGGTGCGTCCCCGTCGTGGTGGCGGTGACGCCAGCGCTGGTACGCGCCGATGTAGGAGATGATCACCGTCGCCATCGCGATCACGACGACGACCGGCAGCGACGAGCGCGGGAACACCGTGTCGTAGAGGTAGTAGGCGTTGAAGCCGCCGGGCAGGTCGCCGAGGCCCTGCTGGTGCCGGAAGTAGTTCTCCGCCGCCGTCAGCGGGCAGGGCCACGGGAAGACGTTGACGAGGACACCCCATGCGGCGAAGAACACATGCACGAAGATCACCTTCGGCCACCGCCACGCCAGGAAACCACCGAATCCTATGAACAACAGCGCGAAAATATGCACCGCGACTGTCACGTTCGCCAGGAAACCCGCCACCTCAAGCCCCCTTTCACACCCCTACCTGCGACGTTACCCCTCTCGTATTGAGAAACGCTCACGAAAAAACGGGGCATCCTCCGTCCGCACGGAGGATGCCCCGTTCGGGACGCTTTAGTCAGGACAGACCGAGATCGTCCTTGTTCAGAATGTAACGGTATTCGAGGCCTTCCTTCTCGATGGCCTCGCGCGCTCCGGTGTCCCGGTCGACGACGGTCGCGACGCCGACCACGTTCGCTCCGGCCTCGCGCAGCGCCTCGACGGCGGTGAGCACGCTGCCACCGGTGGTCGAGGTGTCCTCGACGGCGAGCACGCGCTGCCCCAGCACCTCGACGCCTTCGATCCGGCGCTGCATGCCGTGTTCCTTGACGGCCTTGCGGACGACGAACGCGTCGAGCACGACGCCGTCGGTCGCCGCGGAGTGCAGCATCGCCAGCGCCACCGGGTCCGCGCCGAGGGTCAGGCCGCCGGCGGCGACGTAGTCCCAGTCGTGCGTGAGCTGGCGGAGCAGCTTCCCGATGAGCGGAGCGGCCGCGTGATGCAGCGTCGCCCGCCGGAGGTCGATGTAGTAGTCGGCTTCCTTGCCAGAGGACAAGGTCACCTTGCCGTGCACGACGGCCAGTTCGCCGACCAGTCTCGCCAGTTCGAGTTTCGCCGCTTGATCAACACCGGGGTACGCCACGGCCGAGAGTCTTACACACGGCCCGCCGGGTCCTTCGACGGTAGCTCTAGTCATTGCCGGCCGTCGCCGCGTCGACGGCCGGGCCGCGGGTCGCCGCCCAGGCCGGGACCAGGGTTGCCGCCAGCGCGAGCGCCGCGGCGAGCCCGATGATGGTCAGGTAGATCAGCGGGGAGCCCATCGGCAGCAGGGAATCGGCCGCCACCAGGCAGAACGGGACGATCGAGCCCGCCGCGACGATGGTGCCGAGCACGATCCCGACCAGCGCGACGAGCCCGCCTTCGAACCCGGCCATCCGCAGCACCTGCGCCCTGGTCGAGCCGGTGAGCCGCTGGAGGCCGAACTCGCGGCGCCGCCGGACGGTCGCCATCACGAGCGTGTTCGCGACCGAAATCACCGTGTAGGCGATGATCATCCCGACCAGCAGGTAGTTCACCCACGCGCCGACGGCCTGGTCCTTGTCGTGCGCCGCGACGAGCGCCGCCCGGTCGCCGACGGACACCGGCAGCCCGGCCGTCGCCTCGCGAAGCCGGTCGGTGAGCGCCGCCGGATCGACGTCTCCAGCGGCGCGCACCAGCATCTGCGGCGCGAGCCCTGCGGTGGTGTGCGGGGCGAGGAGACCGGCCGGGAGCAGCAGGCTCTCGAACCCGGGCCGCTGGCTGGTCACCGCGACGACCTCGACGTCGACCGGGGTGCCGTCCCCGAGCCTCAGGCCGATCGTGTCCCCGACGCCGCGGCCGAAGTCCTTCGCGAAGACCTCGGGGAGCGCGACGGTCATTCCGGCCAGCGCCTTCAGGTCGCCTTGGACCACCTTGGTGTCGGTCGTCGCGCCCGCGCCGGAGGCCGTGAGGCCGACCGCCGGGCGACCCTCGTCGGAGGAGTCGTACGGGTTCTCGAGGAACACGCTGCTGGTGACGTACTCGGACGCTCCGGCGACCCCTGGCACGGCCTGGATCCGCTGGACGAGGTCCGGGGACAGCCCGCCGGCCGCGGAGGCGATCACGGCGTCGGCGCGGACGTCTTCGGTGAAGGCCTGGTTCGCCAGCTCCTGCTGGGTGGTCTGGAGGTAGATGTTCGCGGTCGCGATCCCGACGGCGAGCATGATCGGGGTGACCGCGCCCGCCGCCCGGACGATGCCCGCCCTGGTGTTGAGCACCGCGAGCCGGGCGTCGATGCCGCCGAGCAGGCGCATCGGCCACTGCAGGATCGCCGTCATCACCTTGGCGACACCGGGGGTGATCATCGCGACGCCGAGCGCCCAGAGGATCACCGCGGGTCCGGCGGTGCTGGCCGCGATCGGACCGGTCATCACCGCGACGGTCACGATGGCCAGCGCGGTGCCGCCGCCGAAGCAGAGCGCGGCGACGATGACGCGGGCCGGGGTCAGCCAGCGCCGGGTCACCGCGGCCTCGGCGAGCGCCTCGGTCGGCCGGATCTTCCCGGCACGACGGCCCGCGAAGAAAGCGGCGATGAACACCGCGAGCATCGCGGCCCCCGCGCCGACGACGGCGGGCAACCAGCCCTGGTAGAAGCGCAGTACCGCGGGCACCACACCGTTCTCGACGAGCTGCCCGAACAGCCACTCGCCAAGGAACGGGCCGAGTACCGCGGCCAGCGCGGTGGCGAGCAGGCCGACGGCCAGCGCTTCGCCGAGCACCATGCGCCGCAGCTGGCGCGGGGTCGTGCCGATCGCCCGCATCAACGCGAGTTCGCGTGAACGCTGCTGGGTGGACAGGCTCAGAGTGCTGGCGACGACGAACATCGCGACCATCACCGAGAGCCCGCCGGACACCGCGGCGATGACGATCAGGTTGGCACCGCTCGAATCGGCTTCGGGGAATTCCGCGACACCGCGGTCGATGCCGGTCAGGACGTTCGCCCCGGCCGCGACCTCGGCGACCTTCGCCTGCACCGCTTCGACGTCGGCGCCGGGATCGGTGAAGACGCCGATGACATCGGCCTTGCCGGGGTGCCCGGAGAGCCGGGCGGCGTCGGCGGCGGAGAAGAACACGGCGGCCTGTGTGATCGAACGCGGCGCACCGGCCACGCCGGCGACGCGGAACGTTTCGGTCTTGCCGCGCGCGGCGACCTCGACGACGTCACCGGGCTTGGCCCCCGACGTGGATTCGACGACCACCTCGCCCGCGGCGGGCGCGGCACCCGCGGCCAGCGAGTACGGGGTCAGGACGGCGGAGTCCCAAGCGTGACCGAGCGCGGGCTTGCCGCCCGCCGCGAGCGGGAAGCTCACTTCACCGACGACGTTCGAGACGCCGGGAACGGAACGCAGCCGGGAGACCAGCCCGTCGTCGAGCCGGACCCGCTCGGGGAGTCGCGCGTCCTCGAACTTGCGTTTGTCGTCGGCTTCGAGGGAAGCCGGGTCTTCCTTGGGCAGCGCGAAGGTCTGGCCACCGGTGACGAGGATCGGCGCGGCCGCGAGACGCTGCGGCTCCGCGTTGCTACGGATCCCGGTCTCCATGAGGCCACCGCAGGAGGCGACGATCAGCGCGCCGAAGAAGACGGCGATGAAGGTGCCGATGAAGCCGCCCTTGCGCAGGCGCAAGGTCCGGAAGGCGAGTCGCAGCATCACGCACCCGCCCTGACCGAGCCGCCCCAGGCACCCAGGTGGGTCATGCGTTCGGCGACGACGTCCGCGGTCGGCGCGTGCAGCTCGTCCGCGATCCGGCCGTCGGCGAGGAAGATGACGCGGTCGGCGTAGGAGGCGGCCATCGGATCGTGGGTCACCATGATCACCGTCTGGCCGGTGCTGCGGACCGAGTCGCGCAGCAGCGCGAGGACCTCGGCGGCGGTGCGCGTGTCGAGTGCGCCGGTCGGCTCGTCGGCGAAGACCACGGCGGGCCGGGTGACCAGCGCCCGCGCGATCGCGACGCGCTGTGCCTGCCCGCCGGAAAGTTCGCCGGGCAGGTGCTTGCGGCGGCCGGAAAGCCCGACGCGAGCCAGCATCTCCTCGACCACCCGGCGGTCCGGCTTGGCACCGGCGAGCTGCTGCGGAAGCGTGACGTTCTGCTCGACGGTCAGCGCCGGAAGCAGGTTGAAGGCCTGGAAGATGAAGCCGACCCGGTCGCGGCGCAGCTTCGTCAGCTTCGTCTCGCTCATCCCGGCCAGCTCCTGCCCGTCGAGCACGACGGACCCCGACGTCGGCCGGTCCAGCCCGGCCGCGCAGTGCAGGAAGGTGCTCTTGCCCGACCCCGACGGGCCCATCACCGCGGTGAAACCGCCGCGCGGGAACGCCAGCGTCACCCCGTCCAGAGCGACGACGCCCTTGCCGTATTCCTTGCGGACGCCGTCGAGCCGGACCGCGTCACCGTTCCACCCAGTGTTCATGGGGAGAACACTAGGAATCCCAGGTCGGAAGCACCCTGGGGCGAGCGTGCGTCTCCTTGGTAGGGCGAGCCCTACCGCACCGCGCCGGTCCGGGCGTCGACATCGACGTCGTGCTCGATCCCCTTGCCGTCGCGGAGTTCGACCTCCCAGACGAGGGTGCCGTCGGCGGCGTAGTCGATCTCCATCTCGTCGAGCTCACCTGGCTGGCGTTGCTGCGCGGCCTGGAGTGCCATGACCGCGTCGACACCAGCCTGCCCGACCTTCGCCAAATCGTCGCTCGGCTTCGCGGTTTGCTGCTTCCCGAGGACCCGGCCGCCGTCCGGGCTCACGCGCACCTTGTGTTCCTGCCCGTGTGACGCGACCTTGATCTCCCAGCCGTCGTTCGCGGGCTCCACGTCGAACACCCGCCCGTCGGGCAAAGCGCCCGACGCCTCTTGGATCGCCTTCACCGGCTGTGCCGCGACCGGCCCCGGTGCCGCCGGGGCGGGCGCCGGTTCGGTGGAACAGGCGGCCAGCGGCAACGCCACCGCGATGACGAGAAGTGATGACTTCATGATCCACGCGTACCCGCCCGGCACGGGCTCGAACCCTCGTCCGGCCGATGGCACTGTGGGGTGATGGTCTCGAACGGACAGGGCTGGCTCCAGATCGGTGAGCTGACGACGGCGTTCGCGCTGTCGGCGGCGATCGGGCTGGAACGGCAGCTCAGGGGCAAGAGCGCCGGACTGCGGACCCAGACCATCGTGGGCACCGCGTCCGCGTTGATCCTTTTGGTCAGTAAGTACGGTTTCGGTGACATCCTCACGAGCGGGCAGATCGTCCTGGACCCGTCCCGGATCGCGGCGCAGATCGTCTCCGGTGTCGGTTTCCTCGGCGCCGGGCTGATCATCACCAGGCAGGGCGCGATCCACGGGCTCACCACGGCCGCCGCCGTCTGGGAGACCGCGGCCATCGGCATGGCGGCGGGCGCCGGTCTGCTGCTGCTGGCGGTCGTGGTGACGGCCCTGCATTTCGTGGTGGTGCTCGGTTTCACCCGGCTGACCGGGCATCTGCCCGGCGGCACGGGCACGACCAGGCTTCGCGTGAGTTACGTGGACGGCCACGGTGTCCTGCGTGACCTGCTGGCGCTGTGCACGAGCCGCCGATGGTCGATCACGTCCCTGCGGATCACCGACGACCGCGACGGTGAAGTGACGGTGTCGCTCGACCTCACCGGGCCCGATCACGCCGCCGCGCCGACCGTGCTCGCCGCGACCGACGGCGTTCGGTCGATCGAAACCGCCGACGACGATTAGGTGCGGCCCTTCCCGCCGAAACCGCCACCGAGCTTCCGCAACACCGCCCTGGGCAGCAGCCCGCCGACCGCGACGAGCACCTTGTACTGCAGGCTCGGCACCGAGATCACCTTGCCGCGGCGAAGATCCGCGAGCGCCTCGTCCACGACCTGCTCGACGCCGAGCCAGAACGCCTTCGGGCCGGGCTTGTCCAGCCCGGCCCGCTCGTGGAACTCGGTGGTGGTGAACCCGGGGCAGAGCGCCATCATGCGGATGCCGTCCGGCAGCGAGGCGGCGATGCCCTCGGTGAACGAAGTGACCCAGTTCTTGCTGGCCGTGTACGTCGAACCGCGGCCGCTGAAGAAGCCGGCGACCGAGCTGACGTTGATGATCGCGCCCTCGCCGCGGTCGAGCATCCCCGGCAGCGCCGCGCGGGTCAGCCGCAGGACGGCGGTGACGTTGACGTCCAGCTGACGCTGGAGCGCGTCCGGTGGGATGGTCCAGAAATCGCCGTTGAGCCCGAAGCCCGCGTTGTTCACCAGGAGGTCCACCGGCGCTTCGGCCAGGCGGTCCTCGACCAGGGCCCGTCCGTCCACTTCGGACAGATCGGCGGGCAGGGCCACGACGTCGACGCCGTGCGCCTCGACCAGTTCCGCGGCGAAGCCCTCCAGCCGGTCGACGTCGCGGGCGACGAGCACGAGGTCGTACCCCTCGTCGGCGAGCCTGCGCGCGAACTGCGCGCCGATGCCGGCGGTCGCGCCGGTGATCAGGGCGGTCTGTGTCATATCGGGAACCTACTCCTCGGTCGGGTTCCGGGAACACGTTCGGCTGGGGCATGCGTGGGGGTCACCCACCGTGGGGATTTGACGTGCAACCACCGAAGTCGGGAAGTATTGTCCGGCCCCATGGGGAAGCACAGCAGGCGAAAGCCGAGCTACCTGCCCAAAGTCGCGGTCGGCGCGGCGCCGCTGGCGCTGTTGCTCGCCGGCCCGGCCACCGCGCTCGCCACCCAGACCGATCCGTCGATCCCGCTTCCTCTCGATCACCAGCGCGAGGGCAGCCTCGATCGCGGAGTCGGCTTCACCAGCGAAGACGACACGACCGTCTTTCGCGGCTTCTTGACCAACACCGAACGGAACGTCTTCAGCAAGGACGTCGGCGACGCGAAGGCTGTCGCGGACGTCCGCCGCTCGGTGAGCGAGACCATCGAGACCCGCGACCGGGTCACGGCCCGTCCGGACAAGGTCGGCGCGCTCGCCGCGGCGAAGACGTCCGAGGCCGTCAAGCAGGGCCAGCGGGAAGCGGTGAAGCTCGACCGCTACGGCAGTGTCGTCGCCGGGAACGAGACCCAGCTCGACCGGACCGGCGCACGCCTGACCGAAGTCACGCTCGACCCGCGCACCGGCGTCCCCACCCTCGTCTCCGAGGACGGCCGCGCCCTTCGCGTGGCCGAGGGGACCTATCACGCCGTTCGCCCGCTGCCCGGGGTCGGCGTCATCAACGAGACGGAACAGCACACCGGCGGCACCCTCGACCGGGCGCTGGCGCTCGACGGCGGTTTCTCCGGCGACCTCGGCGGTGTGCTGGAGGCCGGGCGGTCGTCCGGGCACGCGGTCGACGTCGGCGACTTCGCCGCCATCGGGTCGACCTCGGCCCAGCACGGCAACGGCCGGTTCAGCGGCGTCCTGCCCCTCGACGTCGGCTCGGGCGCGGGTTACGGCCAGGAGCACGCTCTCGGCGGCACCATCGGCCCGTCGACCGGGCTGGTCACCACCGGTCAGGACGTGAATCTGGCGCAGCACGACGCCGGATTCACCGGATCCGGTTCGCACACGATCAGCGGCGACCTCGGCATCGGCGGCGTGGCGTCCGCCCGCGGCACCTCGACGTCGTCTCTGCGCGGGGTCCTGCCCACCGCCGATCCGGCTCAGGCAGGGCGGCTGACGCAGTCCGGGACGCTCGACCTGACCGTGCTCGGTCAACCGGCGCACACCGGCTTCATCGCCGGGGCGCTCCCGCTGGAGCTCGAACCGGCTTAAGCCTGGGGCTCGATGTCGTCGGCGGCTTCGGCCTGCCAGTGGCGGCCCGGGGTCGAGGCGTTGTCGTACTCCTCGTCGAACGGGTCCACGATGTCGGCGATCTCGCCGAGGTCGCGCAGCAGCCGCTCGAGCCGCGACGGCCCGGCGTTCGGGGCGACGCTCGCGAGCACCCACTCGTTCTCCAGCCACGCCACGCCGACGTCGCCGCCGAGCGAGTCCGCCGCGTCGACGAGATCCTGCGTGATCACCTTGCGGGCGCCCTCGGAGTCGTCGGCGAAGGCGTAGCGCTGACCGATCGGGCCGAGCATCTCGGGCATGTCCTGGCGCTGGAACGGCACGCTGGACAGCCACATCTCCAGCGGCACCTCGTGCACGCGGTTGCACCGCACGGCGACCACGACCGCCGGGATCTGACCCTCGGTCTCGATGTCGAAGATGAAGACCGGGCGCCGCCCGTCGGAGGTGAAGGTGGACCCGGCGACGACGTTGACCGCCAGCTGGGCACCGAAGTACCCGATCGCGCCGTTGGACCACTGCCGCGGCAACCGTTCGTCCTCTTCGACGAACTGCCAGCCGCGCAGCTCGGCCCAGCGCATGCGCTCGCGATTGCGCGAGCCCTCCTTCGCCCGGTCGGCCGCGAGCAGCGCCAGCCCCGCCACCAAGGCGACGGCGGCGATGACGAACCAGATCCACGCCGGAATACCCACGACGGTCAGGGTATCCCCCTGCCCTCACCGGATGTGACCGCCGGGCGCCGTGTCGCGCCACCCCTTTCGGTGCCGCGCCCGGGAAAGACCACGAAAGACGCCGCGAAAGGTCGACAAATCGCTGTGTCGCCAAGGCTCGTGAGTGGCGAGCGATCGCGCGTGATCAGACGGACGACACGTGTGACTGGATGGACGACACGCGTGGTCGCCGGATGCCGTTCGGGCACCAGGGCTCGTGAGTGGCAAGGACGGTTCTAACCGTCCTTACCACTCACGAGGGCTCAGTCCACCCGGGTGACCGTCAGGGCCTCCGACGCCTCCTGGGCCGGGATGTCCACCCGGACCGTGTCGCCGTCCCTGATCTCACCGGCCAGCAGCTGTTTCGCCAGTTTGTCGCCGATGGCCGACTGCACCAGCCGCCGCAGCGGCCGCGCGCCGTAGATCGGGTCGAAGCCGTTCAGCGCGAGCCACTCACGCGCCCCGGCGGTGACCTCCAGCGTCAGGCGGCGCCGCGAAAGCCGCGTGGCGAGCCGCTCGATCTGGATGTCCACAATGGACGTCAGCTCGTCGGTGCCCAGCGCGTGGAAGACCACGATGTCGTCCAGCCGGTTGAGGAACTCCGGTTTGAACTGCCGCTGCACCACCGACATCACCGCGTCGTTGCGCTGACGCTCGTCGAGCGACGGGTCGGCGATGGCCTGCGAGCCGAGGTTCGACGTCAGCACCAGGATCGTGTTGCGGAAGTCGACCGTGCGGCCCTGGCCGTCGGTGAGGCGTCCGTCGTCGAGCACCTGGAGGAGCACGTCGAACACGTCGGGGTGCGCCTTCTCGACCTCGTCCAGCAGCACCACCGAATACGGCCGCCTGCGCACCGACTCGGTCAGCTGGCCGCCCTGGTCGTAGCCGACGTAGCCCGGAGGAGCCCCGACCAGGCGCGCCACCGAATGCTTCTCGGCGTACTCGCTCATGTCGATCCGCAGCATCGCGCGCTCGTCGTCGAACAGGAACTCGGCCAGCGCCTTCGCCAGCTCGGTCTTGCCGACGCCGGTCGGGCCGAGGAACAGGAACGAACCGGTCGGCCGGTCGGGGTCGGCGACGCCGGCCCGGGTGCGGCGCACCGCGTCCGAGACGACCTGCACGGCCTCCTTCTGCCCGATGACCCGCTTGCCGAGCTCCTCCTCCATCCGGAGCAGCTTGCCGGTCTCGCCCTCCAGCAGCCGCCCGGCCGGGATGCCGGTCCACGCGCTGACCACATCGGCGACGTCGTCCGCGCTGACCTCTTCCTTGAGCATGACGTTCTGCTGGCTGACCTCGCTGGCCGCGGTCGCGGCCTCGAACTCCTTCTCCAGCGCGGGAATCCGGCCGTAGCGGAGTTCGGCGGCCTTGCCGAGGTCGCCGTCACGTTCGGCGCGTTCGGACTCGCCGCGCAGCTGCTCCAGCTGCTCCTGGAGTTCACGGACGCGTTCGATCGAGCCCTTTTCGTTCTGCCAGCGGGCGGTCAGCGCCGTCAGCGTCTCCCGCTTTTCGGCCAGCTCCGAACGCAGCGCGGCGAGACGTTCCTTGGAAGCGACGTCGTCCTCTTTGGACAGCGCCATCTCCTCGATCTCCATCCGCCGCACGGCGCGTTCGACCTCGTCGATCTCGACGGGCCGCGAGTCGATCTCCATGCGGAGCTTCGACGCGGCCTCGTCGACCAGGTCGATCGCCTTGTCCGGCAGGAACCGGGCGGTGATGTAGCGGTCGGACAGGGTCGCGGCGGCGACCAGCGCGGCGTCGGTGATGCGCACACCGTGGTGCACCTCGTACCGCTCCTTGAGCCCGCGCAGGATGCCGATGGTGTCCTCTGTGGACGGTTCGCCGACCAGCACCTGCTGGAAGCGCCGCTCCAGCGCGGCGTCCTTCTCGATGTGCTGGCGGTACTCGTCGAGCGTGGTCGCGCCGACCATCCGCAGCTCACCGCGGGCGAGCATCGGTTTGATCATGTTGCCGGCGTCCATCGCGCCCTCGCCGGTCGCGCCGGCGCCGACGATGGTGTGCAGCTCGTCGATGAAGGTGACGACCTCGCCCGCGGAGTCGGTGATCTCCTTGAGCACGGCCTTCAGCCGCTCTTCGAACTCGCCGCGGAACTTGGCACCCGCGACCATCGAGCCGAGGTCCAGCGCCACCACGCGCTTCCCGCGCAGCGACTCCGGCACGTCACCGGCGACGATGCGCTGGGCGAGCCCTTCGACGATGGCCGTCTTGCCGACGCCGGGTTCACCGATGAGCACCGGGTTGTTCTTGGTGCGGCGCGAGAGCACCTGCACCACGCGGCGGATCTCGGTGTCGCGGCCGATCACCGGATCGAGCTCGCCGGCGCGGGCGCGTTCGGTCAGGTCGACGCCGTACTTCTCCAGCGCCTTGAACGTGCTTTCGGGGTCCGCGCTGGTGATGCGCGCGGAGCCGCGCACCTTGGCGAACGCCTCGCGCAGCGCGTCCGGGGTGGCACCGTGCCGCTTGAGCAGCTCGGCCACCGGCCCGCCTTCGGTGGCGAGGCCGACGAGAAGGTGCTCCGTCGAGACGTACTCGTCGCCGAGTTCGGTCGCGAGCTTCTGGGCGTGCGTCAGCGCCTTGACGGCGTTCGTGTCGAACTGCGGGCTCGACACGGTGGCGCCCGTCGCCGACGGCAGCGCGGCGATCAGCGGCTCCAGCTCCTTGTGCACCTGCGCCGGATCGGCCCCGACCGCGGTCAGCAGCGGTGCGGTGAGCCCCTCACCCTGCGCCAGCAGGGCGCCGAGCAGGTGCGCGGCCGCCACGTGCGGGTTGCCCGCCATCGTGGCCGCCTGCGCCGCCGACGAGATCGCCTGCTGGGTCTTCGTGGTCGGGTTGAAAGCGTCCATCCCTCACCTCGTACTAGGTCGTGCAAAAGCTTGTCGACAGGTACAACGTCAGCAAAGTTGAGTCTGTTCCGCTCAACCCTGAAAAGTTTCAGCCCCCCGTCGGGGAGACGGCCTCCGCGGGCAGACGCGGACCCACCCGGCCGAGGCCGACCACGGCCGTACAGGCGCACGCGGCCACGAGCACCCACGGGATCCACACTGCCACGGAGAACAACGCCACGACGGCCGGAGCGATCACCGCGGCGAGGGTGAACGCGTATTGGAAGGCCGCCAGATACCGGCCTCGTGCCTCCGGCGGCGCCGCGGCTTCGGCCAGCGCCCCGGAGCGCGGGCCGAACGCGAGATCGCCCGCGGCCAGCACGAGGGTCGCCCCGAGCAGGTAAACCGGCTGGAAGACCTTGGGCACGAACACCACCGCGAGACACGCCAAGCACCACACCGCGAACAACGCCGAGCCCGCGCGCATGGCGGCGATCCGGGTCAGCTTCCGGGTGAGCCGCAACGCGACGACTCCACCCAGACTGGTGACGACGGTGAGCAGCGCGATGATCGCCCCAGGAAGCCATCGGGGCCCCTGCAACGCGTTGAAGACGTACACCGGTATTCCGATGAGGAAGAAATCCATCGTGAGCGCGAACAGCCCACTGAACACGATGAGCGCCAGGTACGGACGGTTCCGCCAGACCCGCGCGCACCCCGAGCGGCACGGCAGGCGCCGAGGGGCGGGCGTGACCAGCGTCGAGAGGATGGCCGCCGCGATGACGAAGGTCGCGACGTCGACCATCACGGCGACGTACAGCCCCTCGCGCCCGATCCACACCAGCAGCCCGGCCGCCGCGAGCCCGCCCAGCCCGAAGCCCGCGGAGCGGACCATCGCGGCTTCGGCGAACGGCCGGTCCTTCGGGCCTTCACCCGCGACGTCGGCGATCAGCGAGAACTGCGAGCTGTAGAACAGTTGCTGTCCTGCCGCGAGCATGACGGACGCGCCGACGACCCCGGCGAACCCGCCGGCCACGAGGAAGGCGCTCGCTCCGGCGGCCTGCAGGACGTGGGAGCAGATCATCACCGTCCGCGGGCCGATCAGGTCGACGAGCCGTCCGGCGAACGCGGGGACGAGCAAGCCGGCCAGTGCACCGAGAGTGACCGCACTCCCCGCCTGGGCGAGGGGGAGACCCACCACACGGACGACGAAGACCAGCCCGAGCGGGAGGAAAAGTCCCGAGCCGAAGTTGTCGATTCCCAAGGCGACCAGCAACGCGACCCGGTTACGCACTGATACGACGCTACCGGCGTCTCGGCGCTACGAAAGGTCCGTTCAGTCAAGACCGGCGGGTAGGAACGGCCGACGTCAAACGTCGCAGGTCCGGACGGACAGGGCCGCGCGGACGTCGGTGTTCATCTCCGCCAGCCGCGTGGTCAGCTCGAGGACCTTTTCGTCGTCCCAGTCACCGAGCGCGCGCTCCATGAACTCCAGATATCCGGCCCGCCTGCGGCTCAGTTCCGCGCGCCCGCGCTCGGAGATGCTGATGATCGACGCACGGCCGTCCTCGGGCGCGGGACGGCGGTCCACCATGCCCGCCGCGGACAGCTGGGAGATTTGACGACTTACGACCGAAAGATCCACAAAGCGTCGTTTGGCCAATTCCGAAGGGCGCGCCTCGCCGTGCTTCGCCAGATCCGACAGCAGCATCGCGGCCGCCGGGTGCAGACCGGGATCGTCCTGCCAGGCCTGCATTATCCAGGCGTGCTGCAGCTGAGAGGCGGCCTTCAACTCACGCATCAGTTCGACCTTGGCGTCGTCGGCGGAGCTCATCGGTGCCTCCTGGCTACTTGTACAGTACAACTTTATTCGGCGACACTTGCGTAAGACAACTATTTACCTCGTGAGATCGCCCACTGCCGACCGGTTTCGAGTACACCCGTCCGGAGCAACGATGCGGGCAAAAGGCCTCTCGGCAGCTAGTCTCGCGAACGAGCCGGAACCAGCCGACCGGCCCGACAGCCACTGACCGGAGAGGTGAATGATCCGTGAATTCTTCTCCAGTGGTCCCTCGTTCGTGAACCTGGGGAACCGTCTTCCGGCATGCGCTACCCGATCAGCGACTCCCAGCCCGTGACGGCCGACGCGGTCAGCCCGGTCCCGCGGTCCTCGGCGCCGCGCGAAGCCCCGCCCGCGGTCACCGCGATGGTGCGGCTCATCCGGGACACCTGGGCGAAGTCGGAACCCTTCATCCCGGAGATCTCCCAGTTCTTCTACGGGATGCTGTTCACCCTCGCGCCCGCGACCCGCGACTTCTTCCCGATCAACATGGAGGTCCAGCGCGGCAGGCTGGTCCGCGCGCTGGTCCACATCGTGCAGATGGTCGACCGGCCCGACGACCTGGTGCCGTTCCTGACCCAGCTCGGCCGCGACCACCGCAAGTTCGGCGTCATCCCGCGGCATTACGAGGCCGTCGGCACCGCGCTGCTCGCCTCGCTGAAGAACCACCTCGGCCCGGATTGGACACCCGAGGTCGAACGGGCCTGGGCGGAGGCGTTCACCATCGTCGCCCGCGCGATGCAGGAGGCCGCCGCGGCCGACGTCAACCCGGCGTCGTGGTCGGCCACCGTACTCGAACACCGGCGGCTCACCTGGGATCTCGCCCTGGTCCGCGTCCAGCCCGAATTCCCGGTGCCGTATCAGCCCGGTCAGTACATGAGCGTCGAAGTACCGCAGCGGCCACGGCTCTGGCGCTACCTGTCCCCGGCGAACGCGCCGCGCGAGGACGGCGGCATCGAGTTCCACGTGCGCGCCGTCGACGGCGGCTGGGTGTCGCGCGCCATCGTCAGCCACACCCAGCCCGGCGACGTCTGGCGGCTCGGGCCGCCGCTCGGCAGGCTTTCGGTCGACCGGAGCGACGGCCGTGACGTCCTGATGATCGCCGGCGGTACCGGCGTCGCGCCGTTGCGCGCCATCCTGGACGACCTCGCGCAGTGGGGCGAGAACCCGAAGGTCCAGCTGTTCTACGGCGGACCGTCGCGTGAGGACCTTTACGACCTCGACGAGTTGCGCGCCCTCGCGGCCACGAACCCGTGGCTCACCGTGACCCCGGTGGTCGAACGCGGTGAAGAGGCCCCTGGCTGCGTGCAGGGCACACTCGCGGAAGCCGTTACCCAGCAAGGATCCTGGCCGGGGCACCGGATCCTCGTCTCTGGTTCGCCCGCGATGATCCGCGCGACGGTGTCCCGGATGCTGGTCGCGGGCAGCGCGCTGGACCAGATCGCGTACGACCCCTTCACCATCGACTAGCAATTCGATTCCACAATGGTGATCAGGCACCGGCCGCATACCGTTACGTGACCCGGTAAACACGGAGAAGAACCCACCCGATCGGCGGATCACGTTTTCCGTCCACCGTGGCGAAAACCACTGGTGAGCAAGGAAAATCCCGCCTGCTTGATCACCTTTACTTAGTGCCAGACGGGGTTGACGGCGCGTATATCGTTTGCTCCGTTCGAGCGGGAAACAACCATTCTTGGATCCTTTCGCGACGTTCGGGCATACAGTCGGGAACCCGCGGGGGAACACGAGCACGATGACATCGGGTCTGGAGAATATGCCCGATCCAACTGGAGAAAATCGTTCACCCATGACTGCCG
Organism: Amycolatopsis sp. NPDC000009; assembly: GCF_055563465.1. Lineage (NCBI taxonomy): Bacteria > Bacillati > Actinomycetota > Actinomycetes > Pseudonocardiales > Pseudonocardiaceae > Amycolatopsis > Amycolatopsis sp. NPDC000009. The sequence goes on from NZ_JBVHDI010000004.1 coordinate 187,746, forward strand.
AAACAGTGAAGTACGAGCATCCACCGAGTCCGTCGAGATCTTCACCGGCTCCCGTCCCGCCCTTGATCGAAACACCGCCGGCGGACAAGACCGTCGAGATGGCCAAGCTCATCAGGGAGAGTTTCGCCGCCGTCGAAACGAAGGCCGAGGAGTTGTCCCAATACTTCTACGGCGTGCTGTTCTCCGTTTCACCGGACGCCAGGGCGTTGTTCCCGATCAACATGGCCACACAGCGAAATCGTTTGCTGCGCGCACTCGTCTACGTCGTCCAGATGGTGGACCGGCCCGACGAACTGGCCACTTTCCTCGGGCAACTCGGCCGGGACCACCGGAAGTTCGACGTCCTCGGCCGCCATTACGACGCCGTCGGTGTCGCGTTGATCGCAGCGCTCAAAAGGTTCCTGAAGGACGACTGGACGCCGGAACTGGAAGACGCCTGGGTGACGGCGTACGGCGTCATTTCGAAGAACATGCGCGAGGCCGCGGGCAAGGAGATCGGGCCGGCGTGGTGGAAGGCGACCGTCGTCGGACACCGGCTCGCCACCCGCGACGTCGCCGTGATCAAGGTGCGCACCGACCAGCCGCTTCCGTACCGGGCCGGCGGCTACGTCAGCGTCGAAGTCCCGCAGCGGCCGCGGATGTGGCGGTACTTCTCCCCGGCGACCGCGCCGCACGACGACGGGACGCTCGAGTTCCACGTGCACGCCGTACGCGGCGGCTGGGTCTCCCGGGCGATCGTCCATCACACCCGATCCGGCGACGTCTGGCGGCTCGGCCCGTCGCTCGGCGCGCTTTCGGTGCACCACACGGAAAGCCGTCCGCTGCTGATGATCGGCGGCGGCACCGGTGTCGCGCCGCTGCTCGCCCTGCTCGACGACATGTCACGCTGGAAGAACAACCCTCCGGTGCATCTCTTCTTCGGCGGCCGCCGCCCGGAAGACCTCTACGCCCTCGACGAGCTTCGCGGGCTGACCGTCACCTGCCCTTGGCTGACGGTGACCCCGGTGACCGAGGAAGGCACCATCGCCGGCGGTGACCGCGGCACGCTGGCCACGGCGGTCACCCAGCGCGGCGGATGGAAGGACCGCGACGTGTACGTCGCCGGGTCGCCGTCGATGATCCGGGCGACGATCGCGAAACTGCTCGCCGCGGGGACGGATCTGGCGCGGATCAAGTACGACCCCTTCACCCTGGACTGAGCCGGCGCGTCGTTCGTATTAGGCCGATCGGCTGTTCCACTTGAGCTCGACGCAGCAGTAGGTCAGTGAATCATTGACCGCGGTCACCGGCGGATTTATGGTCTAGACCACATTGCTCCCCTCACGGGAACACCGTCGTTCCATCCCTCAGGAGCCGGCATGACCGTCAAACGCAAGCTCGTGGCAGCCGCCGCCGGTGCGATCCTCGCCCCGATCGCCATCGTGGCCGTCCCGCAGGTGGCCAGCGCCCACGGCTACGTGCTGTCCCCGCCCAGCCGCCAGGCGAACTGCGCCCAGGGCAAGGTGTCGGGCTGCGGCAGCATCGTCTACGAACCCCAGAGCGTCGAGGGCCCCAAGGGTCTCCGCAGCTGCAACGGCGGGCTGCCCCAGTTCGCCGAGCTCAACGACGAGTCGAAGCCGTGGCCTGCCGCGTCGGTCGGCAACAGCGTGACCTTCAACTGGAAGTTCACCGCCTACCACCGGACCACGAACTACGAGTACTACATCGGCGGCACCAAGATCGCCGACATCAGCGGGAACAACTCCGCGCCGAAGGACCCGACGTCGCACACGGTGAGCCTCAACGGCTTCAGCGGCCGTCAGAAGGTGCTCGCCGTCTGGAACATCGCGGACACGCCGATGGCCTTCTACAGCTGCATCGACCTGCAGATCGGCGGCGGCACCCCGCCGACCACCAGCAACCCGCCCACGACGTCGAACCCGCCCACCAGCACCACCAACCCGCCCGCCGGCGGCACCTGGGCGGCCGGGGCGTCCTACACGGTCGGCAGCACGGTGACCTACGGCGGCGTCACCTACCGGTGCCAGATGGCGCATACGGCGCTCCAAGGCTGGGAACCGCCGAACACTCCCGCGCTGTGGACCCGGCAGTGAAGCTGGCCTTCGTTCTCGTCGCCGGTCTCGTGGCCCTCGCGGGCTGCGGGGCCGGCGACGGCTCACCGACCGACGCCGGCGCCCCGATCTCCCCGGTCCCCCAATCGGCGGCGGCGTCCGCGCAGTACAACGACGCCGACGTGATGTTCCTGCAGATGATGATCGCCCACAACGACCAGGGGGTGGAGATCGTCAAACTGGTGAAGACCAAGCAGGCGCAGAAGCAGGAGCTGACGAATCTCGCGGCCGCCATCGAGGCGACCCAGCAGACCGAGACCACCGACATGCGGAACTGGCTGAAGGCCTGGGGCAAACCCGAGACGGGCTCGGCGGACCCGCACGCGCACCACCATCACGGTGGCGACGGGCTCACCGACAAGGGGCTCCTCGAAGCACTGTCCAAAAAGGATGGTGCGGAGTTCAGTCTCGACTTCGCCGACATCTTCGTCGCGCACCAGCACAACGGGGTCGCGCTCGCGAGGACCGAGCTGAAGGACGGCAAGAACCCGGAGGCGAAGGCGCTGGCCCAGCGGATCATGGACTCGCGCACCGGCGAGGTCCAGCAGATCCGGACCCTGGTGCCCGGCCAATGACGCGTTTAGTCCTCTGAATGCGTTCGTGAGAGGCAAAGCGACTGTGTCGCGAAAGCCACTTTCGCGACGTCTGATGTCCCGAAAGTGGCTTTCGCGACACGTCTCGGGCGCGAGGTTCGCGAACGGGGCAGGTCGGCTGCATAGCGCAAGTCCCTCGGGCAGCGGCCACCAGGTCCGACCGCTCACCGCCCGCCGACGTTGCGAAAGCCACTTTCGCAACGTTGAAGGTTGCGAAAGTGGCTTTCGCAACCTGCCACCTTGCCTCGACCCCCGCATTTAGAGGACTAAGTGCGTTTTTTGGGCTTCCAGACCACGAGCGCCGTCTGCTGCCGCAGCGGGACGAGGTCCTTGCGGTAGGAGGCGTGCACGGCCGCGGCCGTCTGTTCGGCGGCGACGTACGCCGCCGTGAGCTCCTCGGTCAGTTCGGCGATCCGCGCGCGGAGCGCGTCGACCTGGTTCTCCAGCTCGATGATCCGCTTGATGCCGGCGAGATTGACACCGTCCTCTTGGGACAGTCGCTGCACTTCGCGCAGCAACGCGATGTCCCGCATCGAGTAACGCCGTCCACCACCGGAGGTCCGGCCCGGTGACACGAGACCCTGCCGGTCGTAGGACCGCAGGGTCTGCGCGTGCAGGCCGGAAAGCTGCGCCGCCACCGAAATGACGAACACGGGGGTGTCCTCGTCCGCACCGTGCGGCAGCCCGCCGAACATGGTGCTCACCTGCCTTCGAGAAGTTCGGTGATCTCCGGTCGCGGATCGTGGTCGGCCATGGCCTCCGCGTAGGCCTCCAGCGCTTCACGGGCCTTGTCGTCCAGTTTGGCCGGGATGGCCGCCTGCAGGGTGACCAGCAGATCGCCCTGCGAGCCGTCGCGTTTCGCGATTCCCTTGCCGCGTACCCGGAGCACTCGACCACTCGCCGTGCCCTGCGGCACCTTCAGCGAGACCTTGCCCTCGAGCGTCGGCACGGTGATCGTGCCGCCGAGGGCCAGTTCCGAGAAGGACACCGGCACGGTGATCGTCAGGTCGAGGTCCTTGCGCCCGAACACCGCGTGCGGAGCGACGTGCACGCGGACGTACAGGTCGCCCGGCTGCGCGCCGCCACGGCCCGGTTCGCCCTGACCCGCCAGCCGGATCCGCTGGTCGTCGGCGACGCCCGGCGGGATCCGCACGGTCAGCGTCCGGGTGCGGGTGCTGATGCCCTCGCCCGCGCATTCCGGGCAGGGGTCGTCGATGATCGTGCCGCGGCCTCGGCAGTCGCGGCACGGCTCCGAGAACGCGAACGCGCCCTGGCTCCGGCTGACCAGCCCGCTGCCCTGGCAGGTCGCGCACGTCCTCGGGGAAGTCCCCGGCTTCGCGCCGTTTCCGCCGCAGGTGGAACAGGTCGCCGGGCTCGACAGCCGCAGCGGCAGGGTCGCGCCCTTGACCGCCTCGGCGAAGTCGATCCGGACGTCGGTCTCCACGTCCGAGCCGCGCTGCGGCCGGTTCGCGGTGGCACCGGCGGCGGCGCCGCGGCGGCCGAAGAGCCCGCCGAGGATGTCGCCGAGACCACCGAAACCGCCCTGCTGCTGACCCGCCTGACCGAAGATGTCACCGACGTCGAAACCACCGCCACCACCGGCACCGGGAAAGCCGAAGCCACCGGGACCGCCGGAGCCGAAGAGGCGGCGAGCCTCGTCGTACTCCTTGCGCTTGGACGTGTCGGAAAGAACGCCGTACGCCTCGGAGACCGCTTTGAACTTCTTCTCGGCCTCCGCGTTGCCCGCGTTGGCGTCGGGATGGTTCTCCTTGGCCAGCTTGCGATAGGCCTTCTTGATCTCGTCCGCGGTGGCGTCGGAGGAGACGCCCAGCTCACGGTAGAAGTCCTTACCGATCCATTCCCGTGCACTCACCGAACGTCTCCTCCTTTCACGCCGTATCGCCGATCAGCGTTCGTTCTCATCGAAAAGTTCGCCCTCGAGCGGCAGTTCGCCACCCACGGGCGGGTCCACCGGGGCGTCCTGCGCCGCCGGTGCGGCGCCGGGCTCGTGGTCGGTGACCCCGACCATCGCCGGACGCAGCACGCGCTCGCCGAAGCGGTAGCCGCGGCGCATGACGATGGTGACCGTCGGCCCCGCGACGTCCGGCGACGTGTTGTGCTGGACGGCCTCGTGAACGCTCGGGTCGAAGGGCTCGCCTTCGGTGCCGAACGGCTCGAGGCCCGACCGCTGCAGGCTCCCGACGAGCTTCTCGCCGACCGCCTTGAAGGCGCCCGTCAGATCGCCGTGCTGTTCCGCGCGCTCGAGGTCGTCGAGCAGCGGGAGCAGATCGTTGACGACCGACGCCTTCGCACCGGCGACGACCTGCTCGCGGTCACGGTCCACGCGCTTGCGGTAGTTGGCGTACTCGGCCTGGAGCCGCTGGAGGTCGGCGGTGCGTTCCGCCAGCTCCTTCTCCAGCCCCGTGGCCACCGTCACCGAATCGTCCACGATGGACTCCCCGAGGCCGGGGCCCGCGTGGGCCGCGGGCTCCGGTTCGACGGTCTCTTCGACCGGGGCGGCGTGCTTCGGGCCGTCCTGGGTTTCGGCGGCCGGGGCGGCCGAGCGGACTTCACCGGTCAGCGGATCGATCCGCCTGCGGTCCCGCACGACCACCGGTTCCTCCGGGCCCCGGCCCTCGGTTTCGTCGTAGCGTCCCGTCACTTCTTGTCCTTCTCGTCCTCTTCGACGATCTCGGCGTCGACGACGTCGTCCGCCTTGGCCTGCGAACCGGCGCCCGTGCCCGCCGCACCGGCGGCACCTTCACCGGCGGCACCTTCGGCGCCCGGGGTGGCGTTGGCGTAGAGCGCGGTGCCCAGCTCCTGCGAAGCGGTGTTCAGCTTCTCGATGGACTCGCGGATCTTCGCCGAGTCGGTGCCCTTGAGCGCCTCGTTGGCCTCGTCGATCGCGGACTTCACCTTGCCCTTGAGCTCGTCGGGCAGCTTGTCCTCGTTGTCCTTGACGAACTTCTCGGTCTGGTAGACCAGCGTCTCCGCCTGGTTGCGGGTCTCCGCCTCCTCGCGGCGCTGCTTGTCCTCCTCGGCGTGCGCCTCGGCGTCCTTGACCATGCGCTCGATGTCGTCCTTCGGCAGCGCGGAGCCACCGGTGATCGTCATCGACTGCTCCTTGTTCGTGCCGAGGTCCTTCGCGAGGACGTGCACGATGCCGTTGGCGTCGATGTCGAAGGTGACCTCGATCTGCGGCACGCCACGCGGGGCGGGCGGGAGACCGGTCAGCTCGAACATGCCGAGCTTCTTGTTGTGCGCCGCGATCTCGCGCTCACCCTGGAACACCTGGATCTGCACCGAGGGCTGGTTGTCGTCCGCGGTGGAGAAGATCTCCGAACGCTTGGTCGGGATCGTGGTGTTGCGCTCGATGAGCTTGGTGAACACGCCGCCCTTGGTCTCGATGCCCAGCGAAAGCGGGGTCACGTCGAGCAGCAGGACGTCCTTGACCTCACCCTTGAGCACACCGGCCTGCAGCGCCGCGCCGACCGCGACGACCTCGTCCGGGTTGACGCCCTTGTTCGGCTCGCGGCCGCCGGTCAGCTCCTTGACCAGCTCGGACACGGCGGGCATGCGGGTGGAACCACCCACGAGCACGACGTGGTCGATGTCGCCGACGGCGACACCCGCGTCACGGATGACGTTGTTGAACGGCTTGCGGGTGCGCTCGAGCAGGTCCGAGGTGATCTTCTGGAACTCGGCGCGGGAGAGCTGCTCGTCGAGGAACAGCGGGTTCTTGTCCGCGTCCACCGTGATGTACGGCAGGTTGATGCCCGCCGAGTTCGAGCTGGACAGCTCGATCTTCGCCTTCTCGGCCGCCTCACGGATGCGCTGGAGCGCCATCTTGTCCTTGGTGAGGTCGATGCCGTTGGACGACTTGAACTTGTCGACCAGCCAGGTGACGATCCGCTCGTCCCAGTCGTCACCGCCGAGGTGGTTGTCACCGGAGGTCGCGCGGACCTCGACGACACCCTCGCCGATCTCCAGCAGCGAGACGTCGAACGTACCGCCACCGAGGTCGAAGACCAGGATGGTCTGTTCCTTCTCGCCCTTGTCGAGGCCGTACGCCAGCGCGGCCGCGGTGGGCTCGTTGACGATGCGGAGCACGTTCAGGCCGGCGATCTGCCCGGCCTCCTTGGTGGCCTGCCGCTGCGCGTCCTCGAAGTAGGCGGGGACGGTGATGACCGCGTCGGTGATGGTCTCGCCAAGGTACGCCTCGGCGTCGCGCTTGAGCTTCATCAGCACGCGGGCGCTGATCTCCTGCGAGGTGTAGGCCTTGCCGTCGATCTCGGTCTTCCAGTCGGTACCGATGTGCCGCTTGACCGACCGGATGGTCCGGTCGACGTTCGTCACGGCCTGGTTCTTCGCCGGCTGGCCGGTCAGCACTTCGCCGTTCTTGGCGAAGGCGACGATGGACGGGGTGGTGCGGGAACCTTCCGAGTTGGCGATGACCGTCGGCTCGCCGCCCTCAAGGACAGCGACGACCGAGTTGGTCGTGCCGAGGTCGATGCCGACCGCTCGCGCCATGGTGTGATCCTCCTGCTAGTTCGTGACCTGCACGTTCTCACCCACCTTGAGTGGGCTCAACGCAAGTTGTATCGGGATGGCAGGGCTTCCGTCAAGCCGGACTTGAGTCACCCTCACTCAACCTTGTATCCGGCTCAACGTGCGACCCGGGCGTCTTGTTCCCGGGTCACCGGCAGACCGTGCCGGGACGAGGTGTGAGCCCTGTCACCAGGTACTTCACCTCTTCGGTGCGCACGCAGGCCGAGTTCAGCAGCCCCGTGTGCCCGTACCCGGCGTCGACCAGCAACGTCGAGTTCTCGATGTTCCGCGCGAGCCCCTTCGCCCACGCCAGCGGCGTGGCGGCGTCGTGCGCGCCGCCGACCACGAGGATCGGCGCCGCGCCCTGGACGCGCTGCGGCCGCGGCAGGTACGCCGAAGGCACCGGCCAGCCCGCGCACCCGCTCGCCATGTCCCAGAACTCCGAGTACCGCCAGCTGTGCGGCGAGAGGGTCTTCACCAGCCCCTGCATCGCCCGCATGTCGGCGTAGGAGGTGAACGGCGAGCCGAAGTCGTGGCAGCCGATCGCGCGATACGCGCCGTAGGACGGGTCGAGCTGGGAGTACGGCAGCAACCCGTCCGCGTCGCCCGCCGTCGCGCTCTCGATCGCCTTCGCGAGGTCCGGCCAGAACGCCGGGAGGATGAGGCTCCCGTAGACGCCGGCCGCCATCTCCTCGGCGGTCAAGTTTCGTCCGAGCCGTTTCGACGGCACACCATCGGGCGTTCGCATCAGCGCGTCGTAGGCGGCGAGGACGTCCTTGCCGCGAAGCGCGCACTCGGCCGACGTCGTGCACCACCGCGCGAAGTCCTTGAGCGCGCTCTCGGTCGCGATGGCCTCTTCGAGGACCGCCTGTCTGGTGGGCCGCGAGTGGTCGATGGCGCCGTCGAGCACCATCGTCCGGACACGCTTCGGGTACTTCTCGGCGTAAACGGCGCCGAGTTCGGACCCGTAGGAGATGCCGAGCCAGTTCACCTTCGCCTCGCCGAGGGCGACCCGGATCGCTTCGACGTCGTCCGCGGCCCGCCAAGTGTCCACAGAGGACAATCCGGGCCCGGTCCGCTTCAGGCATTCGCCGCCCGAAGCACGGTTGTGCGCGAGCAGCTTGTCGTAATCGGTGCGGCTCCGCGGAAAGCGGCTGACCGCTGGATCGTGCAGACCCGGCCCGCAGGTGATGGCGGGCGTGCTTTCGCCGACGCCGCGCGGATCGAACCCGATGACGTCGAACCGTTGCCGCACTTCGGCCATCTCCGGCTGGTCCAGCGCGAAACCGCGGCCGCCGTACTTGAGCACCGTGACGCCGGAGCCGCCCGGCCCGCCCGGATTCGTCAGCAGCGAACCGACGCGGCGGGCGGGCTCGGTCGCGGGCAGTTTCGCCAGCGCGATCGAAAAACCGTCGCTCACCGGGAGCTTCGCGCATTCCAGCGTCGGCGCGTACTCGGTCGCGCACGGCGCCCAGTCGATCCCGGAGGCGGCGGACGCGGGCAGCGCGGAAAGCGGCAGCAGGGTCAGCGCGGTGATCGCGGCCAGCGTCTTCATAGCGGCTTCACCGTGATCGAGCCGGTGCCCGACTGGAGGTCCAGGACGTTCGCCGAGGTCTGGTCCTGCCGGATTCCGCCGGTCTCGACCTTGCCGACCTCCGCCTTCGCGCGAACCTGGTACGCGCCGTCGGGGACGGACACGACGACCTTGCCGACCTCGGCGTTCGCGGTGACGGCGCCGGGCTTCGCGAGACCGACCTCGATGTCGCCGGTGCCGGTGCGGAGGTTGACGGGACCGGACGTGCTCAGCACCTTGAGGTCGCCGACGTCCCCCTTCAGGTCGACCGAAGCCGCCCGGGCGAGCGTGATCTTGCCGGTACCGATGGTCCCGGAGATCGCCAGCTCGCGCGGCACCACGACGTCGTAGTCCACGCCGCACTGCTGGCAGCCACCGAGGACCAGCGTGCCGTTTTCGACGCTGTACGTCTTGCCGGGATTCTTGCCGGTGTACGTCACTTCGCGGCGCAGCGAGACGGGCGCGCCGTCCTCTACCCGGAGCGTGACCCCGCCGACCGGGACGTCCACCCGGATCGCGGTGACCTGCTCGGTGACGGGCGCGCCGTCACTCAGCTTCTGCTGGAACTCCCCCGTGCAGCCGACGATCCCGAAGGCGGTCAGCGCGCCGAGAGCGAGCGCGCCGAGGACGCGCTTCTCCTTGTTCCCCATGAGAAAGTGTTCCCCCGATGAATTCCGTCAGGCCGCTCGGACCTTGACGCTTCCGCTGTCAGTGTTGAGATCGAGCCTGTGCTGGGCCGAACCGGACTGGTTCACGTCGATGTCGCGGTGGCCACTGCCGGAGCCGCCGGTGACGTTGTACTCGCCGGACGGCACGGTGACCTCGACCGAACCACTGTCGGTCTGCGCGGTGACGTCGGCACCCTTGAGGAGTTCGAGCTCGATACGGCCGCTGTCGGTGCGGGCCTCGACGTTGCCGCCGAGCCGTTCCCCCTTGATGGCGCCGGAAGCGGCCTGCACGGTGACGGCCTGGCCGATGTTCGCCAGCTCGACGCGGCCCGCGTCGGACCGCACCTTCACGGTGCCCGGCACGTCCGCGACGGAGACGGCGCCGGAGTCGACCGTGATGTCCACAGTGGACACTCCGGCGATGTCGACCGCCCCCGAATCGAGCTTGCCCGAGACCGGGACGCCCGCCGGGACCACCACGTCGTAACGGACCTCGCAGGTGGTGCCGCAGTCGGCGAGGACCAGGGTGTCACCTTCCACGCGGAACGATTCGCCCGGCTTGTTCCAGCGGTACTCGAACTCCTGGTGGATCCGGACCGGCCCCTCGCCGGTGCGGATCTTGACCCGGCCCTCGTCGTTGTCGATCCGCACGCTGCGGATCGGCTGGGTCACCTCCGAGGTGGCCTCCGCGTCGGACGGCCACCACCAGCCGAGGCCGGTGAGGACACCGACGCCGATCAACGCGATGCCTCCGATCGCGAGGAGTGGGCGCGCCATGGTCTTGAGTCCCTCCAGAGCAGGTTTTCGTGTAGCTCGACGCTAAGGGCAGCGCGGCGGGTTGGACATAGGGGTAACCCCCGGATTCGTCCCTGATCCCGCGCCCGGGCTCTCGGGGTCCCAGGCACTGTCCGGCAAGTCGTGTTCGCGGTCTCCGCGCCCAGGCGGCCCCTGACGGCACGGGCGGACGCGGCCGAGTACGAGCCGGTACGAGGCCGATCCGCCCGCACCGCCAGGAACCACCTGGATCACGAAGCCCATCGAACAGACTCACCGCACAGCGCCTAGCCTGGCTCCGTCATCTGTTCGACGATCAGGAGGACGCATGCCGCAGGCACCCGATCCGTACGAATTCCTGCCCGATCTGCCTGCCTTCACCTTGAGCAGCACCGACATCGAGGAAGGCGGCTTCCTGCCGACGCCCCAGCTTTCCGGGATCTTCGGCGCGGGCGGCGAGGACCGTTCGCCGCAACTGTCGTGGGAGGGCTTCCCCGAGGGGACCAAGAGCTTCGCGGTGACCTGCTACGACCCCGACGCCCCCACGGCGAGCGGGTTCTGGCACTGGGCGGTGTTCGACATCCCGGCGTCGGTGACGGCGCTGGCCGCGAACGCGGGCGACGAGGCGGGCTCCGGCCTGCCGGAGGGCGCTGTGACCCTGAAGGGGGACGGTGGCGTGAAGCAGTTCCTCGGCGCCGCACCGCCGCCCGGACACGGGCCGCACCGGTACATCTTCACGGTGCACGCCGTCGACGTCGAAAAGCTGGAAGTCGGCGAAGACGCTACGCCCGCCTTCCTCGGCTTCAACCTCTTCAGCCACGCGATCGCCCGGGCGTCGCTCACGGCCCTGCACGAGAACAAGGGCTGAACCGGCTTCCCGTGAGAGCCTCCTTCCCTGCTCTCAGGGGAGGGAAGGAGGCCCTCACGGACTTGGCCACTCGTCTCACCGGGCCGGCGCGGCGCTCGCCCGCCGGACGGGCCGAGGTGACGTTGCGAAAGCCACTTTCGCAACGTTGAAGGTTGCGAAAGTGGCTTTCGCAACGTCGGTGGGCTGAGCGAGACCTCGGCGGAGTGGCCCGCTATGCCTGCCCGTTCGCCCGGTTCCGCTCCATGTACTGCCCCTCGGGCGGGTCGCCGAAGCCGAACTGCCGGTACAGCCCGTGCGCGTCGGCGGTGTGCAGCATCCACCGGAACTCAGCGCCCGGCCCGTTGTCGATCATCTCCCGGACCAGTTCCTTGCCGAGCCCCGCGCCGCGCGCCTCGTCGACGACGAAGACGTCCGCGAGATAAGCACTGCCGATGGTGTCCGAGAAGGCCCGCGCGAACCCGACCAGCCGGCCGCTCGAAGTCTCGTACGCGCCGACGACGCGCCACGCGTTCCGGAAGACCTTCTCGACCAGTTCGCGGTCCCGCCACTTCCCCCAGTAGACCTCGGTGGACAGGTGCTTCCACACCACGTCGAGGTCCACGCGTGCCGGGTCGTCGTCCAGTTCGTAAGCGCCGACAGTCCTCATGATCCGAACGCTACCCAGCAGGTCAACGCGGTTTCAGCAGGTAGTCCACCACCGGCCGCAGTTCCTCCGCGGACGGCGGTTCGTCGTCGATGAGGCCCTGGATCAGCAGGCCGTCGATCCCGGCGAGGAACACCCGGAACGCGACCTCGTCGTCGTGCCGGACCATCGAGGTGAGCACGTCCAGCCAGCGCCGGGCGGCGGGCCGCAGCTCGGGTTTGCGCGCGGCCAGCAGGTACAGCTCGTACTCCGCCATCGTCCGGCCGCGGCTCGGGCCCAGCGCCTCCGCGAGCAGGCCGGCGACCTCTTCCGCGCCGCGGCTGCCGCGCGAGCGGGCGCGGTCGATCATCCAGTAGACCTCGGTCGCCATATCCCTCGCGCACGAGATGAGGGTGGCGATCAGCAGGTCGTCCAGGCTGGAGAAATGATAGGTGGTCGACGCCGTCGGCACGCCCGCCTCGGCGGCGACCGTCCGGTGGGTGACGCCGGCGACGCCGTCCCGTTCGATCACCCGCAACGCGGCCGCGATGATCTCCTCGCGCCGCTTCTCGCCCCTGGCCTTCCGGCCGTCGACCTGGATCTTCACTTAGTGCGCGCCTCCCGCCTCGATCAACACGACACCGCCGACCACCAGTACCAGACCGGCGATCACGGAGAGGTTGACCGGCTCCTTGAAGAACACCATCCCGACGGCCGCCACCAGCGCGACCCCGGCCGCGGCCCAGATCGCGTACGCGACGCTCACCGGCACGCCCGCCTTCAGTACATACGCGAGCGCGACGAACGCGACGGCGTACCCGACGACCACGACGATCGACGGGCCCACCTTGCTGAAGCCCTCGGAAAGTTTCAACGACACCGTCGCGGATACCTCTGCGGCGATGGCCAAAGCGAGGAGAAGGTACGCACCCATGTCACAAAAAATACCTGGACGATCGTCTTAAAACCAAGAGAGGCGTACACCACATCGGTGGGACTTGGGCGCGGTCAGTGGGTTACCCATCAGTAAGAAGCATTAGTCTGCCCGAACCACCACACGCTTCACTCGGACGAAAGGCACCCGACGATGGGCGCTGTACAGCTGACGCTCGGCGGGATCGCGGTCCTGCTCGGCGTCGTCGCCTGGGGAATGTTCTTCGCGACCATCGCCCGCTTCGTGCGGGTGATCCGCCTCGGTCAGCCGGACTCGACCCGCAACGGCCCGTTCATTCCGCGCATGAAGACCCTGATCAAGGAATTCGCCGCGCACACCCGGATGAACAAGGTCAAGAGCGTCGGCCCGGCGCACTGGCTGGTCATGTGGGGCTTCCTGATCGGGTCGCTCGCGCTGTTCGAGGCGTACGGCGAGGTCTTCGTCCCGACCTGGGGCTGGCCCATCCTCGACGACTGGTCCCTCTTCCAGCTGCTCATGGAGCTGCTCGGGGTCGGCACCATCGTCGGCATCCTGGTGCTGATCTGGGTCCGCCAGAAGAACCACCCGCGTCGCGCCGACCGGCAGTCCCGCTTCCAGGGCTCCAACTTCAAGTGGGCGTACTTCATCGAGGCCGTCGTGCTCATCGAGGGCATCGGCATCATCGGCGTCCGCGCCGCGAAGTCCGCGCTGAACGTCCACGAAACCCCGATCTGGGCCGCGTTCGTCTCGCACCCCATCGGCGAGCTGCTGCCCGCCAGCCCGGACCTGGTCTCGGTGTTCGCGTTCGTCAAGCTGATGAGCGCCACGATCTGGCTGATCGTCATCGCGCGCACGATGACCATGGGTATCGCCTGGCACCGGTTCAGTGCCTTCTTCAACATCTACTTCAAGCGCGAGGACGACGGCGGCGTCGCGCTGGGCGCGCTCAAGCCGATGATGAGCAACGGCAAGGTGCTCGACCTCGAAGAGGCCGACCCGGACGAGGACACCTTCGGCGTCGGCAAGATCGAGGACTTCAGCTGGAAGGGCTGGCTGGACTTCTCCACCTGCACCGAATGCGGCCGCTGCCAGTCGCAGTGCCCCGCGTGGAACACCGGCAAGCCGCTCTCGCCGAAGCTGCTCATCACGCAGCTTCGCGACCACGCCTACGCGAAGGCGCCGTACCTGCTCGCGGGCGGCAAGCGCGACATGGCGGGCGACGAGGTCGGCCTCTCCGGCGACAACATGTACGCGGGTATCGACGTCCTTGCGATCGCCGAGTCCCAGAAGGCCCTCATCGGCGACGACGGCGGCGTGATCGACCCCGAGGTCCTGTGGTCCTGCACCTCCTGCGGCGCGTGCGTCGAGCAGTGCCCGGTGGACATCGAGCACGTCGACCACATCGTCGACATGCGCCGCTACCAGGTGATGATCGAGTCCGCGTTCCCCAGCGAGCTCAACGGGATGTTCAAGAACCTGGAGAACAAGGGCAACCCGTGGGGCCAGAACGCCAAGGACCGGCTCGCCTGGACCGAGGACCTGGACTTCGAGGTGCCGGTGTTCGACGGCGACCTCGGCGACACCGAGTACCTCTTCTGGGTCGGCTGCGCCGGCGCGTTCGAGGACCGCGCGAAGAAGACCACGCGCGCCGTCGCGGAGCTGCTGCACATCGCGGGCGTCAAGTACACCGTGCTCGGCTCGGAAGAGTCCTGCACCGGCGACCCGGCCCGCCGCGCGGGCAACGAGTTCCTGTTCCAGATGCTGGCGCAGCAGAACGTCGAGATCCTCAACTCGGTGTTCGAGGGCCGCGAACGCAAGGCGCGCAAGGTGGTCGTCACCTGTGCCCACTGCTTCAACACCCTCGCGAACGAGTACCCGGAGCTGGGCGGCCAGTTCGACGTCGTGCACCACACGCAGCTGCTCAACCGCCTGGTGCGGGAGAAGCACCTGACCCCGGTCGCCCCGGTCGCCGAGGACGTCACCTACCACGACCCGTGCTACCTGGGCCGCCACAACAAGGTCTACGACGCTCCGCGTGAGCTCGTCGGCGCTTCGGGCGCGCAGCTGCGCGAAATGCCGCGGCACGGCGACCGCTCGATGTGCTGTGGCGCCGGTGGCGCGCGGATGTGGATGGAAGAGAAGATCGGCAAGCGGATCAACGTCGAGCGCGTCGACGAAGCGCTCGGCACCGCCCCGTCGAAGATCGCGACCGGTTGCCCGTTCTGCCGCGTGATGCTCACCGACGGCGTCACCGCGCGCCAGAGCGACGGGCAGGCGAGCGAGAAGGTCGAGGTCGTCGACGTCGCCCAGCTGCTGCTGACCGCCGTCAAGCGGAAGCCGGAACCGCAACTGGTCCCGGCGGGAGCGCCGTCTTTGGACGCCGTCTCGGACGCCGAACTCGACGGAAAGGCCGACGTGCCGACCGACGAAACCGCCACCGGGACCCCGCTTCCCGAAGAAGACAAGTAGCACGTCACGACCGGAGGGAACATTCTCTCGCACATAATGCGAGAGAATGTTCCCTCTTGTTTTATGACGTCCGGACCATTCGGTCCCGTTACCCGTTCGGCGGTACACCGTGGCGATAGGCTGCAGCGGATCCGAAAAAAGGGGCGAGGAAATCGATGGGCAACCGGCACGAACTCCGCTCGGTCAAGGAACACCGGCTCGCGATGCCGGGGTCGCCGACCGTTCGCCCGCCCGCCCGCGTCCCTTCTTCCGCGGCATTCGCCAGGATGGCCCAGGAAGCGACCATCCCCAGCATCCCGGCCGCCCGGCGGCCGCCGCGGCAGGAACGCCGTCGCACGCGCGTCCGCCCGTACGTCCGCACGGGCGGACGCACACAGTCCAAACGGAACTTCGCGATCGAAGCGATGATTTCCGTCCGGAACGACGCGCCGTGGAACGCGCCGGGGTTCAGCGTCGAATTCCATTCCGTGAGATCGCTGTGCCGTCGTCCGACTTCCGTCGCCGAAGTGGCCGCGTCACTAAGCGTTCCACTCGGCGTTGCAAAGGTCCTTCTGGGTGATATGGCCGAACTCGGTTTGGTCACCGTTCATGAAACACAGGCTGAATTCGACGGCCACCCGGCACTCGCCTTGATGGAACGGGTACTGCAGGGTTTGCGTCGCCTGTGAGATCGGCACACTCGCACTACGCTACGCGAGGTGAGTGAAGAATCCGGTGACGAAAGCACCCTGACCGTGGTGCTGGCGGGTGGGGTCAACCTCGCCATCGCCGTGCTGAAACTGATCGCCGGGATCATCACCGGATCCGGCGCGATGCTGTCGGAAGCCGCGCACTCGGTGGCCGACACGATCACCGAACTCCTCCTGCTGACCGCGTTGAAACGGTCGGGACGGCCCGCCGACCGCGTCCACCCGTTCGGCTACGGCAAGGAGCGGTACTTCTGGTCGCTGCTCGCGGCGGTGTCGATCTTCGCTTCTGGCGCGATGTTCGCGCTCTACGAAGGCTTCTCGACCGTCTTCGGCGAGGAGACCGAGCAGACCGATCCGATCGTCGGCTACGTCGTCCTCGCGATCGCGTTCGCCCTCGAATCCGTCTCGTGGTTCCAGGCCGTGCGGCAGGTGCGCCACGATGCCGCCGAGTCGGGCCAGAAGGTCTCCGTCTATCTGCGGATGATCGACGACCCGGCGCCGAAGACCGTGCTGTTCGAGGACTCGGCCGCGCTGATCGGCCTGCTGCTCGCGTTCGCCGGGATCGGGCTGCACCAGCTCACCGGCTCGCACGTCTGGGACGGCGCGGCGTCGATCGCGATCGGTGTCCTGCTCGCGCTGGTCGCCTACCTGCTCGGCCGCACCAACCGTGGTCTGCTGATCGGCAGGCAGGCGGATCCGAGGCTGGTGCGTTCGGTGCGCGACCACCTGAGGAACGCGCCCGAGCTCGAAGCCGTCGTCGATCTGCAGACCATGCTGATGGGCACCGATCAGGTGCTCGTCTGCGCTCGCGTGGACTTCGACGATTCACTCGGCGCCGCGGAGGTCGAACGCGCCTGTGTCCGGATGGCGGCCGAACTGGCGGAGACCTTCGGCGACGTCACCGAGGTGTTCATCGAACCCGTCCCGCGCACGGACGGCGAGCTGCGCGCGGCCGTGCTGGCGCGCTACGGCGACTGGGACAAGGGTCAGTAGCCGAAGTTCTGCGTCCAGTACATGCCCTTGGTGTTGACGCCGACGCCGATCTTCTTCAGCTTGCAGTTGAGGATGTTCGCGCGGTGGCCCTCGGAGTTCATCCAGGCGTCCATCACCTTGGCGGCGTTCGACTGGCCCTTGGCGATGTTCTCGGCGCCGGGCTTGTCGTAGCCGGCGGCGCGGATGCGCTGATCGAACGTGACGCCTTCCGGTGTCGTGTGCGAGAAGTAGTTCCTGGCCGACATGTCGTCGCTGTGCCCCTGCGCGGCGGCGGCGAGATGAGACTCGTTGCTCACCGGCGAGCAGCCGGCGTCGGCGCGCTCGGCGTTGACGAGGTCGACGACCTGCCCGGCGAGCGAGCTGTCCTGCGAACGGGGCGGTTCCGGAGCCTTGCTCGGAGTGGGCTTGGGGGCCTCTGAGGACTGGGCCGGCGGCTCGGGCGCGGCGGAGGACGAGCCGGGCGGCGCGGAGGAAGACGTGGGCGCGGACGAAGACGACGTCGGGGCAGGCGGCTCGGGCGCGGGGCCGCCGGGGGCCGGAGCGGACGTCTGGCCGAAGTAGGCGGGAGGCTTGGCGAGCGCGTCGCCTGGCCTGCCCTTGGTGTCGGGCACACTCAACGAGAGATTGCTCAACGCGGTGCCCTGGAACCGATCGGTCACCATCAGGTAGCTCGCGCTGGCGATCACCCCGCCCAGCAGGACACTGAGCGTGACTAGCAGTAACCGGCTTCGCGTTCTATTGGGGGACACGGGGCCGAAATTTATCACGAACCGGTTACGGCAATACCCCCGAAAGTAGTAATACCGGTCAGCGGCTGAGGCGACCCGTGGAGTCGTGCGTGATCGCCGTCGCGTCGACGAGGAAGCGGATCACGGTCTCCAGCTCCCCGTCCGAGTAGTTCTCGCAGGCCTCGCGGACCGACTTCACCAGGTGATCCCACAACGGCGCGACGGAGTCCATCCTCGCCGGATCGATCTCGATGAGGACCTTCCGCCGGTCTTCGGGATGCGGCTTCCGGGCGACGACCCCCTTGCCTTCGAGCCTGTCGACGAGCGCGGTGATCGACGCCGGCGCGAGCCCCGAAAGCCGCGAAAGGGCCTTCGGCGTCTGCGGCCCGAAGCGGGCGAGGTAGTCGGCCACCTTGTTCTCCACCGCCGAAAGACCACTCAGCTCGGCGATGGCCGTGTGGAACATGACCGTCTCCGTCGACAGCGCCCGCGACTCGTTGAGGATCCGCTCGACCAGTTCCGCTCGCTCGCTTGACACATCGGCCAGCCTAGCGGAGTCTTTAGTTCGACAGAACGAATTAGTTTCTAAGAGATTCGATGGGGTGAACGAAGTGGCGAAGGTACTGATCGCCGGCGGGGGTATCGCGGGCACGATCACGGCGATCGCGTTGCACGAGACGGGTCACGAACCGGTGATCCACGAGGCCTACGACCGGACGGCCGAAGGAGTGGGCGCGTTCTTGACGCTCGCGGTGAACGGCCTCGACGCACTGGCGCCGTTGGGGCTGAAAAGCCTGGTCAAAGACTTGGGGTTCGACACGCCGCGGATCAAGATGCACCTCGGCGACGGACGCGAACTGGCGGATTTCGCCCTCGGCGGGCAGCTCGAAGACGGCACGGTAAGCCAGACGGTGCTGCGCTCCGACCTGTACATCGGCCTACGCGACGAAGCCGTCAGGCGCGGCATCGAGATCCACTACGGCAAGCGTCTGGCCGACGCGCGCGAGACCGCTTCGGGCGTCCTCGCGACCTTCGAGGACGGCTCGTCGGCCGAAGGCGACCTGCTGATCGGCGCGGACGGGCTCCGCTCGCGGGTGCGGACGATCATCGACCCGCGGGCACCCTCACCTCGGTACGTGCCACTGCTGAACACCGGTGGGCTGGCCGAAGGCCTGCGTCTGGACGACGAACCCGGCGTCATGCACATGACGTTCGGCAAGCGGCTGTTCTTCGCCCACGTCGTCCACCCGGACGGCGGCGTCTGGTGGTTCGCGAACGTGCCCCGGAAGCGTGAGCCGTCTCCAGGCGATCTCACCGTGACGACCACCTGGCGAGAGGACCTGATCCGGCAGCTGGCGGTGGACCGCACCCCGGCCGTCGAGATCGTGCGCGCGACGCGGGAGATCTACCGGCCGTGGGCGACGTACGACTTCCCGAGCGTGCCGACCTGGCGGACGGACCGGATGGTCGTCATCGGCGACGCCGCCCACGCGACCTCACCGGCGGCGGGGCAGGGCGCCGCGATGGCCATCGAGGACGCCGTCACGCTGGCGCGATGCCTGCGTGACGTGCCCTCGATCCCGAAGGCGCTCGCCGTCTACGAAGGACTGCGACGCGAGCGCGTCGAAGCCGTCGTCGAGCGCGGCAAGCGCAACGGCGACTCGAAAGCGGTCGGCCCCGTCGGACGGGTGATCCGGGACTTCTTCCTCACGCGGGCGTTCAAGAACCCGCCGAAGGAGGATCCGAACGCCTTCATGTGGCGGCACCGGATCGACTGGGAAGCCCCGGTCGCTTCTTAGCGCCAGGTGTCGACGCGGTGGAAGTTCTTGTACGCGCGGCTCGGGGTCGGGCCCCGCTGGCCCTGGTAGCGCGAACCGGCCTCGTTCGAGCCGTACGGGAACTCCGCCGCGCTGGACAGGCGGAAGATGCAGAGCTGCCCGATCTTCATGCCCGGCCAGAGGGTGATCGGCAGGTTCGCCACGTTCGACAGCTCGAGGGTGATGTGGCCGGAGAAGCCCGGGTCGATGAAGCCCGCGGTGGAGTGCGTGAGCAGACCGAGGCGGCCGAGGGAGGACTTGCCCTCCAGGCGGCCGGCGAGGTCGTCGGCGAGCGTGACGGTCTCGTAGGTGGACCCGAGGACGAACTCACCGGGGTGGAGGACGAAGGGGTCTTCGCCCTCCTTCTCGACCAGCGAGGTCAGCTCGTCCTGCTGGAGCTGCGGGTCGATATGCGTGTACTTGCTGTTGTCGAACACGCGGAAGTAGCGGTCGAGTCGCACGTCGATGCTCGACGGCTGGACCATCGTCGGGTCGAACGGGTCGACGCCGAGACGGCCTGCGTCGAGCTCTTTACGGAGGTCACGGTCGCTGAGGAGCACGCGATCAGCGTAGTCAAGCGGCCTTCATGTGCCTGCCGTAGGTCGGGTCGAGCCCGAACACCTTGGTGACCTGCCGAAGATAGTGGCGTCGTCCGGCGGCCCCGATCAGCTCCTGGAGCGCCGTCGCGCCGGGCACCACCCGCCGGACCGTCTCGGCGGCGAAGTTGACGCCGGCCACCGCGACCACGGCCGCCTGGGCGAGCGGATCGTCGGGCAGCTCCAGGAAGTCGGCGTTGGTCTTGCCGAGCAGGAGCCTGCTGATCGCCCCGTGCCCCGCCACCGACACGTACGAGAGGACCTTGCCGACCGCGCCCCGGCCCTCGCCGATCGCGGCGTGGGATTTCATGAGCGCCGCGGCGAGCCGTTTGGAATCGTCGTCCGGGATGAACTCGGTGGTGGCGAGCAGCCACAGCAGACGCCAGGCGTCGTCCTCGCCGGCGGGCAGGAGTTCCTCGTCGACGCCCATCAGCCAGCCGACGTAACGCCAAAGGTGGAGGATGTCGGCGCGCTCGCGGGCGCTGTAGCGGAGCCCGAGCAGTTGCGTGCCGAAGACGTAGACGAGCGAGAAGAGCAGGAGCGTGCCCGCGGTCTGGACCTGGTTGACCGGCTTGTCCCAAGCGGCGTAATCCCAGTCCTTGCGGCGGTTCATGGCCGCGCGGACGTGCGCGTGCACGATCCGCACCCGCAACGCGGACTCGTACCCGCGCCCGCCGGGCACCAGCGCGCCCGGCGTCGTCACGTGGATCCACCACGTCGCCGTCTCGACGAGCCGCCGCGCGGCCTTGTACTCGATCTCGCCGGTGCCGACGAGCGCCTTCGTGGCGCGCGACGCGAGATAACCGCCCATCAGCGAAACGTCACCGAGCGGGAAGAGGCCGAGCAACCCGGCGCGCGTGATCGCCCGCGCTCCGCTGTCGAGGCGGTCCGGGTCGACCCAGTACGGCGTCGCCTCGACGTCGCGAAAGAAGGCTTCGAGCTCCTCCGGCGGACTCTCGACGCTGTCGATGCCTTGCCGCAGCGCCTGTTCGAACTTGGGTTGCCCCCCACTTCGCAGCAACGGCACCAGCACGTCGGCCGCCGGGTCCTCACGCTGCGCGAACCGCCGCAGCCGGGCGACCTGGCGCTCGTCGCCCCTGATGTCGCCCTCGATGAACAACCTCGACGCGACCCGGAACCCACCTTGACGGAACAGTTCGGGATCAGGCAGTCGCTCGCCCATCCGGATCACCTCCGAGGTCGACAACAAGTGTTGTCACTTTCGAGGGCGACGTCAAGGATGGGGTGGGGCTTGGCAAGAGGAGATCGGGACCATGTATGCTGGCCGAGCACTGCGGATGTAGTTCAATGGTAGAACATCAGCTTCCCAAGCTGAATACGCGGGTTCGATTCCCGTCATCCGCTCTCACGCGAAAGCCCCAGGTCAGTGGATGTCCACTGTGGACCTGGGGCTTTCGCTTTGGCTGGCCGATCTTCCGGCTGGGCCATTAATGGGCCATTAGCCGACGGGGACCGGCTGACCGCTCAGACCGTCGTCATCGTCATCCGCGCCGCCCGTCCGGTGCTGGTCGACGAGCTTCGAGAGCCGGTCGGCGATCCGTTCGTCAGCCTCACTCGTCGCCCGCTGGTAGATGAGCGCCGCTCGCATGTCGTCATGCCCCATCCGCGCCATGAGGTCTTTGGTCGACGTGCCCGCCTTCGACGCCCAGATGTTTCCGGCGTGCCGGAGGTCATGGAAGTGCAGGCCCTTGAGCCCCATCTTCGCCACGACCTCCGTCCACTTGGTTCGCTGGCTGAAGTTCGGCCGACGCACCGGGTTGCCCGCACGCTCACCGGTGAACAGCAACGCGTCGTGCTCCGGCTTCACGAACGCGTTGAGGTGCTTCACTACGTCTCGCCGAATCGCCGCCGGAACGATCAGCGTCCGCACTCCTGCCCGCGACTTCGGCGGACCGACGATCAGCCCGCGACCCGGAACCTCGACCAACGCCCGCGAGATCCGGACCCAACTCCCATCCTCCGCGACGTCACACCGCCGCAGCGCCGACACCTCACCCCAACGGAGCGACGCGAACGCGGCCAGCAGCACGAGCGCCCGAAACCGCTCCGGCATCCGCCCAGCCAGATCGAACACCTGCGGGACGGACAGAATCGGCCGCTCCGCCGGATTCTCCTTGTCGGCGCCCCGCACCCGGCAAGGGTTCCGCTGCAAGATCTTGTCTTCGTCGACCGCCGTCGTCAGGATCGCCCGGAGCAGCCTGTACGCCTTGGCAGTGACCGACTCGGACACTCCGGCCGCCAACCGATCCGCACGCCATTGCCGAACGATCGCCGTCGACAACTTGCCCAGTTCGACGCCGCCGAGATCCGCTTCGATGTGCTTCCGCAGAAGCCACCGGTACAACTCGACCGTGCGCGGACGCAGGCCAGGTCGCTGTGTAATCCACTGGTCCGCGTAGTGCCCAAGCGTGACCTTCACCTTCTCAGGGTCGATCCACTCGCCTTTGATGATCTGCGTTTCGGTTACGGACAACCACTGTTCGGCCGTGCGCTTGCTGGCGAACATCGTCGGAGCGTTCCGCATCTGACCGTCCGGTCCCGGATAACGCGCCTGCCACTTCCCCGATGCTCGTTGCCGGACATTGCCGAAACCCCGACGGCCTCGCTTACTCGCCATGTCAGGCCGCCCTTCCGAGGTCCCGGATCACCGAAGACCGCGTGATCGGCTCGACCCGACCGGCCTGGATGAACTCCTCAAGATCAGCGACCGCGAACCGCACGTGTACGCCGACCTTGTGGAACGCCACGCGCCGCTCCGCGATCAACCGCCGCACGAACCGGACACGCGTGTTCAGGTACTCGGCTGCTTCTTCGACTGTCAGATAGTTCTTTCCCACGGTTTCGCCCCCAGTTCCTAAGCTGCCAGCGGAGTTGCCGAAAGGTCCGGCGGACTCTGCGCGGCGAGTAATGCCTTGTCGTACTCGGCTTTCCACGTGATCCGTTCCGAGATCGCGTGCATCACCAGGTGGTCCCGAGGTGGCACGGAGGGGTCGCCGGAGTCGACTTTGCGCCAGACCAGCCGGGCCGGGTCGGGTGCGGGTTTCTCGATCCCGACCGCCGCCAGCGCTTCCAGGACGAACGCTTTCCGGTCGGCTTTGTGGTCGACGAGCGTCTTCCCCGACCACTTCCGCGACACCAGCACCCGCCGCCCCGGCAGGCCGAGGGTGGTCCGCCGATGAGCGCGCCCTTTGCAGTGTCCTGGTGTGGTCTTTCCGTTGGCGCCCTTGGGATTGATCCCGTACAGCAGCCACACCGCGCACCGGGGCGAGCAGGGCGTCACGGACAGTTCCGCGTGCAACCGATCGTGGTGGTCCTTCTGCCGCGCGGTGTCAGCTTCGACCACCTCACCCGTGGACTTGGTGAGGTACTTCGTCAGGTAGCCGATGTGCCGCCCGGCTTCCTCCGTACCGCCGAGGATGCCTTTCGAGTGCACCTGACGGCCGAAGGTCACCACATGCGCTGGGTCTTCCACGGCTTCCACCGCGTCGTCCCACTCGGTCAGCGGCTCTCGCGTGTCCGGGTCGACAAACACTCGGCGGTCGCTGTCCCACAGCGGCATCCGGTCGACGTAGACGACCTGGTCGTGCGCAGGCCACCAGACCTGGTGATAGGTCGCTTCGGTGACTTGGCGGATGACGTCGTGCGGCACCGATCCCCGGATGGCCGCGTGCAGGTGTGGTGCCGCGCGTCGTTGGGGTTCGACGGTGGCGAAGTACTGCGCGTCCCAGCCGACCACGCGCCGCAGGTTCTGCCACCAACGATCCACTAGCGCGGAGAAGTGCACGGCATCCCGAGCCGCCCGCCGATAGTCATACGTCGACGGATCGACCGGGGCACCGTCGGAGCGGACCGGACCGTAGGTGTCGCAGGTGAGCGTGACGAACATCGACGGCCGAAACCGCCCCGCGTACTCCCGCCCGACCGTCGTCTTGGCGACCTTGCGCCGAGGAAGGTTCGGCGCGTCCTGCCGCCGTTTCGTCGACCGCTTCACCGCCTTCTTGATGGGCAGGTCGATCGACGGGAGACGGCCACGCATCCCGAGTTGCCGAAGTTCGTCGTCGACTCCCTGGATCTCTTCCCGCAGTTCGTCGGCCTCCGCCTGGTCGCTCACTTCGCGGTAGGCCGCGACGAGGTCAGCCCGGAACGCCAGCAGCTCCGTTTGCGCCTCAGTCGGCGACTCTGAGGTGAAGTCAGGTTCCTCGGTCATGTGCCAGCCTTCACGGCACTGGACCTGTCGCAGCGCCTTCGCCTTCCGAGCGCACGGCAGGCAGACCGATTCGACGGTCGAGCCGCAGGGAACGGGGACGTAGCGGAGTTCGCCGGTGTCGGTGTCGCCGACCTCCATCGTGAACGGTCGGACACAGACGCCGTGCTTCTCAGCGGTCGCCTTCACCACGTCCGACGCGAGGGGTTCGCGCATCCGGGCGGCCCGTGAGTTCGCCGGCGGGGTCACCGCGGCTTCCTTGGTGCCTGTCACGCTGCCACCTCCCCAGAGCTGTTCCACTGCCGCAGCGCGAACACCGGCATCTCCTGCCGCATCCCCGCAGGCAGGTCCGGGAAGGTCACTTCGTCGAACCGGACTCCGCCGTAGACCACGACCGGGATGCCGCAGGGCGTCCGGCCCTGTACTTCCAGATGCACACGGCCGCCATGGGGAACCCGCCAAATCGAGGCAGTCACGTTCTCCAGCGAATCCGCCCAGACGACCAAGCTCCGCGCCACGTTCGTCAGACGGTCGGTATCGAGCTGGACAGACACCGGGTCCGAGCCAATACCAACCCGCACGGACGCAACCGGCGGAAAGGCGTGGGAGTCGAGGTGATCGCGGATCGCATCGAGAAACACCAGAACGCGGTTCACGCCGCCACCTCCTCTCCACCACGGCGGACAGGAAGGTCGATCACGTGGGCACCGCCGTTGGTCACGTAGGTCTCCAGCGCCTTGACCGTCTCGTCCGGCACCCAGCCCGCGCGGACCCGCAGCGGTTCGCGAATGCCCTCACCCCAGATGTAGCCGACACCAGCAGCCGACTCCTCGATCCGATTCGCCCACGCGCCTCGCTCGTACGCGCCGTCACCGAGGACCATCCCGACGTGAGTCTTCGAGGTGACCCGCAGGCAGACCCGACGTGGGAACAGTTCCCGCACGGGAACGGTGTCCTTGGTCGGTTCCTGCACATACCCGCGCACCGTGTAGCCGAGCGCCCGGCCTTGGGTGGTCAGGATGGCGACCCGTTCGACGATGGCTTCGCGGGTCTTGCGGTCGGTGTACTTGGTCAGCGCGCCGATCTCGTCGAACTCCAGCACTTCCAACGGATGCTCGGTGGAGATCGGGACGTTGCGGGTGTGCCCGGCGAACTCGCGCTTGCGGGACTCAAGGCCGTCGACCAGGTCGTCCAGGACCTCGATCGCTTCCTTACCCGCGACGCCGTAGCGGGCGAAGACCCCGCGCCCGTAGGCAAGTTCCATTCCCTTGGGATCGATCCCCGAGACCCGCACGGTCCCGGCCCGGATCGCCGAGGCCGCCGACACAAGCGGGGACCACATGACCGAGTTCTTTCCGGCCCCGGTTGCACCGGCGACGAGCATGTGAGCGCCCGGACCGGTCAGCGGCAGCCGCCAGTCCTTCCCATACTCAGTGCGTCCGGCGAACACCCGCCGCAGATCCACGCCGTCGACGGCCGCCAGGTCCGGCAGCTCCGCACAGTCCACCGAAGCTTCAAGGAGGTCGCGGCGCTGAAAGTCCAACGAGACGACGTTGGGTTCCAGCTCCCGCACCTGGCACCGCGTGACCTTACGAGCCACAGCCAGAGCACGAGCGGCGTCGTCGAAGTCCTCCGGCTTCTGCCCCGGCACGAGCCGGACCCGGACCTCATCCCAGGACGGCCCCGACTTCACGCCCAGCACCTTTGGCACCTGAACCGCAGCACCACCGCCCGCAGTACGAGAGACAGCCTTCCGGCGACGCCCGACGAGGTTGACGGTCACTTCCACGGGCACGGTGCCGTCGGAGATGGACAGACCGCAGGCGTGCAGCCAGCCCGGCAGTTTCCGGGCGTAGGTGAACCAGCGCAGCCACCACGCCCGCAGGAACCGGCCACAGCACCGGTCGAACGACACCACGTCGAGCAGCCGCCACACCACCAGCACCACCGCGACCGAACCCACGGTGACGGCTAGCGAGAGCCAGCCGAGCCACTGCCACCAGACCGCCACCGCGATCACGCCGAGGCTGGTACGCCAGTGCGCGAAGACCTGCTTTCCCAGCCACCCCAACAACTTCACCGCCGACCACAGTGCAATGAAGACGACCGCAGCGGCGGCGAGGACTTCCGCGATCGTGGCCAGCGCGCGGCCGAGCTTGTGCAGCAGCCACACCACCACACCCAGCACTCCGCCGCCGACGAGGAGAAGACCGATCCCGTTCGTGTTCATCGGCGACCACCGCCGGTCAGGTCCAGCGGCAGCATTCCCCGGCAGGGAGCGCATTCCGTCTCACCGGGCAGAAGCTTCGCGAACCGCTTGCAGACTGTGCAGCGCGTTCGGGTGACCCCGTCTAGCGGTCGCTTGTTGCCATCGTTTAGCGTTGTCATTGTTCACTTCCAGAGGTTGTGGACAGCGCAGGACCGGCGAGGTTTCCTAGGCCAGTTACCGGTTCTGCGCCTTACGAGACTCGGGAAGCGCGTGAGGACGTGTTTGTACGCCGCACGTCCCCACGCACGTTTTCCCGACAGCTATTGAGTTCTCAGCTAGCTTGAGACTTGTTCTTCTGAATCTGCGCGGCCACCTCCTCCGCCTTCCGCTCCTCATAGCCCACCCAGTAACGAAGTTCGTGGTGGTGCCCTCGGTCCACATCGGACACAGCGCGGTACATCCGCGCGTTCGCTTGGTGCCATTTCAGCCACGCCGACAGGTTTGCTCCCGGCAGAGGACGACTCGCCGCCGCTACCGCGTGCGCGTCCTTCAGCGTCTGCGGCTCATTCCGGCCCGGCGTCGTCATTACGCACCGCCTTGTGCTTGTCGAGGAACACGGCCAGTTCGTCCGCGCTGTCGCGGATTTGGCGAAGGAGCCGGATGAACTCCGGCCACTCGGCCGGGTCGGAGGGCGGCAGGATCGCCAGGCTGTCCGGATCCAGGTAGATCACCAGGGCCGGGTTCGCCGAACCATGGCCCTGCATGCCCGCGACCGCCTGCCGTCCCGGCTTCCACATCGCGTTGAACGCCACGGCCCTGCCCTTCCTCGCTGTAAGCGCGCATCTCCCACGACCGCGCGTTCTCCTCGAACCCCTCAGCCGCAGCCGTCACCGCCGCCAGCACCCACCACGGCAACTGGCCCTGCGTTGCCAGATCCCGCCACGCCGACGCCACCGCGAAGGAAGCGACGGCCATGTCATGCGCCGCCAGGGCGTCCCCGCCATGTGCGGTCCGCTGCGCCATCGCGCTGTAGTGGCGGTACGCCTCTTCCCAGGCTTGGACCAGGTGCGGTGGAACCACGGCCACGCCCTGACTGCCAAGCACCCGGCCCGTCATCACGCCGCCTTGGGCGTGGACTCAGCAGCGTTGGAGGCCCGGCCAGACTTCGAAGCGCCACCCGATGCAGCGGTCTTGAAGCCGGTCGCGCGGAACACATAGGACTGGTATTTGAACTCGCCCTGACCAGCCACCTTCGGCTCAGCCGTCAGGCCCTCCAGCTCGATCGGCCGCATACCCGGCAGCACCTCCGACGTGGTCGGCACCGGCTGCACATCTGCCAGGAACGTGACGTCGTAAGACGCACGCTTGGAGTTCGTCTCGCTCGGGTCGGTGACCGTGGCCTTCCACTGACGCTTGCCCGTCACTTCGTCGACCCGCTGACGAACAGGTCGGCCAGCGGACCGGTCTTCCCGCGACTGGTACTCGTTGTCCGGCGCGATCTCACCGACCATCACCAGCCCCAGCGGGAACGCGGCATCAAAGTCGATCTCGAAACGGTGTCCCTTGGCGATCGCCATGTCGTCTGTCTCCTGTCGTCTCTGGAGCCCTATCGGGCTTACACCTGTTAGAGGTAGTTCTATTAAGCGCTTCGTCGCGCGAGTTGTCAATAGAACTATCTCTATCGGGCTCCGTAGACCATGATGGGGTGATACCGCTAGCGTTATCGACCGACGAAGGAGGACCAGGTGGGCACTGGGTACCGCGAGCTGGCCGCGATCCTGCGAGACGCGATCCAGCGGGGCGACTACGCCCCGGACACCACGCTGCCCAAGCAAGACGAATTGGCCGACGAGTACGACGTCAACGTCAACACCGTTCGCAAGGCCGTTGGGGTCCTCGAAGCCGAAGGACTGGTCACGCCGATCAGACGACGCGGGACAGTCGTTCGTGCACGCCCGCCCATGAAGCGACTGGGCAAAGATCGGTACGCGAAGAGCAAGTGGAAGTACGGCGATACCGTCGCCTTCGTCGCAGACCGTGAAGCATCCGGCCGAGACTGGAAGCCGACCGACCAGACGCAGACCGTCGCCAAGGTCGAAGCTGACCGAGAAGTCGCGGACGCCCTCGGCGTCATGGTCGGATCACCGGTCTACGAGCGGGCACGACTAGTCAAGGACGCCGGCCAGCCCACCCACGTACTCACCAGCTACTACCGGCCCGCCGACGTCGAAGGCACGCCCATCGTCGACCCAACCCCCGGCCCAGCCGGACGAGGCGGCGGGTTTCTGGTCCTCACCCTGCAAGGTCTTGAGCCTGACACCATGACCGAGACCTTCTATGCGCGGATGCCGACGCCCGACGAGGCGGAACAGCTCGAACTGCCCGCAGGCGAACCCGTCATGGTGCTGCAACGACGCACATACACAGGTGACGGCCGCGTGGTCGAGTTCGCACGTGGCGTGCACGCCGCAAGCCGCTTCTCCTGGACCTACACTTTCAAGATCCCCGACTGACCCCGGAGACCCAGATGCCCGAGCGTTCGACCACCCTGCCGGACGAACTCCGCGCCGACGTCCAGACGCTCTGGGACTACCACGACATGCACCACGAACTCCGGCCCGCCGACGTGGGGATTGGACTCGGCAGCCACGATCTCGGGGTCGCGACCTTCACCGCGGAACTGTTCCACGCTGGAATGTTCCCGCTCATCGTCTTCACCGGGGCCAACGCGCCGACGACCGTCGAACGCTTCCCGCGCGGCGAGGCAGTGCAATACCGCGAACATGCGCTTGAGCTGGGCGTACCGGATGACGCCATCCTGGTCGAGCCCGAGGCGCGCAACACTGGGGACAACATCACGCTCACGCGGATGCTCCTGGAGTCACGCGGCATCGAGGTCGGGTCGGTCGTCCTCATCTCACGGCCGTACCAGCAGCGACGCGCTTACGCGACCTGCAAGAAGCTCTGGCCCGAGGTCGACGTCATCTGCGCTTCGCGGCCGCTGCCGTTGGACGAGTACATCGAGAGCATCGGTGACGTGGACCGCGTCATCAACATGCTGGTCGGCGACACCCAACGCATCACCGTCTATGCAGAGCGCGGCTTCGCGGTCCACCAGCCAGTCACGTCCGATGCTGCCGCCGCCTATGCCCGTTTGGTCAAGGCAGGCTTCACTGCTCGGCTTCTCTGCCAGAGCTGATGCCCTAGTCCCTCCATAACGATCGCACAGAGTGCAGGTGCACCGTGGCTCACCAGGGCGGCTCCGCCGTATCTGGAACGCCTGTCGGTCCAAGCAGCTCACGCAAACGACGTCCTGCCCACTCCAAGCCCTCAGCCAAGGCAAGCATTTCCAGGTCGCCGGAAGCACGGAGTCTCACAACCTCATCGGCTTCCTGAGATGGCTTCGCCACGACCGCAAAACCATCGGTGTCGGCTATCGCTACCTCGACATAGCCTCCATGGCCAGCATCACCGCCCTGAAAGCCGTTGGTCTCGACGGACACTTTGAACGGAAAGCCGCTCTCGCCAAACTGGGCTACGTCCCGCTTGTGCTCCATGCTGCAAACTTAGCGTGACAGTTTGAACACGTCCAGCAACTCGAAGGTCGGTCAGGGGCGGCCCGGAGACTAGGAGATCATCTCTTCGGCTTTCCGTCGCGGAAGACTGCCAGAGGGCGTGTAACAGCGCCGCCGTTAAGCGCGACCTCGCTCACATGACCCCGCGCTGGCCATCGATGAAGGCGAGGAAGCTTCGCCGCCATATCGAGGCACATTGCGGCGCCCCAAAGCGCCAAGAGGGTTCACACCGCAGGTACCAAGGTCGGAAGGCCCTCTTCACGTTTGCTTTTCATGACGGCGAGACGGTGGCGGGCGGCCTCGTACGCAGTATCTTGGTAAGAGACGTTGGGCTCAGCGAGCAGGAGGCAAGGGAGGTAGTCGGCATATGAAGACCGTCCACGCGATCTACCGCTACTCTCCGCAAGAAGGTTCCCCCTGGAGCACCTACTCCTATCCACAGAGCGTCTACACATCTGGCGCGACTGTCGACGAGGTTCGGGCCAAGTTCGCTGATGCTGCTCGGTTCCACTACGACGTCCCAGAACTCCGCCTTGTCGAACACGTTGAGCTGCCGCTGGCTGACGGTGTGTACGTCCGCATTGCCAAAGATCAAGACGAAAAGGAACGTCACCGGGTCCTAGAGATCCTTCATGGAGGCTGGGACCTCCTCGGGCAAGGTGCTCAACTGAAAAGCATGAATCACGCCGCCACAGGCGATGTCGTGATCGTTGCATGCACCCCAGATGACACCCTGCAATGGATCTTCGATCAGTTGGACGATGCCGACACTTTGCTCGTCGCAACTCAAGCGCCAACCTATGGCGTCTGGTGGATCCCGATCATCGGACCTGCCTCCGATGGCGCAGGCTCTGAGGGCAAGCCACTACTTGATGAACATATTGATCGTGATTCAACGATCTCCACCCTCATGCACGTGCACAGCTTCGATGGCACTCCACTGCTGGTTTAGCCGGATAGTGCAACCTCTCTGAGCGGCGCCTGCCGCACCGCAGATGCTGTCTTTGAGATCATCTGCCGAACTTGGCTCTATGGGATCAAGGCGCCGCCACCGGCGGCGCGCATGTCACCGCCCGTACGGCGGGCTTCGCCCCATGGCGGACGCCGGCCTCCCGCTCCGCTCCGGCAGGCGCCGCCGGGCGAGCCCGCCGATGAGGCAGCACCGCGCAGCGCGCCGCCGCCAGCGGAGACTTATGGAGCACGACGTCAGATCACCCGACCCACCTGACCGCGTGGCAGTGGTCACCGGGTTGTCCCTCGCTACTCAGCGTCTAACACCGTGCCGCCCGCATCAAGGCGGGAAAGCGTGCCTTGACACGACCGACCCGGTGCTAGAGATGGCAGGGGCGAGGGAAGCGGAGCGAACAGGCACAAAGACGCAGGTGAGGACGGGGTGCGTTGGGCCATTAGCGGGCCATTCAGAGGGGTCAACCACGGTCAATCGCGGCCACTCCGAGCAAGTGCCATCCGCAGGTCAGGGGCACTTTCCAGCATGATCACCCTGGTTCCCAAGCTGAATACGCGGGTTCGATTCCCGTCATCCGCTCTCACGCGAAAGCCCCAGGTCAGTGGATGTCCACTTAGGACCTGGGGCTTTCGCTTTGTCCGCTCATCGGCTCTCGCGTGCCATTAACGTGCCATTAGCCGACCGGGACCGGTTGGCCGTCCTGATCTTCGTCGTCGTCCGGAGTCGTGCCCTTGCGGTGGCGGTCGACGAACTTGGCCAGCCGGTCCGCGATCTGCGCGTCGGCCTCACTCGTCGCCCGCTGGTAGATGAGCGCCGCCCGCATGTCGTCATGTCCCATCCGCGCCATCAGGTCTTTGGTCGACGTGCCCGCCTTCGACGCCCAGATGTTCCCGGCATGCCGCAGGTCGTGGAAGTGCAGCCCCTTCAAACCCATCTTCTCCACAATCTCGACCTACTTCGTCCGCTGACTGAAGTTCGGCCGACGCACCGCGTTCCCACCTCGCTCGGCGGTGAAGAGCAGCGCGTCTTGTTCGGGCTTGACCCAGGTCTCCAGGTGACGCAGCAGGTCAGGCCGATCGCCGTCGGGATGATCAGCGTCCGGACACCCGCCCTCGACTTGGGCGGCCCGACGATGAGCCCGCGACCGGGGACCTCGACCATCGCACGCGACACCCGTACCCAGCCCGCGTCCTCAGCGACGTCGCACCGGCGCAGCGCGGTCACCTCACCCCACCGCAGCGAACCGAACGCGGCGAGGAGCACCAGGGCACGGAAACGCTCCGGCATCCGGCTGGGCAGGTCGAACACTTGGGCCACGGTGATCACCGGCCGTTCGTCCGGATTCTCGCGATCGGCACCGCGGACTCGACACGGATTGCGCGGCAAGATCTTGTCCTCATCCACCGCCGTGTTCAAAATCGCCCGCAGAAGCCGATAGACCTTGGCGGTCACGGACTCCGAGACACCAGACGATCCGCGCGCCACTGACGAATGACCGCCGTCGACAGCTTGCCCAACTCGGCCCCACCAAGGTCCGGTGCAATGTGCTTACGCAGCAACCATTTGTACAGCTCGACCGTTCGCGGGCGAAGCCCAGGCCGTTGGGTGATCCACTGGTCCGCGTAGTCGCCGAGCTTGCGCTTTGCCCGCGTTTCCGTCAACGACAGCCAGCGTTCAGCGGCCCGCTTCGTGTCGAAGGTGTCAGGCGCTGGCCGCATGATTCCGTCAGGTCCGGGATAGCGAGCCTGCCACCGCTTGGACGGAAGTTGCCGAACAGTCCCGAAACCACGATGCCCACGCCTGTTCGCCATCTCAGGCCGCCCTTCCCAGGTCACGGCGGACCGAGGCGCGCGTGATCGGCTCCACCCGCCCCGCCTGCATGAAGCTCTCCAGATCTGCGAGAGCCAGACGGACATGAACCCCCGCCTTGTGAAAGGCGATCCGACGTTCGGCGATCAGTCGACGTACGAAGCGAAGGCCGGTGTTGAGGTAGACGGCCGCCTCTTCGACCGTCAGATACTTGGCTTCCACGTGTTCCCTCCCCCAGTTCCTAAGCAGCCACACCCTGAGTTGCCGAAAGATCCGGCGGACTCTGAGCGGCGAGCAATGCCTTGTCGTACTCGGCTTTCCAGGTGATGCGTTCGGAGATGGCGTGCATCACCAAGTGGTCCCGAGGGGGCACATTCGCGTCGCTCGAGTCGACCTTGCGCCATACCAGCCGCGTCGGGTCCGGTGTTGGTTTTTCGATCCCGACCGCCGCCAGCGCCTCGATCACGAAAGCCTTCCGATCGGCCTTGTGGTCAACGAGCGTATTGCCCGACCACTTCCGCGACACCAGCACCCGACGCCCCGGCAGGCCGAGCGTGGTTCGCCGGTGAGCCCGTCCTTTGCAGTGCCCCGGAGTCGTCTTTCCGTTGGCTCCCTTGGGTTGATGCCGTAGAGCAGTCACACCGCGCACCGAGGCGAGCAGGGCGTCACGGACAGTTCCGCGTGCAAGCGGTCGTGATGATCCTTCTGCCGCGCGGTGTCGGCTTCGACGACTTCACCGGTGGATTTGGTGAGGTACTTGCTCAGGTAGCCGATGTGTCGTCCGGCTTCTTCGGAGCCGCCGAGGATGCCCTTGGATTGGACCTGGCGTCCGAAGGTGACCACGTGCGCCGGGTCTTCCACGGCCTCTACCGCGTCGTCCCACTCGGTCAGCGGTTCTCGCGTGTCGGGGTCGCCGAACACCCTTGCGTCGCCGTCACCAACGCTCACGCTCACCCCCAGTACCACCGACAGGGTCCACCGCTCGTCGTCGACTGCCGCGCAGTCTTTCTCGCTCTCGGCGTTGACAAACTGCCCTCCGGAGCGCTTGCCCGATGCCTTAGCCGCCGGGATCCTCAACGATGGAACGGCATGACCCGCGCCAGTCTGCCTGGCCGGCTTCCCACATCCATCCGACCTCAGCGCTACGTCAACGGCAAGAGCCTCTACGTGCGGGAGCATTTCTTCGCCGACACGACGGACGCTCTACCCGCGCCCGACTTCCTCCCCATCGTCGCCACCTACCCTCAGGACTCGTTGCCCTTGGACTGGCTTCACGATCACTGGAAGAGCCAACGACCCGACGCCGCGCACGTCGCCCTCACCGAGTTCATTGAACTGCTGCGCATCAACAACGCGGCACCTGAATGGACGAAGAGCGGTCACTTCGTTCAGCGCGCAGCACTCTTCGCCCATATCCCGACGTTGCTGCCAGGCGAATCAGCAGTTCCCGCCAGCCAGGACCACGAGGGGACGAAGGCAAGCTAGCCACACGACAGGCGAGGCACACGTTTGAGACAACACTCCGACGTTCGTCCACACAGTGGCCATGGATCTGGTTCGCTCCGCAGCGGCCTGGCGAACCAGATCCCAAGGCAATGGCTGCTCACCGTCTAGCACCTCGTAGCGCGTCCAGGCGAAACCGGGACACCCCGCTACGGCCTCACCTGGATACGATCAGCCAGTCAATCACCACGATGACCAGGAACGCCGCCGCGCCCACAGCGACCCCAAGCCACGGGGACCGGCTCCGCCGCTCGAGCCGCGCGACACACAGCCCGCCGAGGACAATCGAGGCTATCCAACCGGCGAGCGGAAGCCAGAACGCGACGTTCTGGCCAGTGCTGGTGCACAAGAATGACCAGTCACCAGGTCGGCACGAGTCACTGCTCATCGCCCCACCCACACCGAGCGTGAACGCGACCAGCCCACCCGCGAGCACCAACACCACACACACCACCGCCAGCAGCCCGCGACGCGCTGGCGATTCCGAGGTATCCAGCACGCTCACCCCCGAGAGGTTCCCGAAGCAGGAGCCCCGCCAGCGCGTTGCTTGGCCGCGGTCGTCAAGTGACAGCCGGTCTCGATCGAGATCACCGTGGTCTTATCCGTCGACAGCGTCACGCTCGCCTGATACTGGTCTTTCAGCTCGAACTCGAACGCCGGCGGCTTGTTCACTTGCAGTCCCGGTTTGTCGAACCCATGTGCCGCGCCGACCTCGGTCATGATCCGCGTCGCCGCCGGCCACTGCTCGCCCGCCGGCTTCGGCGCGATCAAGAAGCTTAAGAACATCCGGACCGCGTCCCGGCTGTCCACACCGGGGAACTCGTTCGAGCACCCCGACTGGCGTCCGTCCTGCTTGTCCACCCAGCCCGTCACCCCAAGTTCCGTGGACAGTCTCGACTGCAGGGCCTGGCGAAGCTTGTCGTAGTGCGCGACCGCCTCCTCGATCGACGGCCTACGGGAAAGCTCGGCGTACTGCTCCTGACTGGGCATCGACTTCTCCGAAGATGGTGTTCCAAGGTACTGCCCGCCATCACTGCACGCCGCCACCGACAGCAGCAGGCTCGCGGTCATGATCACGGCAAAAGAAGTTCGGCTCGGCATGAGAAACACGTCTTCCTAGCGGGCGGCGACAGCCAACTGCGGCATACCCGCAACGACAGCGGCGATGTTGTGCTTGCTGGTCGAATCAGCCCCACCGGGCATCGTCTTGGTGTACTCGCTGTGCCCCTGCGACGCCGCCAGGGGAGCCCCATCAGCGCCCACCGCGGCATCAGCCGACAGCTGATTCATCCCCTCCATCGCATACGGCGCCCGGCCATACCGCCACGTCTCCGGCACATACTGGGCGACCGCGTCACCCTCGGCCTTGATGTTGTAGGCGTGCCCCTCGGGCACCTTCAGGTCGTGGGCAGTGTTGTCAGTCCCGAAATTGTTCGCCACACCCGGGCTGCCGAACACCACCGCGTCATCCACCCCAGTACCGCCGTGGGTGAGGCTGATCCCGGTCACGATCGACCCTTGCGAATGCCCCAACGCGGTCAGATGCGGATCAGTCGGGCGCGAGGCGTTGATGCCCTGATCGAACTTCGCCAGTTTGTCCCCGCCGACGTCCACGTTTTCCGCGGTCGCCAACCCCATCAACGACGCCGGATCATCGAAGGTGGAGGGTTCATAGCCGATCCACGTGACCGTGGCCACCGAACCACCACCCTGGGTGGCGAGCATTCGCTCGGCGCTGCGCGCGACACCATCCATGTCATCAACGTAGCCCGGCATGTTCCCATCGACCGTGGAGTTCATACCCGGAGTGAACACCGCGACATGCTCGGCGGTGTCGACATTGCCGTTGGCGATCGCCGCCTTCGGATGATCACCGGTCAGATCCAGTGACATCAGCTGCCGGTTCGGGTTCAGGCTGCCGTCCGGGTTGTGCATCATCCCGGTGATCGAGTCGATCGCCTTCACCCGCTCCTCGAGGCGCGCGATCTCATCGGAATCGCCATCCTCCCGCCGAAGCCGCTCCAGCTCCGCGGCAAAGCCGCGTTTCTGCTCCTCGAGCAGGTTCAGGTTCGCGCTGCTGCGATCGGAGGCTTTCACCCCGTCCCGGTTACCGACCCAATCGGGGTGCTGCGCGATCAACTGCTTGCGCTGCGCCTCGGACAAGGCTGCCCACCACGCGGCGTTCATCGACGGATCCGCGCCCACCGGCGGAGGAGCCAGTACCGACAAGGCGCCGTTCACCGCTCCCGAGTTGCCTGCCGCAGCCAGGCTGGTGTTCTCGTTGTCGTTCCCCGTGGCATCGATGACGTTCCCGGCTTCGATCCGCCCCAACACCGCGCACAAGTCGTCGTCGATGTCGGACGCTTGCCGCAAGACCTGCTCGACCCGGTCTTTCAGCTCTTCGGCCAGCCGGGCGCGCTCCTCCGCGACCAACCGAGCCTGCTCCGGTGGCACATCCGGCACCCCGTTGTCGACGACCGCGCCATCGGCCGCGATCGTGAAGTGGTTGCCCGAGGCGATCGTCTCGGCTTCCCGCACCCCGTTCTGCACACCGGTGATCGCATCCCCGGTATCACCGGCCGCTCGGCGCAACGCCGCGATGTCCGCTGCGTACTCCTCCAGACCATCGATAATCTGATTCACCTCAGTGGCCGCCGCGCCGGCCGCGTCACCATGCCACCCCTCAGGCGTGTTGATGTCGCGCAGATCATCCGAACACGCCACCAGCTTGTTGTAAGCCGCGTTGATCGCCCCGACCGCCTCCTGCAGCACCGCCGGATTCCAGCGCGTCGCCTCACCCCACGTGACCATCAGTTGGCCTTCACCGGTCCAGACCCAGGCACGGGCACCGTGATATCCGCCGCCGCAGCCGCTTCCTGGCCCGAATACAAGTCCGCGGCCTTCGCCATGTTCCCTGCGTGAGTATCGAGTCGGGCTTCGAAGCGCGCCTGCCGAGACACCAACACATGCTTGACCCGAGCCATCGCCAACGCTGCCCGCGACCCCGGCATACCAAGATCACCCGTCGGCACCGTGGCCGGACACCCAGCGCCACGTAGGCCATCGACGACCCGCCCGGCGGCCTGACCCGTGCCGCGGATCTTGTCGACCACCACCTGATAACCCGTCACAAACGCCTCCCCGTCGTCGGTAACCACTAGTCACCCTACGACAGCGACGCGTACCCACTCAACCCGTCACACCACCCGTGAGCAGCGAAAACACTGTTTCGAGTCGATCTACCCACACCAAGTAAGTAGGACTACTCAATCCTGAGCCTCGGCCGCTCGGGCTGGAGCAGCAGCAAAGTCGGCGTGCAGCACTGGTTCACCGCCATCGGCTACAACCCCGCCACCAAACAGGTCCTGGTCTCCGACCCGGCCTCCGGCGGTACCGGGTTCAACAAGAACTCCGCCTACTGGATCAACCTCCCGACTTTGAAGGCGATCCACGTCGCCCACGTCCGCCCCACCGCCTGCTCCTGCCACGACTGGAGCCGATCATGAAACTCGCCCACCAGGTCAGCGGGCAGCGGCCCGGGGGCGTACACCGTCATCTTCGCGAAGGCGGGCGACGAATGCGGGCCGCAAGGTCAATACCTCGACGCGTCCACAGGCAAGCCGCTGCAATGCATGGGTCCTGGCGGGTTTCGGACGGCTTCGCTCGAATTCCCCGGTTTCTCCCGCGCGTAGAACGACGAAGTTCGCCGCTGGCTGACCACGTTGGCGGAGGACGGCGACTTGAGCGTCTTCGACCACCGGTCGGTCCAGGCCAGGATCGACGAGATCGCGGCCGGCCTGCCACTGGGAGCACGCGTCGAACCGGAGTCCGGTGCGACGAGGGTCTGGATCGACGCGGCCTCGACCGGCGCCGGATTGCTCGTGGGTTCCGGTTTCGCCTGGCGGTGTTACCGGAACCGCCGGACGGGTTATTGATTTCCCGTCGTTGTTACGGTGCCGGATATGGAGATCCGGGAGTTCCGTGACGAGGACTGGCCCCAGGTCTGGCCGATCGTGCGCGAAGTCGTGCGGGCGGCGGACACATACACCTACGACCCGGACCTCACCGAGGACGACGCCCGCCGGACCTGGGTCGAGAAGCCGCCGGGCCGGACGGTGGTCGTGGTCGAGGACGGCCGCGTGCTCGGCACGGCCAAGATGGGGCCGAACCGCGGCGGACCCGGATCGCATGTGGCGACGGCCAGTTTCATGGTGGACAAGGACTTGCGCGGCAAGGGTGTCGGGAGCGCGCTGTGCGCGAACGCCCTGGAGTGGGCCAGGGAACAGGGTTTCGC
Organism: Amycolatopsis sp. NPDC000009; assembly: GCF_055563465.1. NCBI lineage: Bacteria > Bacillati > Actinomycetota > Actinomycetes > Pseudonocardiales > Pseudonocardiaceae > Amycolatopsis > Amycolatopsis sp. NPDC000009. Next base: position 226,290 of record NZ_JBVHDI010000004.1, read on the forward strand.
GGGGATGCAGTTCAACGCGGTCGCCGAGTCGAACGTGGCCGGGATCCGGATCTACGAACGGCTCGGGTTCGAGATCGTCGGGACGGTGCCGGGCGCGTTCGAGCACCCGACGCTGGGGCGCATCGGGTTGCACGTCATGTACTGCGACCTGAGCTGAGTCAGCCTTCGACGAGTTCCCAAGGCGCGTCGGCGCTCGGCCGGTCGTAGACCTGACCAGGTGCTGCGCTCAGCACCAGGGCGACGTCCGGGTACAGCGTGACGGCATGCTCCATTTCGAGGGCTTCGACCTCGAAGTCCTCGTTCTCCGGCACCTGGAAGCCGACGAGCAGCCAGCTGCCGTCGGCCTCGCGGACGACCTGGCGCACGGCGCGGGCCGGGGCCGCGGGGTCGGTGGAGATCTCGGCGAGTTCGGTGCTCACCTGGACTTCTTCCAGCGGCGAGCCCGGATGCGTCCACGCGGCGAGGCGAGCGGCGCGCACCAGGAGGTCTTCCTCGTCGTCGTCCGAGTCGGCGACCGAGCTCAGCAGCCACGAGCGCCGCTCCGGATCCCAGTCGGCGGCCATGCCGGTGGGGAGGCCGGCGAGCGCGGCGAGTTCGGGGATGAGCTCCACCGCTTCCCGCAGCGGCAGCGCGCCGAACGCGTCCTTGTTCATCTCCATGTCCTCGGAGAACTCGTTGCCGTCGCTGATGAACCAGTCACCGTCGTCGTCCAGGACGACGAACGCGAGGTTCGACGGATCCTCCACCAGCGACCGGGAGATGATCACCGGCGACTCGGGATCCTGACTCAGCGGCCAGTTCTCGCTCGACATGCTGGGCTCCCAACGGGGTTGTCCGGCTGTGGGGCACCATCCCACCATCTTCGGCGTTCCCGCCGCGCACCGGACCGGCCGAAGCTCATTCGCTGAGGTCGTACTCGTCGACGTCGAGCGCGGCGGCGGCTTCGGTGAGGAACGCGAGCACGGCCGGCGAGAGGTGCCAGCCGAACTCCTCGCCGCCGTCACGGTGATGGAAGTAGCGCACCACCTGCAGCACCGCGCTCGCCCCCTCGTCCACCAGCTTCCGGATCTCCGGACGGACCGGGGCGAGCCTGCCGATCACGCTCTCGATCTGGTCGTCGACCGGTTCCGAACCGCGATGCGTCACCTTCCAGGCGTGCATCCGCGGCAACCGGTGTTCGGCGGACCGCGAGCCCAGTACCAGGGCCTCGTCGGGCTCCATGCCGAGCCGCGCGGTGATCTCCCCGGCGGACACGGTTTCGCTCTTCAAGGCGAAGTAGCAGTACTGGTGGACCTTCATACGCCCGGCACCCTAGCTTTCGGGCAGGCTGACCTGGTGAAACGTGATCAATCGCTTATCGAACGGCTCGCCAGGGAGCGCAACGCCTGGTTGTGCACGCTCCGTGCGGACGGATCGCCGCACGTCACGCCGGTGTGGTTCGTGTACCTCGACGACGTCTTCTGGATCGGCAGCGGCGAGCGGAACGTGAAGGTACGCAACGCCGGCAACGATCCTCGCGTCAGCATCGCACTGGAGGACGGCGACGCGCCGGTTGTCGCCGAAGGCCTGGCACGCGTCCACCGCGGAACCCTGCGCGAGGACGTTTTGGCGGCCCTGTCGGCGAAGTACGACGGCTGGGCGGCGGGCGTGGAGATCGAGCCGTTCGGCGCCAGGGTGCTGCTGGAAGTCCCCGTTAAGCGGTGGCTGCTCGCAGGTGTCGCCCAATAGTCTGGAAAGTCCGATACCGATCTTGGGATGGACGATGCTGACCGGTGAACTGATCCGCTTGCGCCCGCTGGAACCCGAGGACGCGGACACGCTGTGGCGCTGGCACAACGACCCGGAGGTCACGCGCTGGCTGACCGCCGACCACCCGGAATCCCTCGCCCAGATCCGCGAGCGCTTCGCCCACCGGAAGCCCAACAGCTTCAGCCAGGTGAACTTCGCGATCGAGAGCCTCGCCGTCGGCACGCTGATCGGCACCTGCACCCTGCGTGACGCCACGCCGGAGAGCGGCCGCGCGGAGCTCGACATCTACCTCGGCGAGAAGGACCACTGGGGCGGCGGCTACGGGACCGACGCCATGCGCACGCTCTGCCGCTACGGCTTCGACATGATGCGGCTGCACATGATCGCGCTGTGGGTCGTGGTCGACAACGAGGCCGCGATCCACGTCTACAAGAAGATCGGGTTCCAGGTGGACGGCAGGCACCGGCAGTCGTTCCGCGGCCGGAACGGCCAGTGGCACGACGAGTACCTGATGAGTCTGCTCGAAGGTGAACTCCGCTAGGGCGCGTTTCATCAGCCAAGTTCGCGGTCTCCGCGCCCAGGCGGCCCCTGACGGCACGGGCGGACGCGGCCGAGTACGACCCGGTACGAGGCCGATCCGCCCGCACCGCCAGGAACCACCTGGATCACGAAGCCCATCGAACAGGCAGATGAAACACGCCCTAGTCGTTCAGTCCTTTCGTGAGCCTGGCGGGTGCTTTCATCCGCCAGGCATCCTCGATGAGTTCGCGCAGCTGCGTCTTCTCGGCCTTCTCCAGGTCGACGAGGATCGCGCCGTAGCCGTCGTAATGCGGCGTGGTGAAGTACGCGGGGTCGCCGGAGGCCAGCAGTGCCTCCTTCTCCGCGTGCTCGCACAGCAGCATCAGCCCGCCCTCGGCCTCGGTGCGCAGCCGGGCGAAGCTCTTGCCCGCGACCTTGAGCGACGGCGTGCGGTACGAAGTGGACTCCTCGACCTCGGGCAGCCTGCCCGCCAGTTCCACGACTTCTTCCCAGGTCGTCATGGCGGCCATTGTGCCCTGGGTCACTGACAAATCCACCCCGTGGATGTCAGGAAAGGGTCGTTCAGGACGAAAAACGTCAGGAACGACCCTTTCACGACACCCGCGAGAGCAGCTACGGCACGACGGTGATCCGGTCCGCGGCAGGCGGCGCGATACCCGGGTGCGCCCCGAAGTACGCGATCAGCGCGTCCAGGTCCACCGGACCACCCGACAGATCGGTCCCCTTCGTGAACTCGGTGAAGCCGTCCCCGCCGGCGGCGAGGAAGTTGTTCACCGAGACGCGGTACGACGCCGCCGGGTCGATCGGCGTGCCGTCGAGCGTCAGGTTCGAGACACGTGCCCCCTGGGCCGCCGACGCCGAGTACGAGTACTTGAGCGACTTCGAGATCTGCAGGATCCGCACGACCCCGTTGGCCTGCCACTGCTGTTCGAGCACGTTCTTCAGGTCGGCCCCGGTGAGCGTGATCGTCTGCATGATGTTCGCGAACGGCTGCACGGCGAACGCCTCGCCGTAGGTCACGACGCCGTCGCCCTCGCCGGCGGGCGAGGACAGGAAGGTGAAGTCCGTGCGGATGCCGCCCGGGTTCGTCATGGCGATCTGCGCGCCGTTCGACTTCGTGGCTTCGAGCTGGGCGTCCGCGATGACGTCGCCGAGCGGCGATTCGCCGGAGGGGGCGCCCTTGGCGACCAGATCCGCGGTGATGGTGCCGACGGCCTTGTTCGCGATCGGCGCGGCCTTGACCTTGGCCTCGTCGATCAGGTCCTGGACACCACGGTCCGGCTTGACGTCTTGGGTGACGATCTGGTTGTGCGCCTTGGTCTCGCCACGGACGACATCGAGGGTGCGGCGGTCGATCTTCAGGTCGACGACCGACAGCAGGCGGCCGAACGACGCGCCCTGGATCACCGGGCGAGGCTTGCCCTCGGGGTCGTTGATCACGCAGTTGTACTGCTGGTGGCTGTGCCCGGTGAAGATGGCGTCCACTTTGGACGTCACCTTCCGCGCGATCGCGGTCGCGGCGCCCGGTTTGACCTTGCATTCGTCCGGACCGGCGGTCTCGGAGTTGTCGCCCTGGTGCAGCAGCACGACCTGCGCCTTGACGCCGAACATGTCGAGCATCTTGGCGGTGCGGTCGATGGCCTGGACCTCTTCGCCGAACTTCAGGCCCTTGATCGCCTCCGGGGTGACGACCTGCGGCAGATCCTTCAGCGTCGCGCCGATGACACCGATCGGGACGCCGCCGGAGAACTCGATGCTGAACGGCAGCAGCGCGGGGAAGCCGTTCTCGTAGTACACATTGGACCCGAGGAAGGGGAAGTTCGCGCCCTTGAAGGACTCGCGGAACTGGCAGCCGTCGGCCGGGTGGCAGCCGCCGTGCTGCATCCGGCGGAGTTCCTGCAGACCCTCGTCGAATTCGTGGTTGCCCACCACGGAAGCCTCGACACCGAGCTGGTTCAGCAGTTCGACGGTCGGCTCGTCGTGGAACAGCGCCGAGATCACCGGCGACGCGCCGATACTGTCGCCGGCCGAAAGGACGACCGAGTTGCGTACTTCGCCGCGAAGCTTCTTCAGGTGCGTCGCGAGGTAGGCGGCACCGCCCGCGTTGACGGTCTTGCCGTCGGGGAGCGTGACACGGCCGCTCGAACCGGACGGCGGTTCGAGGTTGCCGTGCAGATCGTTGAAGGTGATCAGCCGGACGTCGGTGGTCGCCGACGTGGCGGACGCGGGCGCGGCGACGGCGGCCAGCGCGGTCAGCGCGGCACCGGCGACCACGGCCAGCCGGGTAGAGAGTTTCATGCTTCCTCCGATTCGCACGGCGGTGGAGTCTGCCTTGCGGATTTGACCTTCACCAGGGGAGAAAGCAGGACGATAGGCAAACGTCACATGGCGACCGGCAGATAGAGACGTTCGCGCCGCCGGGTGACGTCGTTCGGCATCGGCTCCAGTTCCCCCGTCGCGATGAAACCGAGCCGCAGATACAACCGCCGCGCGTGGTCGTTGTCCTCCGCGACGTGCAGCCACACCTCGCGCGCACCGTCTTCCTCGGCGGCCGACCGCACTTCACCCATCAGCCTGGTGCCCAATCCCCGGCGACGGGCTTCGGGCGCGACCCACATCGAATAGAGGATCCAGCCGTCGTCGCGCGCCCGCCCGGCGACGAGACCCACCGCGCGCCCGTCGTCGAAGGCGGCGAACCAGACGTCCCCGGCCAGCTTCGCGAGCCACTCCTCGTCGGACTGCGCGCGTTCGGCCGCGGCGATCGAGCCGTAGTTCTCGGGCGTGTCCGTCAGGGCACGCAGGCGGATCTCACGGAAGACGTCGAGGTCCGCGGGGATGAGCCGTCGAACGAGCACCATCCAGGCAGAATCCCACGTCCGACGGCGGATCAGGGATCGAATATCGCCGATCGGCCAAGACCGGGGTCGGCCACTCGGCCGATCCGGCCCCGGCGGCGGCGGCCCTTCGACCGAAGTGGCCGCACCCGGCTGATCCATAACGTCGTGGTCATGACGAACGCACAGGTCACCGCCCTGCAGTACGGCTTGATCGGCTTCTTCGCGCTCTGGGCGACGGTGCTGATCCCGCAGCTGATCGTCCTGCACGCGCGGCACGGCCGGGTGCGGCTTCGTCCCGTTCTGACCACGGCCGCCGTGCTGCTCTACGTCACCATGACCCTGGCGGTGACCTTCCTGCCGCTGCCCGGCCCCGGCGCCCGACGGCTGAGCCAGACCGTGCAGCTGAACCCGTTCCAGTGGGTCACCGACATCCACACCGAACTGCTCAAGCACGGGCTGCCGATGGCCGACTGGTTCACCACCCAGACCTTCCAGCAGGCCACCATGAACGTGCTGCTGTTCGTCCCGCTCGGCTTCTTCGCCAGGACCCTCTGGAAACGCGGCCTCATCGGCACGACGCTGATCGGGCTCGCCGCGTCGCTGCTGATCGAGATCACGCAGCTGACCGCGAACTTCGGCACCGCGCCCTACGTCTACCGGATCTTCGACGTCGACGACCTGCTCAACAACACCGGTGGCGCGATGCTCGGCTGGATCGCCGGGGCGCTGCTGCTCAGCCTCGTGCGGAAGCCCGTTCCCTCAACGGTCGAGATGCAGCCGCTGCGTGGCGAGCGGGTCGACCTCGCCCAGGTCCGCTAGCCTCGCCTGCCGTCGCTGGGCCGCGCGCCGCGCGGCCCGCCGGTCTTCCGCGATCACCAGCACGGTGGCCACCACGAAGATCAACGCGACCAGGCCGAGGATGAGCGAAAGCTGCAAAACGCCTCCTCGATACGACCTTGTGTGCGAGATCACAAACAGTACGCACATCGTGGTGAGTTGACCACCCCTTGAGACGAAAGTGGGTGTCCCAGGTCACGCGGGGGTCGCCGAGAACCAGGTTCGGTCGTCGCTATGCCAGCGCTCGAAAACCAGGCCCGCCCTGGTCAGTGCGGTGTTCAGCGCCTCCGCGTCCAGCCGGCGGCAGGTGAAGGGCTGGCTCCAGGACCGGCCCGCCGCCGAGTACCGCACGACGGCCGACAGCAGGTCGCCGTCGCGGACGACCTGGTCGAGCCGGACGCCGACCCGGCCGAGCGTGCCGCCCTGGCCATCGCGCACCGACTCGAACCACCGCGGCGGATGCCATTCGACGAGCACCCGGCCGCCGGGTGCGACATGGGCGCGAGCGGTGGACAGGAAGGCCTCGCGATCGACCGCGGAGGCGGTGTTGACCAGGTGGCTGCCCAGCAGTACCGCGTCGAAGACCCGTTCGAGCCGCAGTTCCTCGATCTTCGAACACACCTTGTCCGCGCGGACGTGGGCGAGCATCTCCGGCGAGTCGTCCACCGCGACCACCTGATGCCCCAGGTCCAGCAGCGCGTGCGTGATCCGCCCGGTGCCGCTGCCGAGCTCCAGGATCGAGGCGCCTTCCGGGATCGCCGCGTGCACGATCCCCGGCTCGTCGCCGGGCGGCAGCAGCCGGTACACCTCGACCGCGCAGCCGTCGGCCGTGAACGCCCCCTGATCCATACCCGCCAGCGTGCCGGAAACTGGCGGGGTGAGGACCAAACCGACCAAGGACGAGCTGGCCGCCGCCTACGGCAAGACCATCGACGACGTCATCGCGCCCGATCTGGACGTGCTGTTCTGCGGGATCAACCCTGGTCTCTACTCGGGCGCGCTCGGCCTGCACTTCGCCAGGCCGGGGAACCGGTTCTGGCCCGCGCTGCACCGCGGCGGTTTCACCCCGCGCCTGCTCGATCCCAGCGAGCAGCACGAGCTGCTCGGCCTGGGCCTGGGCATCACGAACGTCGTCGCGCGGACGACGGCGCGGGCCGACGAGCTGACCCCGGACGAATTCCGCGAAGGCGGGCGCCTCCTCACGGCGAGGGTCGCCGAATACCGGCCACGCTGGCTCGCCGTGGTCGGGATCACGGCCTTCCGGACAGCGTTCGGCCTGCCGAAGGCGAAGGTCGGCCCGCAGGACGGCGAGATCGGCGGGGCACGGGTCTGGGTCCTGCCCAATCCCAGCGGGCTGAACGCGCATTGGACGCCCGCGGCGCTCGGAGACGAATTCGGCCGGCTCTTTAATCGAGCACGGTGTGCCGAAGTCCACTCTGAGTAGTGAACCCGTCAGGTTTTACCCTCGGCGCGCTCATTCGAGCCAGAGATCCACAACCAGCTGATACGCAGAGTTTGCCGCGACGAGGCGATACATCTATGAGGGGGATATCGCGTCACGTGCTCCGGCCTACTGACTCGTAATAGTTACGAGGTGTCATCTCTGTCCGGTCCCGCAGGGGGGACCGGTTGACGAGGGTGACCACGCCGGGGGGCGGTGGTCACCGAATGGGCTCACGAGCCCTCTCGTCCGGAGATGGCGGGCAGGAAAACGGAGGGGTCCGTGATGCGAAGCATCGAGCCGAACCGAACGCAGGCCGGCAGGCCTGGTGGACTGTCACCAGGCGGCCGCGGACTCGGTGTGGCCGCCGTCGATCCGATCCCGATCTTCTGCGAGGGCCTGAGCTCGCTGGTCCACCGCACACCGGGCCTGCAGTGGCTCGGGCACGCGTCGAGCCACCACGCGGCACTCCAGCTGTGCGAACAGCTCAAACCGGACGTCATCGTGCTGGATTCGGCGCTCGACCCGAACTGCCACCTGTCCCGCCTGCTCAGCGGCGGCGACCCGGCGCTGGTCATCATCACGATGATCCGCGACACCAACCGCACGCAGCAGTACCTCGCCGCGGCGATCGCGGCGGGTGTGCACGCGATCGTGCCGCGGGCGACCGACGGGCGGCACCTGGCCGAGGCGATCCGGCGCGCGCACAGCGACCGCCGGTACATCGACCCGACGCTGGCGGCGCTGACCGCGCGGCCGAAACGCCAGCCCATGGTCCCGAAGCCGGGCGACGCCCCCAAACCGGCGACCGCGCGCGGCCTGATGCCGCTCTCCCGCCGCGAATACCAGGTCCTGCAGCTGGTGGCGGAGGGGCTGGAGAACTCCGGGATCGCCAAGATCCTGTTCCTGTCCGTGGAAACGGTGCGGACGCACGTCAAGAGCATCTTGCGCAAGCTTTCCGCCCGCGACCGGACACACGCGGTGACCATCGCGTTCCGCTCCGGCATCCTGGTCACGAACCCCGACGACGCGCACACCGCGGCCGAGCCGCCCGCGACCACTTCGATCGCGCCGTCATCCCGCTGAGACCCCCCGTATTGCTGATTTACACATCACAACAGTGGCCATTCACTTGCCGCCGGTTACCCACAGGTAATATCCTGAAGTTACCGGCGAGTAGGGGACGTGTGCCCGGCCGGGGAGCCGAACACATTGGAGTGACGAAATGGGCCACTACAAGAGCAACGTCCGAGACCTGGAGTTCAACCTCTTCGAGGTACTCGGCGTGCAGGACCGCCTCGGCAAGGGCGTCCTCGCGGAATCCGACGAGGAGACCGCCCGCGGCGTGCTGACCGAGCTGAACAAGCTCGCTTCCGGTCCCCTCGCCGACTCGTACGCCGACGCGGACCGCAACCCGCCGGTGTACGACCCGAAGACCTTCTCGGTGAAGATCCCCGAGTCGTTCAAGAAGAGCTACCAGGCGCTGATGGACGGCGAATGGTGGCGGCTGGGCCTGCCGAACGAGCTGGGCGGCTTCGGCCTGCCCCCGACCGTGCAGTGGGCCGCGGCCGAGCTGATCCTCGGTGCCAACGCGCCGCTGTTCATGTACATGGCGGGCCCGAACTTCGCCGGCATCGTCGACAAGAACGGCACCGACGAGCAGAAGCGCTGGGCGCAGATCATGATCGACCGCGGCTGGGGCGCCACCATGGTGCTCACCGAGCCCGACGCCGGTTCCGACGTCGGCGCCGGCCGCGCCAAGGCCGTCAAGCAGGAGGACGGCTCCTGGCACATCGACGGCGTGAAGCGGTTCATCACCTCGGCCGAGAACGACATGGTCGAGAACATCATGCACCTGGTGCTGGCGCGTCCCGAGGGCCCCGGCATCGAGACCAAGCCCGGCACCAAGGGCCTTTCGCTCTTCCTCGTGCCGAAGTTTCACTTCGACGGCGAGACCGGTGAGCTGGGCGAGCGCAACGGCGCCTTCGTCACCAACGTCGAGCACAAGATGGGCATCAAGGCCTCCACCACCTGCGAGCTGACCTTCGGCCAGCACGGCACCCCCGCCAAGGGCTGGCTGCTCGGCGAGGTGCACGACGGCATCGCCCAGATGTTCCAGGTCATCGAGTACGCCCGCATGATGGTCGGCACGAAGGCCATCGCGACGCTGTCGACCGGCTACCTCAACGCGCTCGAGTACGCCAAGGAGCGCGTCCAGGGCGCCGACCTGCCGAACATGCTGAACAAGGCGGCGCCGCGCGTCACCATCACCCACCACCCGGACGTCCGCCGCTCCCTGATGCTGCAGAAGGCGTACGCCGAGGGCCTGCGCGCGGTGTACCTCTACACGGCGACCTTCCAGGACCAGGTGTGGACCGGCGAGGGTGACGAGGCTTCGCAGAAGATCGCGCACGGCGTCAACGACCTGCTGCTGCCGATCGTCAAGGGCGTCGGCTCCGAGCGCGCGACCGAGCAGCTCGTGCAGTCGCTGCAGACCCTCGGCGGGTCGGGCTTCCTGCAGGACTACCCGATCGAGCAGTACATCCGTGACGCGAAGATCGACTCGCTGTACGAAGGCACCACGGCCATCCAGTCGCTGGACTTCTTCTTCCGCAAGATCGTCCGCGACAAGGGCGCTTCGCTGGCCTACCTTGCCGGGGAGATCACGAAGACCATCGAGTCGGAGATCGGCAACGGGCGGCTCAAGAACGAGCGCGGTCTGCTCAAGCAGGCGCTCGAGGACACCCAGGGCATGCTCGGCTCGCTGATCGGCTACCTGACCTCTTCGCAGGAAGACCCGCAGAACATCAACAAGGTCGGCCAGCACACGGTCCGCCTGCTGATGTCGGTCGGCGACCTGCTCATCGGCTGGCAGCTCATCAAGCACGCCGAGGTCGCCATCGGCAAGCTCGACGCGGGCGCGTCGGCGAAGGACGTCCCGTTCTACGAGGGCAAGCTCGCCGTGGCGTCGTTCTTCGCCAAGAGCGTGCTGCCGGAGCTGACGTCGCGCCGCGCGATCGTCGAGGCCGCCGACAACAGCCTCATGGAGATCCCCGAAGCCGCGTTCTAAACGGTTTCGTGACGAAGAGCCCTCTCCGGTCCGGAGGGGGCTCTTCGTGGTTTCGAGGAGGATTCCCGGGGGCATTTCCGTGCTGAGTCCGCCCGTTGGCGGAGACCTCGGCAAAGGAGTGTCAATGACAATCACCGGCATCATCACGGCGATCGTGGTCGGTTTGATCCTCGGGGTGCTCGGCAGGTTCTTCGCGCCCGGCAAGCAGTCCATCCCGATCTGGCTGACCATCGTGGTCGGTATCGTCGCCGCCTTCATCGGCACGGCGATCGCCCGTGGACTCGGCTACGCGGACACGAAGGGCTTCGACTGGCTCGAACTCATCACCCAGATCGTCGTCGCCGGTATCGGGGTGACCCTGGCCGCGAACCTCTACGGACGCCGCGGTGTCACCCGGTAAGGGGGCTTGAGGCGCGACGAGCCCGAATCGGTGTCACCGTGGGCTCATCGATCTCCAGCGAAGGAGGAACCATGTTGGGTGGCCTTTGGGGCATCATCACCACGATCGTGGTCGGGTTGATCCTCGGCGTCATCGGCCGGATGATCGCGCCCGGCGATCAGAAGATCCCGATGTGGCTGACGATCATCGTCGGCATCATCGCCGCGTTCATCGGCAACTGGCTCGCCGGTGTGTTCGGTGTCCGTGACACCCCGGGCATCGACTGGATCCGCCACGCCTTCCAGGTCGGCGCGGCCATCATCGGTGTGATCGGGGCGGCCGCGATCTACGCGAAGGTCAAGGGCGGCGGGCACCGCACCGTGACCTGACCAGGGCTGGTATCGCCTACGGTCGGCCCCTGTGACCACTCGACTCGAACTCGGTGGCCAGGGGCTGACCTCCCTGCGCGGCCTCCCCCTCCCCGCCTCGCTCGAATTCCTGGACCTGTACGACAACCGGCTGACGTCCGTTCCCGGCCGGCTCTGGTCGCTTTCCGGGCTCCGGGTGCTGAATCTGGCCGCCAACCGGCTGACCGCCATCTCTCCCGCGATCGGCGCCCTGCGAAATCTGCACACCCTGGATCTGGGGCACAACGAGCTTTCGACCCTCCCGGACGAACTCGGCGAGCTGTCCGGGCTGACGGAATACCTCTACCTGAGCGACAACCGGCTCACCGAATTCCCCACCGCGCTCTGTTCGCTCGGGCGGCTGAAATACCTGGGCTGCACGGACAATCGCATCCCCACGCTTCCGGGAGATCTCTCCGGGCTGGCCTCGTTGCGTGAACTTCGCCTGTACGGCAACGGGTTGACCGAACTGCCGGAGTCGATCGGAACGCTTTCCGCGTTACGCGAACTGCATCTGCGGAAGAACCTGCTGACCTCCTTGCCGTCCTCCCTCGGTGAGCTGAGCGAGCTGCGTCAGCTGGATCTGCGCGAGAACAAGCTGACCTCGCTGCCGTCGTCCATCGCCCGGCTGTCCAAATTGGACAAACTGGATCTGCGCTGGAACAAGGAGCTCCGGGAGCCGCCGTGGCTCGCGGACTTCGAGGCGCGCGGCTGCATGGTGCTGCGGTGAGCACTCAGGCGCAGATGACCGCGGCCCGCGGCGCGTAGGTCGCGTTGCGGGTCTCCCGGCGGACCTCGGTCCCGGTGACGACGTCGATCAGCACGCGGGTGTCCGACGTGCCGAACCCGGCCGCACCGGGATCGGGTACGCAACCCGGGCCCGACCCCATCCGCACCGGCTGGGGGACGTAGGAGTGCCGCTCGCCGGCGACGCTCTGCACCGAGAACCGTTTGGTACCCCAGATCCGCACGGTCACCGAACCGTTGGCGGGAAGCACCTGGATCGCGATCCCGGTCGGGGCATCGTTGATGATCTGCAGCTCGACCGGCGAGCCGTCGTCGTCGATCGCCTTGACGTCACGTGCGACCGGATAGCGGTCGAGGTAGTGGTCGTGCTCCAGGTGCCCGCCGTCGGCCAGCCCCGCCAGGTACGCGGCGTTGTAGAGCGTCGTCGCGAGCTGGGAGACACCGCCGCCGACCACGACCGGGCCGGTGCCGTCTTCGTTCACGGGGGCGGGGACGTAGCCCGCGTCCGCGGTCCTCGCGCCGGAGCGCGCGCCGAGGCTGAACGTCTCGTTCGGCTTCACGATGGCGCCGGAGATCCTGCCCGCCAACGCCTGCACGTTCGTCATCGCCGGCCCGCTCAGACCCGACGTGGTGAATTCGCCGATGATCTCGTTGATGCCGAGGACGTTCGCCGCGTCGGTGCTGACGGCCGGGCTGCTGGCGTCGTAGACCGCCCTCAGCTCCCGCTCTTCGCTCTTCGCGAGCACCGAGGTCAGCGACGAGAACGTGAGGTCCCAGTTGACCTTCCGCGCGTCCTTCGACGGCTGCACCGCCGGCCTGCCGCCGACGAAGACGATCTGCGCGTCCGCCCCGTCGGTCTCGGTCTCCTTGAGCTGAGGCTGCGCGGCGGCGCGCAGTTTGCCCTGGTCGATGCGGACTTCGAGGTTGCCGTCGTCGCGTGCGGCGAACTGGAAGGACCCCGCGATCGTGTCCGGTTTCAGTGTCGCGTCCTTGCCTTCGCCGCGGATGACGAGCGGCTTCGCGACCGCGGGCACGACGATCTTGACGAGCGCGGCGTGCACGCCGGGCGAAGTCGCCTTCACGGGCGCGACGTTCACCTTGAACTCGACACCCTCGTCGCTCAGCCAGTGGTCCGTGACCGCGGTGACCGCCTCCTTGAGGTCGGCCACCGTCTGCCCGTTCCGCGGTTCGACCGCGGCCGGGACGACACCGCCGTCGGTGCCCGCGACGGGCTGGAACGTGATGTTCCCTTCGACCGGCGGCCGGTTCAGCTTCGCGGCGGCGAGGTCCGAAACGGCCTTTTCGAGCTTCGGCGCGTCGGTCCAGGTGACGACGCCGACCTCACGGCTGCTGAAGAACGACATCAGCCGCGTGTACGGGCTCAGCGGCTGATGCCCGGCGCGCCCCAGCGTCTGCGGCCAGTCCAAGCCCAGTCCGGACGACGTCGGGTACAGCACCGTCCGGACGTCACCCGCCCGCACCCGCACCGGCTCGATCAGCCTGGGCTCCAGCTCACGGCGGAGCTTCGACTCGGCCTCCTTGTGCGTGAGGCCGCCGACGTCGATCCCCGCGACCGTGACACCGCGTGGGACGTCCCCGGCGCTGACGATCAGATCGACCGCGTACGCGACCACGAAGAGGCCCATGAGCACCCCGGTGGCCATGAGCGCCTTGCCGAGCCCACGGCGCAGCTTCGACGCGGGCGTGGGTGGCGGATGCACCACCCTGTCGCCCTCGAAGAGCTCGTCCACCAGGCCCTGGTCGGAGTCCGGGAGAAGGTCGTCGGTGAACAGGTCGTCTTGGTCGTCGCGTGCCAACTCCCACCACCCCTCCCGTGGCCGAGCTACAAGTACAACCCCGTGCCGTGTTCGGTCCGTTCGGTCGCCACGGCGTGGATGTCGCGTTCCCGCATCACCAGGTGCCCCTCGCCCTGGATCTCGACCTCGTGCTGGTCGTCCGGGTTGAACAACACACGGTCGCCGGTCTTGACGTTCCGCACACTGTTGCCCACGCCCAGTACATCACCCCACGCGAGGCGCCGCGCGACCTGCGCGGTGGCGGGGATGACGATGCCGCCGGAACTCCGGCGCTCTCCGTCCTCGGGGGACAGCTTCACGAGCACCCTGTCCTGCAGCATCTGAATCTCGAGTTTCGGCCCGTCTGACACGAGTACGACTCTACTTACCCGGATCCCCCGCCATGACCAGGCTCAGCACGCTTTCTCCGCCCTTTTCGAACCGCACCGGCACGCCCCAGTCCTGGCGGGTGATGCGGCAAGCGGGATGCTCGCCTCCGTCGTCGCAGCTCGCGGCCTGCGCGACGACCTGCAGGACACCGCCGGAGACGCCCTCGGCGAAGCGGAGCTTGCGGAACAGATCCGTGCCCACCCCCGCGCCGTCGGCGAGCAGTTCCGGCGGCGACGCGCTGATCTCCAGCCGTGTCGACGGGCCGAACCGGTCATCGAGCTTCTCACCCGGTGGCGGGGTGAAGACGACGGAGAACTCCAGCTCACCCGGCGCCAGCACGGTCGGCGGACGGCGGACCGCGTGCGCGTCCCCCGCCACCGCCTGCTCGCCGAGCGGCACCGGCCCGATGCGGCCGCCCGCGGACTCGACGACCAGCAGTTCGCCGTCGTGCACGAGCAGGCCGGACGGCTCCGCGAGGCCGGTCGCGAGCGTGGTCACCTGCCGGGTGAGCGGGTCGTACCGGCGGATCGCGCCGTTGTAGGTGTCGGCGATCGCGATGGTGTCGCCGGGCAACACGGCGAGACCGAGCGGATGCTGCAGGAGCGCCTTGCCGGCGGGACCGTCGACGTGTCCGAAGGAGAACAGGTCGACGCCGACGGCGGTGTGCACGGTGAACGTCTCGCCCTCGGGCTGGATCCAGCGCAGCGCCGACGTCTCCGCGTCCGCGAGCCACAGTTTCTGCCCGTCGGGCGTGAGGCCGGATGTCTGCGCGAAGAACGCTTCGTGGACGTCGCCGTCACGCAAGCCCTCGACGGTGGTGCCGGCGAAGCGGCGGATGGTGCCCGAGACCGGCTCGAACACGCTCAGCGTGTGGTTGCCGGCCATGGCGACCACGACGCCGCCCGCGGGCCCCCACCAGGCGACGTCCCAGGGGCTGGTGAGGTCGATGTCGAGCGCCTTGCCGGTGTCGACGCCGTCGCGCCACTGGCGGCCGGTGCCGGCGACCGTGGAGACCTCACCGGTGATCAGGTCGATACCGCGCAGCCGGTGACCGGCCGTGTCGGCGACGACGGCGTGGTAACCCGCGCGCTCGGCGACCTCGTACGGCAACAGGGTGATCCCGGACGGCTCGGTGAAACTCGCCAGGTCGAACGGCCCGTCCTGCGCTCCGCGTTCTCCGCTGCCGAAGCGGCGGATGATCGTCTCGCCGTCGGACGCGAACTCGACGATGGAGTGGTTGCCGGTGTCGGCGACCAGGATGCGGCCCTCGGCGGTGGTCACGGCCTTGCTCGGGAAGCGCAGCTCGGTGCGCTGCTCCTCGGCCGGGACGTACGGGCTGCCGCCGCGGCGCAGCGTGCCCTTGGCCTCATGGGTGTCGACGAGGTCTGCGATCACCCGGCGCAGCGCCTCGGCGTGCCCCTCACCGGCGGCGACGTGGACGACGTAACCCTCGGGGTCGACGACGACCAGCGTCGGCCACGCCTTGACCGCGTACTGCGACCAGGTGGCCATCTTCGGGTCGTTGAGGACCGGGTGGTGCACCTCGTAGCGCCGCACGGCGGCCTCGATCGCGGCCACCTCGCCCTCGTGCAGGAATTTGGGCGAATGCACGCCGATCGTCACCAGGACATCGGCGAACTCGGCCTCCAGCGGGCGCAGCTCGTCCAGCACGTGCAGGCAGTTGACGCAGCCGCTGGTCCAGAAGTCCAGCAGGACGACGCGGCCGCGCAGCCCGGCGAGCGTGATCCGCTCGCCACCGGTGTTGAGCCACACGTCTCCGTCGAGCTCGGGCGCCCGCACGCGGGACTGCGTTCGTGGGGAAGTCACGCCATGAGTGAACTACACGCCCGGCCGTGCTGTTCCGAGGTCCAGGCGTTGAGAGGGCGAGCTCACCCCAGGGGAGGAGCCTCATGTGGGTGATGAGGGAGTGGTGTTAAAAGAGAAGGCGGCTTCGCGGTGGGCGATTTAGGCTCGAACACATGTCCACTGTTGAGCACGCCTTCACCATCGAGGAGGCACACGACCTCCAGGCGAGCTTGGCCGAACCCGTGCGTCCCGGGTTGAGCGAGGCCGAGCTCGACGACGTCGAAGCCCGCTTCGGTTTCCGGTTCGCCGCCGATCACCGCACGTTCCTGAGCGCGGGGGTGCCGATCGGCGACCGCTGGCCGGACTGGCGCTGCGGCAACCCCGACCAGCTGCGAAAACGCCTGGACTGGCCGGTCGACGGGGTACTTTACGACGTCGAACACAACGGCTTCTGGCTGCCGGACTGGGGCATGCGCCCGATCGACCTCGCCGACGCGCTCGCGCGAGCCCGCTCGCATCTGGCGCTCGCCCCGCAGCTGGTGCCCGTCTGCGGGCATCGCTATCTGCCCGGAATCGCCGGGAGCGCGGGATATCCGGTGCTGTCGGTGTATCAGACCGACATCGTCTACTACGGCTACGACCTGCGGGGATACCTGCGGCACGACTTCTGCGACCAGCCGTTGGGCCCGCCGCCGCCCGGCGGGCCTCGTCAGGTCGAGTTCTGGTCGCGGTTCGTGGAGTGAGCGGACTCGGCGGCGGCCTTCAGCCGGGCCAGCGTCGCGGCGATGTTCGCCCGGTTGGCGTCGCCCCGCTTCCAGACCCCGGTGAACAGCGACGTCGGCCCGCGCAGCCAGGCAGGCCGCCGGTCCCACGTGCTTTCGACGGCCACGCAACCGTCATCCGTCGCCTCGATGTCGTACTGCCAGCGCGAAACGGGAAGACCGGCGAACGTGGTCACCTCGAACGCGAACCGCTTGCCTTCGTCGGCGTCCGTGATCGTCGAGAGTGTGCTCCAGCGACGGATCCCGCGGCGGTTTCGGCCACGGAACCGCGCGCCGACGGCGGGCTCCTTCGCCGCACCGACCCATCGGTGCCCTTCGTACTCCTCGGCCATGTCCGCGAGGGCGCCCGGGTCGCTGACCAGGGCGTACACCTTCTCGGGCGGGGCGGCGATCGCGATCTTGCCGGTGGCGCTGCGCTGCGTCATGACATACCTCCGTACTGATGGTATGTGAAATACCCTCAGTTGTCGCGGCGGAGCATCCGGCTGATACCGGCCGCGACCGTCGTCGCCAGCACCCAGCCGGAGGCGGTGAACCCGGCCGCGACCCAGTTGTCCATACCGTGCATGTACCAGCGCGACTTGTTGCCGAAGTCGACGATCGGGACCAGGAGGTCGATCGTGTACAGCACCGGATTCCACTGCAGGCCGGTGTCGTCCTGGTTGACCAGGCACCGCGGCCCGCTCACCGTCAGCTTGGGATTGGTGACGCAGTCGTCGACCCCGAGCCCGAACCACAGGCTCCCCAGCACGAGCAGCGTCAGCAGCCAGCCGAGCGCGCGCACCGGACGGAAGCCGTAACCGACCATCGACCGCTGCAACCAGCTCCACACGTGCACGCCGGGACCGAAGAACTTGAAGCCCTTCGCGAGCGCCTCGTATCGGAACTGCTGTTTCTTCAGCAGCACCGTGGAGGCGTGCTCTTCATTACCGGACGCGCGTAGCGTCGCCGCCAGCTGGTCGTACGGTCCCGGGCGGTAGCCGTCCATCGCCTTGCGCAGCAACGCGATCCGATGGTCGATCGCCCGGTCGTCGTCGAGCGCGATGTCCTCTTGCAGTGCGTCGTAACGGAAATCCTCCAGCTCGATCCCGCTCGACGACGCCCAGAACGCCTCGTTGTCGCCCAGCGTCCCGCAATGCGCGCGCCGCAGCACGATCCGGCCGTCCGGCGGAACGCCGGGCGTGAGCAGGAATTCGTCGGCCGAGACGTCACTGCCGTCGAGCGCGATCCCGTGCTGCGGCAGGGAACCGAGCCGCGCGCCGCGGAAGTCGACGCGCCGCGCGACCTGTGCGCCGTCGAGGTTGACCCCGCCCTGCGCGACGAACGGGCGTTCCTTGTTCTCGGTGAGGATCAGGTCTCGGCCGATCCGCGCGGTGCGGACGTCCAGTGAATAGCTGGTGCGCGTGCGGGCGCCGGGCTCGGTCAGGCTCGTGCCGAAGAGGTTCACGCTGCCGCCGATCTCGGCGCCCTGCAACCGCAAAGTGCCCTGGACGGTCGCGTCGGTGAGCTGAAAGTTGCCCGCGACCTTCGCGCGCCGCGCGGAAAAGACGTCGCGGCGCGGGTGGAGGAACATCGAGTTCCACGCCAGCACGTTGCCGCCGACGGTGATGTCGGCCATGCGCAACTGCCCGGACGGCACGCGCAGGCTCGTCGCCTCCAGATCGCCGCCGATGGTCGTCCCGTCGAGGTGGATCGCGCGGTCGTAGTAAGGAATGCTTTGCCCGCGGACGACCTGGACCTCGGCACCGGCCAGCCGCAGCGAACCGCCGATCCGGGCGTTGACCATGCGCAGCGTCCCGGTCGCCTGCATACCGTCGCTCAGCTCGAGGTTCCCCTTGACCGTCGAGCGATCCGCGACCAGCGCCGGCCGCGGGTCGATGTACGGATCGTTCGACTTCCACGCGTCGACGACGATCGGCCCGGCCTGGTTCACCGAAAGCTTGGCCTCGCGCAAAATGATGTCACTGTCCACAGTGGCGCTCGGCAGGAACATGATCCCACTGGCGGAGAAGCGTTTCCGCTGCGCGGCGGGCCCGTAGTTGTCCACCTCGCACAGCAGGCTGCCGCCGATGTGGATCCCGTTGCCGTTGAGCGCGAAACCGTCCCGGTTGTTCAGTGTCGCGCCGGAGAAGTTGACGTTACCGCCGGCGCGCATGCCCGGGATGCGGACTTCCCCGTTGGCCACCAGCCGATACGCCAGCAGCGCACCGACGATGTTGACCCGGTCGGCCTGGATCGCCTTGCCACGCGGATGCGTGATCACCGTGCGGGTCAGCACGACCGAGCCCTCGATGACCGCGTCGGTGAGGTTGACCGCCGCGTTCGGCATCCCGCGCTCGCGATCGTCGCCGCGCTGGACCGTGGTCTCCTCGATCTCGTGCTCGGCGTCGACGTGCACGACACTGCGGATGAGGCGGACGTCGTTGCGGGTGCGGAGATTGCGCGCCTTGAGCCCGGGCAGCCAGCATTTGCGGAACACGAGCCCGAGCAGATGCGCCTCACGGACGTCCGGCGGATGCTCGAACCGGCACCGCTCGAACCGGAACAGATACTTGATGTCGGCCGCGCGCAGATCGAGCGTCCCGGTGATGTACGCGTCCTCGACCTGCACGATCGGCGCGTTGGTCGCCTGGCGACGCCAGCGGAGCAGCCCCGTCGTGCCCGGCTTCATCAGCTCGGACGCCGAGACCTCGTACCGCTTGTCGGGGTCCGGATCGAACGGGTCGAGCGGCGGCAACGACGTGTCGCCGTTCTGGTCGCCCTCCCCCGGATCGCGCGGCCCGTTGTTGCGCCGAAAACCCGGCATCGTCTCGCTTCCCTCCCCCGTCGTTCCCCGGCCACCAGCGAAGCCGATCACGCACGGGATTCGCAAGTGGCCCAGGCCAGTAGACCGGAACCTGCCACGGGCGTACGACGGCAGAACGGCCGCCGCGGGTTCCGGACCAGGCCGTTCGGGTCCACGTCGGTGATCTTGACCGGATCGGCCGCCGGGTCCGTGGTTCGCTGCTACGGTCACTCACCGCAGTCGGAGATGGACTACGGGTAGGTCGCGCCCTTCGCGGCCCACGGTATGAAGCGTTCTTGGTCTTGGCCGGTTGCGGCACGCAGACGACTGGCACGGCGACGACGAGTTCGCCGTCTGCGCCACGGCTTCCGTCCGATGGAGCTCCGGCGGTGACGAAACCGATCACCGCCACGGCGACCGTCGAGGCGGACCCGTGCAGCGCCATCCCCGCCGCCGAGATCGAGGCGATCGGCGGCAAGGTCGAGCGGACCGTGACTGACGACGGAGCCATGGGCAAAAGTTGCGGTTGGATCTTCGAATCCGGCCCCAGCAGCGTGACCGCCGGTCTCCTCCCTGGCAACAAAGATGGCCTGAGCAGCCTGTACGCCCAGCACGCACTGGGTTGCCTCTCGACATTCAAACCTGTCGACTCGATCGAGGGTCACCCCGGCGTGATCTATGACAACGGCGGTGAAGGAAAGGGCGCTGCGTGCTCGCAGCCGGCATTCGAGACGACCTCACCTACACAGTGACTCCACTGTTGGCCACAGGAAACCCGATGCTGTCCGATCCTTGCGGAATGGCGACCAAGGTGGCAGCCGCGGCTGTTAAAAGCCCTGACCACGCGAAACCGACGTTCAGGACAACCTACGGCGATGGCCACATCTTTCGTTGGTGATCTTCCACGAAGGTGCTGATCAAGGGTCTATCTACTGCTATCGTCACCGGTTGGAGTCGGTAGGGAACTACGGGTAGGTCGCGCCCCATCGCGGCCCGTGCGGGGAGGCACGACATGACAGGACCGGGACGTGGCCCTCAGGGGGTCTACGACCAGATCAACGGCCCAGAGCCGCAGGCACCGCCACAGGGCTCGGGGTTGATCCAAGGCGCTACCGCAGCGCCAGCGCCGCAACCTCCGCCCAACTACGGCGAACTCGGTACCGGCCAGGCGAAAGCCGACTTTGCGGCCGCTTCGGCGAACGGCGGCTGGGAGTTCGACCCCGAGGCGATGAACAAGGTCATCAAGTCCCTCGAAGACAGCCTTGACGACCAGTACCGCCGGGCATTGGCAGAGTCTTCTCACTTGACCGGTATCGATGCGATGGGAGACGAGGTCGCCAGTCATGGATACGTCGCCTTAGCGAACCAGTCAGGTGCCTCCTATCAGGCATTCTTGAAGGGGGCCATCGATTACACAACGGCCTACATGCAAACGCTGCAGGACATACGAGACGCTTACCAGAGACAAGACGAGGCCGCGCTCGACGCGATCCGGCAAGCAGGAAAGGCCCTCTGAATGCGACGGCTCACCATCGCCGCGACGATCACCTGCACGACTTTGCTTCTTACGACGGGCTGCAATGGCGACAAGACGCCGGAAGGCCCCACCTCGGCACCGGCCCCCTCGTCCGCTGGTCTGCCGCGAGCAGGGGCCCCGGCCGTGCAGACTCCGTTGAAAACCGATCTGCTAGCCACAGAGCCATGCAGCGCGGCTACCAAGTCCGAAGTCGAAGGCGTCGGTGGACCGCTGAAAAGCGCCGCGGCCGAAGACATCGCGGGTGGGCGTGGCTGCGCCTGGATCTTCGCCAATTCCGCGGGGAACGTCAGCGGCGCATTGAACGTCAGCCAGCCCGACGGACTCAGCCATCTCTATGCCCTCAAGGCACAAGGCAGCGGCGTCACGACGTTCAAGCCACTGCCGGATATCGCTGGATATCCAGCAGTCGAGTACGCGAATGGCGGCGAAGGTAAAGGCGCTTGCCAGCTCGCGGTAGGCCTTCGCGACGACATGACATACGTCCTGGTCACACAACTGCGGCGTGGAAGCCCTCACCTGGATGACCCGTGTGGTTTAAGTGTGAAAATCGCCGAGTTCACCATCCAGCATTTGAAGGCTGCCCAATGACTTACAGCGGCTGGGAGATCTTCACCAAGCTCAATGCCAATCCCAAAACGACGACACGGCTTGACGCGGCGCAAGTGGCCTCCCACAAGCTACTGGTGATCCACGAAGACATCAGCAAGGTCATGGGGGACAGCCAAACCGCGCTCAGTTCCTTCTGGAAGGGCAAGGCCGCCGACTCCGGAACGGCGGGCCTCGCGCCGCTCATCGCGACCTCCAAGCTCGCGGGCGAGAACATGGATCGCGCCAGGCAGTCGATGTTCGACCAGAACGCCTCTTTCCATTACACGCGCGGCAATGTTCGCCCGGTCGAGAAGGAGCGCGCGGGGGACAGCGGGCCCGAGGACGTCTTGTCCATCGGCGCGAGTGACGACGAGATCGCGGCGGCGAAGTTCGACGCGGACACGAAGCACAACGTCGAGATCTACGAGCCGTATTACCAGAGCACCCAGCCGCGGCAGCAGTCGCTCGCGCCGGCTTATCCGGCCGCGCACGATCCGAACGTTTCGTCGGGGCCGATCACGCCGGATCCGATCGATCCTGGACAGACCAAGGTCAGCGGGTTCAGTGGCGGGCCCGGCGATTCCGGGCGGCACGGTGGTCCCGGTGGCTACACCGGCGGGCCGAGTTCGTACAGCGCGCCTCCGGGAGCCGAGGGGTATCAGGCACCGAGGCCGCCGCAGGTTCCGCAGCCGCCGAGGGTTCCGCAGGTCCCGCGACCGCTGCCGTCGTCGGAGCCGAACGATCGGACGAAGCTGTCCTGGGCGGAGGACAGGGTGCAGGGGCGTCCAGGTGACTTCCGACCTCCCAACTTCGGGCCGGCCCCCGGCGGTCCTGGACCTGGTGGCGGCAGTGGATTCGGCCCGGGAACGGGCGGGTTCAGTGGCGGTTTCGGGCCCGGTGGCGGGTTCGGGCCGGGTGGGTCGGCCGGTGGGCCGGGGAGCATGGGGCCCGGCCGCGGCGTCGGCGCCGCGATGCCCGGCGAAGGTGCGATGCGCGGTACACCGGCGGGAGGCCCCGCGGCGGCGGGAAGGCCCGGAGCGCCTGGCATGGGCGGCGGCGGGATGGGCGCCGGTGCCGGCAAGGGCAAGGGCGGCGAGGACGAAGAGCACCAGCGCAAGATCACGCTGCAGGAAGAGGACGGCGACTCCCTCTTCGGCGGCTACGACGGGGACAAGCCGGTTCCGCCGGTGATCGGCGCGTAATCGTGCTGCGGAAACCCGTCGAGCTGACGCTCCAGACCTACGAAACCCTGCTGGACCAACACAATCTCGGCGACATCCATCCGACGCTCGTCCGCGGCGCGCAGTGGTATCTACCCGAGGAACGTCGCGAGCTCGCGGCCACCGCTCAGTCCGAATTGGACGGACAGGGGCTGCTCACCCGCGGCCGGATCGACGACGAATTCCTCGACACGCTGCGTTTTCTGCAGCGGCCGGCGGTGGAGTACTACTCGTGGGTGAAGTCCGAAGGTCGTGAGCGGACCGTTCGCGCCGCGGGGAGTGGCCGGGAAGCGGTCACGGTGGTCTTGGTCGACAAGGTCGTCTACCTGACGCCGACGCGGCCGGACACACTGGCGCAGGATTTCACCGCTCTGCTCCCCGAGGCCCCCGCCGCGCGCACCCCGTCCCTGAACTGCTCGGAAGACGATCTGCAGGTCCTGATGAAGGGCGAAATGCTGACCGGAACCGGGCCGAGCATCCGTGACGCCAAGAAGATCCTCCAGTGGATCCGGTCGCCGCACACCTTCTTCGGCAGGCTTTACGTCGCCATCCGTGACGGTGGCGGCAACCGGAAACGCGTCGAGAGACCACCCGGCTGGATGGACACCGATCAGGGCCGCGTCGTGTTCGGCCCGGACGCCAAGGGCTGGGTGAGCCTCATGGGCGCCGGGCCGCACGAAATCGTCTCGAAGGTCGTCCAGCTGGAGTCGCAGCTTCGCGGGCGTTAGCCCTGGTGGTTCGGGTTCAGGACCCGCGAGAGGAACGTCTTCGTGCGCTCCTCCTGCGGGTCCCCGATCACCTGGTCCGGCGAGCCCTGCTCGACGACGACGCCGCCGTCCATGAACAGCACGATGTCGGCCACCTCGCGGGCGAACTGCATCTCGTGCGTGACGACGAGCATCGTCATGCCCTCCTGCGCGAGCTGCCGCATGACCGCGAGGACGTCGCCGACCAGTTCGGGGTCGAGCGCGGACGTCGGTTCGTCGAACAGCATGACGTCCGGGTCCATCGAAAGCGCCCTGGCGATCGCGACGCGCTGCTGCTGCCCGCCGGAAAGCTGTGTCGGCAGCGAGGATTCCTTCTCCGCCAGCCCGACCTTCGCCAGGTTCTCCCGCGCGACGCGCTCCGCCTCTTCCTTGCCGCGCTTCAGCACCTTGCGCTGCGCGACGGTGAGGTTTTCGAGCACGCTCAGGTGCGAGAAGAGGTTGAACGACTGGAAGACCATGCCGATCTTCGTGCGGGCGCCGTCGATGTCGACGTCCGGGTCGGTGATCTCGCTGCCGTTGACCACGATCTTGCCCTGCTGCGGCTCCTCGAGGAGGTTGACGCAGCGCAACAGCGTCGACTTGCCCGAGCCCGACGGGCCGATGATGCAGACGACCTGGCCGCGCTCGACGTGCAGGTCGATGCCCTTGAGCACTTCGAGTTCGCCGAACGCCTTGTGCAGTCCCGAAACCTCGACGATCGTCTGGCTGCTCATACCGTTCCTCCGCCGGACACGCCGGCTCCGTATTTCTTCTCTAGCCGCTGCTGCAGGATCGACAGCGGAATGGTGATGACCAGATAACACAGACCGGCGACGACGATCGGGGTCAGGCCCTTGGCCTCCAGCAGCGCCTGACGGCTGAACTGCGCGAGTTCCTGCTGCGCCGGGGTGGTGCCGAGCAGGAACGCCAGCGAAGAGTCCTTCGTCAGCATGATCAGCTCGTTGGCCAGCGGCGGCAGGATGATCCGGAACGCCTGCGGGATCACGACGGTGATCATCGTGCGGGCGGGCGACATGCCGAGCGAACGCGCGGCCTCGACCTGCCCGCGCGGCACCGCCTGGATACCGGCTCGAATGGTCTCCGCCATGTAGGCGGACGACACGATGCCCAGCGCCAGCATGATCGCGACGTTGCGCGGCAGGGTCGTGTCGAACGCTGTCGGCACACCGATGCCGACGGCGAGGAAGATGAGCAGCGCGGGCAGGCCGCGGAAGAACTCGATGTACCCGCGCGCGAACCAGCGGTACGGGCCGACCGAGGAGAGTCTCATCAGGGCGAGCAGCAGGCCCAGCCCGAGGCCGAGCGCGAAACCCAGCGCGGTGAAGACGATGGTGTTCTTCAGTGCGACGGTGATGACGTCCGGAAACTGCTTGGCGGCGACTTCGAGATCGAAGAACGCCTTGCCGATCCTGCTCCAATCGGCCAGCAGCGCGAGCACGATGACGATCACCAGCAGCAGGACGTATTGCCCGGTCCGGAACGCCGAACGTCGCTGGCGGCGGCTCAAAGCCATTTCTCTCCTCAAACAAGTGGTGACAAACCCGTGGCCGGTGCGCTGGGCACCGGCCACGGGAGACGGACTATCAACCGGCAGCCGGGCTGCCCGGCTGCCAGGTCGGCGCCTTGCCGAACCACTTCTGGTAGATCTGCGCGTACGAGCCGTCCGTCGCGGACGCCTTGAGCACCTCGTTGATCTTGCCGAGGAGAGCGCTGTTGCCCTTCTTCACGCCGATGCCGTAGAACTCGTTCGTCTTGAACTCGGTGACGACCGTCGTGTCCGGGTTCGTCTTCGCGAAGTCGTAGAGCACGCCGTTGTCGTTGACGCCCGCGTCGACCGTGCCGTTCTTGACGGCCTGCTCCAGCAGCGCCAGGTCGTCGAAGGTGACGATCTCGGCGCCCTTGGCCTCCTTCTCCGCGTACTTGGCGCCGGTGGTGGCCGACTGGACGCCGATCTTCTTGCCCGCGACGTTCGACAGGTCCTTGATCGGCGAACCGGTCTTGACCAGCAGCGCCTGGGTCGCCTCGAAGTACGGGTCGGAGAAGTCGAACTTCTGCTTGCGCTCGTCGGTGATCGTCATGCCCGCGGCGGCGAGGTCGCACTGCCCGGTGTTCATCGCTTCGCCGGACTCGATGGTTTCGAAGGCGATGTCGACGATGCTCTGCTCGACACCCAGCTTCTTGCCGACCAGGTCGACCAGGTCGACGTCGAAACCGACGATCTTGTCGCCCTGCTTGACCTGGAAGGGCTGGTAGGGCAGGTGCGTGCAGGTGGTGACCTTGCCGGACGCGACGAGCTGGACGCCGCCGGCCGCGGTTCCGCCTTCCTCGCCGCACGCGGACAGCGCACCCGCGGTCAGGGCGAGCGCCGGGATCAGGGCGAGCGCTTTGAATCGAGCCACGTCGTCACTCCTCGTAGTTCCCATGTGTCGAGAGCACGCATATTGCCACTCATCCGGCGGCAATCACAGCACTGCGACGTTACAGCGCCGTTTCGGCCGTCACGGGCGTTGCATGAGGTATCGCGCCGGCATGGCAGGGTGAGCGAGTATGGCGACCATGAACAACAACCCGGCGCCGCGGCTCCCACCTGCGGGCCGCCGCCCACGGACGACGACGTCGCCGCGGCGCGCGGCGAAACCCGGGGCGCAGTTCGACGGCTATCTCTCGCCGTCCCGGCCGCACGCGGGCGCGTACGACGAGATGTTCACCGCCGACGGCACGGTCCGCCAGCCGTACCGGGCGCTGTACGAATCGATCTCCGCGCTGACGTCGGCCGATCTCTCGTCCCGCTCGGCGGCGATCGACCGGGCCATGGTGGACCAGGGCATCACGTTCTCGCTGTCCGGCCAGGAACGCCCGTTCCCGCTCGACCTGGTGCCGCGCGTGATCACCACCGCCGAATGGAGCAAACTCGAACGTGGTGTGGCGCAACGGGTCCGCGCGCTCGAAGCGTTTCTCGCCGACGTGTACGGCGACCGCCAGATCCTGCGCGACGGCGTTCTCCCGCGACGGCTGATCACCTCGTGTGAGCACTTCCAGCGTGAGGCGTTCGGGATCAACCCGCCCAACGGCGTCCGCATCCACGTGTCCGGCGTGGACCTGGTGCGTGACGAGGAGGGCACGTTCCGGGTACTGGAGGACAATCTCCGCAACCCGTCCGGTGTGTCGTACGTGATGGAGAACCGCCGCACGATGGCGCGCGTGTTCCCGGACCTGTTCGCCCAGCACCGGGTGCGCCCGGTCGGCGATTACGCCTCGCATCTGCTGCGCGCGCTGCGGGCCGCGGCCGCGGCGAACGTCGCCGACCCGATGGTCGTGGTGCTCACGCCCGGCGTGCACAACTCCGCGTACTTCGAGCATTCGCTGCTGGCCAGGCTGATGGGCGTCGAGCTGGTCGAAGGCCGCGACATGTTCTGCCGTGACAACGTCGTCTACCTGCGCACCACCGAGGGTGAGCGGCAGGTCGACGTCATCTACCGGCGGATCGACGACGAGTTCCTCGATCCGGTGCACTACCGGCCGGATTCCGTGCTCGGCGTGGCCGGGATCCTCAACGCGGCACGCGCGGGCAACGTGGTGGTCGCGAACGCGGTGGGCAACGGCGTCGGCGACGACAAACTCGTCTACACCTACGTGCCCGAGATGGTGAAGTACTACCTCAACGAGAAGCCGCTGCTGCCCAACGTGGACACCTTCCGGTGCTGGCTGCCGGACGAGTTCGACCAGGTCATGCAGCGGATGGACGAGCTGGTGATCAAACCGGTCGAAGGCTCCGGCGGCTACGGCATCGTGTTCGGCCCGGACGCGACGCAGGCGGAGCTGACCGCGCTCAAACGCAAGGTCCGGGCGAACAAACGCGGCTGGATCGCGCAGCCGGTGGTCCAGCTGTCCACCGTTCCGTCCAAAGTGGACGACCGGCTGGCGCCGCGGCACGTCGACCTCCGCCCGTTCGCGGTCAACGACGGCAAGGACATCTTCGTGCTGCCGGGCGGGCTGACCAGGGTCGCGCTTCCGGAAGGCAGCCTGGTGGTCAACTCGTCGCAGGGCGGTGGCTCCAAGGACACCTGGGTGCTGGCGCCGCGGTCCTCGACGGCGGAGCGGGAGCTGGAACGCCCCGCGCTCGGCGCACTGTCCCAAGTGGACGGTCTGGTCGCCGAACAGGGTCCCGAGCTGACCACCACCCAGCAACAGCAGCAGCAACAGGCATAAGGGAGGTTGATGTGCTCGCCCGCAACGCGGAATCGCTGTACTGGATCGGCCGGTACGTCGAACGCGCCGATGACACCTCCCGGATCCTCAACGTCTCCGTACACCAGCTGCTCGAAGACGCGAGCGTCGACCCGGACCACGCGAGCCGTCAGCTGCTCGCCGTCCTCGGCATCTCGCCCGAGGGCATGGACTCGCTCGACGTGTGGAAGCTGACCGAACTGGTCGCCTACGCCAAGGACAATCCCGCGTCGATCGTCGGTTCGATCAACTCCGCCCGCGAGAACACGCGCGGCGCCCGCGAGGTCGTTTCGACCGAGCTGTGGGAATGCCTGAACGCGACGTGGAACGCGGTGCCGGACCGGCAGCGGTACGCGCGCCGGGCCGGGCCGCACGCGTTCCTGTCCTTCGTGGAGGAACGCGCGGCGATGTTCGCCGGGCTCGCCGATTCGACGATGAGCCGCGACGACGGCTGGCTGTTCATGGTGCTCGGCCGGTCGGTCGAACGCGCGGACATGGTGGTGCGGCTGCTGCTTTCGCGGGTCCAGGACAGCGCGTCGTCACCCGGCTGGATCACCGTGCTCCGTTCGGCGGGCGCGCAGGACACCTACCTGCGGACCTATCGCGGCGCGCTCGACGCCGCCCGGGTCGTGCAGTTCCTGTTGCGGGACACGCTCTTCCCGCGTTCGGTGTTCCACGCGCTGCGGCAGGCCGAGGAATGCCTGGAGCGGCTGGACCCCGGCGTCAACTCGCGTGCCAACGAGAAGTCCGAGGCGCTGCGGCAGCTCGGCCGCGCGCGCAGCGAGCTGGAGTTCCTGCGGCCGTCGGATCTGCTGGAGGACCTGCCGAAACGGCTCGGCGCCCTGCAGACTTCGATCAAGGACATCGGCGACGCGGTTTCGGTGCAGTACTTCCATTCGTCGCCTTGGGTGGCCTGGAGCGGTGCGGAGGTTTCGCTGTGACCTGGCAGCTTCGGGTGGCCCACCGGACCGGATACCGGTACGCGACGCCGGCCACGCAGTCGTACAACGAGGCGCGGCTGACCCCGCGATCCGACCGTCGGCAGACGACGGTCGTCAACCGCGTCGAGACGACGCCCGCGACCCGTGCCTATCGGTACACGGACTACTGGGGCACCGTCGTCACGTCGTTCGACCTTCACGCGCCGCACACGGAGTTCACCGTGCTCGCGACGTCGGTGGTCGAGACCGCCGACGAAGGCGAGCCGGTCCGCTCTGCGACTTGGAAGGACCTTCGCGGCGACACCGTCGTCGACCACCGCACCGAATACCTGACGCCGACGCCGTACACGCCCCGCGACCCGGAGCTGACGAAGGTCGCGCGCGAACTGCGGAAGGGGCTCGACCCGGCGGAGGCCGTGCTCGCGGTCTGCGATTGGGTCAACCAGCAGCTCAAGTACCAGCCGGGGACGACCGGCGTGCACAGCACGGCGACCGACGCGTGGCGTGCGCGCGAAGGGGTCTGCCAGGACTTCGCGCATGTCACGCTGGTGATGCTGCGCGCGATCGGCGTTCCGGCGCGGTACGTCTCGGGGTATCTGCACACGAAACCGGAGGCGAAGCTCGGCGAGACGGTCGAAGGCGAGAGCCACGCCTGGGTCGACGTCTGGACCGGGGGCTGGTGGGCCTACGACCCGACGAACGCGATCCCGGTCGGGCCGCGGCATGTCTGGGTCGCGTACGGCCGCGACTACGCCGACGTGCCACCGCTCAAGGGCATCTTCACCGGTGGCGGCCAGTCCACTTTGGACGTCTCGGTGCAGCTGACCCGGCTGACCTAGGCCCTGCGCCGCAGCAACAGCCAAAGCAGGTACGCGCCGCCGAGGGCGGCCGCGACCACTCCCGCGGGCAGCAGCGAGGACTCCAGCAGCCGCTGGCCGAGGTAGTCCGCCGCGACGACCAGCGTCGCGCCGGCGAAGGCCGACGCCGCCAGGTTGGGCCCCGGCAGGCGCGTCATCCGGCGCGCCAGCTGGGGCGCGGCGAGCGCGATGAACGGCAGCGGCCCGGTCGCCGCGGTGGCGGCGGCGACCAGCGCGACCGCGACCAGCACCAAGGTCCGCCGCACCCGGCGGACGTCGACGCCGATACCCGTGGCGGTGTCGTCGCCCATCTCCAGCATGCGCAGCGCGCGGCCGTTCGCGAAGACGATCGGGGCGAACACCGCCAACGCGACCGCCAGCGGCACGAAGTAGCTCCAGTCACGGCCTGAGAGGTCACCGACCAGCCAGCCGACGGCCTGCGAAGCGGCTTCGAGGTTCGCCTTCACCAGCAGATACGAGTTCACGCCCACCAGCACCGCGCTGACGGCGATCCCGAGCAGCACCAGCCGCGAACTCAGCAGGCCGTGCGGCGCGCACAACGCCATCACGACCAGCGCGGTCAGCAGCCCGCCCACCAGCGCGCCGAGCGAGACGAGACCAGGGCCGGAGCCGATGAGCAGCAGGGTCGCGATACCGCCGGTCGCCGAACCGGTGGTGAAGCCGATGATGTCCGGGCTGCCGAGCGGATTGCGGGTGATCGTCTGGAACACCGCCCCGGCCAGCGCCAGCGCGGCACCGACGAGGATCGCGACCAGCACCCGCGGAAGCCGCCCCGTGACCACCAGGTACTGGGCCTTCGTCCCTTGGCCTGCCAGGGTCGCGAGCACCTCGCCTGGGCTCATCTCGTAGTCGCCGGTGCCGACCGAGAGCACGACGAGCGCCAGGACCACCAGGGCCAGCGCGGCGACGACGACCAGCGATCGTCTGTCCAAACCGGACTCACGACGGACGAGCGCGGTCATCGGCGCACCGCCTTCAGCCGTCGGGCCACGATCACGAACGCGATCCCGCCGACGACATCGGTCATCACGCCGACCTGGATCTCTCCCGGGGAGCCGAGGAGACGGCCGAGGACGTCGCAGCCGAGCAGCAGTACCGGCCCGAGCAGCGCCGAAATCAGCATCACCCAGCGTTCGTCCTGGCCGATCAGCGTCCGGACGACGTGCGGGATCATCAGGCCGACGAAGGCGATCGGCCCGCAGGCCGCGGTGGCCGACGCCGACAGCAGCCCGACGGCGACCATGCCGGCGACGCGGACGAGCGCCGGATTCGCGCCGAGACCGCGCGCCGTGTCCTCACCCAGCGCCAGCGCGTTCAGCGCGCGGGCCAGGACGATCGCGATCACCACGCCCGCGACGAAGAACGGCAGCAGCACGGACAGCTGGTCGGCGTTCCGGTTGACCAGCGAACCCACCAGCCAGAACCGCATGGCCTGCAGGTTGTGCGTATCGACCATCTGCATGCCCTGGTTGATCCCGACGAACACCGCCTGGACGGCGACCCCGGCCAGCACCAGCCGCAGCGGGCTCGTCGCGCCGCGCGTCCCGCCGATCACCGAGACCAGCGCGGTTCCGGCGAGCGCGCCGGCGAAGGCGAACCAGACGTACTCGCCGGGCGAAGTCACCGAGAACACCGCGGAGCCGAGCACGATCGCGACCGCGGCACCGTGGTTGATGCCGAGCAGACCGGGTTCCGCGACCGGGTTGCGGGTGATCGCCTGCATGAGCGAGCCCGCCAGCGCGAGCGCCATCCCCACCAGGACGCCGAGCACCGTGCGGGGCAGTCGATCGTCGCGGACGACGACGTCGGCGTAGCTCCCGTCGTAAGCGAAGAGGGCGTGCAGTACTTCGCCGAGGGAAAGGCGGTTCGAGCCGAAGCCGATCGACAGCAGGACGACGGCGGCGAGCGCCGCCAGGGAACCCACCAGGACCAGCGTTCTCACGGAAACGCCGGTCCTGGGTGATCTGACGCGCTCCGTGAGCTGGACCATGGCGTTCACGATAAGGGAAGGCTAGCCTAACGACGAACTTCGGTCCCCCGGTGAAAGAAGATCTCCATGCACCTCTCCCGACGCGGCTTCCTCGCCGGCACCGCGGCGCTCGGCGCCACCGGCCTCCTGACCGCCTGTGGCTACCAGGAAGAGACACCCTCGCGGGGAGCGGGTGCGACCTGGTCGTTCACCGACGACCGCGGGCGGAAGCTCGAAGGCGAGCGGCCGACCCGGATCGTCGCGCAGGTGACCGCCGCGGCGGCGCTGTGGGATCTCGGCGTGAAGTCGGTCGGCATCTTCGGCCCCTCCAAGTTCGCCGACGGCAAGCCGGACCCGCAGGCGGGCGGCGTCGACCTGAACGCGGTGACCTCGCTCGGGAACGTGTGGAACGAGTTCAACTTCGACAAGTTCGTCTCGCTCGACCCGCAACTGCTGGTCAGCGTGATGTACCTGAAAGACCAGATGTGGTACGTCCCGGACACGCAGACGGAGAAGATCGACAAGGCCGCGCCGAGCGTCGGGGTCCGGCTGCAGGACATCTCGATGCCCGAGGGGATCGCGAAGTTCATCGCGCTCGCGAAGGCGCTCGGCGCCGACACCGAGACTCCGGCGATCCGAGCGGCGAAGGAAGAGTACGAGAAGGCCGACGCCGCACTCGCCGAAGCGGCCAAGAAGGCCGCCGGGCTGAAGATCCTTCTGGTGTCCGCGCAGAAGGACGCCGTGTACGTCTCGAACGCGCCGAAGTTCGCGACCTCGAAGCACTACCAGAGCAAGGGGCTGGACTTCGTCACGCCGGAGGCGCCCGACGAGAGCCAGGGCGGTTACTACCAGCAGATCAGCTGGGAGAACATCGGCAAGTACCCCGCCGACGTGATCATGTACGACAACCGCGGCGGTTCGCTGTCGCTCGGCCCGGACGGGCTCGGCGGCGTGCCGACGTGGGCCCAGCTGCCCGCGGTGAAGGCCGGGAAGCTGATCCCGTGGAACAACGAGACGCCGTTCTCGTACCAGCGCTTCACGCCGCAGCTGACGGAACTGACCGCGGCGCTGGACAAGTTCGCCTAGCCCAGGAACTCCCGCAGCGCCGCCGCGAGGTCGGCCGGGTTGTCCTCGGCCATGTGGTGCCCGGACTCGACGGCGAAGCCGCGGACGTCGTCGGCCCATTCGCGCCACACCGCGATCGGGTCGCCGTACAGCTCGGCCATGTCGTCGCGGCTGGACCACAGCATGAGCAGCGGGCAGGCGAGTTTTCGCCCGGCCGCCTTGTCCGCGTCGTCGGCTTCGCGGTCGGGCCCGAGGCCGGCGCGGTAGTCCTCGAGCATCGCGTGGACGGTCTCGGGATCGTGGATCGCGCGCAGGAAGTCGGCGTGGTTCTCCGCGCCCATCGCCTCGGGATCGCCGCCGTACCAAGCGTCCGGGTCGGCGTTGATCACGCGCTCGGCGGGTTTCGCGAGCTGGCCGAAGAAGAACCAGTGCCACCATTTCCGCGCGAAGCCGGCGTCGGCGCGGGCGAGCGCCTCACCGATGGGGACACCGTCGAGGATGACCAGCCGCGTGACCACCTCAGGGTGATCCATCGCCAGCCGGTGGGCGACATAGCTGCCGCGGTCGTGTCCGACGACGGCGAACCGCTCGTGCCCGAGATGACGCATGAGCGCGACGATGTGCCGGGCCATGGCGCGCTTCGAATGCGCGGAGTGGTCTTCGGTGGTCTCGGGTTTCGAGGACTGGCCGTAGCCGGGGAGATCCGGGCAGACGACGGTGAACGCGTCCGCCAGCTCAGGCGCGACGGCGTGCCAGGTGGTGTGCGTGCGGGGATGTCCATGCAGGAGGACAAGCGGCGGCCCCGAGCCGCCGTGGCGGACCCTGAAGGTCACTTCGCCGGTGTCGACGTTTTCGAGCTCGAAGCCTTCGAACATGATCCTCCCGCGCGTGCGATGAAAGGTCCTTTCCTGGCAAATTCTGCTGGGAAAGGACCTTTCATCGCAGCGTGAACGGAGGAATCAGCTCCGGGCGTGCGCGTCCAGGATGTGCGCGACCGCCTCGGTGACCCGCTGCGCGAAATCGATGTTCAGCCACTCGTCCGGCACGTGGATGTTCGAGTCCGGCCCGCAGGCGCCGGTGACCACGAACTGCGCGTCCGGGTACTTCTCGCCGAGCAGCCCCATGAACGGGATCGACCCGCCCATGCCGAAGCTCTTGTGCGGCGCGCCGAAGACCTCGCCGCTCACGTGGTGCAGGGCGTCGTCGAGCCACGGCGCGGTGTCCGGCGCGTTCCAGCCGTTTTCGGCCTGGAAGTCGCCGAGTTCGACCGAAGCGTCGTACGGCACGTCGGTGGTGAGGACACGGCGGACCGCCTCCATCGCGGCCTTCGCGTCGGCCGTCGGCGGGAGGCGGAAGCTCAGGGTGAGCGTGGTGCTGTCGCGCAGCACGTTGCCCGCATCGGCCGGGAGCGGGAAGCCCTCCGCGCCGATCACCGACAGCGTCGGCCGCCACGAGTTGTTGAGCAGCAGTTCCAGATCGTCGTCGGACACCGTCCGGCCGACCACCGGGAAGAGCGTCTTCGCCGCGCCGGGCGCGATCTCGACGACACCGCGAGCGTCCTCGACGCGGTTCTCCGGGATGTCGACGCTCAGCTCGGCGAGCTTGATCTCGCCGGTCTCGGCGTTCTCGATCCGGTCGAGCAGGACACGCAGGACGCGGAACGAACTCGCCACGATGCCGCTGGCCATGCCGGAGTGCTGCGCGGACTCGAGCACCTTCACGGTGACGTTGACGTGCAGCATGCCGCGCAGGCTGGTGGTCAGCCACAGCCGCTTGTAGTCGGTGCCGCCGGCGTCGAGGCAGACGACCAGCGAGACCTCGCCGAGCTTCTCCTTCAGGTGCTCGACGTAGGCGGGCAGGTCCGGACTGCCGGACTCCTCACCGGTCTCCAGCAGCACGACCGCGCGTGAGTGCTCGCCGCCGGCTGCGCGCACGGCCTCGATCGCCGTCGTCGCCGCGTAGCCGGAGTAGCCGTCGTCGACCGCGCCGCGGCCGTACAGCCTGCCGTCGCGGATCACCGGCGTCCACGGGTCGAGCCCCTCGGACCAGCCACCGACCGGCGGCTGCTTGTCGAGGTGCCCGTACATGAGCACGGTGCCCTTTTCGGCCGCTTCGGACGTCGCCGGGATGTCGACGACCAGCAGCGGGCTGCGGCCTTCGAGCTCCACGACCTCGAGCGTCGCGCCGGGGATCTCCCGGGCGGCGATCCAGGAGCGGACGTGCTCGACGGCGGCGGCGAGGTGACCGGTCTTCGCCCACTCGGGGTCGAACGCCGGCGACAAGGCGGGGATGGCCACCAGGCCGGACAGGCTGGGAAGGACGTCGTTCGTCCAGTTCGAAACCACGGTTTCGCGTACGGATTTCTGCTCCACGTCCGCCATCCTGCCACGGGTGCCGGGGAGTGGGATGGATCACAGCGGCGGGCACGGATCGTCATCGATCGAGCCGCCCAGGACACCCGTCCGGGTCCGTCGTCCGCTGGTCGGCCCGCGGGTGAATTCCCTACTTTCGGCGGCCCCACACTCGGGCTTCCTAGCATTTTCCCTGATCAGGCACCCTTTCTCAGCAACAAATCAGCATCCGCCACTGACCAAAACGGCGTCCGGCATGCCAGGATGTGCGCACGAACCGTCAACGCCGACGGTGACCCAGCGCTTCAGATCCGACGCGCTGGTCCCCGCCGGCGCAGTCACTGTGGCCGCCACAAGTGGCCGCCAGAGGCGCCGACATCAAGGAGAGCAGCGCATGCCGTCCGAACACTGGACGCACCCGGAGCCTGGAGATGGTCCCGCCGCCGTAGCGGCGCAGCCTTCCCCCGAACAGGTGATCGCCGGTTTGCGAGCAACGAGCGAAGGTGGCGCTGAGCTGACTCAGCTGCTCACCCCCGAGGGCGAACGGATCTCTTCGCCGCAATTCGACCGCTACGTCGACGACATCGACGCCGAAGCCCTCAAGGGCCTGTATCGCGACATGGTCCTGGTCCGCCGCGCGGACCGCGAGGCCAACGCGATGCAGCGCCAGGGCCAGCTCGGCATCTGGGTGCCGCTGCTCGGGCAGGAGGCCGCGCAGATCGGCTCCGGCCGCGCGCTGCGGAAGGGGGACATGGCGTTCCCCAGCTACCGCGAGCACGGTGTCGCGTACGCCCGCGGCGTCGACCTCAAAGAGGTGCTCGGCATCTTCCGCTGCACCGACCACAGCGGCTGGGACTACAAGGCCCACGGCTTCCACCCGTACACCATCGTGATCGGCAACCAGGTGCTCAACGCCGCCGGTTACGCGATGGGCCAGAAGTTCGAAGGCAAGGTCGGCGACGACGACAGCGAAGCGACCATCTGTTACTTCGGTGACGGAGCGACTTCGCAGGGCGACGTCCACGAAGGCTTCGTCTGGGCCGCCGTCTACGACGCGCCGCTCGTGTTCTTCTGCCAGAACAACCAGTGGGCGATCTCGGAGCCGACCGAGCGCCAGTCGCGTCTGCCGCTGTACCAGCGCGCCCGCGGCTACGGTTTCCCCGGCATCCGCGTGGACGGCAACGACGTCCTCGCCTGCCTCGCGGTTTCCCGCTGGGCGCTGGAGGAGTGCCGCCACGGCAACGGACCGGTGCTGATCGAGGCGTTCACCTACCGGATGGACGCGCACACCACCACCGACGACCCCACCCGCTACCGGCTCTCCGACGAGCTGGAGGAGTGGAAGCTGAAGGACCCGATCGAGCGCGTCCGGGCGTACCTCGCCCGCGGTGGCGGCGCCGACCAGGCGTTCTTCGACCAGGTGCAGGCCGATTCCGACGCGTTCGCGGCCGAGCTGCGCGAGTACTGCTTCAACATGCCGGAACCACCACCGGAGCGGATCTTCTCCAACGTGTACGCGGAGTCCACGCCGCTGCTGGACGCGCAGCGCGAAGAGTTCCTGTCCTACTTGGACGGTTTCGCCGGGGCGGAGGGACACTGAAATGAGCGACCTCCAGAAACTCACCATCGGCAAGGCGATCAACCTCGGCCTCCGGCGCGCCATGGAAGAGGACCCCAAGGTCCTGATCATGGGTGAGGACGTCGGCAAGCTCGGCGGCGTCTTCCGCATCACCGACGGTCTGCAGAAGGACTTCGGCGAGCAGCGCGTCCTGGACACGCCGCTGGCGGAGTCGGGCATTATCGGCACCGCGGTCGGCCTCGCCGTCCGCGGTTTCCGCCCGGTGTGCGAAATCCAGTTCGAGGGCTTCATCTTCCCGGGCTTCGACCAGATCTCCAGCCAGGTCGCGAAGCTGCACTACCGGACGCAGGGCAAGATCAAGATGCCCATCGTGATCCGGGTGCCGTTCGGTGGCGGCATCGGCGCGGTCGAGCACCACTCGGAGTCGCCCGAATCGCTGTTCGCGCACATCCCGGGCCTGAAGGTCGTGTCGGTTTCGAACGCCGTCGACGCCTACTGGGGCATCCAGCAGGCGATCAAGTCCGACGACCCGATCCTGTTCTTCGAGCCGAAGAAGCTGTACCACTCGGGCGCGATGAAATCCGAGGTCGACACGGAGGGCACGCCGGACGAGCTGTTCAAGTCCCGCGTCGTCCGCGAAGGCACCACGGCCACCGTCGTCGCGTACGGCCCGTCGGTGAAGGTCGCGCTCGACGCGGCGGCCGCCGCCGAGGACGAGGGCAAGTCCCTGGAGGTCATCGACCTGCGGACGCTGTCCCCGCTCGACCTGGAGCCGGTGTTCGAGTCGGTGCGCAAGACCGGGCGGCTCATCGCGCTGAGCGAGGCGCCGTCGGAGTCGTCGCTGACCTCGGAGATCGCCGCGCGCGTGCAGCAGGAATGCTTCTACTCGCTGGAAGCCCCCGTGCTGCGGGTGACCGGATTCGACACGCCGTACCCGCCGGCCAAACTCGAGGAGCACTACCTCCCCGACCTGGACCGGGTGCTGCACACCGTCGACCGTTCACTCGCCTGGTAAGGGGGAAATCGCTGAAATGCCCGAGTACAAACACTTCCCCCTCGCCGACACGGCCGAGGGGCTGACCGAGGCCGACATCATCGCCTGGCAGGTCAAGCCGGGTGACAAGGTCACGGTGAACCAGATCGTCGTCGAGGTCGAGACCGCGAAGGCCGCCGTCGAACTGCCCATCCCGTGGGCCGGCGTGGTCACCGAACTGCTCGTCGAACCGGGCCAGACGGTGGAGGTCGGCGCGCCGATCCTCACCATCGACGTCGACCCGGACGGCAAGGCGGCCCCGGCACCCACCGCCGCGCCCGTGGCGGAGGAGCCGGCGGAAGAGGAGATGAAGCCGCTGGTCGGCTACGGCTCCAAGGCCGTCGTCACGCAGCGGCGTGCGCGTAAGGGCGCGGCTCCGGCCGCTCCTGCCGCCGCACCGGTGGCTGTGGCGCCCGCTCCCGCCGAGCCTTCGAAGCCGAAGGGCGGGTACGTGCCGCTGGCGAAGCCGCCGGTACGCAAACTCGCCAAGGACCTCGGCGTCGACCTGCACGCGCTCACCGGCTCCGCCGACGGCGGCGTCATCACCCGTGACGACGTTCAGGCGGCCGCCAACGGTTCCGCTCCCGCCGCCGCTCCGTCCGTTGTGGACAGTGGCTACGACCCGGCGACCCGGGAACGCCGAGTCCCGATCAAGGGCGTCCGCAAGGCGACCGCCGCAGCGATGGTGCAGAGCGCGTACACCGCCCCGCATGTCACGGAGTTCCTGACCATCGACGTCACGCCGATGATGGAGTTCCGGGAGAAGCTCAAGAAGTCGCGCGAGTTCGCCGGGGTCAAGGTCACCCCGCTGACGTTCGCGGCGAAGGCCGTCTGCCTGGCGGCGAAGCGCACTCCGGACGTCAACGCGGTGTGGGACGAGGCGACGCAGGAGATCGTCTACAAGGACTACGTGCACCTCGGGATCGCCGCGGCCACCCCGCGCGGGCTCGTCGTGCCCAAGGTCCGTGACGCGGATTCGATGTCGCTGAAGGAACTCGCGATCGCGCTCACCGAGCTGACCGACGTCGCCCGCGAGGGCAAGACCACCCCGGCGGCCATGCTCGGCGGCACGATCACCATCACCAACGTCGGTGTCTTCGGCGTCGACACCGGGACGCCGATCATCAACCCCGGCGAATCCGCGATCCTGTGCCTCGGCGCGATCAAGGACACCCCGTGGGTGGTCGACGGCGAGATCAAGGTTCGCAAGGTGCTCCAGCTTTCGCTGAGCTTCGACCACCGCGTGGTCGACGGGCAGCAGGGTTCGGAGTTCCTGGCCGACGTCGGCGCGCTGCTGGCCGACCCCGCGGTCGCGATCACCTACTGAGCCAAGGTCCGTGAAGGCCTCCTTCCCTACTCTCAGGGTAGGGAAGGAGGCCTTCACGGACCTCTGTTTTAATCGGTTGACGGAGTGAGTGCTCACTCCGTTAAGTTGGAGGCATGACAGAGACCACCGCCCGGCGGAGAGCGCCGGGGATGAGTGCCGACGAGCGGCGCCGGATGATCGTCCAGTCCGTGCTGCCCTTGCTGGTGGAACACGGTCCCGGTGTCACGTCGAGCCAGATCGCGCGCGCCGCGGGCATCGGCGAAGGCACGGTCTTCCGCGTGTTCAAGGACAAGGACGAACTGTTCGCCACCTGCTTCGCCGAAGCACTGAAACCCGACCAGGTGCTCGACGCGCTCGCGGTCATCGACCTCGACCAATCCCTCGACGACAGGCTCATCGAAGCCGCCGACGCGCTCAGCGCACACCTCCAGCGCATGGGCGCGCTGATGGCGATCATGCACGGCTCCGGCAAGCGGCCGGAGCATCGCCATGACGCTCGCCGGGACCGGCGGAAGGAGTCGATGAACGTCATGCGTGACGCCATGGCCGAGCTGTTCGAACCGGAGAAGGACCGGCTGCGCCTGCCGCCGGCGCAGTCCGCGGCGCTCTTCCTTTCGTTGCTGTTCAGCGGCCGGATCCGGTTCAGTGAGACCGGTGACGAGCCCACCACGATGGAGCTCGTGGACGTGTTCCTCAACGGCGCCTTGGCGGCCGCGTGATCGGCCCGCCCGGTGGAGGACTGGAGCTGTTCGTGGCGCGCGGCGGCAGGCGCCGTCGCCCGCCGTCGACGGTTCCCGACAGCGGGCTGACCGGCCCGGTCGACATCCCGGAGCCCGAGCCCGAGGTCCTCCCGAAAGACTTGAAATCCCGGCTCGACCGCATGTGGGTCAACATCGCGGGTACGGTCCGCGGCCTGCCGAAGGTCGCGAAGCTGACGTGGCAGGCGAGCCCGGTGCTGACCATCGTGATCACCCTGGTGACCCTGCTTTCCGGTCTCCTCCCGACGGCGACCGCGTACATCGCGAAGCTGCTGATCGATTCCGTGGTCGCGGCGATCCAGGGGCACGGGACGAAGAGCGCGATCGTCGGTGTCGCCCTCTTCCAGTTCGGCATCCTCGTGCTCACCGCGGTTTCGCAGGCGCTGACCACCTACGGCCAGTCACTGCTGCAGGAACGGATGACGCTGACCATCCGCCACCAGGTGATGGACCACGCGAGCAAACTGCACCTTTCGTACTTCGAGGGTTCCGCGTCCTACGACATGCTGCGCCAGGCCGCGCAGGAGGCGCCGACGCGGCCGCTGTCGATGATGAACTCCGCGCTGGGCCTGATCCGGACGGTGATCACTTTCGGCAGCATGATCGCGCTGCTCGTCTCGATCAGTCCGCTGCTGGCGCTCGTCGCGCTCGTGGCGCCGATCCCCGCCTTCATCTCACAGTCGAAGTACGGCGCCCGCGCGTTCTGGCTGACGCTGATGATGTCGCCGCTGAAACGGCGGATGGACTACCTGAACTCCCTGGTCACCACGGACACGTATGCCAAGGAGACCAAGCTTTTCGGTCTCGGCCCGTACTTCGTCGACCGGTTCCAGCGGCTCGGCCAGGTGTTCTACGATCGGCAGCGGACACTGACCCGCAAGCGCAGTGTCAGCTCGACGTCCTGGGGCCTGCTCAGCACCGCCGCCGGATCCGCGATCGCGCTGTACATCGCGCTGGAGGCCGTCGGCGGCAGGCTCACCCTCGGCGATCTCGCGCTGTACACGGCCGCCGCGGCATCGGTGCAGACATCGGTCCAAGGGTTGTTCACCGCGTTTTCCGGGATGTACGAGAACAATCTCTATCTCGACACGCTGTACCGCTTCCTCGGGACGAAGCCGGACATCGTCGCACCGCCGGAGCCGCGCCCTCTTCCGTCCACAGTGGAGGGTCACATCCGGTTCGAGGAGGTGTCCTTCACCTATCCCGGTGCGCCCGACCCGGCCCTCGACGGCGTCAGTTTCGAAATCCGGCCGGGGGAAACGGTCGCCGTCGTCGGCCGTAACGGCGCCGGGAAGTCGACCCTGTTCAAACTGCTGTGCCGGTTGTACGACCCGACCGGTGGACGGATCCTGCTCGACGACGTCGACATCCGCGAGTACGACCCGGTGGAACTGCGACGGCAGATCAGCGCGATGTTCCAGGACTACGTGACGTATCAAGGCACCGCGGCC
The DNA here is from genome assembly GCF_055563465.1 of Amycolatopsis sp. NPDC000009. Lineage (NCBI taxonomy): Bacteria > Bacillati > Actinomycetota > Actinomycetes > Pseudonocardiales > Pseudonocardiaceae > Amycolatopsis > Amycolatopsis sp. NPDC000009. Next base: position 267,547 of record NZ_JBVHDI010000004.1, read on the forward strand.
GAAAACATCGGGCTCGGCGACCTGACGCACCTCGTCGACCGGGAACGGATCGAGACGTCGGCGAACCGGGCCGGCGCCGACGAACGGATCGAGCGCCTGCCCAGCGGCTACGACACGCCGCTCGGCCGCTGGTTCGACCAGGGTGTCAGCCTGTCCGGTGGCGAATGGCAGAAGATCGCGCTGGCCAGGGCGTTCCTGCGGGAAGCACCGATCCTGATCCTCGACGAGCCCACCTCCGCCCTGGACGCGCAGGCCGAGCACGACCTCTTCTCGCGGCTGCGGGAGCTTTCGGAGGGACGCACGACGCTGTACATCTCGCACCGGTTCTCCACCGTGCGGCAGGCGGAGCGGATTCTGTTGCTGGAGCACGGAAAGGTCGCCGAATACGGGACGCACGACGAGCTGATGGCCGCGAAGGCGGGCTACGCCGAGCTGTTCACCCTGCAGGCTGCCGCGTACCTCGACGAGGCTTGACCATGCGGCGCATCATGGTCGTCGGCTGCAGCGGTGCCGGGAAGTCGACGTTCTCGCGACGGCTCGGCGCCGCGCTCGGCCTGCCGGTCACCCATCTCGACCGGCTCTACTGGCGGCCGGGGTGGACACCGGCGCCGGACGCCGAATTCCATGCCGTCCAGCAGGAGGTCATCGCGTCCGATGCCTGGGTGATCGACGGCAACTACGGAGGGTCGATGCATCTCCGGCTCCCGCGAGCCGACACGATCGTCTTCCTCGACTACCCGCGCCGCGTCTGCCTCCGGCGGGTGCTGGTCCGGTGCCTGCGCGAGTACGGGCAGGACAAGCAGGCGTCCGGTTGCCCCGAAAGGCTGGACCTGGAGTTCTACTCCTACGTCTGGCGCTGGCCGAAGCACCATCGAGAACGGACGGTGCGGCGGATCGCGGAGCAGGGGGCCCACGCGCGACGGATCGTGCTGACCAGGCCACGCGAGGCCGAGGAGTTCCTGCGCCGGATCGGCTGACCGGGGGTTGGGAGCAAAACGGGCAAGCCGTACGTTGTCCAAGTATGGCTGTCGCGTTCCTGCTCTATGTCGTCGCCGAGATCGCCGCCGTGTGGGCGGTGGGCTCGGCCGTTGGCGTCCTCGGCACGATCGCGCTGCTCTTCGCCGGCGCGTTCGTCGGGTCCTGGCTCGCGCGCCGCGAAGGCGGCCGCGCCTTCCGCGCGTTCGCCGAGTCCGCACGGCTCGGCCGTCCCGCCGACGCGGAGAAGGAACTCACCGACGGGATGCTGATCGGGTTCGGCGGCCTGCTGATCCTGCTGCCCGGTTTCGTCAGCGACGTCATCGGCCTGCTGTTCATCCTGCCGCCGACGCGGAGTGTCGCGCGGAAGGTCTGGCAGAAGCGGATGGCGCGCCGGGCGGTCAAGTTCGCGAACCGCGCCCGCGGGCCGGTGATGGTCGTGGACAGCGAGGTCGTCGTGGACACGCCGCCCGCCGAGGCCGCCAAGAAGCAGCCGCCGGTGATCGAGGGCCGCATCGTCGAGGGCTAGGCGCCGCTCGACTTCGCCACTAGCTTCGCCACTACACTGCCAGTGGCGAAGCTAGTGGCGAAGCTAGGACGGCGACATGCTCCACGAAGAACTCATCGAGATCATCGCGAATCTCCGCGCACTCGGCGGTGATCATGCGTTCGTGGAGGCAAAACGCGCAGAGACGAAGCTGCCCAAGAGTGTCCGCGAGACACTCTCCGCCTTCGCCAACACCAACGGCGGCGTCCTGATCCTCGGCCTCGACGAAACCCAAGGTTTCGAAGCGACCGGCGTCCGAGACGCGGCGAAGCTGGAGGCGGATCTGGCCGCGATGTGTTCGGAGAACCTGGAGCCCCCTCTCCGGCCGCTGATCGGGACGCACCGCTTCGAGGACGCTGATCTGGTAGTGGCCGAGATCGCCGAACTGCCCACCGGCAGCAAACCCGCGTACAACCGCGGCACCGGCATGACACAGGGCAGCTTCATCAGGGTCGCCGATGGAGATCGGAAGCTGAGTCCCTACGAGGTCCAGTTGATGCTGGCGAACCGTGGTCAACCCCGAGACGACGAGCAGCCCGTCCCCGGCACCACGGTCGCGAACCTCGACGGAGCACTGACCGCCACCTTCCTGAGCCGCCTCCGCCGTCATCGCGGCAGAGCCTTTGCGAACCTCGACGACACCTCGGCGTTGCGCCGCGCGAAGATTCTCGTCGGAGACGAGTTGTCGTTGGCCGGGCTCCTGTCGTTGGGCGAGTATCCGCAGGAGTTCTTCCCTCAGCTCATGCTGACCTTCGTCCACTATCCGACCAAGTCCGGACCGGACCCACGAAGCGGGACGAGGTTCATCGACAACATCGCGGCCGAAGGTCCGATCCCGGCGATCGTCGACGAAGCCCTGGTCGCTCTCCGTCGCAACATGAAGCGTCGATCCACGATTCGTGGCGCGGGGCGCGCCGAGACTTGGGAATATCCCGAAACGGCTCTACGCGAGGCAGTGGTGAACGCCTTGGTCCATCGCGACTACTCCGGCCCCTCGCAGGGAACTCAAGTACAGGTCGAGATGTATCCCGACCGCCTCGTCATTCGCAATCCCGGGGGCCTCTACGGATCGGTTCGCGAGGAAAATCTCGGCGTGGAAGGCACGTCCTCGGCTCGCAACGCGACCTTGCTGAAGGTCCTGGAAGACACACCGCTACCAGGCTCAGACCGTCCGATCTGCGAAAATCGCGGCTCCGGAATTCCGGCGATGCTGGCCGCCATGCGCGACGCCAAGCTCAGTCCACCACGGTTCGCCGATGACATCTCCACTTTCTCAGCCACGTTCCCCAATCACACACTGATGGGAGACGGCGCCGTCCAGTGGATCGCGTCCCTTCACGAACATGGACTGACCGACAGTCAATGCCATGGTCTCGCGATGTTGTTCCACGGCGAGACGCTCAACAATCAGGCTTACCGTAACGCCAACAACCTCGACTCTCGTGTCGCCACCGATGAGCTCGGCGATCTGGTCGCCCGCGGTCTGCTCGTCCCCGCCGGCGGAAGGCGATACGCGCACTACACCCTCGCCGACGACGTTGTTCCAGCGTCTGTCGACGGCCCGGTCCGGGAACAACGCCGTGCCGATCGCCGTGAGGAGATTCTTTCGGCGCTGGACGAAAAGGAAGCGAGCCGTGCCGATTTGGTCGCGGAGACAGGTCTTCCTGACCGGACGGTGTCCCGGTGGATCGGCGTTCTTCTTCGCCAAGGCCTGATCGAGGCGACAGAGAAGAACCTGCGCAGTCCGAACGTCCGTTATCGCCGGACGCGGCAGCGGACCCTCGATGAAACAGGACGCTAGCCCCCGCTCGGCTTCGGGATGTCGAAGTACCCGCTGAACCGCACGGCCGGCGCGTACTCGCCCTTGACCTTCACCTTGCCCGTCACGAACATCGCCGCCACCGCCGCGTTGCCGGTGGCCATCCGGATGAAGTCGTCGACGGACAGCGTGATGGTGGTGTCCGGAGTGCGTGCGAGATCGGTGCTGGAAACGCAGACTCCGTCTTCGATGACCGTCTGAAAACGATCGAAACCGTCTTCTCCGTCACCGTCGGTAAAACGCCACGCGACGACGAAGTCGACATGCCGCGCGCGGTCCGGAACGAAATGATCCGACATTCTGCGGAAAATCTCGTCGAGGAACGCCGAACGCAGTTCCGGATGGTCGGCGATGGCCTTGAGCTGCTCCCGCGACGCGCGTTGCACGACGTCGACGAGAACCTCGGTCTCCAGCGAGCTCAGCTCGATGCCCGCACCGGTTTCACCCAGCATGTGCAGGGTTTCCAGCACCTGGGTGAACTGCTCGGGGCTCAGCTTGGCGAGTTCGAGCTTCTCAGCGAAGGCGTTGACGACGTGCTCGCCACCGGTGCGCGTTTTGTGCGGCCTCGACGGACGGGAAAGGCGTACCTTGTCCCGCCAGCGCCGGTTCGGGGAATTTCGGGGCACGGCACGGAAGTGTATCCGCTCGACCGGGTTCAAGCCGGTTTCGGAAGGTCGAAGAAACCGATCAATCCCGCCGCGAACGCCAGGTCACCTTTTACTTTGATCTTTCCGGTGACGAATAGCACAGCGGGCGTCGCCTGATGGGTGATGAGCCGGAAGAAATCGACGGGCGCGATCGTGATCGTCACCCTCGGCTTCCCCTTCATCTCACGACTGACCGTGCACTCGCCGTGCGAGATCACCGTTTCGTAGCGGTCGTACCCGCCGTCGCCGGTGCCGCCGGAGAGCCGCCAGTGCACGACGGCGTGCAGCGCCTTCGCGCGGTCCTGCCGGATGTGGGCACCCATGCGGTCGAAGATCTCGCGCAGCACCCGTTCCCGGAGCGGCCGTTCGGCGACGACGCTCTCGAGTTGCGTACGCGAGGCGCGCGCGACGAGGTTCGCGAAGCGGGCCGGGTCCACCTTGCGGAGGTCGAAGGCGGGCGCGGACTCGGCGAGCCGCCCCAAGGCGGTCAGCAGCCGCCGGACGTCGTCCTTGCCGAGGTCCTTCGGGTCGATGGCGCCCGCGACCTCGTTGACGTCGAGAGAGTGCGCTTCGGCGGAATCCGGCTCGATCCGTTCCAGCGCGTCGACCAGCGCGCGGCCGGCCAGCCCCACGATCTCGGTCATCTTCCCTCCAGTTCCGCCTACCCGAGCGTAAGGCTACCCGCGAGTAGGTAGGCGGGCAAGCGTGCCGAAATCACCCTTGCCGGTGGTGGCCCGGTAGCGTCTTACGCGAACCAAGGGGAGGTCCTGAGTGTCCGAGGAAGTGCCGCGTCCCGCCGAACGCGCCAAAAGGCTGCCGAGAGCGGTGCGGGAACGCCAGATCCTGGACGCTGCGGTCTCGGTGTTCTCGCGCTACGGCTATCACTCCGCGTCGATGGACGAGATCTCCGAGGTCGCCGGCGTGTCCAAGCCGATGATCTACACCTACCTCGGGTCCAAGGAAGATCTCTTCGGCGCGTGCATCCGCCGCGAAGCCACCCGTCTGCTGGAGGCCGTGCAGGACGGGATCAAACCCGATCTGCCGCCCGACATGCAGCTTTGGCACGGCCTTCGCGCGTTCTACCGCTTCGTCGCCGACTACCGCGAGTCCTGGACGGTGCTGCACCGCCAGGCCATGACCGTCGGCGGCGCCTTCGCCGCGGAGATCACCGACATGCGCACCCGCGCGATCGAGCTGGTCGCCGCGCTGGTCGTCTCCGCGGGTACCCGGAAGGGGCTCGGTGAGCAGGCCGAGTTCTCCGGCGCGGGGCTGTCCGCCGCGCTGGTCGGGGCGGCCGAGTCCCTGGCCGACTGGGCGCTCGACCACCCCGACGTCTCCGACGGCGTGCTCGCCTCGTGGCTGATGAACCTGGTCTGGCTCGGGTTCAACGACCTCGTCGAGGGCGAGATCTGGAAACCGTCAGAGAGCGACGACTGAGCCCTCCAAGTGCGGCTTCGGCTTGCGCGCGTTCCACAGCTCGAAAGCCCAGCCCCGCCCCACCGCCGCCCTCAAAGGAGACGCTTCGCGCCGCTCACCCAATTCAACGTCGCCTTCACTCCAGGTGGTGAAGGCCGCCTTGGCGGGCAGCAGGACCGGCTGCTTGAACTTGACGTCGACGGTGAACGCCTCCGGCAGCCTGCCCTCGAACGCCGAGAGCGCGTGCGCCTTCGTCCACATGCCGTGCGCGATCGCGGCCGGGAAGCCGAACGCCTTCGCGGTGATCGGGTGCAGGTGGATCGGGTTGCGGTCGCCGGAGACCTCGGCGTAGCGGCGGCCGATGTCGCCGGGCACGTGCCAGATCGCGTTGGCCGTCGGCTGGGTGAGCTGACCGCGCGCGGTCTTCTCGCCACTGCCGCCGCCACGGCGCAGATACGTGCTGACGTCCGTCCACACAGGACTGTCGCTGACCAGCAGCTCGCTGACGACGTCGAACTGCTGGCCCTTCTCGTGCGGGCGCAGATCCTCGGCGCGCACCCGCAGGGTGAACGACTCGTCGAGCCGCAGCTGCCGGTGCTGGGTGATCCGGTTGGCGACGTGCACCATGCCCAGCAACGGGAACGGGAAGTCCGCCTCGGTCATCAGCGCCATCTGCAACGGGAACGCGAGGATATGCGGATACGTCGCCGGGAGCACGTCGTCCAGCCGGAATCCGCACACCTGGTTGTACGCGGCGAGGTGCCCCGGATCGACGACGACGCCCTCGCGGACGAATTCGGTGCCCGGCAGCGTGCTCCCGCCGCTCTTGCGCAGCGAGCCGAGCAACGCCTTGGGGTACAGCGAAGACAGGCTGGGCGATTCGTGGAGTTCCTTGACGGGCATGGTCACGCCCCCAGCAGTGCCTGGCCGCAGACGCGGACCACGTTGCCGTTGACCGCGGCCGAAGCCGGGTTGGCGTACCAGGCGATCGTCTCGGCGACGTCGACCGGGAGCCCGCCCTGACCGAGGCTGGACAACCTGCGCCCGGCCTCGCGGATGAACAGCGGCACGGCGGCGGTCATCTTCGTCTCGATGAAACCGGGCGCGACGGCGTTGATCGTGGCGCCGTACTCGGCGAGCTTCGGCGCACCGTCGTTCACCATGCCGATGACGCCCGCCTTGCTGGTGGCGTAGTTGGTCTGCCCGACGTTGCCCGCGATCCCGGCGATCGACGAGACGCCGATGATCCGGCCGTTCTCGTGCAGCACCTTGTCCTTGAGCAGTTTCTCGTTCACCGCGAGTTGCGAGGCGAGGTTGACCGCGATGACCGAGTCCCAGCCGCCTTCGGTCATGTTGCCGAGCGTCTTGTCCCGCGTGATGCCCGCGTTGTGCACGACGATGTCGACACCGCCGTGGCGTGAGGTCAGGTACTCGGCGAGCTTCTCCGGCGCGTCGGCGGCGGTGATGTCCAGCTGCAGCGACGAGCCGCCGACCTTGTTCGCCACCTTGGACAGGTCCGCGCCCTGCGCGGGGATGTCGAGCGCGACGACGTGGGCGCCGTCGCGGCCCAGCACCTCGGCGATGGCCGCGCCGATACCGCGGGAAGCGCCGGTGACCAGGGCGACCTTGCCTTCGAGGGGCTTCGTCCAGTCGGCCGGGGCGGAGGCGGTCTTGGTCTCGGTGCCCACGCGGATGACCTGGGCGTCGACGAAGGCGGACTTCGACGAAAGCAGGAACCGGAGCGTGGACTCAGTGGCCTCTTCGGCTCCTTCGGCGACGTACACGAGCTGGGCGGTCGCGCCGCGCTTCAGCTCCTTACCGACGGAGCGCACGAAGCCTTCGAGAGCGCGCTGGGCGATCCTCTCGTGTCCTTCGGCCAGCTCCGGCGGCGTTCCGAGGACGACGACGCGGCCCGACGGCCCGACGCTCCGGATCACCGGGTGGAAGAAGTCGTAGACCTCGCGGAGCTGCTTCGGGTCCTTCACGCCTGTCGCGTCGAAGACCAGCGCGGCGTGCCTGTCCGTCGCGGCCGAGACGACCTCGATACCCGCGCGGTGCAGCTGTGCCTCGATCACCTTTTCGAGACGGCCGCCCGGCGCGGCACCCAGAAGTGCGGGACCCTCGAGAGCGGGCTGGCCGGGCTTGTACCGGCGGAGCGTCGCGGGGTTCGGCAGGCCGAGCTTCGGCACCACGAATTTCCCCACCGGGGATTTCGTGAACTGCTGGTACCTGTCAGCCATTACGTGCCTCCCGTGCAGTTTGCGTCACGTCGCAGTCTAACCTACTCGCTAGTAGGTTACAGTGTGAGAGAGCCTACGGAGGAGTGGAAAAAATGGCCACGAAAAGGACGGCACCCGTGCGCAAGGTCGCGATCATCGGCGGCAACCGGATCCCCTTCGCCCGCTCGAACGGTCCGTACGCGAAAGCGTCGAACCAGGACATGTTCACGGCCGCCCTCGACGGCCTGGTCAGCCGCTTCTCCCTGCAGGACGAGGTGATCGGCGAGGTCGCCGCCGGCGCGGTGCTCAAGCACGCCCGCGACTTCAACCTCGCCCGCGAAAGCGTCCTCGGCAGCAGGCTGAACCCCGCCACCCCGGCCTCCGACGTGCAGATGGCGTGCGGCACCGGTCTCCAGGCGATCGTCAACGTCGCCAACAAGATCGCCCTCGGCCAGATCGACTCGGCCATCGCGGGCGGCGTCGACACCACGTCCGACGCGCCGCTGGCGGTCAACGACGACCTGCGTCAGATCCTCGTGCAGCTCAACGCCGCGAAGACGCTCCCCGACCGGCTGAAGCTCGCCGCGAAGCTGCGCCCCGGCCACATCGTCCCCGAGATCCCGCGCAACTCCGAGCCGCGGACCGGCCTGTCCATGGGCGAGCACGCGGCGCTGACCGCGAAGGTCTGGGAGATCACCCGCGAGGCGCAGGACGAGCTCGCCGCGACCAGCCACCAGCGTCTCGGCGCCGCGTACGACAAGGGTTTCTTCGACGACCTGGTGACGCCGTACCTGAAGCTGGCGCGTGACCAGAACCTGCGGCCGGACTCCAGCGTCGAGAAGCTCGCGAAGCTGAAGCCCGCCTTCGGTGGCCCTGAGGGCACGATGACCGCGGGCAACTCGACGCCGCTGTCCGACGGCGCGTCGACGGTCCTGCTCGCGACCGAGCAGTGGGCGAAGGCGCGGAAGCTGCCGGTGCTGGCGTACCTGACGTTCTCGCAGACCGCGGCCGTCGACTACGTCCACGGTGACGAAGGCTTGCTGATGGCGCCCGCGTATGCCGTCCCGCAGATGCTCAAGCGTGCCGGGCTCACCTTGCAGGACTTCGACTTCTACGAGATCCACGAGGCCTTCGCCTCGCAGGTGCTCGCCACCCTCAAGGCGTGGGAGGACCCGCAGTTCGCGAAGTCGAAGCTGGGCCTCGACGAACCGCTCGGCTCCATCGATCGGGCGAAGCTGAACGTCAACGGCTCCTCGCTGGCGGCCGGGCACCCGTTCGCCGCGACCGGCGGCCGTATCGTCGCCACCCTCGCGAAACTGTTGAACGAGAAGGGTTCCGGCCGCGGACTCATCTCGATCTGCGCCGCCGGCGGCCAGGGCGTGACGGCGATTCTCGAAAAGTAGCGTTCGCCCGCAGCGGATCGGGGAAAAACCCCGGTGCCTTTGTCGGTGCCGGGGTCTAGGTTGACCGCATGTTCGCAGTTCAGGCGAAAGCGCTGGTCAAAACCTACGGGTCCACCCGGGCGCTCGACGGGGTCGACCTGTCGATCCCCCAGGGCAAGGTGCTGGGCCTCCTGGGGCCGAACGGTGCCGGGAAGACGACGACGGTCCGCATCCTGACCACGCTGCTCCGCCCGGATTCGGGCGAGGCGGAGGTGGCCGGGCACGACGTGCTGGCCCACCCCGACGCCGTCCGGCGGTCGATCGGGCTCTCCGGGCAGTACGCCGCCGTGGACGAGAACCTCACCGGGTTCGAGAACCTGTACATGGTCGGCAGGCTGTACGGGAGCAAGAAGGCCGCGGCGAAGTCCCGGGCACGTGAGCTGCTCGCCCGGTTCCGGCTGGAGGACGCGGCGGACCGCCCCGCCAAGACGTACTCCGGCGGTATGCGGCGACGGCTCGACCTAGCGGGCGCGCTGGTCGCCGAGCCGACCGTGGTGATCCTCGACGAACCGACCACCGGGCTCGACCCGCGCGGCCGGATCGACACCTGGGAGGTCATCAAGGAGCTCGTCGCCGACGGCACCACCGTGCTGCTGACCACGCAGTACCTGGAGGAGGCGGATCAGCTCGCCGACTCGATCGTGGTGATCGACAAGGGGAAGGTCATCGCGCGCGGCACCGCCGACGAGCTCAAGCAGGAGATCGGCGGCGAGCGGCTGGAGCTCGTCGTGGCGAACACGAGCGACCTCGCCATCACCACGCAGGTGCTGACCGAGGTCGGCTCGGGCACCCCGTCGGTCGACGAGCACACCCGCAAGGTCGACGTCCTGGTCGAGGGCGGGCCGAAGGCGTTGATCGAGGCATTGCGGCGGCTGGATGGCCACGGCGTCGCCATTCAGGACGTCGCGCTGCACCGGCCGACGCTCGACGACGTCTTCCTTTCGCTGACAGGACATGCCACGGACGAGGGGGACAAGAAGTGAGCGCGGTCGCGAAGGCCTTCTCCGACGGTGGCGTGATCACCTGGCGGAATCTGAAGAACGTCCAGCGCAACCCGGACTGGCTGATGGCAGCGACCCTGCAGCCGATCATGTTCGTGCTGCTGTTCGCGTACGTCTTCGGCGACGCGATCGGCGGCGAGGCGGGCGGGCTCGCGTATCGGGAGTTCCTGATCGCGGGCATCTTCGCGCAGACGGTCGCGTTCAACTCGGCGTTCACCGTGATCGGTTTCGCGAACGACCTGCAGAAGGGCATCATCGACCGGTTCCGTTCGCTGCCGATCTCGCGGCTCGCGGTGATCTTCGGCCGGACGACTTCGGATCTGGTGATCAGCGTGGTCGCGCTGATCGTCATGTCGCTGTGCGGGCTGCTCGTCGGCTGGCGGATCCGCGGCAGTTTCCTCGACGCGGTGCTCGGCTACCTGGTGATGCTGATGTTCGCCTGGGCGCTGTCCTGGGTCGGCGCGTGGATCGGGCTCGTCGCCCGCAGCGTCGAGGTCGCGCAGAGCGCCGGGCTGATGTGGATGTTCCCGCTGAGCTTCATCTCGACGGCGTTCGTCCCGGCGGACAAGCTGCCGGGAGTGCTGAAGGCCATCGCCGACTGGAACCCGTTCACCGCGGTGATCAACTCGGCCCGCGACCTGTTCGGGAACCGCTTCGGCGCGGCGCCGACGGGCTGGCCGGCCGAGCACGCTTCGCTGTACGCGATCCTGTGCTGCGTCGCCATCATCGCGATCTTCGCGCCGCTCGCGACGGCCCAGTACAAGAAGGTCGCGAGCCGCTAGGAAAACTTTCTGAATGAAATGTCGAACCGCCGTCGAGCCGCTCGACGCGTCGGTGAAGGCGGGGTAGAAACAGCCCCGCCAAGACACTGAGGAGCAGCGATGCGGTTTCTGATGATGCACCGGCTCGACGAGAGCGCCCCGGAAGCCTGGAACCCGAGCAAGGAGTTCATCGAGAAGATGGGCGCCTTCATCGAGGACTCGTTCGAGAAGGGCATCCTGATCACGGCGGAGGGCGTGCACCCCTCCGAGCGCGGCGCGAGGGTCCGCAAGGGACGCGGCGGCAAGATCACCGCGACCGACGGCCCGTTCACCGAGGCCAAGGAGGTCATCGGCGGGTTCGCGCTGATCAACGCCAAGGACCTGGCCGAGGCCGTCTCGTTCGCTGAGTCCTATGCCGCCCTGTTCGACGAGATCGAGGTCGAGGTGCGCACCGTCGTCGAGGCGGAGGACATCGAGGCCTTCACCTCATGACCCCCACGCATTTAGTCCTCTGGATGCGAGACGCATCCAGAGGACTAAATGCGGGCGTTACTTCGTGATGGCCTTCTCGGCCTTCTTCGCCAGCTTCTCGGCGCGCTTCTCCGTCTTGGAGGCAGCCCGCTTCGCGCGCCAGCCGAGCGACGGCTTGCCGGCGGTGTCGCCGGCGGCCAGCAGCAGGCCACCGGCGAGGCCGGCGTTCTTGATGAACTGGATCTGCTGCTGCTGACGTTCGGCCGGTTCCTTGATCTCCCAGAACCGGTGCGCGGCCAGCGTCGTCGGAACGAGGCTGCCGAGCAGCAGCAGCGAGGCCAGGCGCGGTGCCTTGCCCGCGGCGAGCGCGACCCCGGCACCGACCTTCACCACGGCGTCGATCCGGACGAGGGTGGCCGGGTCGCGCGGCACCGACTCCGGCACCACGCCCTCCAGCTTGTCGAAGGACTCGGTGAGGAACGGCTCCGCGGCTTTGGCGTGCCCCTGGGTGTCCCTCAGCGCGCCGATCCCACCGGAGATGAAGATCGCGGCGAGGAGCGGACGTGCGACGCGACGGAGAATCACGGTCGTAACCTTTCTGATCCGGACCCGGGAAACAAACCTAACCCCAGTCTTCCCGCCCGCCACGTCGCCGAACCGCGCTAACGGTGTATCCCGGAATATTTCTCTGACACTAGATAGAGCTAGATTCCCCTAGCGGGCTCGATACGCCTTGGGCAGCTTGAACCCGCGGTCCGCCGCGACCTCCCGCAGCCGGTCCGGGTAGTCGGTGATGATGCCGTCGACGCCGTCGTCGATGAGCTTGTGCATGGTGGCCGGGTCGTCGATCGTCCAGGGCACGACCTTGATCCCCGCGCGGTGCGCCTCGGTGACCAGAGCCTTCGTCGTGAACGGCCGGTAGTCCGGGTCGCCGACCTTGCCGCCCTGCGGGTTGCCGTGCACCGGCGAGAGCGCCTTCGCGCCGAACGACTTCACCGCGCGGACGGGGCTGCCGCCGAAGTCGTCGATGTCGAGCCCACCGAGCCACGGCGACTTGCCCGGCTGACCGGCCTGCAGGAACTCGGGCTGGGTCAGCGCGACCGTCGGGATCCAGGGCGCGACCTCACGGAAGCGCATCAGCGCGCCCCAGTCGAAGCTCTGGATCGAGACGTTGTGCGCGAACCCGCCGCGCACGATCTCGCGTACCGCCCGCTGGACGAACTGTTCACGCGGCGCGGTCTCGTGCGGCGCGGCGGCCTCGACCTTGGTCTCGATGTTGAACTTGATCCCCCAGGCGCGGTGGTCGCGGGCGAGCTGGAACAACTCGGCGAGCGTGGGCATCTTGGCGCCGGGGGAGAGCGTCTGGCCGGGATGCGCGGGCTGGCGGATCGAACCGCAGTCGAGCGTGCGGACCTGCGCGAACGTCAGGTCCTTCACGTACTTGCCGACGTACGGGTACGCCGGGTCGCCGGGCGTCGCGGGCGCGGTGTCGCGGCACTTCGCGGGTGTCGTCTTGCGGTCGTGGGTGATCACCTCCCGGCCGTCCTTGGTGATCTGGATGTCGAGTTCGAGGGTGGTCACCCCCAGCTCCATCGCCTTGCCGAACGACGCGAGCGTGCTCTCGACCGTGAGGCCGAGCCCGCCGCGGTGAGCCTGGATGTCGAAGGCGCGACGCGGATGCGCGTCGGCGACCCCGGCCGTCGTCAAGGTCAGCGCAGCGGCGATGACCAGCGCGAATGTCTTCATTCGTGAACCATGCCACGGACGGGTGAACTTCGATTGACTTTGACGCAACGTCAACCTCTACCTTCGTGGACATGCCGAACGAGACGGAGTGGTCGATCCAGGACATCGCCCGCTCGGCCGGGACCACGAGCCGCACGCTGCGCCACTACGGCGACATCGGGCTGCTCGAACCGAGCCGGGTGGGGAGCAACGGATACCGCTACTACGACCAGGACGCGCTGGTGCGGCTGCAACGGATCCTGCTGCTTCGCGAACTCGGGCTGAGCCTGCCCGCGATCGGCGAAGTCCTCGAGGGGGAGCAGGACACCACGGCGGCGCTGCGCACGCACCTGAAGTGGCTGGAGCAGGAGCGACAGCGGCTCGGACGGCAGATCGAATCGGTCAGGACGACCTTGAAGAAGACGGAGAGAGGTGAACAACTGATGGCAACGGAAGTGTTCGACGGCTTCGACCACACGAAGTACGAGAAGGAGGTCACCGAACGCTGGGGCGCCGACGCCTACAAGCAGGGTGACCGGTGGTGGAAGTCGCTGAGCGCCGAGGACAAGAAGGCGCACCAGCAGGAACAGAAGGACATCGCCGCCGCTTTCGGTGAGGCCCGCGCCAAGGGTCTGCCCGCCGACGGCGACGAGGCCCAGGCGATCACGCAGCGGCTGTACGAGTGGCTTCGGCCGGCCGTGCGGGCCGTGTCGAAGGGCTACTTCGCCGGTCTCGGGCAGCTGTACGTCGACGACCCGCGCTACGGGCAGTACGACGAGAAGCACGGCGCCGGCACCGCGGAGTACATCCGTGACGCGATGACGGTCTACGCCGAGCGCAACCTGAGTGAGTAGGAACGAGGGACGGGGCTGCAGACCCGTCCCTGTTCGTCTGTCGCGCGCTGACGAAGGCGCCCCGCAGGGCGGAGACCGCATGAAACCTCTGCTCGACCAGCAGCCGCCCTGCAAACCGCCTCCGTGGGCCTCCGGCCCGAAAGAGGCGCGCGACGGTGAAGTCTCCGCCGGGCGCAGAGCGCCCTTGGGGAGACCATTCGGCCCCACTACCGCGACACGCCTATCCCTCTATGGCGGAATATCGGACCGACGCTAGAAATGCCGATAGCGTGTGAGAGTGGATCCCATCCGCAACCCCTTCGCCCCGGGCGCCGGTCAACGGCCGCCCGAGCTGGCAGGCCGCGTGCGCGAGCTCCAGGCCTTCGAGGTCGTGCTCGAACGGGTCGCCCGCGGAAGACCCGAGCGCAGCCTGATGCTGACCGGCCTGCGTGGCGTGGGGAAGACCGTGCTGCTGGGCGAGCTGCGCTCAAGGGCCATCAAGCACGGCTGGGGCGCGGGCAAGATCGAAGCCCGCCCGGACACCGAACTCCGGCGGCCGCTTTCGGCCGCGCTGCACCGCGCGATCCGCGACCTCGCCGTGCGCCATCGCGCGCCGGACCGGGTCGAGCAGGTGCTCGGCGTGCTCAAGGCGTTCGCGCTGCGCGCCAACAAACCGGACGCGAAGCTCCGTGACCGCTGGCAACCGGGCATCGACGTGCCCGCCGCGCAGGGCCGCGCCGATTCGGGCGACATCGAGATCGACCTGGTCGAGCTGTTCACCGAGGTGGCCGAGCTGGCGGCCGACGTCGGCACCGGGGTCGCGCTGCTGATCGACGAGATCCAGGATCTGCTGCCGGAGGACGTTTCCGCACTCTGTGCCGCCTGCCACGAGCTCTCGCAGTCCGGGGCGCCGCTGGTCGTGGTCGGCGCGGGTCTGCCGCACGTGCCCGCCGTCCTTTCGGCGTCGAAGTCGTACTCGGAACGTCTCTTCCGCTACGCGCGTATCGACAGGCTGGAGCGCGAAGACGCCGACCTCGCGGTGATGGCGCCCATCGAACGCGAGGACGCGGGCATCGAACCGGAGGCGCTGGACGCCCTGTTCGACGCGTCGGGCGGATACCCGTACTTCATCCAGGCTTACGGCAAGGCCGCCTGGGATGCCGCTCCGGCGGATCCGATCACCGTGAAGGACGTCCAGGTCGCGGCGCCGGAGGCCGAGTCGGAGCTCGCGGTCGGCTTCTTCGGCTCTCGCTACGAGCGCGCGACGCCGGCCGAACGCGAGTACCTGCTCGCGATGGCCGAGCTGACCCAGGGCCGGGACGAGTCCGCCGGCACCGCCGATGTGGCCGTCTACCTGGGGCGGAAACCTTCGTCACTGTCTCCGGCACGGGACAGCCTGATGAAGAAGGGCCTGGTGTACTCCGCCGAGCGTGGGCACATCGCCTTCACCGTCCCGCATTTCGGCCACTACTTGCTCGGCCGGGACTAAGCCTCTCTCAGGCTTTATCGCATAAATCCTAGAAAGTGGTAGATAGGCCTACCGTCGCTTCGTGCTGCCTCCAGCGTTACCAAGAAGTGACCGGCACCACCAAATCCCTCCGGTTTTACGCGCTCGTTGCCGATGATTCATCGGCAGGTGTGCCAAGTCACCGGATAATCGTTGGCTTCCTTGTGAAAAAGGGTGCATACTAGAAGCACAGCCACGAAGACGCAAGATCTACTCCCAAGGGGATGACAAAAACCGATGAACAACATCGCCGCCAAGCTCCGTGCCCGTCGCGCCGAGGCTCGCACTCGCCGGGCCCTGAACCGGGCGATCGACACCGCGGCCACCGCGACCGTTCGTCAGGAGCTCATCGCTATCTCCCAGGCGCGTCACACGCACATGCGCTGACCCGACGACAACCGTTGTAGGTGTCGCCCATTCGAGTGACCTACGACACATAGTGCGTGAGGTGTAACGCCGCGGAACGTGGCGTCGATACCCTCTACGACCCCGTGATGCTGGCGGACCCCCGACCTGGCAGCATCACGGGGTTTCCATATGTCCACCCCCGAAAGATTTCTTGCCTTCACCGCTTCGCGGAGTAACACTTGACCCAGTCAACGAATTTGTTGAGGTGGTCAAATGAATCGAACCGCGGACCGGGTGGCGACCGTCCGGGCCTTCAACCGCCTGTACACCGGTGTGATCGGTGTCCTCGACGAAGGACCGGCCGACGCCGAGTACTCCCTGAGCGAAGCCAGGGTCATCTTCGAACTCGCGCAGCAGGATTCGACTCAGGTCACCGACCTGCGCAAACGTCTCGACCTCGACGCCGGGTACGCGAGCAGGCTGCTCGCGAGACTCGAAGAGCGTGGTCTCCTCACCCGCGAGCGCAGTGACGAGGACGCCCGCCGTCAGATCGTCCGGCTGACCGAGACCGGCCGCAAGGCCTTCGCCGTCCTCGACGAACGATCGGTGGGCCGGATCGGCTCGCTGCTCGGGCGGTTCGGCGACGACGAGCAGGAGCGGCTGCTCGGCGCCATGGGCACGATCACCTCGCTGGTCGGCGAGCGGGCGGCGGATCCCGCGCTGGTCCTGCGCCCGCCCCGGCCGGGTGACTTCGGCTGGGTGGTCCACCGCCACGGTGCCCTTTACTCCCGCGAATACGGCTGGGACGAACGCTTCGAAGCGCTCGTCGCCCGTGTCGTCGCGGAGTACGTCGACCGGCGCGGAGACGCGCGCCAAGCGGGCTGGATCGCCGAACTCGACGGCGAACGCGTCGGCAGCATCTTCTGCATGCCCGCCGAAGACGGCACCACCGCGAAGCTGCGGATGCTGCTCTTGGAACCGGCCGCGCGTGGACGTGGCGTCGGGAAACGCCTGGTCGCCGAATGCGTCGAGTTCGCGAGGGCGGCCGGCTACCAGGCGATGGAACTCTGGACGGTCTCGTTGCTGGAGGCGGCGCGGGCGATCTACCGGAAAGCCGGCTTCCAGCTGGTGAGCGAAGAGACGATCACCGGCTTCGGTTACGAGCTGACCGGGCAGACCTGGCGGCTGGAGCTGTGAGGTGTTCGTCGTCTACTGCCCGACCTGCGACCGCCGGTCCGTGGTCGGGGTCGGCTCGATCGATTTCGTCGACGATCTGACACCGGGGATGATCTCCGTTTCCGGTCGCTGCCCGGATGGCCACTACGCCGTCCTCCTGACCGGGAAGGCCTTCGCGCCACACGAACCCTGTGTGCGCGAAGTCCAGCAGGTGTTGAAACGCCGTCGCCGCCGGACCAGGCTGAGTGCCTGGTTCGCGCGGCAGCGTGAACTGCACGACCGGCTCTTCCGGTATTGATGTCGATTCGCCGGGGGCTCGTTCGTCTAGGGGCCATCGATTCCCAAGGAGGACACCATGCCCCACTACGCCGGTTTCCTGCGGTCCCAGTCGGATTCGCATGATCACCTCGGCCCCGACGAAGCACAACGCGTGCTCGAGAGCTACATCGCCTGGGCGGACGAACGAACGAAGGAAGGCCGTTTCGTCGGCGGCGGCGGACTGTCGCGAGGTGGCCGGGTGCTGCGCGGCACCGGCGGCGAGGTCGGCGCGACCGACGGTCCGCACACCGAGGCCACCGAGATCGTCGGCGGCTACCAGGTGATCGAGGCCGCGGACCTCGATCAGGCGGAGAAGATCTTCGCGACGCATCCGCATCTGGCGTTCGGGCCGATCGAGGTGCGCAAGATCGGTGAACGCGGTTGCGAGGAATGACGCCGTCATGAGCCGTCCGGCCGGCGTGGTGGAGCATCTGTTCCGGCACAGCGCCGGGCGGATCGTCGCCACGCTGGCCAGGGCGCTCGGCCCCGAACGGCTGGACCTTGCCGAGGAGGCCGTCGCCGACGCGCTGGAACAGGCGCTGCGCACCTGGCCGCAGTGCGGGGTGCCGGACAACCCGCAGGGCTGGTTGTTCCGCGCCGCACGGAACCGGGCGATGGACGTCGTCAGGCGCGAGCGGACCTTGCGCACGCTGTTGCCGCGGCTCGTGGAGCTCGACGGTCGCGAGGACGGCCGGGGTACGGACGACGAACTCGTGCTGATGTTGCTGTGCTGCCATCCCGCACTGCCGACGGTCTCGCAGGTGGCCCTGACGTTGAAGACGGTCGGCGGGCTCGGGGTGAACGAAATCGCGGCGGCCCTGCTGACGAAACCGGCGACGGTGGCGCAGCGGCTCGTGCGGGCGAAGAAGTGGTTGCGGGACTCGGGGAAGCCGCTTTCGCTGCCGGGGCCGGACGCGCTGGAGTCCAGAGTGGACAGTGTGCTGGCCGTGCTCTACCTGCTTTTCAACGAGGGTTACGACGCGACGACCGGAGAGGTCGCGGTGCGCGGCGAACTGTGCGGGGAGGCGATCCGGCTGGGACGGCTACTGCTGGCCGAGCCGAAGACGGATCTGCCGAGGGTGCGGGCGCTGGTCGCGCTGATGCTGTTGCAGGGGAGCAGGCTGCCCGCGCGGGTCGACCGGGAGGGCGACCTGCTGCTGCTCGACGAGCAGGACCGGGACCGCTGGGATCACGCGATGATCGCCGAGGGGACGCGGCTGTTCGAGCGGGCGTGCACCGGGCCGGAGATGTCGGCGTACCACGTCGAGGCGGCGATCGCGCTGTGCCACGGCACGGCTTCGCCGCCGGACTGGCGCCGGATCGTCGGCCTGTACGACGATCTGCTGGCGCTGCGGCCGTCGCCGGTGGCGCGGCTGAACCGCGCGATCGCGCTTTCGATGGTGGACGGTGGTTTGGGTTCGGCGATCGCCGAACTCGAAGCCATCGAGGCCGACCTGCCGGACTACACCCTGTTGCCCGCCGTGCTCGGCGCGCTGTGGCTGCGTGCCGGAGACCCGGCGCGAGCCGCGGAACACTATCGGCGAGCGCTCGCGCTGCCCTGCTCGGAGCCGCAACGCCGCTTCCTCGCCCGACGCCTGGCGGCCTGCTCCACGACCCCTTGAACAGCGCTTTTTCCGCCTCGCCGCGCGTCCCCCCACCCCCCACCGCTCCCAGGGGGGCGCGCCCCGCACCAGCGTATCGGGAGGGGGTGACGCGGGGTGGGTTCCGGCGGTGGTGGGGCCGAGTTGTCCACAACGGCGAGTGGGTGTGGACAACTCGGGTGGATGTCTCAAAGGGGGCCTTTGGGACATCGAGCGTCTCAAAGGGACCCTTCAGGAATCGGGGATCCAGCCGGTGGGTATGGGCGAAGGCGCGCGGGGGTGATGCGAAAGCCACTTTCGCAACGTTGAAGGTTGCGAAAGTGGCTTTCGCAACGCGCGGCAGCGGCCCGAAAGCGGAGGTAGCGACGTCGAAGACATCCGGTGTTCACGCGGCCAGGATTGGCTGGGGGAGTGAACTGGACGGCGTACGTCGACGGCTACTGCGAACGCCTCGCCCCCGGGCTGTGGGGCGAGCCGCTCAACAGCCTCAGCAATCTCGCGTTCTTGATCGCGGCGATCGCCGTCTGGCGGCAACCGAAGGGCCGCGTGTTCGGCGCCCTCATCGGACTGGTGTTCCTCGGCAGCACGGCGTTCCATCTGCTGGCCACCCGCTGGTCCGCGGCCGCGGACACCGGTTTCATCCTGGTGTTCGTCCTGTACTACGCCGCCGTGTTCCCGCACGTGTTCTTCGGCTTCGGCCGGAGGCTGTCCTGGCTAGGCATCCCCGTGTTCCTCGCCTTCACCGCCGTCGTCGCGTCGCTGGGCGGCGGGCTGTATCTCTCGGCGCTGATCGGGCTCGTGGTCTTCGCGGTCGTCCTCAAGGGTGAAGACCGTCGCAGGTTCGCGCTCGCCGCGGGCGTTTTCGGGGTGTCCCTGTCGTTCCGCACGGCCGACCACACGGTCTGCGGGAACTTCCCAGCGGGGACGCACTTCCTCTGGCACCTGCTGAACGGTCTCACCCTCTACCTGGCGGCGACCGCAGCGACGAGAAGGGCCGCGCCCCGGCAGGACGCGGCCCCTTCTCACCACTGACTCAGTGGACGCCGATCTCGCGGAGATCCTTGTCGTGTTCGTCGGCGTGGTAGTCCTCGGCCTCGGTGTCGTCCGTGCCGTTGAAGACCTTCATCTGCCGCGCGATCACCGTGAAGATCACCGCGATCAGCAGGTTCGCGATCAACGCCACGAATCCGACGTAGATCTGCAACTGCGAGCCGCTGAGCGGATGCCAGCCGAAGATCGACAGATCGCCGAGCTTCAGCGCCGAACCACCGAAGTGTGCCTTGCCGGTCGCCGGGTTCGGGATGTTGTAGAGCATGGTCAAGCCCCAGCCGATGCCGACCACCCAGCCGGCGATCAGGCCCCAGCGGTGGAACCACCGCGTGTAGAGCGAGATCGCCACCGCGGGCAGCGTCTGCAGGATCAGCACACCGCCGATGAGCTGCAGGTCGATCGAGAACTGCGGGTCGATGAACAGGATGAACGCCACCGCGCCGAACTTCACGATCAGCGAAGCGAGCTTGGCCTGCTTCGCTTCCTCGCCCGGCGTCGCGTTCTTCTTGATGTACTCCTTGTAGATGTTGCGGGTCCACAGGTTGGCCGCAGCGATCGACATGATCGCCGCGGGCACCAGCGCGCCGATACCGATCGCGGCGAACGCGATGCCGGCGAACCACGACGAGAACTGCGAGTCGAACAGCACCGGGACGATGGTGTTCGTGTCGGGCTTGCCGGTGGCGTTGTTCTTGATCGGGGAGACCGACGCGCTGATCGCGACGTAGCCGAGCAGCGCGAGCAGGCCCAGCACCAGCGAATACGCCGGGAGCGCGACCATGTTCCGTTTGATCACGCTGCGGCCGCGCGAGGCGAGCACGCTGGTGAGCGAGTGCGGGTAGAGGAACAGCGCCAGCGCCGAACCGAGTGCCAGCGTGGCGTACTGCAACTGGTTGTTGGCGTTGAGCAGGATGCCGTCCGCGGGAGACGGCGTCTTGTCGAACTTCGCGTCGGCCGCGTCGAAGATCGCCGACCAGCCGCCGAGCTTCGCGGGCAGGTAGATGATCGCCACGATGATCACGAGGTAGATCAGGATGTCCTTGACGAACGCGATCAGCGCGGGTGCGCGCAGGCCCGACTGGTAGGTGTAGACCGCCAGGATGATGAAGGCGACCAGCAGCGGCAGGTGGCCGACGATGCCGGAGCCGTTGATGCCCATCGTCCGCAGAACCGCCTCGAGGCCGACGAGCTGCAGCGCGATGTACGGCATCGTGGCGACGATGCCGGTGATGGCCACCAGCAGCGCCAGCGTCGGCGAACCGAACCGGCCGCGGACGAAGTCGGCGGGCGTGACGTAGCCGCGGACGCGCGAGACCGACCACATGCGCAGCGCCGGCATCAACACGATCGGGTAGACGATGATCGTGTACGGCAGCGCGAACAGGCCCATCGCACCGGCGCTGAACATCAGCGCGGGGACCGCGACGAACGTGTACGCCGTGTAGAGGTCACCGCCGAGCAGGAACCAGGTGATCCACGAACCGAACTTGCGGCCCCCGAGGCCCCATTCGTCCAGGTGGTCGAGGGTGTTGCCGGCCTTCCAGCGCGACGCGACGAAGCCGAGCACGGTGACCACCGCGAAGAGGATCGTGAAGATGATCAGCTCGGGCCACTGGATGTTGGTCACTTGACGTCCCCCTCGTCGAGCTCGTCCACGGACAGCCGGTCGGGACGCTCACTGGTCGGCTTGTCCTTGGTCATCACGTAGACGATCCAGGTGCACAGGACACCGACCGCCACGAACACGAACTGGAACCAGTAGAAGAACGGCATCCCGAACAGCCGGGGACCGTCCGAATTGAACAAGGACGTGATCAGCACCAGCAACGGGATGATCAGCAGGAGGTTCCAGGGGCTGAACTGAAAGCCCCTCACCTTCCCGTCTGCCTTACTCGACGCCATCGGACCTCACTTAACGTTCCCGTACCCCCGGATGGTCCCGATGACCCTAGAACCTCTCCCCCGTCCGGGTCACGCGTACCCGATATCGATTTGATCAGCGAGCCCTCATCCGACGAAGGGCGGTTGCCGTCGGAGTCCCCGGCGGATATCAATAGCCGCAGTCGCGAACAGGAACTTCGCACGCATGATCAAAGGGGCATCGGATGAAGAAACTCCGCTATGCGGTGGTGATCCCGGCTGTCGCCGGCACCATGCTGGCCGGGTTCACGCCTGCGTTCGCAGGGCCGGAGGCTGCCGGGCAGCAGCCGCTGAACTCCACCAACATTCCGGCGAAGTACGCGGACCAGAAGCTCGACTGGCACAAGTGCACCGCCGGCGAGCTGCCGTCCGCGCCGCCTCCGGGGGCCGAGAACATCGAGTGTGCGACCTACCGCGCGCCGCGTAACTGGTACAAGACGAACGAGAACATCGACCTGACGATCGCCGTCAGCCGCCTCGCCGCCACCAGCGGCAAGGCGACGGCCAGCGTCATCACGAACCCGGGTGGTCCCGGAGCTCCGGGCCGTAACTTCCCGGCCCGTCTGCGTAACCAGACGAAGCTGCGCGCGAGCCAGGAGATCATCGGTCTCGACCCGCGCGGCACCGGCAAGAGCACGAACATCACCTGCGGCAACGCGATCGGCACCGGCTCGGATCTCGACCCGCGCGACCGCAGCCGGGCGAACCTCAACCTGATCCTGGACGCCACCAAGTACGCGGCGGACTCCTGCCAGGTGAAGTCCGGCGAGCTGGGCCCGCTCATCAACACCGCGCAGACCATCCGCGACATCGACCTGCTGCGGGTCCTGCTGGGCCGCGACAAGATCAACTGGGTCGGCTACTCGGCGGGCACCTGGATGGGCGCGCACTACGCGCAGCAGTTCCCCACCCGGACCGGCCGCTTCCTGCTCGACTCCGCGACCGAGTTCACCACCACCTGGCAGAACTCGTTCGACTGGCAGCCGCTCGGCTTCGAGCGCCGCTGGCGTCAGGACTTCCTGCCGTGGATCGGCAAGTACGACAAGGTCTACGGCTTCGGCAAGACCGGTGAAGCCGCGCGCCAGACCTACGAGAAGGTCCGCTTCGCGCTGACCCAGAACCCGGTCGAGGTGGACGGCGTCCCGGTTTCGGCCAACGCCCTCGACTCGACCATCGCGTCGTACCTCTACAACAAGCGCAACTTCACCGCGCTGGCCGACTACCTGGTCAACCTGAAGACGCTGACCGAGGGCACCTCGTCGCAGCAGCAGAAGGCCTCGGCCGCGCAGAAGGTCAAGGCGGAGACGGTGGACGGTGACGGCGTCATCGGCCCGCAGCCGCTGTTCGTCCCGACCGACGGCGACTCCTACAACGCCAGCTTCTGGACCATCCCCTGCAACGAGGGCAAGTGGACCGGCAACCGGCGGAGCGTCATCCGCCAGTCGCAGAAGCTGATCGACCGCGATCTGCCGCTGCTGGGCGCGGGCTGGCTGATCCAGCCGTGCATCTTCTGGAAGAACAAGCCGGTCGACCTGCCGAAGCTCGACGGCCGCGGCGTCCCGCCGGTGCTGATCGTCCAGTCGGTGAACGACCCCGCCACCCCGCTCGAGGGTGCGACCCGTGCGCACCGCGCGTTCGCCGGCTCGCGGATGATCACCGTGACCGGTGAGGGTGACCACGGTATCTACGCCGGCGGCAACGCGGGTGTGGACAAGGTCGTGGAGGACTACCTCGTCGACGGCAAGGTGCCGAACGACCAGAGCCTCCCCGGACTCCCACTTCCGGTGCCCGCGGGCGCCTGAAGCCACTAGGGATTGTGGCCCCGTCGAGCTTCGGCTCGGCGGGGCCCTTTCTTTGGGTTGTCCACGACCTGTGCACAGAGTTGTCCACAGGCTGGGGGTAACTCGGTGGGGGTCAGTCGTAAGTGGCGATTCGGATTTGAGGCCCAGAGTGTCCCAAGTACCTACTGCCGGTACACGGAATGGCACTTTCACGCGATCAGCTGGACGACACGCGTGATTGGATGGACGACACGCGTGATCCGGCGGACGGTTCGTGGCGTCCATCCAGCGGGGGAACCCGAATCACCACTCACGACCAAGCCGACCGGTATTAGTATCGGCACCATGGTGCGAGTGCCGTTGACGGACGAGGAACGTGAACGCGGCGAGCGGCTGGGCCTGGCGCTCCGGGACGCGCGCGCGGCTTCGTCGCGGAGCATGGTCGAGGTCGCGGCGGAGGCCGGGATCTCGGTCGAGACGCTCCGGAAGATCGAGACCGGGCGGATCCCGACGCCGGCCTTCTTCACGGTGATGGCGATCGCGGACGCCGTGGGGCTGCCGCTGGACGCGCTGCGAGCGGCCGCCGAGCAGGGCACCTCACCGGTCGCGGAAGCGAGCTAGGGACGCAGGGCGGCCAGGGCGTGAACCCGGTCGTTCAGATAGAGGAAGCCGTCGATCGGCAGGTCGAAGCTGTTCAGCAGGCTTTCCAGCGTGGCGTATTCGTCCACACCCAGACGCAGGTTCTCGTTCATCGCGTGCGCGACGAGGACGTCGGCCAGCTCTTCCCACTCACCTGACCAGTGCAAGGTGCGATAGAAGGCCAGGACGTCCGGCGCGATCCGGTCGCCGATCTGGTCGAGCAGGCTGTCGCCGAAGAAGCTGATCCGGCCGGCGGCGAGGTCGGCGACGGTCGGGTTCGCCGGGTCGGCGGCGGTGTCGGGGTTGCGGACCACGCCGGGGCCCGCCACCGGATAGCCCGTCTTGACGTGGCCGTTGTCCTCCACCAGCACGATCAGGTGCACGCCGTACCGTTCGCCGGCGCACCGCCAGCGGCCGTTGTGCATTCTGAGGCGGGGTTCGCTCGGATCGTTGGCGACGTCCTTGATCACCGCGATGATCTGCTCGTCGGTCCAGCCCGCGGGAAACTCGCTGGTCGCCCGCCGTCCCTTTCCCGGTGCGTGCCCGCCGCCCACTCGTGCTCCTTTCGTCGCATCGAGGGTAACCCGCGTTCGGAGTATCCGGATGATCCGAACGCGGGAACGGGTGACCTCAGGCGATCACGCTGAGCAAGACGGTGCCGACGACGAGCACGTCGACGCCACGCAAGGCTTGCAGCCCGGCCGCCCCGCCGCTGACGTCGTAGTTCATCGGCGGCCGGGTCGCCGTCCGTGCCGCGGCGACGACGGCCAGCGGGACCGTGAGCCACACCGGCCACGCCGGGACCACGCCGAGGGTCAGCGTCACCAGGCCGAGCAGGATCCCCCAGACGAGCCCAAGCAGCGCGATCACCAGGCCGTTGACCAGCCGCAACTCCCAGTCGGACGCGCCGAGCCACCGCCGGCGGCCGGGGTTGCGCCACAGTTCGCCGAGCCCGCCGACGAACGGCACGAGCGCCGCGTACGCGCCGAACGCGAACAGCGGCGCGGCCGGGATGGCCGGAAAAGCCAGGTGCGCGACGCCGGCCAGGCACACGATCACCACACTGGCCGCCGCGTAGCGCATCCGGCCGAGCACCCCGGCCCACGCGAGCCGCAACGTCGTCGGACGCCGCAGCGACAACCACGGCACCGGCTTCGACTCCGGGATCAGCAGCATGGGATCCAGGAAGACCGCGGCCATCGCCCGCAGGAGCCGCGCGTTCCAGCCGTCGACGAGTTCCTGGCGCCCGACGCCGGACATCGGCTCGCCGCCGAAGGCCACCGCGAACGCCACCACGAACAGGGCGCCGGCCAGCACTTCGACGGCGATCGGGCCCCATCCCGCGGCGGCGAACGCGAGACCGGCCATGGCGAGCACGACCGGCGCGAGCGTTTCCCCGCGAATCGCCGTCCGCCGCGCGGTGACCGCCGCCAGGATCGCCCCGGACGCGGTCAACGCCGACATCGCGATCCACACGTCCTTCGATCCGCCGCCGATCGCGGTGACCAGCGCCCCGATGTAGCCGACCACCACGACCAGCGCGGCCCAGAGCGTCCACATCCGCTTGACCACGACACGGCGCCTGTCGACGCGGGCGAAGTCCATCCACGTCAGCGCCGCCGGTTCGGCCCAGACGAAGCCTCGACGCAGCAGGCCGCGCCAGAACATCGCACACAGCACGATCAACAGCCCGAAAACCGCCGGAAAGTCCACTGTAGACTGTCCGAAAAGGAAATCCCGGAGCGTCGGCAGGTTCTGGAATGCGGTGAACAACGCACCGAAGCCGAACAGTGCCAAGAAGGTCTGATAGTCACCGTTGAGCAATCCGCCGAACCGCTGCCGTCCGGGGACGTGCGTGGGCGCCTTCGTGGTCACCACAACTCGAGGGTCGAGTCGGCCGCTTCGAGCAGCGGGGGATGGTGCGTGGCCACGACGACGGCCGCCCCGGCGGCGGTCGAACGCTTGATCAACGACGTCAGCCATTCCTTCCCGGCGACGTCGAGCGCCCGCTCTGGCTCGTCGAGCAGGAGGACGTCGTGCGGCCGCGCGGTCGCACCGAGAAGCAGCAGACGACGACGTTGCCCGGCCGAGAACTTGCCCGCGGTGACCTTCGCGCGTTCCGAAAGCCCCGCGTCGGCCAGAAGCGCGCCGAAATCGCCCAGCTCGGCCCCGAACGAACCCTCCAGCAGTTCGAGATGCTGGAGCGGGGTCAGCTCGGCGAAGAAGTCGGAATCGTCGAACAGCACGGAAACCTTGCGGCGGAAGGAAACGTCGCGTTCGTCGGGCTTACCGCCCGCGACGACGACGCGGCCCCGCTGCGGGGTCTGCGTTCCGTAGAGACACCGCAGCAGCGTCGATTTCCCGACCCCGTTGGGGCCGACGATGACGGCGCATTCGCCCGCCTCGACTTCGAAGTCGAGTTCGTCGAACAGCCAGTGCTCCCCGGCCTGGACACCGAGCCCGCGTACGTCGATCATTTGCCGCGCAACGCCTCGATCACCGGTGCGAGCGCGTCCATGTTGTGCTCCAGCACGGTGAAATAGGTGAAACCGAACCGCTCGCGATGCGCCAGGATCTGTTCGGCGATCTGCTCGTGGGTGCCGACGAGGGCCGTCGGAAGTTCGGCGAGCTGGTCGACGGTGAGCTTGCCGTCGAGCAGCTCTCGCAGACTCTCCAAACCTTTTCGCCGGTCTTCGACCACGGCGACGAAATGCGAGAGGATATTGAATTCGACAACGCGGCCGTTCAGTTTTCCGCGGACGAAGTCCACCCGCTCTTCGATTCCGGCCGCGTCGTCGACGGCGAGCGCGCCACCGTCGGGAACGGCCGCCGTACCGGTGAACCCGATGATGTCGGCGTGTTCGGCGGCGAGCGTGAGCAGCCTGTCGCCGCGTCCGGCGATCATCAGCGGTGGGCCCGGTTTCTGCACGGTCGGTGGTTTGTGATCAACGTCGGCATAGAGCCGTTTGAGCTCTTTGATGGTGTCTTCGAGATGGTCGACGCGCTTTCCGGCGCGCGGGAACTCCATTCCCGCCGCTTCGAATTCCGCCTTCACGTAACCGGCACCAAGGCCGAGCTCCAGCCTGCCCTCGGTGAACTGGTCCGTGCCGGTGACGTCGCGGGCCAGCAGCACCGGGTTGTAGAAGGCGGTATTGATGACGAAGGTGTTGAGCCGCGGGCGGCTCGTCACCTCGGCGGCGAGCACGAGGGCCGGGAACGGCGGCGCCATGCCGAGATGGTCGGCCGCGCCGATCACGTCGAATCCGAGGTCCTCGGCCTTGCGGCACTTCTCGACCCACGCCGCACGGGTCTCCGGGACGACCATGTTGACGCCGAATTTGACCATGCGGCCACGGTACCGAGCGCGACGGAAGAAGGCCTCATCCTCGGGAATGACTCCGAGGATGAGGCCTTCTCCGGCGTTCGGGCGATCAGCCGAGGCGCTGCCTGAGCGCCTCCAGCTCGTCACGCAGCGACGACGGGACCTTGTCGCCGATCTTCTCGAACCACTCCTCGATGAGCGGCAGCTCCTGGCGCCACTCCTCGGCCGAGACGTCGAGCGCGGCCTGGATGTCGGCCAGCGGCTCCTTGAGGCCGTCGGTGTCGAGGTCCTCGGCGTTCGGCACGAAACCGACCGGGGTCTCGTTCGCGTTGCCCTTGCCCTCGACACGGTCGATGACCCACTTCAGGATCCGCGAGTTCTCGCCGAAGCCCGGCCACAGGAAACGGCCGTCGTCGCCGCGGCGGAACCAGTTGACGTAGAAGATCTTCGGCAGCTTGTCCGCGTCGGCGTTCTTGCCGAGGTCCAGCCAGTGCTTGAAGTAGTCACCGGCGTGGTAGCCGAGGAACGGCAGCATGGCCATCGGGTCGCGGCGCACGTTGCCGACCGCGCCGGCGGCGGCCGCGGTGGTCTCCGACGACATGGTGGCGCCCATGAACACGCCGTGCTGCCAGTCGCGGGCCTCGTTCACCAGCGGGACCGTGGTCTTGCGGCGGCCACCGAACAGGATCGCCGAGATCGGCACGCCCTGCGGGTCGTCCCACTCGGGCGCGAGGATCGGGCACTGCGACATCGGCGTGCAGTAGCGCGAGTTCGGGTGCGCGGCCTTCTCTTCCGACTCCGGCGTCCAGTCCTGCTTCTTCCAGGACGTGGCGTGCGCGGGCTTCTCGCCCATGCCCTCCCACCAGACGTCGCCGTCGTCGGTGAGCGCGACGTTCGTGTAGACCGTGTTGCCCTTTTCGATGGTGCGCATCGCGTTGGGGTTGGTGTGCCAGTCGGTGCCCGGCGCGACGCCGAAGAAGCCGAACTCGGGGTTCACCGCGTACAGGCGGCCGTCCTCGCCGAACCGCATCCACGCGATGTCGTCACCGAGGGTCTCGGCGCGCCAGCCGGGGATGGTCGGCTGCAGCATGGCGAGGTTGGTCTTGCCGCAGGCGCTCGGGAACGCCGCCGCGACGTAGTGGACCTTGTCCTCGGGCGAGATCAGCTTGAGGATCAGCATGTGCTCGGCCAGCCAGCCCTCGTCGCGGGCGATGACCGAGCCGATGCGCAGCGAGTAGCACTTCTTGCCCAGCAGCGAGTTGCCGCCGTAGCCGGAGCCGTAGCTCCAGATCTCGCGGGACTCGGGGAAGTGCGAGATGTACTTGGTGGTGTTGCACGGCCACGAGACGTCCTCCTGGCCCGGCTCCAGCGGCGCGCCGACGGAGTGCAGGGCGGGGACGAACTCGCGCTCGGTGCCGTCTTCGGTGACGAACTTGTCCAGCGCGGCCTTGCCGGCGCGGGTCATCACGCGCATGGAGGCGACGACGTAGGCGAAGTCGGTGATCTCGATCCCGAGCTTGGGGTCCTCGGCTCCGAGGGGACCCATGCAGAAGGGGATGACGTACATCGTGCGACCGCGCATGCATCCGCGGTACAGCTCGGTCATCGTGGCCTTCATCTCGGCCGGGTCCATCCAGTTGTTGGTGGGACCGGCGTCGGATTCGTTCTCGGAACAGATGAAGGTGCGCTCTTCGACGCGGGCGACGTCATTCGGGTCGGAAGCGGCCCAGTACGAGTTGGGCTTCGCGTCGAGCTGCACGAACGTGCCGGCGGAGACCAGCTCGGCGTTGATCCGGGCGGCCTCTTCGTCGGACCCGTCGACCCACACCACGCGGTCCGGAGTGGTCAGTTCGGCGACCTCCCGGACCCAGGACAGCACGCCACTGTGCGTCGTCGGCGCATTTTCCAGTCCAGGGATGGCGACTGCGGTCATCTCTACTCCTGACTTCCGACGGCAGAAGCCCACACCGGGAACGACGCTGTTCCGATGCGGGCTTCGATGCCGGCGACCGAATGGCTTCGCACACCGGCGGGAAGACCGGTGTGCAGGTTTTGGGATTCCCCGAGAGTAGCCGGATGACCGGCAGGTAACCGAGAGCTGACCTGTCGGTTCTCTCACAAGAACGATAAGGGAATCGATTCAGTATCACCGGAATGGGCCATACGCAGAAATTCTTCCGGTGACCGATGGCACAGCGGCCGGACGAATCGGACACGAGAAAGCCCGGCACGAGGTCTCGTACCGGGCTGTTCTGTGACCAGGATTACAGGAATTGCCGCTCCGAATTGGCCTGGACCATTCTTGTATTGGTCCAGGCCATTTTCGGAATCAGTTGGGGCTGATCCACTGACCGGTGGCGGAATCGATCTTCGCCACACCTTCGAGTGTTTCCGTGCCCGCGCCACCCCACGCCGCGTCGCCCGCCGGGTCGGCCGCGGTGTCGCCTCCGGCCGCCGGAGCGCTCGTGAAGGCCGAGTCGATGTCGTTGCTGACCAGGCCGCTGCCGACCTCGGTCCACTGGCCGGGGCCGGTGTGCTCGTAGGTCTTGGAGTTGCCGGAAGCGTCGGTCTCCACCGCGATGTCGGCGCTGCCGTCGCCGTCCTTGTCGGTGAAGGCGATCGTGCGGCCGTCCTCCGTCTGGACGACGGCGGTGTCGGGTGTTCCGTCACCGTCGGTGTCGATGGTCGGCGGGCCGACCTCGACGTCGCCGCTGGGCATGTCGGCGTGCATGGTGCCGCTCGTGCCCGCGTCGGAGCCGTCGTCGTTGCCGCCGCCACCGGCCTCGACCCAGGAGCCGGAGGCTTCGTCGTAGACGGCCTCCTGGACGACCTTGCCGTTCTCGTCGAGCACCGCGTACTGGTCGGCCTCGCCGTCGCCGTCGGTGTCGACGAACGCCTGGCCGGTGCCGTCCTCGTGCTGGATGACCGCGGCGTCGTTGACGCCGTCCTTGTCGAGGTCGTAGTTGAGCTCGGCCTGGTACTCCTCGCCGTCAACGTGGACGGTGACCGCTTCGGTGGAGCCCGACTCGGTGTCCGTGCCGCCGCTCTCGTCGACCCACATGGGATAACCCCCTCGTTGACCTGCTGGTGTGTCGAAGCTTATGACTCACCGTAGGCCGGTTCGGTTCCGGTCCACAACACCGGCCACCCGGGTCAGGTGTCGCGCAGTGACCGAATGCGACCGAGCAGCGCCTCGGCGCGGTCTCGGCCGTCCGAGACGTCCTTCAGGCGCTTCGCGACGACGGAGATCTTCTTCGCCCGTTCCTGCGCGCCCATCTTGATCGTCTTGTCGACTTCCTTCAGCTCCGCCTCGATCGCGTCGATGCGGCGGCCGAGGGCTTCGTCGAGCGCCATCGACAGCTGCTGTTCGGCCTCGATCAGCTGCTCCGCGACGAGCTGGTCCAGCGTGGACCGCGCGTCGGCGATCGCCTCGACCAGCCACTGCTTCATATGCTGCTTGTCGGACGCGTGTTTGCGGGTCCGCGCCATCCACCAGCCGGCACCGAGGCCGATGATGATCGTGGCCGGCAGGATCACCGGGTTCAGGATCGCGACCCCCGCCAGCGGCAGCGCGGCGACCTTCCCGGCGCCGAGACCGCCGGAAACCCCCATGAAGATGAGCAGTTTGTCCTCGGCCGTCGGCGGTTTCTTGTCCGGTGGGCGCAGGACGACCGGCGGGCCGCCCGCCCTGGCGAACTGGCCGCGGATGATTTCGAGCTCCTCGGGCGAGAACAGCTCCGAAAGCGCGACGTTGGTGACCTGGTTGAGCCGCTGCGAGAGCAGCATCGAGATCCGCTGCGACGTCGTCTGCAACGCGATGTCGACCTGCTGGGGCAGCGCGGCGAGGGCGTCCCGTTTCGCGCCGTCGATCAGCTGCCGGAAATGCGTCGACGCGTCGCGCATCTGCCTGCTGGTCTCGTGCCCGACCTCGACGCGGGTCCGCTGGATCTCCGCGCGCAGTTTCAGCTGCCAGCCCCGTGTCGAAGACCGGCGTTCGGTGGTCAGGTCGTCACGGCGCTGGCGCAGCTGCTCGGCCTCGGCCTCGCCGGCGGACAGCGCGCGGCTTTCCGCCTGGAGTTTCGCCTTGAGCTCGCCGAGCGCGCTCGACAGCGCGCGCAGCGTGTTGGCCTCGCCCAGCATCGCCGAGCGGCCGACCAGCATCTCCTGCAACGCGCCCTGCAACGCGGCGATCCCGGCCTTCTCGCGCAGCATCGTGGCCATCTGCTCGTTCGGGGCCTTGGCCGCCGTCTCGAACATCCGCGCGGAAACGGGGTGGAACACCGCGTCGGCGAACCGGGGGGCATGCTCGGCGAGCAGCCGCCGGTCGGCTTCGAGGACCTCGCGCCAGCCGCGGAACTGGTCGGTCTTGGTCAGGGCGAAGAGCACGGTCTCGACGCGTTCGCCCATGTCGTGCAGGAATTGCAGCTCCTGCGCGGTGAACGGCGACGAGGAGTCCACGACGAACAGCAGCGCGGTGGCGCCGGCGGCGGCCTCCTTCGCCAGTTCGCCGTGCATCGAGTCGAGCCCGCCGACGCCCGGGGTATCCACAATGGACACTCGTTCGAGCAGCGGGACCGGGCCGGAGACCTCGACGTAGCGCGGCGGGATCTGCCCTTCCGGCAGCTCGTGCGCGGCCGAGACCCAGTGGATGAGGTCGTTGAGGTTGATCGGCACCGGCGCCAGCTGGCCCGGATAGCAGGCCTGCGCGGACCACTGCTCGGCGTGCTCGAAGACGAGATAGGTCGCGGTGGCGACGTCGGCGTCCACAGGGGACAGTCCCGGCATGGACAGGAGCGCGTTCACGAGCGAGCTCTTGCCGCGGTTGGTCTCGCCGACCACCACGACCGACGGCTTCTTCGGCCGCGCCTTCCGGATGTCCTCGACCCATTTCGCGGCCTGGGGATCGGCTTCGCGGACGACGGTGAGCAGCTGCTCGCGGGTGCTCTTCACGACCGCCGGGAGATTCGCCGCCGCGCTCGGAGCGGTCACTGGGCCTTCTTCGCGTAGACGATGACGATCGGCGCGCGCAGGACCCGCTCGTGATCGGCGAACCCGACCACCTCGGTCTCCGCGACGAGCCCTTCGAGCGCCGGATCCTCGGTCGCGACCGCGCCGCCCGCCTCGTGCACGGCGGGGTCGAACCGTTCACCGTCGGGGCGCAGGGCACGGACGCCGATCCCGGCGAGACCGTGTTCGAGCCGCTCGACGACGCCGCCGCTGCGCGCGCGATCAAGGGCGTACAGGCACAGCTGGATCAGTGTCTGCCTGTCGGCGAGAGCCTGTTCGAGGTCGGCCGGACCCGTGGTCGTGGACTCCACATCGGTGTTCGACGCGGCTTCGACGGCCTCGGTTCCCTCGGACGGCGAAATCTCGCCGTCCGCTTCGGCGATGATCGCCGCCGAGATCTGGCCGGTCGGCACGTCGTCCGGATTCTCCACTTCGACCGCCTTCTTGCGCAGCCAGGCACCCACCCGAATCGACCCCCCGTAACTGGTGTCCCGGGCCTACCGATCAGCCCGGGGAGATTTCACCAGTGTCGGGCACGGGCCCGACGGCCGGGGGCGAAATCGGCAGAACGGGACGGAGGAATCTGACGATCAGCTCCTTCATCACCGCGAGTTCCGCCGCCGGATCGAGGTCCGGCTCCAGAATCACGCGGGAGAGTGGCGCGTCGACCAAGGCGACGAGCCAGCTGCCCACCGTCTCCGGATCGAAACCGGGGTCGATCCGGCCCGCGTCCATCGCCCGTGTCACCAGTGCGACGAGACCGTCGCGCAGCGCGCGGTCGTTGCCCTGGATGAGCCTGGCCAGCTCGGCGTCGCGGGAACACTGCGCGGCGACCTCGAGGACGAGCTTCGCGATGACCGGGTGCAGAAGCTGTTCCGACACGTGGGTGACGACCTGGAGGATGGCTTCCCCCGGATCCTCGATCTCTTCGGCGGCCGTGAGCAGGGCGGCGGTCTCGTCGGCGTCCTGCTCGAAGATGCCGACGAACACCGCGCGCTTGTTCGGGAAGTAGTGGAACAGGCTGCCGGTGCTGATCCCCGCGGCGCGGCAGATCTCCGCCGTCGTCGTCTTCTCGAAACCCTTCATCGCGAAACAGCCCGCGGCGGCGTCGAGGATGGCGCGGCGTTTCGCCTCGTGCTTGGCCGGGTCGACCGTCCTCATTTCACCGCCGGCGGCTCGGCGTGCCACGGGTAGCCGTGGTCGAGGAAGGCCTTGGCGACGGCCTTGCGGTCGACGTCGCCCTTCTGCCGCACCAGCTCCCGGCCGTCCGCGGCGAGCAGGACGAGCTCCTTGCCGTCGAAGAAGACGGCCTCCAGCTCGGCTTCGTACGCGCGGCTGCGGCCCTTGGTGGTCAGCGTGACGCGGGTCGGCGTCACCTTGACGATCAGCCGCTCGTGCGCCCAGACCGCGGCGAAGAACAGCCCGAGGACCAGGCCGGCGCCGATCCCGGTGACCGTGCCCCAGGGCTGGGGGATCTCCGAGGCGAGCTTGAAGGGGCCCTTGAACGGGATCCAGCTCAGTGACGCCACCCAGCCCGAGATCGAGTGGAGGAACCAGCCGAGCGCGGCCCCGGCGAGCGGGCAGCCGATCCAGGAGGCCGTGCGCAGCCACTGGGGCTCGTCGACGATCGTTTCCATGCGCCCATTATTAGACCGAGCGCTCGGTTTATCAATCCGCGCATTTAGTCGACTACTTGCCCCGGCCGCGGTCAGGCGCCGGAAGGCTTCCAGGCAAGTAGTCGACTAAATGCGCGGGGGGTCAGTCCCGGATCTGCTGCCAGATGAGGAAGTACGCGCGGTGCACGACGTGCGCGACGCGGCTCTGGGCGGGCGTCGCACCGAAGGACGCGAAGGAACGCCACCAGCCGGCCCGCTCCAGGGCGTGGGCCGCCAGCTCGGCGCGCGGAGCACCCGGCTTGCCGAGCTGGGCGCCGATGTCGGCGTTGCTGCCGACCCGCAGGACCTCCTCGGACAGGTCCTCGGGCATGTCGACCGCGCCGGACGCGACCAGCGTGAGCGCTTCGAGCAGCCGCAGCTGGTGCGCCTCGGGCTTGGCGAGCAGGACCTCGATCGCGTCGTGGACGCGCTGCCGTTCGGCCGGGTCGCCGGACGCGTGGGCCAGCGCGGTGACCGAGGCCAGCGCGGCGGCCGCCTTGATGCCGTCGGCGCGGGCGGCGAAGACGATGCTCAGCCGCTGGCGGACGGCTTCGAGCCCGGAGGCGTCGAGCAGCTTCCGCCGCAGCGAGCCCGCGGTGATCTCCGGTTCCTTCCGGATCGCCTCGACGGCGTACCGGACGCCGAACAGGTCCAGTTTCTCCAGCAGTCGCAGCCGGGTGCCCGCCGCGACGTCGCATTCCCAGCTGGTGAAGATGTCCGCCGAGATCAGCATGGTCTCGAGGATGTCGTCGTCCATCTCGGCCAGCTGGCGCAGCGCTTCGGCGTCGGGCGAGGTGAACCCGCCGGACTCGGCCGACTCCGCGATCAGCCCGATCACCGGCAGCACGTCCGCGACACGGGGCTTCAGCGTCGCGGCCTGCTTCTCCGACAGGAGCGTCGCGGCCTTCCACACGTCGCCGCCCGAGCCTTCGACCGACTCCGGCGCGATGGTGTCCGCCTTGTTGAGCACCGCGATCGCGTTGACCGGGCCTGCCTCGCGGCTCGCGGTCGCGGCGGTGAACGCGGCGAGCGCCTGCTGGTCGTCGGCGCGCACGCCCTGGGTGACCACGTAAAGCACGGCTTCGGCGCCCGCGACGGCGTTGCGCGAGGTGTCGTCCAGCTCGTCGGAGCCTTCTTCATCCTCTTCGTCGTCTTCGGGCTTGCGGTGCTTCGCCGCGCCCAGCAGCTCCTCGGTCCGCGACACCGAAGCGGCGTCGAGCGAGCCGAGGCCCGGGGTGTCGATGACGGTCATGCCCTGCAGGACCGCGTTGGTGAGGTACGCCTCGATATGCGAGACCTTGTCGATGTCGATGCCCAGTTCGGCCGGGATCATCCCGTCGGCGGAGAAGGGCAGCACCTGTTTGCGGCCGTCGTTGAAGACGATCTCGACGCGGTCGACCGTGCCGTACTGGAACCTGGTCACCAGCCGGGTGCACTCACCGACGTCGGTCGGCGCGACCCGGCGTCCGATCAGGGCGTTGACCAGGGTGGACTTCCCCGATTTGATCCGGCCCGCGACCGCGACCTGCAGCGGGCCACCCAAGCGCCGCAGCACTTCGGCGAAGCCGGCCGCGGTCCGCGCGGACACCTGGGGCTGGAGGCGGTGGCAGAGGTTCGCCACCGACATCGACAGCGGGCCGGCGAGACGGCCCTGCTCCGTCGCTGAGGTCACGGTGCCCACCCCTCCCAGTCGTCGAGCACACCGAGGGGAATCGTGCCATGCCGCTCATCCTCGGGTCGCACCGAAGGTGGTACCGGCGACCGACGCGCGAGCGGCACCGGCCGACATAGTGTTACCAGGTGCGACGGTTGAGCCTCTGGATGCGTGCCCACCCCATGGCCGGGGACAGTCTCATCGCCGTCGTCCTGCTACTGATCGACCTGCTGGTCTACGTGGCGGCGACCGAAACGCCGGAAGTCCCGATGCCGCCCTGGTACGTGACGGTGCCGCTGGACATGGCGATGGTCGCCCCGCTGGTCTTCCGGCGGAAGGCGACGCTGTGGTCGGCGTACCTGGTGCTGCTGATCGGCATCCCGCACGGCGCGCTGGAACTGGGCGCCGCCAGCGCGTTCGCCGTGATGATCAGCATCTACTCGGTACTGGTCTACGTCGGCCGCAAACAGGGGCTGCTGTATCTGGTGGCGACGCTGGTCACCTCGGGGGTCCAGCTTTGGGTCGATCCGCCGGAGGACGTGTGGGTGCTGGCGATCATCGGCGTGTTCTCCAGCGCACTGTGCTGGACGCTCGGCGAGTTCGCCGGCGCGAGGCGCGCCTATCACGAGGAGGTGGAAGCCAGGTTGCATCTACTTGAGACGGAACGGGACCAGGCGACCAGGATCGCCGTCGGCGAGGAACGCGGACGTATCGCCCGTGAGCTGCACGACGTCGTCGCGCACGCGGTGAGCGTGATGGTCGTGCAGGCCGACGGCGCGTCCTACGCGGTCGACGGGAATCCCGAGATGGCGAAACGGGCCTTGCAGACGATTTCGGAGACCGGCCGCGGCGCGCTCGCCGAGCTGCGACGGCTGCTGGACGTGCTCCGCAGCGACGGCGACGACGAGCCGCGCGTACCGCAGCCGGACGCCAGCGCGCTGACCGACCTCGCGGACCGGATCCGGCAGGCGGGGGTGCCGGTGACGCTGGCGATCGGGCCGGACGCGCTGAGCGGGCTGCCCGCCGGGGTGTCCCTCGGCGTGTACCGGATCGTGCAGGAGTCGCTGACCAACACGCTGAAACACGCCGGCCAGGGCGCGCAGGCCGAGGTGGTGGTGCGGCGGGAGGCGGACGTGATCGACGTCAAGGTCACCGACGACGGCGCCGGCCGCGCGAAACAGCTGGTGCCCGCGGCGGCGAAGCACGCCGCGCCGCCACGAAGACTCACCGTCCCCGGTGGGAACGGATTGATCGGAATGAGGGAACGGGCGAACGTCTTCGGCGGCACGCTGGAGGTCGGGCCCGCCCCCGGTGGAGGGTGGCAGGTGCACGCGAGGCTCCCGGTTAGGTTGGCGACGTGATACGGGTGGTGGTCGTCGACGACCAGGAATTGATGCGCGTCGGGTTCCGGATGGTCCTGGGCGCGCAGGCCGACATCGACGTCGTCGGCGAGGCGGGTGACGGCGCGCAGGCCATCCGGCTGGCCGAGGAACTGCGGCCCGACGTCGTGCTGATGGACGTCCGGATGCCGGTGCTGGACGGGGTCGAGGCGACGAAGCGGATCGTCGAGGCCGGGACGGCGCGGGTGCTCGTGATGACGACGTTCGACCTGGACGAGTACGTCTATTCGGCGTTGCAGGGCGGGGCGAGCGGGTTCCTGTTGAAGGACACGCAGCCGGATCACCTGGTGTCGGCGCTGCGGGCGGTCGCTTCGGGCGACGCCGTGGTCTCGCCGTCGGTCACCCGGCGGCTGCTCGACCGGTTCGTCGGCGGCGGCGGGAAGCCGATGCGGGACGCGGCCGAGCTCGATGTCCTCACCGAACGGGAGCGGGAGGTGCTCGTGCTGATCGCGAAGGGCCTTTCGAACCTGGAGATCGCCGAG
Organism: Amycolatopsis sp. NPDC000009; assembly: GCF_055563465.1. Lineage (NCBI taxonomy): Bacteria > Bacillati > Actinomycetota > Actinomycetes > Pseudonocardiales > Pseudonocardiaceae > Amycolatopsis > Amycolatopsis sp. NPDC000009. Next base: position 305,263 of record NZ_JBVHDI010000004.1, read on the forward strand.
ACACTGTTCCTCTCCGAGGCGACCGTGAAGACGCACGTCGGGCGGATCCTGTCGAAGCTGGATCTGCGCGACCGGGTGCAGGCCGTGGTGCTCGCCTACGAGACCGGGCTGGCGCGTCCCGGGGTCTCCTGAGACCTCGCCGGGAAAGTGGTCATTCGGTGAGCACTTTGCGGCGGATGCTTGTCCTCAGAGCCACTACCTGAGGAGAAGGAAATGCTGCGAGGTCTCACCACCACCACGTTCTACGCCGACGACATGGCCGCCGCGATCGAGTGGTACTCGGATCTCTTCGGGATCGAGCCGTACTTCGTCCGCAACGGCCCCGACGGGACACCGGCGTACGTCGAGTACCGGATCGGCGACTACCAACACGAGTTCGGCCTGGTCCGCGGCGACTTCCGGCCGCCGATGGCCCAGCCCGGTCCCGGCGGGGCCATCGCGAACTGGGCCGTCGACAACGTCGAGGACGCCTTCTCGCAGCTGCTCGCGAAGGGCGCGAAGGAGTACGAGCCGGTCATCGAGCGCGGGCCGGGCTTCGTGACCGCGGCCGTCGTCGACCCGTTCGGCAACGTCCTCGGTGTCATGTTTAACCAGCACTACCTGGACGTGCTGGCCGGGAAGAAGTAGCTCCCCGGCCAGGCGCTGGACGGAAGGTTGCGAAAGCCACTTTCGCAACCTTCAACGTTGCGAAAGTGGCTTTCGCAACGTCGAAGGAGGCGCGGGCGAGTTCTTCACCAGCCCGCTGACGTGCCGCTAGGTGCCCATGGTCGAGGCGTGTCGCGAAAGCCACTTTCGCGACGTCAGACGTCCCGAAAGCGGCTTTCGCGACACGGGCCGGCGGCCGGTGCCTCAGCGGTACAGGGCGTGCTCCGCCGTCTCCGGGTCCTTGCCCGCGTCCCGGACTTCGGCCATCCACTTGCCGAAGTCGGGTCGTGAGCCGTCGACGTCGGTCAGACCGTATTCGTTCATCAGCGTCCACGACGCGAGCGTCTTGCCCGCGAACCGCGAGACCTCCGGGTCGGTCGCCAGCTTCGCGACACCCCGCCCCAGCAACGCCGGAGTCTCCGAGATGGCGAAGTCGACCGGAGCGGACTTGCCGACCGCGTCGCGCCACGTCTCCTCGGTGACCCCGAAGTGGTCGAGCATGGCTTCCGAACGCAGGAAGCCCGGCGTGACGGTCATGCCGACGCAGCCGTACTTCTTCAGCTCGGCGCCGAGCGCCCTGCCGATCGCGCGGATGCCGCATTTCGCGAGGAAGTACGGGATCCCCGCGCCGACGTACTCGTCGTGGTCGCCATCGGTGACCTCGAGGACGAGCCCGCCCTCCCGCTTCACCACCAGCGGGAGCAGCCGGTGCAACGCGATCAGATGCGTGTCGATCGCGTTGTGCACCAGCGTGAGCGCGTCGTCGAGGCTGGAGTCCCAGTACGCCCCCTCGAAGTCCGCGTACTGGTCGCCGCCCCAGACGTCGTCGACCAGTACGTCGATCCGCCCGTCCACTTCGGACTCGATCCGCGCCCGCAACGCGTCCACATCGGACACCACGGTGAAGTCGGTCCGGACGGCGATCCCCCGGCCGCCCGCCGCGTCCACGAGCTCCGCGGTGTCTTCGATCGTCTCCGACCGCTTCATCGGCGACTGGTGCTCACGCGTCGTCCGGCCGGTGACGAACACCGTCCAGCCGAGCCTGCCCAGCTCCACCGCGATCGCCCGGCCACATCCCCGCGTCGCCCCCGCGACCACGGCCACCTTCTGTTCCATTCAGGACACTCCCTTCCACGCGGTCAGCACCGCGTCCACGTCTTGCCCCATCCGTTCGGCGATCCGGCCCTTCGGCCGGATCGACCAGTCCAGCGCGGCCCCGTTCGCCACCCCCAGCAGCACCCGCGCCGCGCGGACGACACCCGGCGCACCCGGCAGGTCACGCGCCGCGACGCGCACCAGCCGCCGCAATTCCGCTTCCACGGCGGTGAAATGTTCACCGAGCAGGGCACGCAGCTCCGGATCCCCGATGTCCACGCCCAGCTGCCCGAGATGGTTCGCCGCGGTCTCGGCGTCGCCCAGGCCCTCGTAGACCACGACGACCGCCGCGCGCAGCGCCTCCACCGGATCGGCCAGTTCGGCGCATTCCCGCATCAGCCCGACGACGGATCGCGTGTTCGACCGGCTCAACGCCAGCAGAAGACCGTTCTTCGAACCGAACCGCTGGGCCACGGTGCCGACCGCGACGCCGGCCTCCGCCGCCACCTGGGCCAGCGTGAAACCCGGGCCGACCATGCCGATCACGGTTCCCGCCGCGGTCAGCAGTCGTTCGTCGGTGATGCTCCGGGGCCGCGCCATGTCATTATTGAACCACGATTCATTAACCCTGGCGAATCAGGGTCACTCTCAGGGGTATCACCGATCGCGTACGCCGCCGGAAGACGGCAAGCTACGTCTCAGGTCGGGTATCAGGTTGGCACCTCAGGATGACGCGCCCGGCCACCCACATGGACGACGATTGTTCTCGCAGTCGCCGAGGGGAGCAGACATGATCGAGGCAGCGGGCCTCACCAAGCGGTACGGCAAGACACTGGCGGTGAACGACCTGTCCTTCTCCGTCGCGCCGGGGGAGGTCACCGGGTTCCTCGGCCCCAACGGGGCTGGCAAGTCCACGACCATGCGGATGATCCTCGGTCTGGACAACCCGACCGCGGGTCAGGTGCGCATCGGGGGCAAGCTCTACCGCGAACTGAAAGACCCGCTGCGGACCGTCGGCGCGCTGCTGGACGCCAAGTGGGTGCACCCCAACCGGTCGGCGCGGGCGCATCTGCGGTGGATGGCGAAATCCAACAAGATCGCGGAGAGCCGGGTCGACGAGGTGCTCGAGATCGTCGGGCTCACCAGCGTCGCCGGAAAGCGCGCCGGCGGATTCTCCCTCGGCATGTCGCAGCGGCTGGGGATCGCGGCGGCACTGCTGGGCGACCCGGAGGTCCTGCTCTTCGACGAGCCCGTCAACGGCCTCGACCCCGAAGGCATCCTCTGGATCCGGAAGTTCATGCACCGGCTGGCCGACGAAGGCCGCACGGTGTTCGTTTCCTCGCACCTGCTTTCGGAGATGGCGCTGACCGCGAGCCACCTGGTCGTGATCGGCAAGGGGCGGCTGATCTCCCAGTCCTCCACCGAGGACTTCGTGGCGCGGGCCGCCGAGAACACGGTCAAGGTCCGGTCGCCGCAACTTCCCGCGCTGCGCTCCGCGCTGACGCAGGCGAGCGCTCAGGTCACCGACGCCGACCGAGCGCTCGTGGTGTCCGGTTTGGACAGTGAAAAGATCGGCGAGATCGCCGCGGCCAACCAGATCGTGCTGCACGAGCTCAGCCCGCAGACCGGCTCCCTGGAGCAGGCCTTCATGCAGATCACCGGCGACTCGGTCGAGTACCACACCGGTCTCGAAGCCGAAGCAGCCGAAGTGGTCACCGCCGCCCGGTAACCGATCACTCTTCGAGGAAAGAAAAGCCATGACTCTGCTCGCCGTGGAACGCATCAAGCTGTTCACCACCCGCTCACCCTGGTGGTGCGCGCTGGCCGCACTCGCGGTCGTGATCGGTTTCGCCGCCATCGTCTCCGGTGCCGCCCCGGCCGGGGAACTCACCGACGTCAGCCTGACCCAGTTCGGCTACGGCTTCGGCATGGCCGTGATCATGGTGCTCGCCGCGCTGTCGGTGACCACCGAATACCGCTTCAGCACCATCCGGACCACCTTCCAGGCCGTGCCGAATCGCACCGCGGCGCTGCTGGCCAAGACCGGCGTGGTCGCGATCCTGTCGCTCGTGATCGGCGAGGTCGCCGCGTTCGGCGCCTGGGGCCTCGCGTCGGTCATGCGGCCGGAAGATCTCATGCTGAACACCACCGCGGAGTGGGTCAGCGTCGCCGGAGTGGGCGTGGTGTTCGCCCTCGCCTCGGTGATCGCGATCGCCGTCGGCATCCTGATCCGGCACAGCGCCGGCGCCATCTCGCTCGTGCTGATCTACGCCCTCGCGGTCGAGAACCTGATCCAGCTCATCCCGAAGATCGGCAAGGACATCTACGACTGGATGCCGTTCCACGTCGCGGACCGCTTCCTCACCGGCTCGGGCCCCGCCGCGGCGGAAGCGCCGTTGAGCCAGGCCGGATCGCTGGCCTACTTCGCCGGTTTCGCGCTGGTGTTGTTGGCCATCTCGCTGGCCGTCGCGAACAAGCGCGACGCGTAAGAACTTCCACAGGGGAGAAAGCCGGATGCCCCGCTCGGGGGAGTGAGGCATCCGGACGGGGAGAAAAAGGGGAACAAGGACCGGGCCGCCTATCGGGGGGCAGCCCGGTCCTTTCCCGCGTAATGTCGGAATCCACTGAAGGGAGGGCTGATGATCGAGGCCACCGGACTCACGAAACGCTACGGCGACAAGCTCGCCGTCGACGGACTTTCCTTCACCGCCGAAGCAGGACGGGTGACCGGGTTCCTCGGCCCCAACGGGGCGGGGAAGTCCACCACCATGCGGATGATGCTCGGGCTCGACAACCCGACGTCGGGCACGGTGACGATCGACGGCCACGCCTATCGCGAGCTGCGTGATCCACTTCGGACGGTCGGCGGCATGATCGACGCCACCTGGCGGCATCCCGGCCGCACCGCGCGCGAACACCTCCGGTGGATCGCCGCGACCAACGGCCTGCCCGACAAACGGGTCGACGAGGTACTCCGGTTGGTCGGGCTCGACTCGGTCGCCCGCAAACGGGCCGGGCAGTTCTCTCTCGGGATGTCGCAGCGACTGGGGATCGCCACGGCGCTGCTGGGCGACCCCCGGGTGCTGCTGTTCGACGAGCCGGTGAACGGGCTCGACCCCGAAGGCATCGTCTGGATCAGGAAGCTGATGCACGCGCTCGCCGCCGAGGGACGCACCGTGTTCGTGTCCAGCCACCTGCTGCCGGAGATGGCGCAGACCGCGCAGGACCTCGTCGTGATCGGGCGCGGGAAGCTGATCTATCAGGGCACGATGGAGGACTTCGTCGGCCGGGCGAAGGGCCTCGGCGTGCGGGTCCGCAGCCCGCATCTGCCCGAGCTGCGGACGGCGCTCACCGGCAAGGGCGCCGAGTTCCGCGAGGAGGACGGCGCGCTCGTCGTGTCCGAAATGGACAGTGACGCCATCGGCGAACTCGCGTTCGCCGCCGGCGCGACCCTCCACGAGCTGAAGCCGCTCACCGGCTCGCTCGAACAGGCGTACATGCAACTCACCGCCGAGGCCGTCGAGTACGGCGCCGGCGTACCGGAGGTGGCCCGATGACCGCGGCGAACATGCTCCGCGCGGAGCGGATCAAGCTGCTGAGCACGCGCGCCCCCTGGTGGTGCGCGGCCATCGCGGTGGTGGTCGCGCTGGCCTACACCGCGCTCTTCTTCGGCTTCGTGCCGCTCGAAGGCCAGACGGGCGTCAACTCGACGCAGGTCGCCAGCGCGCTCGGCCGCACCGTCGTGCTGATCCTCGCCATCCTCGCGGCGGCGACGGAGTTCAACTGGGGCACGATGAAGCTCACCTTCCAGGCGGTGCCGTCGCGCGTGCCCGCCCTGCTGGCGAAGGGCGCCGTCGTCGGGGTGTTCTCCGGGCTGATCGGGCTGCTGGTGGGCTTCGGCTCCTGGGCGGTCGCGTACCTGATCAAACCGGCCGCCGACCTGGGCCTGGCTTCGGGCGCCGACTGGCGTGCGGTGGCGGGCCAGGGCCTGACCTTCTTCCTGACCGGCCTGCTCGGCGTCGGCCTCGGGCTGCTGTTCCGCAGCCCCGCGTTCGCGCTCGGGTTCGCGCTGGTCTGGACGCAGGTGCTCGAAGGACTCGTCGTGCTGATTCCGAAAGTCGGCGACGACATCTACCAGTGGATGCCGTTCTTCGCGGCGAATCAGTTTTCCGGGCCGGATCTCACGGTGTCGATGTTGAAACTCGAACCGCCGTTGGGGCCGTGGGGCTATTTGGCTTATTTCGGCGGCATCTGCGTGATTGTCTATGCGGCCGGGCTGATGATCACCCATCGAAGGGATGCGTGAGCTTTTACCGCGGCCAAAGGAGTTAAGTCCACGTTAAGAGGCTGTGGCTTCTCTCACACGGAGCGGACATACTGTTCCAGACCGGGCGATGCTCGGGATGAGCCTATTTTTCGGCTCTCGGCCCCGGAGGTGATCCTTGACGGTGGATTCCGGTCAGGGAGTAGAACGCATGATCCCGCAAGCCCGCACGGAAAGTATGCAGCCCCGCCTCGAGCCCATGCTCGACCTCGAATGGTCACAGGCGATCGAACTGCCTCGCACGGTCGCGTCCGCGACCCGGCCAGCCGATATCCGGCGCGCCTGGGTGCACCGCGCACCCGAAGATCTCGTTGTCGCGCTGTACCGCGCGTCCAGTGGAATGCACGGCGAAATCCCCGCGCCATGGTGGCTTCGCGCCGTCGTGGAAGGCAGGCTCGAATCGCGGGAGCTCGGTTTCCGCATCGAAGATCGCATCGCCGGTCTGCTCGGCAGGCGGCCGGGCTGGGAATTCGTCCCGTGGGCCGCGGACGGAGAATCCGGTTACTGGGAGTTCATGCCCTCTGAACGCGGAGCGTCCGGGCATTCGATCCCGACCACGGTGCTGAACACCAGCCGCCACGACGGCTGGATCGACGTGCTCCCCGCCCATTCCAGTACGACGCCGTCGCCGATCGCGGTCGCCGGATTCGCGGGGCTGCGCTCGCGGCTGGGGGAGTTCGAAGCGGTCCGGTAACTTGGCAAGCGGAGCTGAAGGCGTATTCCGGAAACCAGCCACAGCCGAACCCGCCCGGCCGAAGGCCCCGCTATCGCGGTGGCAGGGCGCCCGCCGCCCGAGGTGCCGCCACTTCCCGACGAGCGCCCTGCCGACGGGATCGCGGACGCGGGTTCGCCGGTGAACACAGCCGCCGCGTTTAATGGGCTGGTGGAAAACGAGGACCAGCCACGGATGCGCAGCGTGGTCAGCTATGTCAAACGCGGCGGCCGGATGACCGTCGGGCAGCAGCGAGCCTGGAACGAACTCTGGCCGTCGCTCGGCCGCACCGTCGGCGAACTGCCCGAAGGACCGGTGGACTTCGACGACTGGTTCGGCAGGCAGGCGCCGGTCATGGTGGAGATCGGTTCGGGTATGGGCGAGACCACGTCCCAGCTCGCCGCCGCCGCGCCGGAACTCAACTACGTCGCGGTCGAGGTCTACGACCCGGGGCTCGGCCAGCTGATGTTGCGCGCCGAGAAGCTCGGGGTGAAGAACCTGCGGATGATGCACGGCGACGCCGTCGTGCTGCTGACCTCGCACGTGGAGCCGGGCTCGCTGGCCGGGGTCCGGCTGTTCTTCCCGGACCCGTGGCCGAAGAAGCGGCACCACAAGCGGCGGATCGTGCAGCCGGAGTTCGTCTCGCTGGTGGCCTCGCGGCTCGCGCCGGGCGGCACCTTCCACATGGCGACCGACTGGGAGAACTACGCCGAGCAGATGATGGAGGTCTGCTCGGCCGAGCCGCTCCTGCGCAACCGTCACGCCGGCGAGCCCGGCGGCTGGGCGCCGCGGCCGGAGTGGCGGCCGATCACGAAGTTCGAGAACCGCGCCGACGTCGAAGGCCGGATCTCGCACGATCTGATCTTCGAGCGGGTCTAGACGCACAGAAAGGGCCGGTCAGGACGTCCCCACGTCCCTGACCGGCCCTTCCTTCACACCCCGCACCTTGGAACGCCCCCTGCGCGTCCCCGGTGCCCGTTCGTCCCTCCCCCGACAGAGAGACGACCGGGCACCCGGCCCGTGGGTGGATCACCACCGACTCCACCCACGAGACCTGCCAGCCCAGGCGCCATGACGCCATTCGGGCGAATCTTTTATTCGTCGGCCAGAGGCTCCGACTGCACCCGCTTGAGCGCCGGGGTCGAGACGGACGCCCCGAGCAACGCCACCCCGATTCCCAGCACGACGGGTGCCAGCAGCCACGGGCTCAGCACGACCGCGTCCTTCTCGACCAGGCTGTAGAGCCCCATGCCGACGCCGATCCCGACCGCCCCCGCGCCGATGGTGGCCACCATCGCGGGCAGGGCCGCTTCCATCCGCAGCGCCCTCGCCAGCACCCGGACCGGTGTCCCGGCCGCGATGAGCGCCCCGAAGGTGCGGCGGCGGTCCATCACCGAGCCCGCGGTCGCCACGGCCGCGCTGCACCCGGCGAGCACACCGGCGGCGATCAGGCCGATGACGGTGACCCGGCGAAGGTCGCCGAGCTCCTGCTGCTGGCCGATCAGGTGCAGGCCGCGGCTGCCGACCTCCTGGCCGGGTGCCGCCCCGACCAGCGCGGTCCGCACGACCTCGCCATTCTCCGGGGTCGTCGGCACGATCACGTCGAAGCGCTCCGGCGTGACACCCGCGGGCACCAGGGCCGGGTCGATGACGATCGTGCTGTACGTGTCCTCGTCACCGGACGGGAAGAGATGCACGGGAGCCTTCGGATCCAGCGGCGGACCGGCCTTGTCGTACTCCGACAGCACGCTGTACTCCGCCGGGTTGATCGAGTACCTGCTGTAGATCGCAGGACCCGGCTGGCAGGAACCACCGAGATTCACCCGCAGGAGTTTCGTGGCGTCCTCGCAGGTCATCACGAAGGCCCGGTTCAGGTTCTGGGAGCGGGTGCCCGGTTCGCCGGTGGACAGGTAGACCTGCCCGACCGAGATGGCCTTCTCGGTGATCCCGTTGCGGGCGAGCGACGCGTTGGTCTGGTCGGCGATCTGCTGCGCCTGGGTCGCGTCCGTCTGGGCGTAGAGGACGTTGTCCTTGAAGGTCCGGCCGCCGCCCGCCATCGACTCGAACGAGGGCAGCAGGGTGAGCGCCATCGAACCGGTGAAGACGGCGAGCACGACACCCGCCGTGGCACGGTAGGCACTCTTCGGATCGTCGCGGAGCCTGCGTCCGGCCAGCAGTGACGCCGGTTTGCGCCAGATCCGGACGAACGTGCCGCCGACCGCCGAGGTGACCCACGGGCCGATGATCGCGGCCGAGCCGACCAGCAGGAACAGCCCGAGCATCACCATCGGCAGGCTGGCGTCGTCCTGGGTGATCGCGAAGAGGAAGAACGCACCGGCCACGGGGACCGCGAGCAGCCGCCACCAGTGCAGTGGCTTGCGAGCGTGTGCCGAAGCCGCGAACAGCGGCGTCTTCAGCACGCGGCGGATGCCGAGGACCCCGGCGAGGACGACCAGCAGCGGGATCGCCACGGCGACCGCGATGGTCGAGCCGACCGAAAGGCTGAAGTCCGACGCGAGCCAGGTTCCGCCGCCCCACGGGACGAACGTCGAGAAGCCTTGGAGCGCCGGTGCCACGAGGATGCCGAGCAGCGCGCCGACGGTGGCGGACAACGCCGTCTCGGCGGCGACGGTCTTCGTCACCTGGCCGGGAGTCGCGCCGGCCAGCCGGAGCGCCGCCATCCGCAGCTCACGACGGGCGGCGGTGAGCCTGGCCGAAGACGCGACGAGCACCAGGCTCGGCACGAGCAGGACGATCACGCCGACCCAGGCGAGCAGTTCGAGCAGCGGGTCCGGCTTCGCTTGCTTGTTGGGGAAGCCGTCCGCGGCCATCGCCGTCTGCGGCATCGACTCCGGGGTGTGGCCGACGACGGCGACCAGCTGCTCCGGATACATCAGCGATTCGGGGCCGAGCGCGTCGACGAGTTTGCCGAACCGGTCTCCGAGCTGCGCCTGCGGCGTCGACTGGATCAGCTTCCCGAGTTCGGGGGAGACGATCGACTCGCCGGGAGCGGGCAGCCGCGGGATGCCCGGCGGCAGGCTGAGCATCGGCGAAGTGCCGGTCTGGGCGATGTCGACGCGGGTGATCTCGCGGTCGCCCGAGTAGTCCTTGTTGGCCGCCATCAGCAGCGGCGCCGGGCCCTGGCTCTCCCCGGACTGGGAGTAGTAGCTGCCGATGTCCTGCCAGATCGCCCGCTGCGAACGGGCCTGCGTGGCGCCGGGAAGGGAGGCGAGCAGGAGCACCAGACTGGTCGCGACGGCGACCCCGACCGCGGTGAGGATGGCCGAAGTGCGGGTCCGGCGGTCGACCCGGAGCACCCGCATGGCCAGCTGGAAGCTGTTCATCAGGCCGATACCTCCGCGATTTTGCGCGCGACCGCGATCCCGTCGCCGGGGCGCGACACATGCTGCTTTCGAACGTTGTCGTAATTGGCGCCCCGCCGCCGTGATAGCGGGGCCTGACGGCCGGAGCGCGCTCCGCAGTCCATTTGCCTGCCGCGCGTCATCAGGCGGCCAGCCTCGTCGCGATCAGCCCGTCACGGATGGAGACGGTGCGCGGCATGGCTTCGGCGAGCTCGCGGTCGTGGGTCACCACGATCACCGCGGCACCGCTGTCGGCGGCCGCCGCGAGCAGCGCGTCCATGGTGGCGCGGCCGGTGCGGGTGTCGAGCGCGCCGGTCGGCTCGTCGGCGAAGATCACCTTCGGCCGGTGCGTCAGCGCCCGCGCGATCGCGACGCGTTGCGCCTCGCCGCCGGAGAGTTCACCGGGGCGGCGCTTCTCCTTGCCCGCGAGACCGAGCTTCGCCAGCCATTCGCGGCCGGCCTCGATGGATTCCTTGCGGCCCTTGCCACCCAGCAGCGACGGCAGCGCGACGTTCTCCTCGGCGCTCAGTTCGGCGACGAGCATCCCGGACTGGAACACGAAGCCGAACTCGGTGCGCCGCAGCTCGCTGCGCTTGCGCTCGTTGAGCTGGTCGACGCGCTGGCCTGCCAGGAAGATCTGCCCGGAGTCGGCGCGGAGGATCCCGGCGAGCACGTGCAGCAGGGAGGTCTTGCCCGAGCCGGAGGGCCCGACGATGGCGACCGCGTCACCCGCCTGGATGTCGATGTCGATCCCGGCCAGCGCGTGCTGTGTGCCGTACCGCTTCACCAGCCCCCGGCCCGAAAGCACCGGCTGCCCTGTCCACTGTGGATCCACCACCGTGATTCTCCCTAGTCAGTCACTTGTGTTCTGCTTCGGGAAAGAGCTTCGCGGTGAACCGCCTGTGTCCACTTCGGGCAGACGGCCAGTGCTGATCACCCGCGCATCGGCCGATCGGCCGACCCGGCTCGGGCCGGTCGGCCAAGGTGCGGACGCCGGCGGATCCTCTACCGTCACGGTGTGACAGCAGGTCCGGCCCAGAACAAGTTCCCCGCGCGGGTGAGTGCGCTCGCGCGACGTATCGGCATGCCCGCCGTCGTCCTGCTGGCCGCTCTCGCTTTCGACCTGGTCTTCGTGACCGACGCCGCCTTCGACGACACGGGCCGGCGCGGGATCGATCTCCTGCTCTTCCCCGGCATCTTCGGGATGGTGTTCTGCGCGCTCTGGGCGCAGAAGCGGGCCGCCGTCGCCGCCGTCGCGGCCTCGGTCGTGCTGGTGGCGTACACGCTGGTCGTCCGGTACTTCAACATCCCGGCCTACTCGAGCGTGCTCGCACACCTGTCCATCACCGAGGTGGTCGCGGGGGTCGAGGTCCTGTTCTACGCCGCGCGCCGGACAAGGCCGGGTGTCGCGTTCGCCGTGATCACCGGCCTGGTGCTGGCCACGCTGACCGCGGTGTCCGGCCGGTACTACCCCGGCGGCGAGTCGAACGGCACCATGGCGCAGGCGATGCTGTTCGGCGGCATCCTGCTGGGCGGCACGCTGCTCTTCGCGATCCCCGGACGCGACCGGACGGCGCATCCGAAGAACTACGAGAAGCTGCAGAAGCTCAACAAGCTGGTGATGGGCCAATGGCCGCTCATCGGCATGCTGGGCATCGCGCTGATCCTGGAGTTCGGCTTCACCTACGAGAGCGGGGCGCACGGCTTCCCGATCCTGGTCTGCTCGATCGTCGCGGCGATCATCGCGATCGCGGCGCCGCGGCGGCCCGCCGACGCGATGGTCGCGCTCACCGCGGTCATGCTGCTTTCGGCTTTGGTGACGCCGTTCCTCCGGCTCCGCTACGACTACGCCACGCCCGGTGGGGTGCCGGGGACGCAGATCGTCGCGGGGATGGGCCTGGTCGTCACCCTGGTCCGAGCGGTCGGGCTGAGCAAGGCCGCGCCCCGGATCGCGGGGCTGTCGGCGGTGGTCGCCATGGCGTCCATCCTCAACACCAAGCGGCCGACCCCGACGCTGATGACCGATCCGGACGAGATCGCGGGCCTCGCCGTGGCCGCGGTGCTGCTGCTCGGCATCTCGGTGGCGGTCGGCCTGGCGTTGCGGTCCCGGGATTCGGAACGCACGCAGGTCATCCAGTCGGCGATCAGCGACGCGCAGACGTCGGAGCGGATGGCGCTGGCGCGGGAACTGCACGACGTGGTCGCCCACCACGTCACCGGGATCGTCGTGCAGGCGCAGGCGGCGAAGATGATGGGCGAGAAGAATCCGCAGGTCGCGGTCGAGGCGATGGGCCGGATCGAGGACGCCGGGGTGGAGGCGCTCGCGGCGATGCGGCGGCTCGTGCGGAGTATGCGCGGTGACGCCCCGGCCGGGAGCAGCGAGTTCAGCGAACAGGCCACCACCGATCTCGCCGCCGACCTGCGGACGCTGGTCGAACGGTCGAACCACGGCGTGAAGACGTCGATGAAGCTCGAACTGCCGCCGAACGTGCCGCACGAGGTCGGGCGGTCGGCGTTGCGGCTGGTGCAGGAGTCGCTGACGAATATCGGCAAGCACGCGTCCGGCGCGAAGGAGGCGCTGGTCATCGCCGAGGTGGAGGAGAACGAACTGCACCTCCAGGTGACCGACGACGGACGCGGGCCCCAGGGCCGTCCGGCCGGCGGGTCGGGCGGCTACGGTCTGATCGGCATGCGCGAACGGGTCGCCCTGTTGCACGGCCGGCTCTCCGCCGGGCGGGCGCCGGGCGGCGGATGGCGCGTCGAAGCGTGGCTACCACTTGAAGGAGAAGAGTGATCCGGGTATTGATCGCCGACGACCAGGACATGGTGCGGATCGGCTTCCGGATGATCCTGGACGCGCAGGACGACATCGAGGTGGTCGCCGACGTGCCGGACGGTGTCTCGGCGGTGGCGAAGGCGCGCGAACTGCGGCCGGACGTCTGCCTGCTGGACATCCGCATGCCGGGGATCGACGGACTCGAGGTCACCAAGCAGCTGGCGGGCCCGGACGTGGCCGATCCGCTGAAGGTCGTGGTGGTCACGACGTTCGACCTCGACGAGTACGTGCACACCGCGCTGCGCAACGGTGCGAGCGGGTTCCTGCTGAAGGACGCCGGGCCCGCGCTGCTGATCGAAGCCGTGCGCGCGGCCGCGCGCGGGGACGCGCTGGTGTCGCCGCAGATCACCGTCCGGCTGCTGAAGCATTTCGACGGCGGGACGGTGAAACGCGACGTCACGCCGCCTTCGGAGCCGCTGACCGCGCGGGAGCTGGACGTGGTCAAGGCGGCCGCGAAGGGGCTGACGAACACCGAGATCGGGGCCGAGCTGTTCCTGTCGCTGTCCACGGTGAAGACGCACCTGGCGTCGGTACAGGGCAAAGTCGGCGCGCGGAACCGGGTGGAGATCGCGGCGTGGGCGTGGCGGAGCGGCGTCGTGGACTGACCGTAAGCTCGGTTCATGCAACGCCGTTTCCACGCTCCTGTCGTACTCCCCGCCGACCCCGCTTGCTCGATGCTGCGTGACGCCGTGGTCGACGTGGACGAGACGGGCCGCGTCACCCATGTCGGTCCCCTGTCCGGGGCCCCCGAAACGTCCGCTCCCGTGACCCGGTTGAGCGGCATCCTCCTGCCCGGTCTGGTCAACGCGCACGCGCACAGCCCGATGACGCTGCTGCGCGGGATGGGCGGCGACCTGCCGCTGCTGCCGTGGCTGACCGAGATCATCTGGCCCGCCGAGGCGAAGCTGGAGCCCGCCGACATCCGCACCGGCATGATGCTGGGTTCGATCGAGATGCTGCGGCACGGTGTCACGACCAGCGCGGAGATGTACTTCGAAGGCGAGCAGCTCGCCGACGCGGTACTCGCCACCGGTGGCCGGGTGGTGCTGGGCCCGCCGATCATGGAGCTGCCGGGGATGGACTGGCGCGCGATGCTGAAGAGCATCGAACGCTGGATCGACACCGACGGTCTCCGGTTCGGCCCCGGCGAACGGATCGAGGTCGGCTACGGGCCGCACTCGGCGTACATGCTGAACGAGGAAGCGCTGCGGGCCACCGCGGAATCGGCGGCCGAGCGTGGCGCGCTGGTGCAGATCCACGTGGCCGAGGCGGCGCTCGAAGACGTCAAGCAGCGGGAAGCGCACGGCTCGGTGCCCGCGCTGCTGGAGAAGGTCGGGATGCTGCGGGGCCGGACGCTGGCCGCGCACGCCATCCACCTGTCCGACGAGGACATCGCGCTGTTCGCCGCTCGCGGCGTCGGGATGGCGCATTGCCCCGGATCGAACGCGAAACTCGCCTCGGGCATCGCCCGGGTGACGGAGCTGCGGAAGGCGGGCGTCGCCATCGGGCTCGGCACGGACGGCCCGGCGTCGAACGACGACATCGACCTGTGGGAGGAACTGCAGCTCTCGGCGATGTTCGCGCGGCTCGCGACCGGCGACTCGACCGTGCTGACCGCGGCCGACGCGTTCCTGCTCGGCACCCGCGGCGGCGCGGACGCGCTGGGCCGGACCGACATCGGCGCGCTGGAAACCGGGCGGTGGGCGGACATGGTGCACGTCGACCTCGACGATCCTGCCTTCGCGACCGGCATCGACGTGCCCGACGAGCAACTGCTCGCGAACCTGGTGTGGGCCGCGGGCTCACGCCGCGTCCGCGACGTGTGGGTGGCGGGCGAACAGGTCGTCGGCGACGGCGAACCGCTGCGGGTGGACCGCACCAAGGTGCAGGCCGAAGTCGCCCACACCTCCGCCCGCCTGCGCTCTTGACTCACCTACCCAGCCCCCCACCCGTCCCAGGGCAATGCCACTTACTTAGAGTGTGAGCCGCTTGGGCGTGGTTGACGGATTACGACGGTTGGTGGCGCTGGGTAACGGGTGCTTGGTTGGCCGGTTTTCTTTTTGTAGCGGCTTTGGACCTTCTTCACAGCGCGTGGGCAGCTGCGGTGTCGCCGCGGCCGATTAAGGCGTTCGAGTATCTCGGAGATCGTTTCCTGAGTTGCTTGGGTCAGTATTTCGGGGGGAAAACGCCGCCTGGTCGGTGACCTGGCGGCGGATAGCCCGGAAGGACCGGATAAAGGAGAGCCTGTCGACGTCGATATCGGCTTGCTCGGCTGCCTCTGTCATGAGGTGACGGACCGCGTAATGAGTCAACAGGAGTGCCCAGATTTCCTGCCGGACGGTTTCGGTGTGTTTTGACCGCAATACCACACCTGATCCGCCTCGGACATGGGTTTCGAGCTCATCGAACACCGATTCCTCCTCCCAGCGCTCGTGATAGCTTGCGGCGATTTCTGCCGCGGCCGCCTCGGCCGGATCCAGGATGGTGGTCATCAAGCGAATGAATTCCGATTTGCCGTCCCGGTCAGGGATCTTGTAGTCGATGATCCGGACATCGATCAGGTCCACAGCCACTCGACTTGAACGACGTTTCCGTTCGTATTCGCGATTGTGACGTTTCATCTCAGGGTCGCCGATCCGGGAACGGTAAGATCCGTCCGGCAGGACCGACTCGACCGGGAGGTCGATATCGACACGGACCCGCCAGATCAGCTCCGCGCCTGTCTGAACAGCTGATTTCCACAGGTCATAGCTGTAGATGCCCGCGTCCGCGACCACCAGCATCCCGGGCTCGAGTGCCCTGAGCAGGCGTTTGACCTGAACCCTTTCCGACACTTTCCACGCGTCGATCTCGGCGGCCACCACCGCGTGCGTGCCACATTCCACCAGTGCAGCGACCCGTGCCTGCGGAAAAGGGGAAGGATTCTTGCCGCGGCAACGCCCGAATCCCTGCTCGTTGTCCTCCGTATCGGCGAGATTAAAAATCACGCCATCAATTGCCATGATCCGGAGCCGGCCAAGCCACGCGCCGGGCGTCGAGCGTTTCGCCATCGGTAGGGCCACCCGGTCAAACAAGAGGCGCAGCGGTTCCTCGCCGAGCCGCATCCGCGCCTTAGAGATCGCGCCGACCGTGGGAACAACCCAATCTTTCCGCCATGAACCCACCATCCGAAGGCCATGCGCAAGTTTACGCATAACCTCTTCATAGCTATCGCCAAAGAACAGGCACAATGCCAGCACGTAATAGACCACAACTCGCGCAGGAAGCAAACGGACCCGTTTTTCCTGGCGGCCCGAGGCGACAATAGCCTCATCCACCAAGTCGCGATCCAACAACCGCGTCAACACGCCGATCCCCACAGCATCAGTCAACCGGCCATGATCGGACATAACCGACCTCAAATCACCCGCAACACCCACGGCACAGACGCTACCGCGCGAGCAGCCACGAAAACGGCAACCACGCCCACACCTCAGCTGCCTACCCTAAGTAAGTGGCATTGGTCCCAGGGGGCGGCCCCGAGGCCAGTCTATCGGGGGTGGGGGCTGGGGCCGGTGGAAAAGTGCTGGTCAGGGGCTAGTTGTCCACAACGGCGGGGGGCTGTGGACAACGCGGATCGCGCGCCCAATGTGGCATCGGGCGCGAGGCACGGGCTGGCGGTACGGCCAAGGGAGGCTGCGGCGAGCCTCGACCCCCGGGACGGGAGTCAGACCAGGCCGCGCGGCCGGAGGGTCACGTCGGTCGGGTGCGCGTCACCGGTGGCGGAGACCGCGGCCAGGACGGCGGCCGCGACGGATTCGGGGCGCAGGAACCGTTCGGGCTCGTACGCGCGGCCCTCGTCGGCGACGATCGCCTGCTGCATCTCGGTGTCCGTGCGGCCGGGGTAGATCGACGTCACCCGGAGCGCGGACTCCTCCTCGCGCAGCGAGTCGGCGAAGGCCCGGACGGCGAACTTGCTCGCCGCGTACGGCCCCCAACCCGGCCGCGCGTTCTGCCCGGCGCCCGAGTTGATCACGACGACGTGCCCCTTGGAAGCACGCAGAGCGGGCAGCAACAACCTGGTCAGCGTGACGACGCCCAGGACGTTGACCTCGAAGTTCGCCCGCCAGTCGGAGTCGGTCGCGGTCTCGACCGTGCCGAGCCGCGCCACGCCGGCCGAGTGCACCAGCACGTCCAGCTCGCCGATTTCGGCGGTCGCCGTCTCCAGTGCCTCGACGTCGGTCAGGTCGATCGGCCACGGCTTCGCCTCGGGCAGGGTGCCCGCCAGTTCGCTGAGGGCATCGGCGTCGCGCCCGCCGAGCAGCAACCGGTGGGTCCGGGCGAGCGCGCGGGCGGTCGCGGCGCCGATACCGCGGGTGGCGCCGGTGACGAGGGCGAGGGGAAGAGCAGCCATACCGTCACGCTAGTCGTTCGGTTCTGGACTGCCGGCGCGTGTCCAGAAGGCGAACTCGCGTGATTGGAGGCGTAACTCGCGTGATTGGAGGCGTAACTCGCGTGATCAGGGGGCGCACACGACGGGAGGGGTCGCCACGCGCGGGAACCGCACGGAGCCGCGCGTGAAAGACCCGAGGAGGTTGTCCGCGAAGCGGCCGGCCGTCAGCGGATCCCGCACCGACGCGTCGATCGCCACGAGAGCCGGGCAGTCGAGCGCAGCTCGGGCGGCCGCGACGTCCGCGGAGCGGACCGGGCCGCCCTCGGCGATCGGGAGCCGCGCCGAATTCGCCAGCTCCCACACCGGCGGCAGCCATTTCTGGTGGCCGGGACGGCCGTTGGGGAGCGACGTCGAATGCGCGGCGAACGGGTTCGCGAGGCCGTAACCGTCGCGCAGCCGCATGTCGAGCGGGATCAGCAGGCCGAGCGCGCCCATGCTGTCCGCCGCGACGGTCACGTACGGCCGGTCTGTCGGGTACGCGTACCAGCGCCGGGTCGTGTAGTCCTGGACCAGCACCGCCGGGCCGGTCACACCGCGGATGGCGGCCAGCGCCGACGGCATCAGCGGGTGGCCGGCGTAGTCCTCCGCCAGGACCGGGTGTTCGTGCCCCGTCGACCGCGACCAGAACGCTCGCTCGTCCGTGACGCCCACAGCACGCGGAGAAGCCGAGTACGCCGGGCGGAGTGAAGCGGCGGCCACGAACGCCCAGATCCCGACGGCGACCAGAAGCGCCACGGTCACCCTCGTCACCGGCAGGGCCAGCACCGGCAAAAGCAGGCAGAACAGCGCCGGGAGCAGCATGCGCCCATGCATGAAATCCCCGCCGACCCGGATCACGTACAACGCGAGCAGCACCGATCCGGCCACCGGAACCGCGGTGAGCACCACGAACGTTCTGTCCATAGTGGACGAGACCGCGATGACCGCGGCGGCGAGCAACAACAGCGGGAGCCACAGCCAGTACGGCTGGACGAGGTCGGCCAGGTATGCCCATCCGCGAGCCCAGTTCGCCTCCGACGCCTCCTTGACCAGTGCGGTGTTCGGCGTCAGCAGACCGTAGTAGCCCATCCGGAACACCTGATACGCCAACGGGAGCGCGGCCGCCACGGCCATCAGGCCCACCGCGCGGCGGCGCCCCGGCCGCGCGAGGACGAGCAACGCCACCAAGGCGACGGCGCTGAAGAGCGCGAGATCGGGCCGTACCAGCGGCCCCAGCCCGGCGACCAGCGCGACCGGCCAGGTGCGCAGATCGTCCATTGTGGACGTCCGGCGGACGAGCAGCCACCAGGTACCGCCCAGCCACAAGGTGATCAGCCCGGTTTCGAGCCCGGACGTCGCGAAGTCGCGGAACGGCGGCAGCGCGCAGACCACCAGCGCCCCGGCGGGCGCGAGTCCGTGGAACGCCAGCGGCTGGTAGAGCCGCCGTGCACCGTCCAGGCCGAAGAACAACCCGGTGACCGAGAAGACCAGCCCGGTGACCACGGAGACCCATTCCAGCGGCACCCCCGGGATCACCCCGAGGACAGCCAGGACGGCCGTCCACAAAGGACTGGTGTTGGCCTCGACCCGCTCGCCGACGTTGAACACCGGCCCGTTGCCCGCGAGGATCTGACGGACCGTCCGCAGCACGATCAGCCCGTCGTCGCTCATCCAGCGGCGGCGCCAGGCCAGATCGGCGTAGACCATCAGCACCAGGCCGAACCCGAACCAAGTCCAGGTCGAGGGCCTCAAGTACCAGGCGCGCGAAGGCCAGTCGGGCGTGTTCTCACCCGTGGTCGTGTTCGTCTGCGTCATGGCCCCGCCCGCCTCGGTTTGCGTGCGCAGCAGATCAGGCCCGCGGCCCGCGAGTCAAACCGCACGGCCGGACAGGCAGGGCTGTGGCCACTTCCTCCCTTCCATGGTCAGCCGCGCGGTGACCTCGAAGCCCGCCTGCCCCAGCAGGTCCGCGACCCGGCCGGGATCGAGCAGGTAGGCGTCGTAAGTGACCGGATGGCCGTACGCCGTCTCCGGGCTCAGCCGCTCGTCACCGACGTGGAATCCGACCAGCAGACGTCCACCGGGCGCGAGCGTGCGGCGGAACTCCGCGAACACCGCCGGCAGCTCCTCCGGCGGCAGGTGGAAGATCGACCACCAGGCGACGACACCGCTCAACGACCCGTCCGGGAAATCCAACGCGGTCATCGAGCCGACCGAAAACCGCTGGTCAGGAAACTGACGACGAGCCACCTCGATCATTTTCGGCGACAAGTCGACACCCGTGACGTCGAGGCCGAGCGATGCCAGGTGAGCGGTGACGTGCCCCGGACCGCAACCGACGTCGGCGACCGGGCCGCGTACCTGTTCGGCGAACGCGGCCAGCATCGCGCGGCTGATCGGCTCCTGGTCGAAGCGCGGGCCGATCAGCGCGGCGTAGTCCTCGGCGACGGTGTCGTAGGACTCGCGGGTGGCGTCGAGATGGGAAGTCACGGTCGGCGACGTTAGCGGCACCCACCGACAATTCTCGCGCGTGCTTGGAGCCGTAACTCGCGTGATTGGAGGCGTAACTCGCGTGATTGGGCGGCGAACTCGCGTGATTGGGCGGCGATCACGGGTCGAGCAGTCCGGCGTCCCTGGTCAGGTCCTCCGGGGAGCCGGGCGAGGCCACCGGCGTGCAGCCGGTCGCGGGGTCCGCCGCCGAATCGGTGCCGTTGTGGTGCGCGACGCCGGACCGGGTCAGCTGACGCGAGCCGACGTCGAAGCACACCTGGTACGAGCCCGGAGGCACCCGTTCGAAGGCGTATCGCCCGTCCGGGCCGGTCACGGTGGAGCCGGCCTCTTTGCCCGAAGCGTCCTTCAGGGTCACTTTCACGTCCGGGACGCCGAGCTCGTCGCGGCTCTGGAGGCCGTCCTTGTCCTTGTCCAGCCACACGAAGTCGCCCAGCCTGCTCGTCGGCGCGGTCAACCCCGCCGCGAGCGTCAGGTCCTGCCGTTTGCGAGGGCCGACGGTGGTGGTCGCGGTGCAACCGGTCGCCGGGTCCGCGTCCGAATCCTTCGCGTCGTCGCCCGCGTCCTTCGCCGTGTACGTGAGGGGAAGCCCGGCGATGTCGAAACAGACCTGGTAGATGCCGTCTTTCAGCTTGGTGAAGCGGTATTTGCCGTCGGCGTCCGTGGTGAGCGTCCCGAGCGCCTTGCCCGACGCGTCCTTCAAAGTCACCTTCACGCCCTGAACGCCCGGCTCCCCGGCGTCCTGCAACCCGTTCCGGTCGAGGTCGTTCCAGACGAACTCGCCGATCTCGTCGATCGCGGGCGGCGGAGTGACCTTGATGGTCGTGGTCGCGGTCTTCTTCGGCAGAGTCCCGCTGGAGACGGTCACGGTACTGACGTGGCCGTTGTCCGCTTCGGTGACGTTCTTGTGGTCGCAGGTGACGGTCGCCGTCTTGCCTGCTTCGAGGGTCGCGATCGGGGCGGGGTTCACGTCGCAGTACGGGTCTTCGACCTTGATGGCGGTCAGCGTGGTGGTGCCGTCGTTGGTGACGGTGAAGCGGTAGTTCGCGGTGGTGCCCGCCTCCAGGGTGGCCGTGGCACCCCAGGCGCCGCTCGCCGGGTCCCGCACCTCCGCCTTCGCCGAGAACGAGTCGACCCGCAGGTGGACGCAGTCCCACATGACCCAGTTGTGGTCGGTGGCGGCGAAGAACTTCACCGAACCGGCCGACGCCGGGGCGATCGACGGCGGGAAGTCCTGTCGCTCCAGTTTGCCGTCGGCCTCGACGGCGTGCACGACCTTGAGCTTGTTCTCCAGGACGACCTTGCCGGACCCGTTGTAGAACCGCAGCCCCGTCTCCTGGACGGAGTCCGGGCGCTGGACGTTCGTACCGGTCCAGTCGGTCAGGGTGTAGACGCCGCCGGGCACGAACTTCATCGCCGCGTAGGCGGTGCTGATCATTTTGTCCGGGGTCGAGATCAGGGCGTATTTACCCCCGTCGGACTGGTATCCGCTGGCCGTCGACAGCCGGGGCTGCTTGCTCCTCGGCGTGCCGGGAGGCACCGGGGCGGCCGGGTTGAACGTGTACCCGGCGGGCGGGCTGCCCTGCTCGACGCTCGGGTTCGGTGCGACGCCGCCGGTGCAGCCGGACGGGACGGTCGCCGCCTGCGCGTACGAAGGGACGAAGCCGGAGACGAGCGCGCCCGCCACCATCAACACCATTGCCCGTTTCACAGGGCCGAAGCTAGTGAGCGCGACACGGTTCCGTAATCACCGAACGGTGTCGTCCGGCGCCCCGATCAGGCAGAACAAGTCTTGCCGAGAGTGATCGGGGCGCCGGAAGCCACTACTTGACGCCGATCCGGCCGACCTGGCCCCAGCGGCCCTTCTTCCACACCGACACGATCGACGGCCGCGGCTGCGAAGTGCCGCCGTCCGGCCAGTGCGACACCGGGCTACCGGAGTTCGGCGCGTCCTCACCGGGGTGCTGGACCGCGACGAGCACCAGGTGATCGGTCACGACCGGACCGCAGGCCTCCCCGCCGTTCGGCACGGTGAGGAACTGTTTGACCTGACCGCGCCGAGGCCCGGTGACCGGAACCGAGAAAAGGCCGTCGTTCGAGCCCAGCGCGTTGCCGTCGGTGGAGATCCACAGGTTCCCGTGCCGGTCGAACGCGACGTTGTCCGGGCAGGAGATCGGGCTGACCTGCTCCTTCGGGAAGCCGCCGAAGTAGGTGTCCGCCGTCTTCGGGTCACCGCAGACGAGCAGGAGCCGCCAGGAGAACTTCGTCGACGCGGCGTCGCCTCGGTCCTCCTCCCACTCGAGGACGTGGCCGTTGCGGTTGTTCGGCCGCGGGTTCGCCTCGTCGACGTTCGCCTTGCCGGCGGGGCCGCGCTGGCTGTTGTTGGTCAGCGCCGCGTAGATCCGGCCGTTGACCGGGTTCGGCTCGATGTCCTCGGGGCGGTCCATCTTGGTCGGCTGGACCTTGTCCGCGGCCTCCCGCGTGAACACGTAGACCTCTTCGGCGGTGAAACCGTCCACAAAGGACTTGTCACCGGCGGCCAGCGGGATCCACTCGCCGACACCGTCGAATTCGCCGTCCGCCGGGAGCTTTCCGGTGCCGTCGATCTCGGCCGCCGGGCTGTCACCGGTGAAGCGGGCGACGTACAGGGTGCCGTCGTCGAGGAGCGCCGAGTTGTGGCGGCGCGTGTGCGCGCTCTTGCCCGGCTTGTACTTGCCCTTGGAGACGAACTTGTAGATGTACTCGAACCGCTCGTCGTCACCCGAGTAGACGGCGACGCGGCCGTCCTTGGTGATCTTGACGTTCGCGGCCTCGTGCTTGAACCGGCCGAGCGCGGTGTGCTTGACCGGCGTCGAGTTCGGGTCGTTCGGGTCGATTTCGACGACCCAGCCGAAGCGGTTGGCCTCGTTGGGCTCCTGCGCGAGGTCCCAGCGCTTGTCGAACCGCTCCCACTTGCGGGTGCTTTCGGTGCCGGAGAAGCCGTACCGCTTCAGCCGTGTCGCCGCCACCGGGTCGGTGACCTTGGCGGCGTTGGCGAAGTACTGGTTGACGTTCTCCTCGCCGGAAAGCACGGTGCCCCAAGGGGTCACGCCGCCGGCGCAGTTGTTCTGCGTGCCGAAGACCTTGCGGCCGGTCGGGTCGGCGGAGGTCTTGAGGTACTTCGAACCGGCGGCCGGGCCGCGCACCTCGAACGGGGTGTTCAGCGTGATACGGCGGTTGAACGGGCTCGGCGTCACGCGCAGGGCGCCACCGATCGGGTCACGGAAGGCCTGGACGACCGAAAGGCCGTGCGCGGCCCACGCGATCTTGACCTGCTCCTCGGTCGGGTTCTTCGGGTCGTACTGGTCGACCGGGAACATGTGGACCTCGGTGGTGTACTCGTGGTTCACCACCATGAGGTTGCGGATGCCCAGCGGATCCTGCGGGATCAGCCCGACGAAGTCGCAGTTGTAGCCGAACTGCTTCGCCTGCGCGGCCGCGGTCTGCTTGTGGAAGTCGAACTTCGGCGCGCCCCACTCGACCGCGTCGCCCCAGCGGATGACGACGCTCTGCTCGTAACCCTCGGGGATGGTGACCGCGTCGAGCGTGTTCGGCGGCACCGCTTCGAAGTCGGTGCCCGGCACCGGACGTCCGGGACGGCCCGGCTTCCCGTGGCCCGCGGCTGAAACGCCAGCCGGGGTTTCGGCGGCGGCCGTGCCGGACAGCGCGGCGAACCCGCCCGCGGCGGCGGCCATCACGGCGCCGGCCTTCAGCGCGCCACGACGGGACAGCATGTTCTTGACGACGTCACCGAAGTATTCGTTGTCCGACGTGTTCGGTTCGGGGTGGGCGCACGCGTTGCCGCAGCGGTACTCGCAGGTGACCGCTGAGCGGCCGCCGGGGTGGGAGGTGATCAACGGCAGGAGCCGCTGAGGCTCGAAGGACACAGGGCCTCCATGGTCGCGGTGGGTACACGTAGTCCAGTCGGGGGAACGCCGTGACGTTAAGCGACCAAAGAGATCCGGCACTGGCCAGAAGATGAACAGCGCGCGAACGAGCGATGGCGCGCTGCTCCAGTGGCAGCGCGCCATCGACCAAAAGCACTGCTAGATCGTTGCTTTTCGACTAGGAACCGATATCCGCCAGGCCATGCCTGCCCGGTTTCCACACCGCCACCACGGAGGGACGAGGCTGGGTTTTCCCGCCGTCCGGCCAATGGGAGGCCGGTTCGTCGGCGTTCGCGCCGTCCACTTCACCCGGATGCTGGACACAGACCGTGACGATCTTCCGATCGACGATCGGGCCGCAGGTCTCCGCGCCGCGGGGCACGGTGAGGAACAGCTTGAGCTCCCCGCGGTTGCGGCCTTCGAGCGGCACCGAGTAGAGGCCGTCGTTGATGCCGAGGGCGCCCGCCGAGTCGGTGGAGATCCAGAGGTTGCCGTGCCGGTCGAAGGCCACGTTGTCCGGGCTGGAGATCGGCGAGACCTGGTCCTTGGGGAAACCGGCGAAGTAGGTGTCCGGCGACGCCGGGTCGCCGCACACCAGGAACAACCGCCAGCTGAACGTGAGCGCGAGCGCGTCCCCGCGACGCTCTTCGAGCTCCAGCACCTGGCCGTGTTTGTTGTTCAGTCGCGGGTTGGGCTCGGTGGCGCCTTCCTTGCCGGGGTTGCCGCGCTCGACGTTGTTGCTGAGCGCGCAGTAGATCCGGCCGGTGTACGGATGGGCCTGGATGTCCTCCGGACGGTCCATCTTGGTGGCGCCCACGCGGTCGGCCGCCTCGCGAGTGAAGACGTACACCTCTTCGGCGGTCATTCCGTCCACAAAGGACTTGCTACCCGACGCCAGCGGGATCCACTCGCCGCCGCCGTCGAATTCGCCGTCACTGGGCAGTTTCCCGGTGCCGTCGATCTCGGCGGGCGGGCTGTCGCCGGTGAACCGGCCGACGTAGAGCGTGCCGTCGTCGAGCAGGGTCATGTTGTGGCGCCGGGCGTGCGTGCTGTTCCCCGGCTTCATCCGGCCCTTCGAGATGAACTTGTAGATGTACTCGAAGCGCTCGTCGTCGCCGGAGTAGGCGACCACGCGGCCGTCCTTGGCGATGCGGATGTTGGCCGTCTCGTGCTTGAACCGGCCCAGGTGGGTGTGCTTGACCGGGGTGCTGTCCGGGTCGTTCGGGTCCAGCTCGATCACCCAGCCGAAGCGGTGGGCCTCGTTCGGTTCCCTGGCGATGTCCCAGCGCGCGTCGAACCGCTCCCATTTGCGGGTGGTCGCGGTGCCCCTGATGCCGTAGCGGGCGTACCGCTTGCGCTTCACGGGGTCGGTCACCGTTTCGGCGTTCCCGAAGTACTGGTTGATGTTCTCCTCGCCGGACAGGATCGTGCCCCACGGCGTGACGCCGCCCGCGCAGTTGTTCATCGTGCCCAGCACCACCGTGCCGGTGGGGTCGGCGGCGGTCTTGAGCAGGTCGCTGCCCGCGGCGGGCCCGGTCACCTTGAACGGCGTGTGCAGCGTGATCCGCCGGTTGTAGCGGGACATCTTCGGCCGCAGGTGCCCGGTGTCGCGTCCGCGCGACACCTGGACGACGGTCAGACCGTGGGCCGCCCACGCGATCTTGACCTGCTCCTCGGTCGGGTTGTCCTTGTCGTAACCGCGGAACATGAACTCTTCCGAGGTGTACTCGTGGTTCGTGACCAGGAGCGCGGAGAGTCCCCAGTGGTCGAGCGGCAGCAGCGCGGCGAAGTCGCAGTTGTAGCCGAACTGCTTCGCCTGTGCCTCGGCGGTCTGATGGTCGAAGTCGAACTCCGGCGCACCGGGCAGCACCGCGTCACCCCAGCGGATCACGATGCCCTGCTCGTAGCCCTCGGGCACCACGACGGCGTCGAGGGTGTTCGGCTGGACCCGCTGGTAATCCGTGCCGGGCGGCGGCTTCGGACGTCCCTCGGGGGCGGCGGAGGCGGGCGCGGCCAGCGCGAGCGGCGTACCGGCGGCCAAGGCGACGACGGCCGTCGCCTTCAACGCGCCGCGGCGGCTCACCGCGCCGAGCACCTCGGCGAACGTGGGGTTGTCCGAGGTGTTCGGCGCGTCGTGGAAGCACGCGTCGCCACAGCGGTAGGTACAGGTCACTGACGCCCGGCTTGGTGAATGGCCGGCCAGCAACGGAAGGAATTTCACGCGGACCTCCGCATCTGCAGTTCGGGAGGTCGACGCTAAGGCACCGGACCGACGAGAGGAAACCCCTCGTTGGTCCGGTGTTCACCCTTTGTTCCGCTTTACATCTCTTCGCCCACGAGGATCGCCTCGGCCGGAACCGTGTGCGGATCGGCGGACTTCTCGCGGATCGTCAGCAGGGCGCCGGCCAGCACGCACAGGATCGCGGCGATCACGAACGGAGCCTGCTTGGCGCCGAACCACTCGGCCAGGTGACCGACGACGGTCGCGGCGACCGCGCCACCGAGCCAGCGGCAGAAGTTGTAGCCGGCGCTCGCGACCGGACGTGGGGCGCCGCTGATCGACATCGCCGTACCGGTGAAGAGCGTGTTGAGCAGGCCGGACACCAGACCGGACAGGATGATGCCGACCACCAGCACGGGCTTGCTCGGGATCGCCATGACCAGCAGCAGGACCGCGTAACCGAAGACGGCGACCACGGTCGCGTGCCGCTCGCCGAGCTTCGCGGCGAGCTTCGGCGCCAGCACCACGCCCGCGACGGCGACCGAAAGGCCCCAGCCGCAGAAGATGAGGCCGACGGCGACGGCGCTCCACTCCAGCACGAACGGCGACCACGCCAGCACCACGAAGAACGCGGCGGTGTAGAGCGCGGAACCGATCGACGTGCGCAGCAGCCCGCCGTGTTTGAGCGCGCGGAACGGGTCGAGCAGCCGGATCTTCGGCCGCTTCTCCTTCGCGTCGCCGGTCAGGAAGATCGAGCAGAGCACGAGACCGCACAGCATCAGCAGCGAAGTGCCGAGGAACGGGCCGCGCCAAGAGATGCTGCCGAGCAGTGCGCCCAGCAGCGGGCCGACCGCGAGACCGACGCCGAGCGCGGCTTCGTACAGCAGGATCGCGCCCGCCTGGCCGCCGGTCGCGGCGCCGACGATCACCGAAAGCGCGGTCGCGATGAAGAAGGCGTTGCCGAGCCCCCAGACCGCGCGCAGCCCGATGAGCTGCTCGATCGACCCGGACGCGGCGCACAGCGCGGTGGCGACGACTACCAGCGTCAGCCCGACGACCACGGTCCGCTTGGCCCCGAACCGGGCGCTCATCGCGCCGGTCACCAGCATGGCGACCGCCTGGACGCCGAGGTAGCTGGAGAACAGCAGGGTCACCTCGGAGGGTGTCGCTTTCAGGCCCTCCGCGATCGACAGCAGGATCGGGTCGACGAGCCCGATGCCCATGAACGCGATGACCGCGGCGAACGCGGTGATCCATACCTGTTTGGGCTGCCCCTTGACGGCGTCCAACAGGCTCGAGTGGTGCTCAGCGCTCATCGCGGATCAGTTCCTCCTTCTTGTCTTCGTGCAGCAATCGGGTGAAGGCGGGGAGCGCGGCTTCGATCGCGACGCGGTCGGTCTCGTCGAGTTCGAGGAGGCGTTCGCGGAGGAACTCCTCCCGCGCGACGATCAGCTGGCGATGGAAGCGCTGCCCCACCTCGGTGACCTCGACGAGCACGGCCCGGCCGTCGGCGGGATCGCGGCGGCGGCTGACCAGGCCCAGCCGTTCGAGACGGCGGACCACGTCGGTCATCGTCGGTATCCGGACCCGTTCCAGGCCGGCGAGCGTGCTCATCCGGCGCGGACCGCCGTTGAGCAGCTCCGACAGCACCGAACCCTGCGTGAGGGTGAGCCGCACCTGCGGCGTCTCCCGGCGGACGAGGTAGTACAGCCGGAACACCAGCGGGCGGAGCCGGTGGGCGAGGTCGGCGACTTTCGCGGTCACTTAGCCATGCTAACTAAAATTACTGAGCATGGCTAAGTAATCTGCCGCACAGGTTTCCAGCGCCTGGGCGCTGTCCTGTGGGCCTGTTCGATGGGCTTCGTGATCCAGGTGGTTCCTGGCGGTGCGGGCGGATCGGCCTCGTACCGGGTCGTACTCGGCCGCGTCCGCCCGTGCCGTCAGGGACCGCCCGGGCGCGAAGACCGCGGGCAGGCCCACAGAACAGCGCCTAGGGTTGAAGGTGTGGAAGCGGTGATCTTCGATCTCGACGGTGTCCTGGTGGATTCGGAAACGATGTGGGACGAGGTCCGCCGGGCGGTCGTCCACGAGTTCCACGGCACCTGGCGGGAGGAATCGACCAGGGCGATGCAGGGGATGAGCACCCCGGAATGGGCCGCCTACCTGGCGCACGACCTCGGCGTCCAGCTGCGGCCCGCGGACGTCGCGCAGGTGGTGATCGACCGGATGGCGCGGCGGTACGCGGAGAAACCGCCGATCATCCCCGGCGCGCCGGGGGTCGTGCGCGAGGTGGCGAAGCACTGGCCGGTGGCGATCGCGAGCTCTTCGCCGCCGCTGCTGATCAAGGCGTTCCTCGACATCACGCGGCTGCCGGTGCCGACGGCGGTGTCTTCGGAGCAGGTCGGCGCGGGGAAGCCGGCACCCGACGTATATCTGAAGGCGGCCGAGCTCCTGGGCGCGGAACCGAAGAACTGCGCGGCCGTGGAGGACACGACCAACGGGCTGCGCGCGGCGCTGGCCGCGGGGATGACGGTGTACGCGGTGCCGAATCCGCATTTCCCGCCGGATCCGGCGGTGCTGGCGGAGACGACGGTGGTCCCGGCGATCACGGACCTGCCGTCGGTGCTTCAGGAGGGCTGATTCCGGGCTGACGGGGGTGTTGCGAAAGCCACTTTCGCAACCTTCAACGTTGCAAAAGTGGCTTTCGCAACGCTCGCGTTCGGGACCGGACCAGAGACAGCCTCTCGCGGGTGCCCAGATGCCATGAAAGGTCCTTTCCTTGCAAATTTGGCAAGGAAAGGACCTTTCAGCCCACGTCAGAGAACGGTCACGCCTCGCCGGCGATGAACTTCTCGACCTCGTCGCGCGCGGTGGTGTCGTCGTACTGCTCGGGCGGCGACTTCATGAAGTAGGAGGAAGCCGACAGGATCGGGCCGCCGATGCCGCGGTCCTTCGCGATCTTCGCGGCGCGCACGGCGTCGATGATGATGCCCGCCGAGTTCGGCGAGTCCCACACCTCGAGCTTGTACTCCAGGTTCAGCGGCACGTCGCCGAAGGCGCGGCCTTCGAGCCGGACGTAGGCCCACTTGCGGTCGTCGAGCCACTGCACGTAGTCGGACGGCCCGATGTGGACGTTGCCCTTGCCGAGCTCGCGGTCGACCTGCGAAGTGACCGACTGGGTCTTCGAGATCTTCTTCGACTCGAGCCGCTCCAGCTCCTTCATGTTCAGGAAGTCCATGTTCCCGCCCACGTTGAGCTGCATCGTCCGGTCGAGCTGGACGCCGCGGTCTTCGAACAGCTTCGCCAGCACGCGGTGCGTGATGGTGGCGCCGACCTGGGACTTGATGTCGTCACCGACGATCGGGACGCCCGCCGCGCGGAACTTCTCCGCCCACTCGGGGTCGGAGGCGATGAACACCGGCAGCGCGTTGACGAACGCCACACCGGCGTCGATGCAGGCCTGCGCGTAGAACTTGTCGGCCTCTTCGGAGCCCACCGGCAGGTAGGAGACGAGCACGTCGACCTCGGCCTCGCGCAGCGCGGCGACGACGTCGACCGGGGTCTCGTCGGACTCCTCGATGGTCTCGCGGTAGAAGCGGCCGAGCCCGTCGTAGGTGTGCCCGCGCTGCACGGTGACACCCAGCGGCGGCACGTCGGCGATCTTGATCGTGTTGTTCTCCGAGGCGAAGATCGCCTCGGACAGGTCGCGGCTGACCTTCTTGGCGTCCACGTCGAACGCGGCGACGAACTCGATGTCGCGGACGTGGTACTCACCGAACACGACGTGCATCAAACCGGGCACGCGAGTGCCGGCATCTGCGTCGCGGTAGTACTGAACGCCCTGGACCAGCGAGGCCGCACAGTTGCCGACGCCCACGATGGCCACCCGAACGCGGCGGTTCTCGCCCATGCCGGTTTCTCCTTCATTAGTCCAACAGTTGTAGGTAGTGCGCAGCGCGCTCGAAGAGCGCCTCAGGTCTCCGGCCCGCGCTGCTCGGCCTGTTCGTGCGCGATCAGCTCGTTGAGCCAGCGCACCTCCCGCTCACTGGACTCCAGCCCGAGCCGGTGCAGCTCACGGGTGTAGCGGTCGATCTTCTCCTCGGCCCGCGCCATTGCCGTCCGAAGTCCTTCACGGCGTTCCTCGACCCGACGACGGCGGCCTTCCAGGATTCGCATCCTGACGTCGGCCGGTGTCCTCGAAAAGAACGCCAGGTGGACGCCGAAGCCTTCGTCGTCCCACGTCTGCGGCCCGGCGTCGCCGAGCAGTTCGGCGAACCGTTCCTTGCCCTCGGCGGTGAGCTTGTACACCCGCTTGCCCCGGCGCGCCCACGCCCGGTCTTCCACCTCTTCGAGCTCCTCGACGAGGTAACCGGCGCGAAGCAGCCGGCGCAGGGTCGGGTACAGCGAGCCGTACGAGAACGTCCGGAACATCCCGAGCGTCTCATGCAAACGTTTGCGCAGCACGTAGCCGTGCATGGGGGTCTCGTGCAGCAGCCCCAAGATCGCGAGCTCCAGCACACCGCACCCCCTTCCGGGAACAAACCGCGACCGGTCGCGTTGGCCACCGTGACCGGCTCGGTCAACCTACCGGCCCACTATATCGCGCCGATACATCGAAGTGGTGTAGCTAACCCCGATCGAGTACCCGGAAACCGGGCGAAATTCATCGGACAGTTATCGAATCGTCGGCGTGTCCGACCGCGTACGGACCGTCCCGCCGACAACGGGGCGTGGACCACACAGGAAGAGCCCGTACTCTGTTGGCGTGCGAAACCAGCGGCAGGTCGTGGACTACGCCTTACAGCGGCGCGCGCTGCTCAAGGGCGTCCACTCCGGACGGGTCGGCACATACGACGTCTGCGACGCGGGCCCGTACCTCCTCCGCGCCGCGAAATTCCACGGCCGACCAGGCGATCAGGACTGCCCGGTCTGTCGTCGGGAGGAACTCACCCTGGTGTCGTGGGTGTACGGCGACGAGCTCAAGCACGCGGCCGGATCGGCCAAGACGCCGGAAGAACTGGTACGGATGGACGGGCACTTCGCGGAGTTCACCGTCTACGAGGTCGAGGTCTGCGGGAGTTGTCACTGGAACCACCTGGTGCGGTCCTACGTCCTCGGGACAGGAGATCCGGGAACCACCCGGCCACGGACCCGCTCGCAGAGGACAGCGGGTCAGTGACAGGTATCGAAAACGCAGTTGAGCACAGAGCGGCGTCCCCCGAAGCGCCGGTCTGGGAGGCCCATTCGTGAACGACGACCGCAATCGCTCCTGGCCTGGCCAGGAGCCTGATGCACCTCGCCGTGCCCACTGGCCGGGCGAAGACGAACCCGGCTGGCCGAGCGAAGAACCGCCGCGCCGCCCCCAGCGCCGGACTCCCCCGAACGGCATGCCCCGCTCGGCGAACCCGCGTCCGGCCGGCGGCCCCCAGTGGCCCGGTGGTGACGCCGGTGGCCCCGAGTGGCCCTCCGACAACGAACCGCGCCGTCCCGCGCCGCCGCGCCGCCCGAACGGCATGCCCCCGCGCAGGCAGGGACCCCCGCCGCCGCCCGGTGGCCGTCCCGCCGAGCGTTCCCGCCAAGGCGCCGCCGGGCACCGCCCGCCGCCACCCCCGCCCGGAGACCGCCGTCCTCCCGCCCCGGCCGACGAGGCGACCGCGATGGTCCGGCCGGTCGAGCCGGAACCGTACGAGCGCGAGCCCGCGCTCATCACGCATCACGCGCACAACGGCACCGAAGACCCGTACGGCTACGACCCGTACGACGACCGCTATGACGATCGTCACCCGAGCGCCGCGTTCGGCGCCGAGGGCGAAGACCCGTACGACGTGGACGATGGAGCGCCCGCCGACGACGAGAACGGCAAGAAGGTCCTGACGCCGAAACAGCGCAAGAAGCGCCGTTGGCGGATCGTCCGCCGGGTCCTCTACGCCATGTTCGGCCTGTTCGTCGTGGTGCCCGCGATCGCGTTCGTCATCACCTACTTCCTGGTGGACGTCCCGTCGCAGGAAAGCGTCGCGAGCCTGCAGAGCCAGCCGATCACGCTGATGTACGCCGACGGCAGCCCGATGGGCAAGATCGCGCCGGCCAGCGGCGGAAGCCGGTACCTGCTGAAGCCCGGCGAGGTCCCGGAAGTGGTCAAGAAGGCCGTGTACGCGGCCGAAGACTCGTCGTTCGAGACCAACTCAGGTTTCGACGTCGGCGGCATCCTGCGCGCGGTCTACAACAACGTCACCGGCGGCCAGGGCGGCGGTTCGACGATCTCCCAGCAGTACATCAAGAAGGCCACGGCCAACGAGGCCCCGACGCTCACCCGTAAATGGACCGAGCTGGCCAAATCCTTCAAGATGAACAACCAGATGTCCAAAGAGGAGATCATCACCGCCTACCTCAACACCATCTACTTCGGCCGCGGCGCGAACGGCATCGAAGCGGCCGCGCAGGCCTACTTCAAGAAGCCGGCGAAGGAGCTCAGCGCGTCCGAGGCCGCCCTGCTCGCCGGGCTGATCCAGGGTCCGAGCCGGTCCGAGAACGACGCTTACGCGCAGCGGCGCTGGAACTTCGTGATGGACCAGATGGTGTCGAACAAGTGGCTCGACTCTGGTGAGCGTGCCGCCGCGCAGTTCCCGAAGCCGATCCCGAAGGCACAGGCGAAGGCCGACAACGCCGGGACCATGAGCCTGCACATCCGCAACCGGGTGATCGACGAGCTCGAAGCCCGCGGCTACGACCAGGACCGGCTGCACCAGGGCGGTTACAAGATCACCACGACGATCGACCCCAAGGCGCAGAAGATGGCCGAGGAATCCGTCGCCGAGGGGATGAAGGGCCAGACGGACGAGAACATCCTGAACGCGCTGGTCGCGATCGACCCCAAGACGGGCGGCGTGGTCGCCTACTGGGGTGGCCCGGACTGGACGAAGAACGACAAGGGGCAGGACGTCCAGGCCATCGACTGGGCGAACGTGCCGCACAACCCCGGTTCGGCGTTCAAGGCCTTCGACCTGGCCGCGTTCCTCAAGATGGGCAAGGGACTCGGCGAGACCTTCGACGGCACCAACAACCGGAAGTTCGACGGCCGCACGGTCCGGAACGCGGGCGAGAGCTCCAGTTGCGGTCCCCAGTGCACCGTCGCCGAGGCGATGAAGATCTCCGCGAACACCGTGTTCTACGACATGGTCCGCAACGAGACCAAGGTCGACCCGGTGGCGAAGGCCGCGAAGGAAGCCGGCGTGATGGTGGAGGCCGACGGTGGCAAGGCGAAGCTGAGCCCCGACATCAACATCGCGCTCGGCGGTGGTGGCACGGTCACCACCGCGGAGGACATGGCGGCCGGGTTCGCCACGTTCGCCGGTGAGGGTGTCCGGCAGAAGCAGCACTTCGTCGCCAAGCTGACCAACGCCCAGGACGAGGTCGAGTTCGACGAGACCGCTCCCAAGGGGTCCCCCGCCTTCAGCGACGACGCCGACAAGAGCAAGCAGATCGCGGGCAACGTCACCGACGCGCTCGAAGAGGTCATCCCGTACTCGAAGCTCAAGTGCCCGAAGAACCACGATTGCGCGGGCAAGACCGGGACGCAGCAGTACGACCCGCAGAAGGACGACCCGGCGAGCTACCGCGAGCGCAACGCGCAGACCTGGATGGTGGGCTACACGCCGAGCATCTCGACCGCGGTGTGGGTCGGCGGAGACGGCAACAAGCCGCTGCACGACAAGAACAACAAGCCGGTCTACGGCCGGACCATCGCCGGTCCGATCTGGGAAGACTTCATGTCCCGGTACATGACCGGCAAGCCGTCGGAGAAGTTCGACAGCGTCAAGGCGATCGGCAAGGACGCGCGGTACGTGCCGACGACGACGGCGCAGAAACCGCCGCCGACGACGACCACACCCGAGACGCCGACGACCACCCCGACGCCGACGACGCCCACCGAGCCGACCGAGACGACGCCGACGAAACCCACCAAGCCGACGAAGCCGAGCTGGACGAGGCCTGGCCCGGGGACTTCGGATCCGTTGTTCCCGAACGCCGAAGATCCGTGACGTTGGGGCTGAACAGGTGCTGAAAGGTGTGCCGGGGCGAGCGCCCGGCACACCTTTTTTCTTCACACCGATGAACCTCAACCGATCCGATACGTCTTAACTAGAAGGAGACCTGCGACCGCAGGACCGCGCTCACCACGGAAGGTTCGGAGGACGTCCCAGTGAACGACGATCCCCACGGCGGATGGCCAGGTCAGGACCCTGACCCCGCACGTCGTCCGCAACGCCCGGCCGGACCGCCCCGCCGCCCCGCCGGTCCGCCCCCCGGACACGGGCAGCGGCAGGGCCCCCCGGGTCAGGCGCCGTGGCAACGCCAGGGGCCGTCCCAGCAGCAGCCGCCGCCACCGCGCCGTCCGCAGCGGCCACCGGTCGCGCCGCAGCACGAGCCGGACCTCATCACGCATCACGAGCACAACGGCACCACCGACCGCGGCTACGACGAGCCGTACGACGATGAGCCCTACGGCCCGGAGACCGACGAGAACGGGAAGCCGATCCTCACCCCCGCGCAGCGCAAGAAGCGCAGGTGGAGACGGATCCGGCGGGTGCTGCTCGCACTGTTCTGCCTCTTCGTCGTCATCCCGGCGATCGCGTTCGTGATCACCTACTTCGCGGTCGACGTGCCGTCGCCGCAGTCCATCGCGGCCACGCAGGGCCAGGCGGTGACGTACTACTACGCCGACAACACCGAGATGGGCAAGGACGTCCCCAAGGGCGGCAACCGGCAGATCCTGACGCCGGAGCAGATCCCGGACATCGTCAAGAAGGCCGTGATCGCCACCGAGGACGCCTCCTTCGAGACCAACTCCGGCTTCGACGTCGGCGGTATCCTGCGCGCGGTCTACAACCAGGTGACCGCGGGCAAGGGCGGTGGCTCGACCATCTCCCAGCAGTACATCAAGGTCGCCAGCGGGGAAGACGAGTCGTCGCTCGCCCGTAAATGGACCGAGCTCGCCAAGTCCTTCAAGATGAACCAGACGTACGAGAAGAAGGACATCATCTCGGCGTACCTGAACATCATCTATTTCGGGCGCGGCGCGTACGGGATCGAGTCGGCCGCGCAGGCGTTCTTCGGCAAGCCCGCGGGCGAGCTGAACGCCTCCGAGGCGGCGCTCCTCGCCGGGCTCATCCAGCAGCCGGGCCGATCGGAGAACCCGAAGGTCGCGAACGAACGCTGGAACGTCGCGCTGAACCGCATGGTGCAGAACGGTTTCCTCTCCGCGGCGGACCGCGCGAACCTGCAGTTCCCCACGCCGATCCCGCAGGAGGACAAGCAGCAGGCCGGGGTGGTCAACCCGTTCATCCGCGACAAGGTCATGGACGAGCTCGCCGCGAACGGCATCACCGCCGACGTCTACTACCGGGGTGGCTACAAGGTCTACACGACCATCGACCCGAAGGCGCAGGCCGCGGCCGAGCAGGCGGTGGCCGACGGGATGAAGGGCCAGACCGACGAGAACCTGCTCAACGCGCTGGTCGCGATCGACCCCAAGACCGGCGGGGTGAAGGCGTACTACGGTGGCCCGTCCATCGTGAAGGGGCCCAATGGCAAGGACCAGAAGGGCCGCGACTGGGCGAACACACCGCAGAACCCCGGATCGTCGATGAAGCCGTTCGACCTCACCGCGTACATGCAGATGGGCAAGGGCGGCATCAACTCGACGTTCGACGGCTCCAACAACCGGCAGTTCGGGAAGCAGACGATCCGGAACGCCGGTCCCGGCAGCTCGTGTTCGGCGCAGTGCACGGTGTCCGAAGCGATGCAGCGCTCGGCGAACACGGTGTTCTACGACATGGTCGTGAACGTGACCAAGCCCGGGCCGGTGGCGCAGGCCGCCAAGGACGCCGGGGTCAAACCCGCCCCCGAAGGCGTCTCCGAACTGTTCGCCGACAACAACATCGCGCTCGGCGGTGGCAAGACGGCCGTCACCCCGGAGGACATGGCCGCCGCGTACGCGACCTTCGCGGGCGAGGGGCAGCGACGGGACAAGCATTTCATCGTCAAGGTGACCAACTCGCAGGACGAGGCCGCGTACTCGGCTCCCGAAGAGGCGAAGCCGGCGTTCTCCGACGACGCCGACAAGAGCAAGCAGATCGCCGGGAACGTCACCGAGTCGCTCAAGGGTGTCATCCCGTTCTCGAAGCTCAAGTGCCCCAACAACCACGAGTGCGCCGGCAAGACCGGAACCCAGCAGCACACGTACCGGCCGGGCGAGCCCGCGTCGGCGAAGGACGCCAACTCGCAGACCTGGATGGTCGGCTACACGCCGTCGATCTCGGCCGCGGTCTGGGTCGGTGGCGACGGTGACAAGGCGCTGAAGGGCAAGAACGGCAAGTCGATCTTCGGTTCGACGATCGCCGGGCCGATCTGGCAGAAGTTCCTTTCCCTGTACCTGAACGGGAAGCCGGGGGAGCGCTTCGAGAAGGTCAAGATCATCGGCGGGGACGACAGCAACAACGTCCCGTCGACGCAGACCCCGCCGGACGACGAGGAGGGCTCGACGGAGACCGGCACGCCGTCGACCGGGCCGTCCACCGGGTCTTCTTCCTCGCGGAACGAGGAAGAAGAGACGTCCAGTTCACGGAACCCGCCTTCGTCGAGCCAGAACAACGGCGGCGAAGAAGAAGGCGGCAACGGGCCAGGCCGGGGCGGCGGCAGAGGTGACAACGAATAGCTAGAGGGTGACGACGCGCCGTTCGGCACCCGAACGGTGTGCGGCTTCGATGACCCGGAGCGCCTCGACGGCGGAGGCCGGATCGACCGGGAAGCCGCCCTTTCCGAGCAGCGCGTCGCGCACCCGCGCGTAGAAGTCCTCGTACCGGCCGACCTCGGTGGGCACGGTTTCGACGTCGTCGTTCACACCGAGCACGCCGGCGTCCGACGACGGTTCGACACCCCAGCCGGGGTCGCCGGGCCGCAATCCGTCCTTGATCTGGGGCTCCTGGACGTCGAGGCCGTACTTCGTGAAGGTCGCCTTGTCGCCGAGCACGCGGAAGCGCGGGTTCCGGGTGCCGGCGAGCGCGGACGCCCACAGATGCGAGCGCACCCCGTTGGTGTGCTGGAGTGCGACGAAGGCGTCGTCGTCGACGGACACCCCGGCGCGGCGCCTGTCGACCTCCGCGTAGACCTCGGAGACCGGGCCGAACAGCTGCAGCGCCTGATCGACGATATGCGCGCCGAGGTCGTAGAGGAGGCCGCCCGCCTCGGCGGGGTCGCCGAACTCGCGCCAGTTGTCCCGCGGCTTCGGCACCCAGCGGTCGTAGCGTGACTCGAAGCGGAAGACGTCACCGAGACGTCCGGTCTCGAGGACCTTCCGGACGGTGAGGAAGTCCGAGTCGAAACGGCGGTTTTGGAAGACCGTCAGCCCGACACCCTTGGCCTTCGCCGCTTCGACGACCTTCGCCGCTTCGGCCGCTGTCGGCGCGAAGGGCTTGTCGACGACGACGGGCAAGCCCGCCTCGATCGCCCGAAGCGCGAGCGGAACGTGCGTGCGGTTCGGCGTGCTGACGACGACCAAGTCCAGCTCGCCGGCCTTCGCGAACAACGCGTCCGCGTCCGGCAGCACGTCGGCGGCCGGATAGTCGGTGCTCGCCTGCCCGGCCCGGTCCGGGTTCGAGGTGACGATGGCGGCCGGGGTCAGCCCCGGTGTCGCGTCGACCAGGGGCGCGTGGAAAACGCGTCCGCCGGTGCCGTATCCGAAGATCCCCACTCGCAAGTCAGCCATGACCCCATTAAACAACAGTGTTGCGTAATCAGCCAGTCATGGCAGGATGCGCGCTATGCCGGAGACCGGGGTCAATCTGCGCGGCCTGCGCCAGCACAATCGGACGCTGCTGCTCACGCATATCCTGCGCGCGGGCGGCCTCAGCCGCGTCGAACTCGCCGAACGCACCCGGCTCACCCAGCAGGCCGTCTCGAAGATCGTCCCCGAACTGCTCGAAGCAGGCCTGCTGGACGAGGAACGCCAGGCCGCGTCCGGCGTCGGCAAGCCGCGCACCCTGCTGCGCGTCCGCGCGAACGCCCGGCACGCGCTCGGCGCCCAGCTCGACCGGGACTCGTTCCGGGTGCTGATGACCGACCTGACCGGGAAGATCATCGCGTCACGCGGCGGGGCGCTGCCCCCGGGATTCACCCCCGACCAGGCCGTTTCCGCCCTCGGCGAAGCGACCGAAGCGCTACTCGACGGCGTCGAGCGCGAAGGTGTCCTCGGCCTCGGCGTCGGCAGCGTCGGCCCTCTCGACCACCGCGAAGGAGTCGTCCGGGACGCCACGAACATGCCAGGCTGGCACCACGTCCCCCTGCGTGACCTGCTCGCGAAACGCACCGGACTGCCTGTGCGGCTCGACAAGAACACCAACGCCGCCGCCTTCGCCCAGCACTGGCCGGAGGGTGCCGAGGCCGCGACCGCCGTCGTGCTCGTCGGCACCGGGATCGGCGTCGGCCTGCTGATCGACGGCAGGCTGTATCGCGGGCCGCGGACCAACGCGGGCGAGTTCGGGCACACCACGCTCGCCTTCGACGGACCGCGCTGCGCGTGCGGCCGCCGCGGCTGCGTCGAGGTGCTGCACAACGCGGCGGCCACCACGGAAGAGGCGGCGGGCCTGCTGGCGATCGGGCTCGCCGACCTCGTCCAGGTCCTCGACCTCGAACGGGTCGTGCTGACCGGGCGGTCGGTCCGCGCGGAGCCCGAGGTCTACCGCGACACCGTCGCGGCGCGGCTGCGGGAGCTGCTGCCGTTGCCGCACTGGCAACGGATCCAAGTCGATCTCGACGAGATGGGCGACGACGTCGTCGCGTTCGGCGCGGCGGCGGAGGTGCTGGCCGGGTTCTACGACGGCGGCGACGGCGTTTTCGCGTGATCGAATGGCCGACACGCGTGATCGGACGGACGACACGCGTGATCAGGTGGCCGACACGCGTGTCCAGACGGACGACACGCGGCAGGCGCTAACATCCGCCACGTGCCCGACCAGACGCCCCAGCCCGAGGCTCCGCTCTCCCTCACCCCCGGCGAGCGGGTCATCCCGAGCTGGAACGAACCGCTCGTGGCCGCGGCCACCCGGCCGATCGGCGGCCCGCTCGGCGAGCACGCGGCCGTGGGCCGGCATTGGTTCTGGTCACCGCAGCGGGTCGGGCTGCTGCTGGCCTGTCTCGCGCTGGTGCTGTCGTGGTTCGGCAAGGCGTCGTGCATCCAGGAGTACACCGACGACTCCGGGACCCATCAGCTCGACTGGCGGGCGGGCCGCCCGTTCGTCGCGATGTGTTACTCGGACATCATCCCGCTCTACAGTTCCGAGCGGCTGAACGATCCGGACACCTTCCCGTACGTGACTTCGTGGACCGAAGACGCGGGAACGGCGAAGGAGACCACGCGGTACATGGAGTACCCGGTCGCGACCGGGCTGTTCCAGTGGATCAACGCGAAGATCACCGAAGCGTGGCTTTCGGTCGCGAAATCGGGCTGGCTGCCCAGCGCGCTCCCGGTGGCCGTGTACTTCAACATCTCCGCGCTCTGGCTCGCGCTGGCCTGGCTCGTCACGGTGTGGGCGACCGGCCGATCGCTGAAACGCCGCCCGTGGGACGCCGCGCTGGTCGCGATCTCGCCGCTGGCGCTGGTGCACGTCTTCACCAACTTCGACGCCATCGCGACCGCGTTCACCGCGACCGCGCTGCTCGCGTGGGCCCGGCGCCGTCCCGAGGTCGCGGGCCTCCTGCTCGGCCTCGGCGCGGCGGCGAAGCTGTATCCGCTGCTGCTGCTCATCCCGTTGTTCTTCCTGTGCCTGCGCGCGGGCAAGGTCAAACAGTGGGCGCTCACCACCGGCCTCGCCGCGGCGACGCTCGTCGTGGCCAACGTCCCGTTCGCGCTCGCCGCGCCGACCGGCTGGTGGGAGTTCTTCCGGCTCAACACGGCGCGCCCGATGGATCCCGACTCGCTCTACAACGTGGTCTCCCACTTTTCCGGCTGGGCCGGTTTCGACGGGAAGCTCGCCACGGGTCAGACACCGGTCGTGCTCAACGCCGTCGTCGCGGTGCTGTTCCTCGCCGCCTGCGCCGGGATCGGGTACGTGGCGATGAAGGCGCCGCGCCGTCCGCGGCTCGGCCAGCTGGCCTTCCTCGTGGTGGCCGCGTTCCTGCTGACCAACAAGGTGTGGAGCCCGCAGTATTCGCTGTGGCTGGTGCCGCTGGCGGTGCTCGCGATCCCGCGCTGGCGGCTGCTGCTCGGCTGGATGATCCTCGACGCGCTGGTCTGGGCGCCGCGGATGATGTACTACCTCGGCGTCGACAACAAGGGCCTGCCCGAAGACTGGTTCCTCGGCACCGTCGTCGTCCGCGATCTCGCGGTGGTCGGCCTCTGCGCGCTGGTGATCCGGGAGATCTACCAGCCGCGCGGAGACCTCGTCCGCGCCGCCGGGGACGACGATCCGATCGGCGGTTTCCTCGACGGCGCCCCCGACGCGCGCACCGTCAAACGCGCTTCAGCACCTCGGGCCCAGGACGTTCCAGCCTGACGTGCTTCCCGAAGTCCTCGGCCCCGAAGTCGTCGATTCGCACGATGACGGCTTCGGGCGACGTCTCGACCAGACGACAGCTGACCCAGTCGTCACCCTGCTTGACCGACCAGCGCTCGGCGAGGATGGCCAGCCCCTCGGCCTCCAGCAGCGCGACGGAGTCGTCGAAGGCGGCGGGCCCGCCGAGCGGGTAGCCGAAAACGGTCAGTGCCTGCCAACGGGTTTCCGGCGCGGGGACGACGTAGCCGACGTGCTCGCCGTCCTCCGCCCGGTACACGGTCCGATTCTTCATGCGGCACAGGTTCGACCCTCCCGCGGCGTGAGGGTCAAGCCGATTCAGCGCACGACGTAGCCACCCGTACTCGTCTGGAAGAACGGGATCGGGGCCGTGCAGAGAAGGACGTCCTGCTCGAAGCCCCCGACGGCCCAGCTCCAGCCGATCCGGTCGTGACCGCCCGGCACGTCCCGCACCGAGAAGCCGACCCGGCGCCCGACCAGGTTCACCGGGAAGCCGGGGATGTCGGCACGTTCGATCACGCCGGTCAGGACGGCGAGGTCGCCGTCACGCGAGACGCAGTCGACCTTGCCGTCGAAGTCGGCGAACGGCTTTCCGTCCTTGGTCAGATGATTCACGTGGAACCGGCCCGACGACTTCCCGGGCTCCCCGAACGCGGCGAAATCGAAGCGGACCGGGTCGCCCTCGAAACCGGGGAACGGCAGCGGTCCGCCCGCCGATCCGATCACGACCGAGCCGGACGACGGAGCCGCCGTCGCCTGCGTCGCCCCCAGCGTTCCCGCCGCGACGGCGAGCACGGCGACCGCGGCGATCTTCGACCTGATGTTCATGGCTTCCCCTCCAGCACCGGGTGTTTCCCGGTCTCGAGGTCGAGCCTTTCGCGATCGGCGTGCCCGGCCCTCCCGCCTGGGAGGGAACGCTCTCCCTCCCAGGTTCGAGAGCGGATGTCAGGCGACGCGTTCCCGGACGTAGGCGATGTCCGCGGCCTGTCCGTCGGCCGGGGTTTCGACGACCACCGGAGCGCCGGCCTCGGCCGCGACCGCGACCAGCACCTCGGGATCGATCGTGCCGTCACCGCCGACGACGTTGGCGTGCCGGTCGCGGGTGGAACCGAACTCGTCACGCGAATTGTTGAGGTGCACCAGATCGATCCGGCCGGTGATGGCCTTGACCTTCTTGACGGCCTCGGTCAGGTCCCAGCCCGCCGCGTACGCGTGGCAGGTGTCGAAACAGAAACCCGCGCCGAATTCGCCGACCTTGTCCCAGAGCCGGGCGATCGTGTCGAGGTCGCGGGTCATCGCGTTGTCGCCGCCCGCGGTGTTCTCGATCAGGATCGGCACGGCGAAACCGCCCTTTTCCTGTTCACGCTCGAAAAGCTTGCGCCAGTTGACGAGACCTTCTTCGACGTCCTCGCCCGCACCGACGTGGCCGCCGTGCACGACGAGCCCTTTCGCGCCGATCGCGGCGGCGCCGTTCGCGTGCTGCGTGACGTTCTTCCGCGACGGGATACGGATGCGGTTGTTCATCGACGCCACGTTGATCAGGTACGGCGAATGGATGAACACCTCGACCGGCGATTCCTTGATCGCCTCACCGTGCGGGTGGGGTTTGGGAGCCTTCCAGCCCTGCGGGTCGGAAAGGAAGAACTGGAGGACTTCGGCTTCACGCTCGGCGACCGCGGCCAGCGGATCGTCGTCGCGGACATGGGCACCGATTTTCATGTTGGCAAAGTACTACTGGACATTTCCCCACGGCACGGGCCAGTCGGTCACGCTCGTGGGGTAGCGTGAGCGCGTTCCGTTAAACCGCGTGGGTCCTGAGGGGCGGAGGACGAACTCGATGGGGAAGACTGCCGGGCGGATCACGGCTTGGGGATTCGCGCTTTCGGTCACGGCCGGACTCGCGTTCCCGATGACCGCGACGGCCGCCGGGGAACCGAATCCGACCCTTTCCGGCGACTGCGCCGCCACGCTGCAGAACGGGAAGTCCGCCGACGGACTGGTTCTCGACGCGGGCGCACCGCTGAATTCGCCCGAGGCGCTGACGGTCGGCCTGGATTCGAAGGCCAAGACCGCCGAAGGACGGAAGCCGCTGCTTTCGCTGCCGGTCGGCGATCTGGTCAAGACCACCGGCCTCACCGACAACGCGGTCGGCGACCTCGCCGCGCAGGGCGTCTGCGAACCCGCGCAAGGCACGGTGAACGCGGTCGGGAATCTGACGCAAGGCGTCACGAAGGACGTGCCGCCAGTCGTGACCCCACCGTCCCCGCGGCCGCCGGAAGACCCCCAGCCGCCGCAGCCTCCGACGCCGGGCCCGGGTCAGCCCGGTGGCCCGGGCAGCGAACTCCCGGTGCAGACCGGTCCGGGTTCCTCCACCGGCATCGGCGGCGACTCGATCGCCGGCCTGATCGGCAACGCGGCGCTGCTCCCCGGCAGCTTCGTCCAGGCGCCGGTGATCACCGAGATCATCCCCGGCGAGGTGCCACCGCCGACCGTCGACGAGAAGGACGCGGGCAACGCGCAGGCCATCCAGGCGCCCGTCGCCCCGGCCAAGCTGCCGCTGCTGCTCGCGGTCCTTGCGCTGGCCGTCGTCGCCGCGGCTCTGGTCCGCGCTTGGCTGCGGGGCAAGCCCGCCTGATCTTCACCGTAAGTGACGCCCGCTTCCACTCGAATGCCTGACC
This sequence comes from Amycolatopsis sp. NPDC000009, assembly GCF_055563465.1. Classification (NCBI taxonomy): domain Bacteria; kingdom Bacillati; phylum Actinomycetota; class Actinomycetes; order Pseudonocardiales; family Pseudonocardiaceae; genus Amycolatopsis; species Amycolatopsis sp. NPDC000009. Next base: position 348,545 of record NZ_JBVHDI010000004.1, read on the forward strand.
TCTTCGAGTGAGCGGGCGTTACTCGTCTCCATTAGCGTCGTTATCCGGGTAGGTGACCCCGACGACGGAGGAGTCGAAGGCATGCGCGAACGGACACGGAGGGCGACCGCCCTGGGTGCGTCGGCCTTCATTCTCGCGGGCTCGGCCGCCCTCGCCATGCCCGGTACGGCCGCCGCCGAGACCAAGACCGCGACCTGCGGGGGATCGGTGACCGCCAAGACCGGCGACATGATCCTCGGCAAGACCCCGTTGCTCGGTATCCCGCTCAACCTCGGCCAGGCCGGCCCGGTCTCCGGGGTGCTCACGGGCACGATCAACGCGCTGCTCGGCACGGTCTGCAAGGTGACGGTGACCGTGGTGAACACCGTCGTCGCGCCGGTCCCGGTCGTCGGCGCGCCCGCCGCGGAGGCGCTGAACGGCGCCGTCAGCGGCACCCACGAAGCCCTGACCGGCGGCGGCAAGCCCGCTCCCGGAACCCAGCCCCAGCCGGAAAAACCCGCTCCCGGCACCCCCGGCAGCGGTGGCCCCCAGACGGGCGGGCCGGGCGCTCCCGCGCAGGGTGGCGCTCCGGCGGGCGGCATCCCGGCGGCGAACAGCCCGCTGCTGCCCGGCACCTTCACCCCCAACTTCGGCAGCCTGCCTTGGGGGATCAGCACGGGCTACGCCCCGATGCGCGACTACAGCTCCATCCCGATGGCGACGGCCGGTCTCTTCAGCCCGTCGCCCGGCCTCCGGTACGGCGGCCAGATCCCGGGTTACGCGCCGCAGTTCGGCATCGCGACCGAAAACCAGAACGGCAACCCGGACGTCCAGACCGCAGGACAGGCCGAAGCGCTACCGAGTGTGAGCGACGGATTCACCCAGGACGGGAAACTGCCGCTGCTGATCGCCGTTTTGGCACTCTCCGGAGTCAGCGCTGGCCTCGTCCGCACCTGGGTGCTCCGCCGAATGGCCGCTACAAGTTAGTCCTACCGCCTAGTATCTTTCGGGTCACTCCCTCGTTATCCCCGTTGCAGTGATTCCTGACGCACTGCCACACGCCCCCACCGACCCGGAGGAACGCGCCCGTGCGGAAGACCACCATCTGGCAGACCACCCGCAAGGCGCTCACCGTCACCGCACTCGCGACCATGGTCACCGGTGGCGCGCTCCTGACGGCGGGTACCGCCTCGGCGGCCACCACGCTGGCGAACGCGTGCAGCGGCACCGTGAACGGCGGGATGGGCGACACCGTCGCGATCACCGGCACCTCGGTCAAGGAACTGGTGCGGGCGGGCGCGCGGGAGGCGGGCACGCTGGCGCTCTACGACGTCGCCGCGAACGACATCGCCAAGGTCAACAAGATCGACCTCGGCACGGTCCCGAACGCCGCGGGCGGTTCGATCGACGGCAAGGCGATCGGCGCGGCGGTTCGCCAGGCGGTCAAGGACACCAAGTCCTGGGGCCTCGGGCTGAACCCCGAAAAGACGCTGAACTCCATCGAGCACAAGGTCGCCGGCAGCTGCGGCCTGACCACGGTCGCGACGAACTACGTCGCGCCCACCCTGCCTGCCCCGGGCACCACGGCCCCGCAGCACGGCGGCAACGGCGGCGGCACCAACGGCCTCCCGGCCTCGCCGAGCCTGCTCCCCGGCGGCAGCAACGGCACCGGCTACGCCCCGCCGCGCGACTACGGCAACCTGCCGGTCGCGCAGCCGGGTGTCGCGGTGGCGCCGGGCGTGCGCTACCCGGCCAACAGCCCGCTCCCCGGCGAGGGTGCCCCGCAGTACGGCACCGACGGACAGGCCGGGCAGGGCGGCCCCGACGTCCGCAACGCGGGCAACGCCGAAGCGCTCGCTACCGACGGCCTGCCCGGCGGAGACGTCCAGCTGCCGATGCTGCTCGCCGTGCTCGTGCTCGCCGGTGTGACCGCCGCACTGGTCCGCACCTGGGTCCTGCGCCGCGTCTCCTGACCGCCGGGAGCAGAAGGGCCGGGAGCAGAAGCGTCGGCACCGCCAGGTACGCTTACCTGGACAAACCCTCCTGCCACGGACAGTCCGTGGCCGCGAGCCCATAGGAGGTGAGTGGTTGTGTCACGCCATTACGAGGTAATGGTCATCCTGGACCCCACGCTCGACGAGCGTACGGTGGCCCCGACCCTGGACAACTTCCTCAACGTGATCCGCACTTCGGGCGGAAGCGTCGAGAAGGTCGACGTCTGGGGCCGTCGCCGGCTGTCCTACGAGATCAAGAAGCACGCCGAGGGCATCTACGCGCTGCTCGACCTGAACTCGACTTCGGAAGCGGTCAAGGAGCTGGACCGTCAGCTCTCCCTGCAGGAGACCGTGCTCCGCACCAAGGTCATGCGCCGCGAGATCAAGCGCGCCGCGACCGCCGCCGCCAAGGCCTGAGCCGAAGGACTTTCCCGATGGCTGGAGACACCGTCATCACGGTGATCGGCAACCTCACGTCCGACCCGGAGCTTCGCTTCACCCCTTCCGGTGCGGCGGTCGCGAACTTCACGGTCGCGTCCACCCCGCGCACGCTGGACCGTCAGTCCGGCGAGTGGAAGGACGGCGAGGCCCTGTTCCTGCGCTGCAACATCTGGCGTCAGGCGGCCGAGAACGTCGCCGAGTCGCTGACGCGTGGCGCGCGTGTCGTCGTGCAGGGGCGCCTCAAGCAGCGGTCTTTCGAGACCAAGGAAGGCGAGAAGCGCACCGTCGTCGAGCTCGAGGTCGATGAGATCGGCCCGTCGTTGCGCTACGCCACCGCCAAGGTGAACAAGGTCAGCCGTGGCACCGGTGGCGGTGGCGGCGGCTTCGGTGGTGGCGGCGGCGGTGGCCAGTCCGGCCCGCCCGCCGACGACCCGTGGGGTTCCGCCCCGCCCGCCGGTGGCGGCGGTGGCGGCGGTTTCTCCGACGAGCCGCCCTTCTGATCAGGCGATCCACCGCGGGCGAGAGCTCCGCGAGACGCCGCGAGACAACCACTACGTAGAAATCCAGGAGAAATACCGTGGCCAAGCCACCCATCCGCAAGCCCAAGAAGAAGGTCTGCGTGTTCTGCAAGGCCGAGAAGAAGGGCCGCCCGGAGAACATCGACTACAAGGACACCAACCTGCTTCGGAAGTACATCTCCGACCGCGGGAAGATCCGTGCCCGTCGCGTGACCGGCAACTGCAGCCAGCACCAGCGTGACATCGCCATCGCGGTCAAGAACTCCCGCGAGATGGCGCTGCTGCCCTACACCTCGACCGCACGCTAAGGAGGCACGTCAATGGCGAAGATCATTCTCACCACCGACGTCGCCAACCTCGGTGGGCCCGGCGACATCGTCGAGGTCAAGGACGGCTACGCACGCAACTACCTGCTCCCCCGCGGCTACGCCATCGTGGCCACCAAGGGCGCGGAGAAGAACGTGCGCACGATCAAGCGGGCGCAGGAGAGCCGTCGCATCCGCGACCTCGACCACGCCAAGGAGATCAAGGCGACCCTGGAGGGCCTCGGCGCCATCCAGCTGAGCGGCAAGGCGGCCGAGGGCTCGAAGAAGCTCTTCGGTTCGATCACCACCGCCGAGATCGTGGACGCGATCAAGGCCGCGGGTGGCCCGCTGCTCGACAAGCGCGTCATCGAGCTGAAGGACCACATCAAGACCGTGGGCAAGCACTCGGTCGGCGCCCGTCTGCACCCCGACGTCCGCGTCGACGTGCGGCTCGAGGTCAAGGCCAAGTAACACCGCTTCGGCACAGGGCGGGACGTCTCCATTCCGGAGGTGTCCCGCCCTTTGCTTTACGGGGAACCCCATCATGCCGGGTCACGTCTTAGGATTGACTCGACGTCGAGGCACGGGGACTCAAAAGGGGATCAGGAACCAATGGCTTACGACAGCAACGCCGAGCAGAACCGGCAGGAGAAGGTCACGGTCTCCGCGCCGGCCAATCCTGACAAGCCGACGTCGGGCGGGGGTGGCGGCGGGTTCACCTTCGACAAGGACAAGATCGACGGCATCATCAAGAAGTGGACGGATCTGCAGGTCGAGCTCAAGAGGGACTACGCCGACGCGAACCTGATGGCGAACGTCAAGGCGCCGGGCAAGGAGTTCGCGAGCGGCGACTGGGAGAAGCTGGCGAACCCGTCGGGCAAGGCGTTCCTGGAGCAGAACCAGAAGATGCAGGACTACGTCAAGAACTACATCGACCAGCTGACCGCCGCCAAGCAGAAGATCGCCACGAACGAGGCCGAAACGCAGGCTTCGCTCAACAAGCACAAGGCCGTGTGATGCGACGTTCCCTCGTTCTCCTCCTCGCCGCGGGCGCGCTGGTCGCCGGCTGTTCGGGCACCAAGAACGGCACCGCCTCTTCGGAGCCGTCCTACACGACCGGGGCCGGCGCCCCGAGTGCGTCGAGCGGCTCGTCCGGCTCCGCGCCCAAGGTGTCCAACCCGTTGAAGACCTCGTCGATCGAGAACGACGCCTGCTCCGCGCTTTCCGCGGCGAAGCGGACCGAGCTCGGTCTCGGCGAAGGCGAACAGCGGACCACGAGCGTCGGTCCCGGCTGCTCGATCTTCGCCGCCGAAGACCGGCTTAACCAGATCGAGATCAGCCCGGTGCTCGCGAACAAGAACGGCCTCAGCGACGTCTACGACACGAAGGCCAACGACGAGTACTTCGAGCCGACCGAGGTCGCCGGGTACCCGGCGGTGTACGCCGCCGCGGTCGACGGCCGCAAGAGCGGCAAATGCGGCCTCTTCGTCGGTGTGACCGACCAGCTGGCCGTGAACATCCTGGTGCAGTACGACAACGGACCGGGCGCGAGCGATCCGTGCCCGGTCGCGCTCAAAGTGGGGGAAGCGATGATCGAGACGTTGAAGGAGGGCTGACGCGTGTTCCTGCTGCCGATCATCGCCGGGTACTCGGCCTACAACCTGGCGACCACGAAATCCGGCGACTTCGAAGCGTCGGGCGGCGATCGCAAGATCGACTGCTACCACATCTGGGAGAAGATCGTCACCGGTCCGGGGACCGGGTCGATCCAGGAGGGCCAGGCCGCGGCGACCCGGCTCAAGGCCGGTTACCAGGAACGGCTGACCACCATCGACAACCTGTCGAAGGAGATGGACGCCGCCTGGACCGGTAAGAGCGCCGAAGCCGCGCAGCAGTCCGGCGCGCATCCGCTGCGGGCGTGGATGGAGGACTCCGGCAAGAAGCTGGTGGACTCCGACAAGTACCTCGGCGAGCAGAACACCGCTTTCACCACGGTGAAGGCGAAGGTGCAGCAGGTGCCGAAGGAACCGCCGAAGAACAACCTGCTCAACTCCATCACGCCGTGGACCACCGACACCGACCGCGCGATCCGGGACTACAACGACAAGGGTCAAGCGAACGTCGACGCGTTCAACGAGTACTTCAAGGCCAGTTCCGAGAACGGCAAGAAGCTGCCCACCTACTCCAAGATGGAGGGGCAGAACACGAACGTCGACGTCAACGGCGGCGGAAGCGGCAAGGACAAGGACGGCAACGGGAACGGCCAGGGCGACCGGAACGGGCACAACGGGATGCCGGGCATCTCGACGCCGCCCGGTTCGATGCCGAGCATCCCCGGTTCGGGCACGCCGAACATCCCCGGTTCGAACATGCCGGGCATCGGCACGCCCGGGTCGAACCTCCCGGGCAGCAACCTGCCGGGATCGAACCTTCCCGGGTCGAATCTGCCGGGCTCGAACCTGCCCGGTGGGCAGTACAACCCGAACATCCCCGGCAGCAACTACAAGCCGCCGTCCTGGGACGACGGGACGAACGCGTCCGGCTACACCCCGCCGAAGATCCCCGGCGCCGGCGGCTTCGGCCCGGGTGGCGGCGGAGGCGGTGGCGGCGGCTTCGGCGGTACCGACATCCCCGGCGCGGGCGGCTTCGGCCCGGACGGTGGCTTCGGCCCCGGGTTCGGTCCCGGTGGCGGGAGTGGCGCGGCCCTGCCCGGCAACGCGGGGGCGATGGGCGGCGCCGGCATGGGCGGCGGCGCGGCCGGTTCGGGTTCCGGTGCCGGGGCGGGCCGTGGCGCCGGCGGAATGATGGGCGGCATGGGCGGTATGGGAGCCGGTGGCGCCAGGGGCAAGGGCGGCGAGGACGAGGAGCGCAGCTCCAAATTCCTCGTCGGCGACGACCCCAACGAGATCTTCGGAACCGACGAACTCACCGCACCGCCGGTGATCGGCGAGTAGTCGTCACGAGCGGGCCGGGCGCGTGCCAAGATTGGGGCGCGCCCGGCTTGTCTTGTTCCGGGCTGGACGAACAAAGAACGACTAGGGGGCAGTTCCGGTGCTGGACAAGCAGGTCACGATCACGACCGGCACCCTCATCACGCTGATCCGCCGCCGCGGCGGTGAGCCGCACACGATCCTGTCGGAAACGCCGACCTGGTTCGACGAGGACGCACAGCGGGCCGAGGACGAGCGGACGAACGAGGAGCTGGCGAGCCAGGGACTCTTCGGCGCGCGGGGGCTGCACCCCGGGTTCAAGGCGACGCTCGAGGCGATCGCCAGGCCGTCGCTGGAGTACTACGGCTGGGTCGACGGCGGGTTCGAGGGGAAGGCGCTGAGCTTCACCCTGCTCGCGGGGAGCGCCGGCGGAGAGGGCTTCGTCCTCGCGCGGCACAGCGAGCACGATGGCATCGCGCTCGCTTCGGTGCGGCCGGAAGAGCTGCTCACCGAGTTCCTCGACCAGATCCCGAAGCTCGCGCCGGGGCGCGGGCGGCCGGTCGCCGTCCCGAAGAGCCAGGTCGAGGCACCGCGCTCTTCGTCGACTGCGCAGGAGGAAGGCTTCGAGGTCCTTCGCAGCGGAAGGCAGAGCGCCGGCAGCCAGGAGGCCGACGAGCTTCGCCGCATTCTCGCGTTACGCCGTTTGGGGAGTGGAAGCCTCTACGTCGCGGCCCGCGGCCGGAGTGGCGCGCGGCAGCGGATCGAACGTCCGGTGAACTACATCGATACGTCCGAAGGCCGGTGGCTGACCGAAGAGGTACCGGGGAGTGGCGAGCCGAGGATCGCCTTCACGCCCGCCGACCAGCAGATTCTCGGAGAACGACTACGGAGCGCACAGGGCAGGTTGTTCGCGTCCTGAATTCCGCTCCGTTCAGCCGGGCGGACGACCCCTCTACTCTCCGTGTCATCCATCCACAGGGCACACCTGTGCGGCCGCGTGCGACACGCCGAACGACGAGTTTTGCCCGACACGCCGTGGCGAGTTGAATAAAGTTCTCCACAGTGTCTCCACAGGCCCTGACCAGCACTTTTGTCAGACCATCCCATCGTTGCCCACAAGTTGTACACAGGCTTCGGCCCACCTGTGAAGGGTTGCCCCCAGTCATCCCCAGGTTGTCCACAGGGCGGTCCCCAGGCGAAATTGCGCTCGTCCTTTCGGGGGGCCTACCGTGCCCGCCGGACCGGTACGCACCGTGGTGGTCGTCCGGCCGAAAAGGGGAGCACAGGGGAGCGCCGGACGCCGCGGGAGGGGCAGGCGGACGCGGACGGACCAACCGGGGAAATTCTGGCATAATCGAACGCGTGTTCGATGTCTTGAGGAGGTGGCAGCAGCGGTGGCGCTGACCGACGACCGCAATCCGATGTACGCGGAGTCCGACCCGGGTCCCGGCGACCCCGGTCCGCGTGGCGGCGAGTACGACCGCCAGCCTCCGCAGGACATCGCGGCCGAGCAGTCCGTGCTCGGCGGCATGCTGCTGTCGAAGGACGCCGTCGCCGACGTCATCGAAGCCCTCGGTCCCGACGATTTCTACCGGCCCGCGCACCAGGCGATCTACGACGTAATCCTCGACCTCTACGGCCGCGGCGAACCGGCCGACCCGATCACCGTCTCCGCCGAACTGGAGCGCCGAGGCGAGCTGGGCCGGGTCGGCGGCGCGCCGTACCTGCACACCCTGATCGCGACGGTGCCGACGGCGGCGAACGCCGGGTACTACGCCGAGATCGTCTCCGAGAAGGCGGTGCTGCGGCGCCTGGTCGAGGCGGGCACGCGGATCGTGCAGTACGGCTACGGCGCGGCCGCGGCCGACGGCGCGAACATCGACGAGGTCGTCGACCGCGCGCAGGCCGCGATCTACGACGTCACGGAGCGGCGCACCAGCGAGGACTACGTCGCGCTGGAAGAGCTGCTCCAGCCGACCATGGACGAGATCGACGCGATCGCGTCGCGCGGCGGGCAGTCGCAGGGCATCCCGACCGGGTTCGCCGATTTCGACGATCTGACGAACGGTCTGCACCCCGGCCAGATGATCATCGTCGCGGCGCGGCCCGGTGTCGGGAAAGCGCTCGCGCTGGACACCCCACTGCCCACTCCCGAGGGCTGGACGACCATGGGCGAGGTTCAGCCCGGTGACAGGCTGATCGGCGCGAACGGCCGCCCCACGACCGTGGTCGCGGCGACCGAGGTCATGGACGGCCGCCCTTGTTACGAAGTCGAGTTCTCGGACGGCACGGTGCTCCTCGCGGACGCCGAACACCAATGGCTGACCGACACGAGGTCGTCCCGCCGCTCGGCGGCCGGGCCGGCGGTGCGGACGACCGAAGAACTGGCGGCCACGCTGCGCTGTGAGACGGCGGACAAGCGTGCCAACCACTCGATCGCGACCACGGCACCGCTGCAACTGCCTGAACGCGAACTCCCGCTTCACCCGTACGCGCTCGGAGCCTGGCTGGGTGACGGCCACTCGGCCAGTGCGCGCTTCACCACGGCGGACCCGGAGATCATCTGCTACCTGGAGGGGGAAGCGGGCCTCCTGGTGGAACGCCGTGGCGAAATGTCGTACACCCTTCGCCTGGTTCCGCCGGATCCGGTGGAGTACCGGCGTTGCGAGGTCTGTGGCGAGCCGTTCCTTCCCCATACCTCCCAGGTGCGGACGTGCGGCCGGTCCTGTGGCGGCAAGGTGCGTTTCCAAAGCTCCCCGGTTCCCGCGCCGGCCTGCCCCGACTGCGGGCGCCCGTCGTCAGGCATGCGGCTTTGCCAGACCTGCCGCAACGAACACGGCAGCGTGCAGGCGATTCTTCGCACGATGGGCGTACTCGGTAACAAGCACATCCCGGTGGAGTATCTGCGGGCATCGGTCGAACAACGCCGCGCGCTGCTGGCCGGGCTGCTCGACACCGACGGCACCGTCACCCATTCAGGCGCGGTTCAGTTCGCCGTGACGAGCAAGGTGCTCGCCGAGCAGACCAGGGAACTGATCGTCAGCCTCGGGTACCGCTGCGCGTTCACGACCAAGAAGGTCAAGGGGCGCAGCGAAGAGACCTCGACGGCGTACATTCTCGGCTTCACCACCCAGGACCGGGTGTTCTGGCTGCAGCGGAAGCACCTCGAGCAGAAGGAACGCCTCACCAACGTCCGCGTCCGGCCACACCTTCGCTACGTCGTGGACGTCCGCCCCGTGGCCTCCGTCCCGGTGCGATGTGTGGAGGTCGACGCGCCGGACCATCTCTACCTGGCCGGACGATCGATGGTCCCGACCCACAACTCGACGCTCGGGCTGGACTTCGCGCGTTCGGCGTCCATCAAACACGGTCTGACCAGCGTGATCTTCTCGCTGGAAATGAGCAGGACCGAAATCGTCATGCGCATGCTCTCGGCCGAGGCTCGGATCCGCCTGGCGGATATGCGCGGTGGCAAGATGTCCGACGACGACTGGACGCGGCTCGCGCGCCGGATGAGCGAGGTCTCCGAGGCGCCGCTGTTCGTCGACGATTCGCCGAACATGACGATGATGGAGATCCGCGCGAAGGCCCGGCGGCTCAAGCAGCGCAACGACCTCAAACTCGTCGTCCTCGACTATCTCCAGCTGATGACCTCGGGCAAGCGCGTCGAGTCGCGGCAGCAGGAGGTCTCGGAGTTCTCGCGGCAGATGAAGCTGCTGGCCAAGGAGATCGAGGTCCCGGTGATCGCGATCAGCCAGCTGAACCGTGGTCCCGAGCAGCGGACGGACAAACGCCCGATGCTGTCCGACCTTCGTGAGTCCGGCTCGCTTGAGCAGGACGCGGACCTCGTCATCCTGGTCAACCGCCCCGACGCCTGGGAGCGGGACGACCCGCGTGCCGGCGAGGCGGACCTGATCATCGCGAAGCACCGTGCCGGGCCGACGGCGACGATCACCGTCGCGCATCAGCTGCACTACAGCCGCTTCGTCGACCTGTCACACGACTAGCGGCGCAAGAGAAGGGCCCCTACGCGAACGCAGGGGCCCTTCGGACCTGGCCCGGCTCGAACGGGCAGCCTCCCCCTCCGACTGCGGACGCGCCCTTACCGGGTAGGCGCGCCTAGGGCAGGTTCGCCTCAAGCCTAAGCGATGGCCGCCTTTCGTCAGAGCAGGAATTCGAAGACGTCCTTGGTGAAGCGGCGATCGCTCATCACCGTGTGGTGCCGTCGTCCCGGATAGACCTTGAGATCACCGCGGCGGGTCTTGTCGGCCACTCGCTCGGCGAGTTCGAGCGGGTACAGGGCGTCCTGCGAACCGGCGATCACCAAGGTGGGCGCGGTGATCTCGCCGAGCCGGTCTTCGATGTCGAACGCGTCCTCGGCCCGCAGCATGGCGACCATGCCGTCCGGGTCCGCCGGGCGGCCGGAGGCCAGGCCCAGCAGCCCGGCCAGCAAAGCCCGTCCGGGCAGGGAGTCCGCGACCGTGGGTGCCAGCGCCATGGCCGCGGCCCGGGGCCGTCCGGCGGCCAGCAGATCCGCGTACCGGCGCTGGACGCGACGGCCTTCCGCGCCGAGCCGGGTGCCCGTGGCGCCGACCACCAGCCGTCGCACCAGGCCGGGATGGTCGACGGCGAACTGCAGCGCGAGGCTACCGGCCGTGGACACGCCGAGGACGTCCACCGGGCGATCGAACCGCTGCCGTAGCTCCTCCGCGTGGTGGGCGGCGAGATCGGCCATGGTGACGCCGGGCCGGAGTCCCGGCCGCCTGCCGACCGTCAGCACGGTGAACCGCTCGGCCAGCGGTTTGAGGGATCGCACCTCCGCCCAACGGGCGAACCCGGTCGGGTTGGCCGAGTCCGGCAGCACCGCCCGGAAGACCACGAGCGGGCTTCCCGTGCCGAATTCGAGGTACGGGGCGCCACCCGCCAGAACTCCTTCGCGCATGGGTCACTCCCGCTCCTCTTCGACTATGAACGAAATGATTTTCCGTTCCTAGCATCTCGGCCTCGGTCCGGTTGGAAGAACGCGAGCATTTTCCGGGCGGCGTCCGGCGCGGTCAGGAGTTCGTGGACCCGCGCGGACATCCGGGCGGCGGCTTCGGCGCGATCGAACATCTCGCGTTCGTAGTCCTTGACGGCGGCGGGGAAATCGCCCGGGTGCGCGGCCAGCGCGAGGCCGAGCAGGGCGCCGTCGAGCAGGGCCAGGTTGGCGCCTTCCCCCACCGGCGGCATCAGGTGCGCGGCATCGCCGAGCAGGGTGACGTCCGGTGCCGACGGCCAGGTCAGGCCGACCGGGAGAGCCGCGATCGACCGTGGCACCACCACGTCGTCGCAGGCCGCGATCAGCGCGATGAACCGGGCGTCCCAGCCGTCGAGTTCCCCGATCAGCCACGCCCGGGCGGCGGCCGGATCGTCGAGCGGCATCCCGGCGGTGGCGAACCAGTCCTCGCCGGTGCCGTAGAAGCTGAGGCCGACGCGCACGGTGCCGTCGCCGTTGCGCTGAGCCGCCAGGGATTTGCCGTCGCCGAGCGCCCAATAGGTGCCGCGCCCGACCATCGCGGCGAGGTCGGGATGGGTGCGGTCGACATCGGGAATGCGGAGTTCGACGAAGTTGTGGCCGAGATGCGCCGGGCGGGCGTCGGTGAGCAGCGGGCGGACGCGGGAATGCGCGCCGTCCGCGCCGACCAGCAGGTCGTACGTCGCGGTGCGCCCATCGGCACTGTGCCCATCGGAAAAATGCAGGACGCCGTCTTCGGCGGATTCGAAGGCGTGTCCCCAGCGCACCGTGTGGCCGGGGAGGGAGTCCAGCAGCAGATCACGCAGGTCGGCGCGGTCGACCTCGGGTCGCTCGAACGGCGCGTCGTCGGGCGTGTCCTCCCGTAGCAGCAGGGTGCCGTCCGGTTCGAGGAGCCGCATGTCCTGGCCCTCGCCGCGGGCGATCGCGGAGAACCGGTCGAACAGGCCGGCTTCGCGCAACGCCCGCTGGCCGGTGTCGGCGTGGATGTCGAGCATGCCGCCTTGACCGCGGGCGTCGCGCGACGATTCACGTTCGTAGACGACCGCGTCGATGCCTTTGACGTGCAGAACCCGGGCGAGGGCCAAGCCGCCGAGGCCCGCTCCGACGATGGCGATGGTCATGATCCCACTCCTTCGATACACCGTATTGATCAATACACTGTATCGAACGATGCGGTGTATTGTCGCCGCATGGTGGTGTGGGAGCGGCCGGAGCCGCCGAGTCGTCCGGCGCTGGCCCCGCTGAGCCGGGAGCTGATCGTGCGGGCGGCGATCCGGCTCGCCGACGCGGACGGCCTGGACGCGGTGTCGCTGCGCAAGGTCGCCACCGCGCTGGACGTCGGCCCGATGCGGCTGTACGGCTACATCGAGAGCAAAGAAGAGCTGCTCGACCTGATGGTCGACGCCGTACACGCCGAGATCCGGCCCACCGGCGAAGGCTGGCGGGAGGTGCTTCGGTCACTCGCGAATGCCATGCGGCACGCGGTCCACCGGCACGAATGGCTCGCCGACCTGCTCGGCGGCAGGCCCCAGCTCGGGCCGCACGCGCTGGCCACCTCGGAGGCCGTGCTGGCGGCGCTGGGCGACGTCGGGGTCGACTCCGCGATGCCGGTGGTCTCGGCGGTCAACGCGTACACGATCGGCGCGGTGCGCCGGGAGATCGCCGAGCGCCGGGCCGAACGGGCCACCGGCATGGACGAGAAGAAATGGCAGGCCACGCTCGGCCCCTACCTGACGCGGACCTTCGCCACCGGCAAGCTCCCCGCGCTGGCCAAGGTCGTGCGCGACGCGGTCCACCTTGACGCCGACGAGACCTTCCGCGCCGGCCTCGACTTCCTCCTCGACGGCATCGGAGCCCGCGTGTCAGCGCCGTGACCGTCCCGTGTCAGTGCGGTCCGCGAACGTGATCGCCATGACCAAGACACTGAAGACCTTCCGCCGCATCGGCCTCACCGCGCTGGCCGCCGCACTGCTGACGGGCGTCGCCGTGCCGACGGCCTCCGCCGGGCAGGACCGGCCGGAATTGCGTCAGGTCGCCCAGGAATTCGTCGACGCCGGGTTCGGCGGGATGCAGGTGCGCGTCCGCGACGAGCGAGGCGAATGGACCGGCAGCGCCGGGGTGCGCGAGCTGGGCGGGACCGCGAAACCGCCGACCAACGGCCACTTCCGCGTCGGCAGCACGTCGAAGAACTTCACCGCGACCCTGGTGCTGCAGCTCGTGGCCGAGGGCCGGATCGGGCTCGACACCCCGGTCGCCGGTTTTCTTCCCGAGTTCGGGCTGGATTCGCGGATCACCGTGCGGATGCTGCTGCAGCACACCAGCGGGCTGTTCAACCACACCGGCCAGTACCACCCGGACGGCACGGTCACGCCGGGAATCCCGTGGGCGGGCAAGGAATGGGTGGATCTGCGGTTCCACACCTACCGGCCGGAGGAGCTGGTCCGGCTGGCGGTGTCCAAGCCCCCGGTCTTCGAGCCGGGCGGCGGCTGGAGCTACTCCAACACCAACTACGTGGTGGCCAGGCTGCTGGTGGAGAAGCTCTCCGGCCGTCCCTTCGCCGACGAGCTGGCCCGCCGGATCCTGCGGCCGCTCAAGCTGCGCGACACCTTGTCGCCGGGCGCGTGGGCCGGGATGCCCAAGCCGTACGCCCACGCCTACTACCGCTACGAAGACGCCGGGCAGTGGAAGACGATCGACGTCACCCACCAGAACCCGTCCTGGATCTCCAGCGCCGGCGACATGATCTCGACGACCAAGGATCTCCAGACGTACTTTTCCGCGCTGCAGAGCGGAGAGCTGCTCCCGGCCCGGCTGATGGCCGAGATGCGCGAGACGCACCCCGGCAGCGAAAGCCTGTATGGCTTCTACGGTCTCGGGCAGTTCACACAGGACTTGGGTCCAGGCTGCGGCACCATCGTGAACCACAACGGCAGCAACAACGGTTACGCGGCGATGATGTACAGCTCGCTCGACGGCAGCAAGACGCTGACCGCGTCGGTCACCGCGGGCGATTCCGAGAAGGACCCGCTGCCGTCGTTCCCGGCGGCGCTGGACAAGCTCGTCCGGACGGTGTTCTGCGGCAAGTGAGCACGACCGGTCAGCGCGCTCGCTCGGCCAGCCGGTCCGCCAGCGCCCTGACCAGACCCCGCAGCTCGGCCGGCCGTTCGATGACGAACGGCCGGTCGAGCGCGGCGAGCCGCGCCGGGATCCAGTCGAGCCGTTCGGCCCGGATCCGGGCGCGGACCCGGTCGCCGTCCGTTTCGAGGGTCGCCACGGACGGCGGGAAGACGGCGCGGATCTCCTCGGGCGGCGCCTGGATCCGCACGGAGACGTCGTGCCGGTACGGCGTCTCGGCCAACGCGGTCAGCACCCGCTCGGCCGGGTCGAAGTCACCGGGGGCCTCGAAGGTCCCGGGCCGCGGCTCCGCCGACTTGATCCGGTCGACGCGGAAGGTGCGCACCTCGCCGCTGGCCGAGTCGAAACCGGTCAGGTACCAGCGGCCGGAATGCGCCACGACGCCATACGGATGGACGACGCGTTCGCTCGCTCCGCCGTGTCCGGCGAGATACGCGAGCCCGACCGGATGCCTGTCCCGTACCGCCTCCGCGACGGTGAGCAGCACCGCGGCTTCGGCCGACAGGGCTTTCCTGGCCGGTGTGGTGAAGTCGGCGGTCTCCAGCAGCGCGTCCAGCCGACGGCCCAGCGCTTCGGGAAGGACCCGGCGGACCTTCGCGGCCGCGCTCTCGACGGCCGCGACCGACGTGGTGATCAGCCCGGCACGCCGCCCCGTGACCAGGCCGAGCAGGACGGCCAGCGCCTCTTCGTCGGTGAGCATCAGCGGCGGCATGCGGTAGCCGGGGGCCAGCCGGTAGCCGCCGTACCGGCCGCGCACCGAGCGGACCGGGATGTCCAGCTCGACGAGGTGTTCGGCGTAGCGGCGGACGGTGCGTTCGTCCACGTCGAGCCGCCCCGCGAGCTCGGCGACCGTGCGCGTGCCGCCGCTCTGCAGGATCTCCAGCAACGCGAGCACACGGGCGATGGGCCTGGTCACATCGCAAAGAATACCGGGCGGATTCTGCCCGGTATTGCTCCTAGCGTGGCCGGTGTCCCGCTTTCCGGCACCGAGAGGACCAGCCATGCAGTTCGTTTCCGTCCGCGTGATCACCCAGGACGTCGCCCGCCTCGCCGGCTTCTACGAAAAGGCGACCGGCCTCGCCGCGCGATGGCGTTCCGAGCAGTTCGCCGAACTCGTCGGGCCGTCGTGCACCTTGGCGATCGGCAGCGCCGAGACGATGCGACTGTTCGGCGCGGGAGCCGCGGTGCCCGAGTCGAACCGCACCGCCATCCTCGAGTTCCGCGTCGAGGACGTCGACCGGGAGTACGAGCGGCTGGCCGGCCTGGCCGAGATCGTGCAGGAGCCGACCACGATGCCGTGGGGGAACAGGTCGCTGCTGTTCCGCGACCCCGGCGAGCTCCTGGTCAACTACTTCACGCCGAGTGCCCCGTAGTTCCGGACGAACGCGGTCAGCAGCCGCGCGAACTCGCGGCGGTCGTCGTCCGTCCAGTCCGCCATCGCCTCGGCGAACACCGAGCGGCGGAATTCGTGCATACGCGTCACTTCGGCGCGGCCTGCTTCGGTGAGCACGAGGACGGCGCGGCGGCCGTCGCGCTGATCGGCTTCACGCCGGAGGAAACCGTCCTCGACCGCGCGGGCGACGAGACGGCTCGCGCGCGGCTGGTCGATGGTCAGCGCCGCCGCGAGACTGGTGACGGTCCCCGGTTCACCGCTCTCCTCGGCCGCCTCGACGGCGTCGAGCAGCCCCTGGATCGCCTGGTCCGGCATCGATTCGGCGCGGTCGCGGGCGAGTTTCGACAATGATCGCCTCGCCTGACTCCGCCGGATGGCGCTCATCGCGCGTTCCACGTCGGCCACGGCGTCCGTCATTACCCCTCCTCACCAAGTGCATGTACTTTTACATGTAGTTGTCGTCTACCCGAGGAGTATCCATGAAGCCCATCGGATTCTGGTTCGCCCACCTTCACCAGGCCCTCGAATCCTCACTGGACCACCTCCTCGCCGCCGAATCACTGACCCGCCGCCACTGGCAGGTCCTGAACACGGGAGCGTCGCCCGAGGAAGCACTGAAGCCATTCGGAGATCTCCGGGAAATCATCGCCGACCTGCGCCTTCGCGGCTGGATAGACGAGGACGGCCTGACCGAAGCAGGCCGGGAGGCACACCTCCGGCTGAAGACGGCGATCAGCGAGTTCCGTGCCCGCACGACCGAAGGCATCAGCGACGACGACTACCGGACAACGGTCGGCGTACTGGAACGCATGGCGGCGAACCTCGCCCGGGAATAAGGCGAAGCCGGGCGACGTCGTCTATCCTGGTAGTTGAAAGTTCAAACACCTGGAGCTGACATGACGCCGGTGCTCTATCTCAGCCACGGCGCGCCGCCGCTCGCCGACGACGCCACCTGGACCCGCCAGCTCGCCGGCTGGTCGGCGGACCTCGAGAGGCCGAAGGCGATCCTCGTCGTCTCGGCGCATTGGGAAGAGGCACCGCTGACCCTCGGCGCCACCACCACGGTGCCGCTGGTCTACGACTTCTGGGGTTTCCCGGATCGCTACTACCAGGTGAAATACGCCGCACCCGGCGCTCCCGAGCTCGCGGACAAGGTGCGGAAGCTCTTGCGCTCGTCCCAGACGCCGGTGCACGACGCGCCCGACCGCGGCCTCGACCACGGCGCATACGTCCCGCTCGTGGAGATGTACCCGGACGCCGACATCCCGGTGCTGCAGGTGTCCATGCCGTCGCTGGACCCGCGGGAGCTGTTCGACCTCGGCCGGAAGCTCGCGCCGCTGCGCGACGAAGGTGTGCTGATCATCGGCAGCGGCTTCTTCACCCACAACCTGAGCGCGATGCGCCAGACCGACGGCACCGACGGGGTGCCGCCGTCGTGGTCGAGCGAATTCGACCACTGGGGTGCGGAAACCCTGCACCAGGGCGACCTCGACGCGTTGCTGGACTTCCAGCACAAGGCGCCCGCCGCGGCCATCGCACACCCCCGGATCGAACACTTCGCACCGCTGTTCGTGTCACTCGGCGCCAGCTCTTCGGAAGGAAAAGGCGAGACCGCGCCGATGGGTCCTCGGCGGGAATACGTACCTCGGACCGTCATCGACGGCTACTGGTACGGCCTCGCCAAACGTTCCCTCCAGTTCGACTAACGGGATCGAAGGACACCGGCGCCCGCCACCAGGCCGAGCGCCAACAGCGTGACCACCGCGAACGACACCGTCAGCGACGTCAGGTCGGCGATCCCGCCGATCAGCGACGGCGCCACGAGACCCGACGAATAAGTGATGGTCGCGACGCCGGCGATCGACTGGCTCGGCGTCGGCCCGCTGCGTCCGGCCGCCGCGAAGGCGAGCGGCACGACGACGGAGACGCCGAGCCCGATCAGCGCGAAACCGGCCATCGCCATCACCGGATGGACGGCGAAGACGACCATCAGCCCGCCCATCGTCGCGAAGGCGCCGCCCGCGCGGACGGTGTTGACCGAGCCGAAGCGCCGCACCAGCGCGTCGCCCGAGAGCCGGGCGATCGCCATCGTGCAGGTGAACGCGGTGGTCGACGCGGCCGCGATCCCCGGCGAGGTGCCGAGCACGTCACGCAGATAGACGGCGGACCAGTCGAGGCTCGCCCCTTCGGCGAAGACGGCGCAGAACGCGACGGCGCCGATGATCACGGCCGACTTCGGCGGCAGCGCGAACCTCGGCGGCGGGTTCTCGTCCGGTGCGCTGCGGACGTCGAAGACGCCTTGGCAGACGAGGGCGCCGGCGACGGTGAGCACGGCCGACGCGATCGCGAAGTGGAGCCGGGCGTCCATCCCGGCATGCGCGGCGAGCGTGCCCGCGGCGGAGCCGACGAGCGCACCCGTGGTCCACATACCGTGCAGCCCCGACATGACCGACTTGCCCATCCGCTCCTCGACGTCGACGCCGAGGGCGTTCATCAGCACGTCGGAGGTGCCCGCCGCGGTGCCCATGACGAACAGCGCGAGGCACAGGGTGAAGAGGTTTCCCGCCAGGGACGGGAGGATCAGCGCCAGCGTCCAGTACGCGAGCAGCAGCCGAAGCCCCAGCCTGCCGCCGAGCCGGTGCCCGATCCGCGCGGCGAGCGGCATGGTGAGCGAGGCACCGATGGCGGGGAAGGCGAGCGCGAGGCCGAGCTGGCCCGCGCTGATCCCCGCGTGTTCCTGGATCCACGGGATCCGGGTGGCGAAACTGCCGGTCACCGCGCCGTGCACGGCGAAGACGGCGGCGATGGCGATCCGCGCCTGCCGCACCCGCCGCGTCGGCCCGCCGACGGTTTCCACTGTGTTGGTCACTGGGCCCCCAAGGTCCATGAGACGACTCGACGGACGTCAGCGTAAACTATCAGGAAGGGAACCTGATAATTAATTCTGGGAGGATCTGCCGGTGAGTGTCATCCGGATGCCGTCCGCCTCCCCGAGCACGGCGCGTGCCATCAACGATCGCCTCGCCCTCGACCTGCTTCACCGCGAAGGCGCACTGACCGCCGCCCAGCTCAAGACCTTGACCGGGCTTTCCCGGCCGACGGTGGCGGACCTCGTCGAACGCCTGCAGGACGCGGGGCTGATCGAGATCGTCGGCGAGGCGGGCGCGGAACGCCGCGGCCCGAACGCCAAGCTGTACGGCATCGTCGCCGAACGCGCGTACCTCGCCGGCCTCGATGTCCGCACCCACGGCGTGGCCGTCGCGGTCGCGGACCTGCTGGGCCGGACCCGGGCGGAGGCCTCGCTGCCGTTCGACCTCGACGTCGACACGGACGTGGCCGTCGAGCGGGCGATCGCCCTGCTGGAGGCGACCACCGCCGAGGCGGGCGCGACCGAGCTGCACACGGTCGCCGTCGGCGCTCCCGGTCTCGTCGACCCGGCGACCGGCGGCCTGCGGCACGCCGGGGGATTGCCCGCGTGGCACGGGAAACTCGTCGACGAACTCCGGCGACGGCTGGGTGTCCCGGTGCTGTTGGAGAACGAGGTCAACCTCGCGGCCGCCGCCGAACAGCGGCTCGGCGCGGCCCGCGACCGGGACACGTTCGTCCTGCTGTGGCTCGGTTTCGGGGTCGGCGCGGCGGTCGTCCTCGACGGTTCGCTGAGGCGGGGCGCGTCGGGCGGCGCGGGGGAGATCGGGTTCCTGCCGATGCTGGGCCCAGGCCGGCTGCCGACGGCGACCGACTGCGACGGCGGCTTCCACACCCTCGCGGGCAGCGCCGCGATCTGCGAACTCGCCCGCGCGCACGGCGTCCCGGCTTCATCGGCCGACAACGCCGAAGCGGCCGAAGCGGCTGTCGGGTACGCGATCGACGCGAACGCCGAGGAGTTTCTGGAGATAGTCGCGGAGCGGATCGCGATCGGTGCCGCCGCGGTCACCGCGGTCCTGGACCCTGGCTGTCTCGTGCTGGGCGGGGAGATCGGCCGCGCCGGCGGAGACGCGCTGGCGGCCGGGGTGAGCCGTCGGCTCTCGGAGATCTCGCCGCTGCGGACCGAGGTGCGGGCGGGCACCGTCGGTGGGAGCGCGGTGCTGGAAGGCGCGGTGCTCACCGCGATGGGCGCCGCCCAGGACGCGCTTTTCACCCCTGGGGGCTGAACGGCACACAAAACGGGCCCGGAGTCAGTGACTCCGGGCCCGCTTCGGTTCATTCAGTGGCGCTAGCCGACTGGCAGGTTCACATGGTGTGGAACTTCTTGCCGGTCAGGGTGCCGATGAAACGCTGGAACATGCTCAGCGGCGACGAGTCGACGCCCGCCAGAGCCGGGACCTGCGCGGTCGGCATCGCCGGGGTGTTGCTCACGACGGGCAGGCTGCCCGAGGTGGGCAGCTGCACCGGCAGTTCGCCCGCGGCCGGCAGGTTGCCGGCGGTGGGCAGGTTGCCCGTGGCCGGGAGCTGCACCGGCAGCTTGCTCGTGGGCAGCCCGTTGGTCAGCGCCGGGAGGGCCGGCAGCTGGGCGAGCTTGGGGGCGTCCGCACGAGCGGCGTCACCGGGCAGACCCGGGGTCTTCGGCAGAGCCGGGACACCGGGCAGGGCCGGGGTGCCGGGCAGCTCGGGCAGGTCCGACTTCGGCAGCGTCGTCGGGATGGTCTGCAGCTGCTTCAGCGCGGTCAGGCCGGCCACCTGCACGGGCAGGGTCGCCACCTGGGGACCGTCGGCGCGGGCGCCACCGATCGCCGGGGTGGACGGCATGGCGCCGGCACCGTCGAGCGCGGGGGCACCGAACGGCAGCGCGGGCAGCGCGTCGATCGGCATCTCCGAACCGACCGAGTCGGTGAAGGCGCGGGTGAACTCTTCACCGTTGATCTCGGTGAAGTCCTCGGAGTTCTCGTCCGCGATCGCCAGGATCGGGATCTCGAACTCGTTCAGCGGCACCACGAAGACCAGCGGGTGGTGGAAGTTGAAGCCCGAGAGGGCCGATCCGCTGCCGTCGGTGATGCTGTCGCCACCGGCCTGGCCGGTGATCATGCTGGTCGCTTCGGTCTCGGACACGGCACCCGCCACCGCGACGGCGTTGCCGAACACCTCGGGGTCGACCGCGGCCGGGATGTCGAGGATGTTGCCCGAGAGCGATCCGTCGAGACCCGAGGTCTCCACGTCGCCACCCGAAAGGGCGTCGACGGTGTTGGAGCCCTCGGCGTCGGCCAGACCGGCGGCCGCGACCGCGTCGTGGGTGATCGGCACGATCGGCAGCGCCTGCACGCCGATGATGTTGCCCGAAACCGCGCCTTCGTCGCCGGTGGTGGTGGCGTCGCCGCCGGCCTCCGACAGGACGTCGCTGACGCTCTCGCCCTCGGCGATGCCCGCACCGGCGATGCCGTGCCCGGTCAGCTGGCCCGTGCCACCGATCGGCGTCTGGACGATGTTGCCTGCCAGCGCGCCTTCTTCACCGTTGGCCGTGGCGTCGCCGCCTGCGGTCGAGTCGGTGAGGTTCGTGCCCTCGCCCGAGGCGATGCCACCGAGCACGGCGGCGAAGTTGTGCGCCTGGACCGGCAGGGAGACCGGACCGTAGACCAGGTTGCCCGCGCCCGCGCCACCGTCACCGGTCGCGTTGACGTCGCCACCCGCGTTGGAGGTGGTGTCACCGTCGGCGGCACCGTGGCCCTGGCCGATGAACGCGCCACCGATCCCGAACGCCTGCACCGGCAGCGAAACCGGCACGGTGCCCAGGTTGGAGCTGAGGAAGCCGTTGTCGTCGTTGGTGTTGCCACCGCCGCCGCCGGAGACGACCTTGGTCTCCTCGGCCGAGGCGGTGCTCTGACCGATGAACGAGCCGCCCACGCCGAAGACCTCGGCCGGAACCGCGGCCGGGACCTGGACGATGTTGCCCGAGCCGGACGAGTCGTTGCCCGTGGTGCCGTCGTAGGCGCCCGCGGTCACGGTCTTCGTCTCGGACGCCTCGGCGGTCGCCTGTCCGATGTGCGAGCCGGCGACGCCGAACACCTCGGGGGCCAGCGCGGCCTGGGTGTTGACGATGTTGCCGGCCAGGGTGGAGTCGTCACCCGTGGTGTGGCTGCCGTTGCCGGCGTTCGCGTCGACGGTGTTCTCGCACGAAGCGACGTTGGCGCTGCCGATGTAGGTGCCCGCGATGCAGGTCACCTCGACGGGAGCGGCCACGGCCGGGTCGACGATGTTGCCGCCGCCCGCGGAGCCTTCGCCCTCGGTGCTGACGAAGCCACCGGCGTCGACGGTGCTCGACTGGCTGGTGCCGCCTTCGGTGCCGGTGTTCGCGAGGCCGATCCAGCTGGCGGCCACGCCGCCGACGTTCGCGACGTCCGCGGTCTGCGGCACGATCGCGTTACCCGCGACGGCCGAGTCCTCACCGGAGGTCTGCACGTAGCTGGGGACGTCGGCCCAGCCCGGGGTGGTGTCACCGGCGGTGGCGTCCGCCGACGAGCTGCTGTTGGAGTTCGCGAGCGAACCCCACGCGGCGGCCGCGTTGTCGTTGACCTTCACCGGCAGCGCGATCGGCACCGCGCCGACGTTGCCGCCGAGGGCGGAGTCGTCACCGTCGGTCTCGACCCAGCCGCCGGAGGTGGCCTCGGTCTCGGCCTCGTAGCCGGAGCTGTTGGCGTTGCCGATGATCCAGGAGGCGGCGTTGCCGGTGACCTGGACCGGGGTGGCGAACTGGCCGGCCAGCACGTTGCCGGAGAGGGCGGAGCCCTCGCCGTCGGTGGTGATGTTGCCGGTCTCGGTGGTGCTCTGGCTGGCGGAACCGCCGACCACGCGGCCGGTGCCGCCGGCGAGCCCGCCGCCGTTGCCGGCGATCTGCACGGGCAGCGCCCAGTCGAGGGCCACGACGTTCCCGGCGAGGCTGGAGTCCTCACCGGTGGTCTCGACGTCCTGGTGGTGCGCCCAGGTCTGGTCGTGGGTGCCACCCTCGACCTCGGCGTCGCCGATCACGCCGATGGCGTTGTCGACGATCTGGATCGGGACGACGACGTCACCGACGACCTTGTTGCCCTTGAGGATGTCGTCCGTGGTGGTGAACCCACCACCGGTCACGCCACCGCTGACCTGGCGGGCCGAGTCCTTGGCCGCCAGCGGGGCCGGGACCGCGTTCTTGCCGGAAAGGCTGGGGAGCCCGCCGCCGATGCCGTCGGTGCTGCCGCCGGGCGACGACGCCGAGTCCAGCGCCTCCGAGACGGGCTTGGTGACGGCCTTGGTGCTGATCTCGCCCTGGTAGCCGGGGAGGTCGGCCTGGCCGAGGGGCGTGCCAACGGCGTTGTTGTCGATCTGGACGGGAACGGTGACGTTCGCGTCGAGCGGGGAGGCCGGGGTGTCGGGGTTGACCTGTTCGTCAGCCGAGGCGATGCCGGTGCCCAGCATCAACAACCCACCCGTGACCAACGCGGTCTGGAGTCCGCGCTTTGCCCAGGATTGCATGGGGTTTTTCTCCTTCATTTCGGGTTCCCTTTCGGGTTCGAGGAGGTGCCGTCCGGAGAGGCACCAAGGGGGGTGGAGCGAATGCGGGCGCACAAAAGCGCACCGCCGTTTCGCGGGGGATCAGGAGCGGACGCGAAGCCAAGCCCGGAATCGGGAGGCGTGAGGCGCGTCGGCTACCCCGCGGAGGGAGGTGTTCAGTCGGGAGTGACGCCGGGCTGCGAGCCCGGGGTGAGCGGCATGTACCGCGTGCCTGCCAGCGCGTAGCCGGTCAGGGAACGCTCGACGGCGGCGGCGACCCAGGCGGGAACGCCGTGGGTCAGGCCGTCGAGGTGACCACCGGGGGCGGAGCCGCCGGGGACAGTCGGGAAGGAAGGCGCGACGGGAAGCGGCGCCGGGGTGATCGGACGCGGGAAGTCACCATGGTGACCGTCACGCGCCGGAGCGTCCTCGACCTGATCGAAGGCACCGTGCTGCTGCACGAGGGCCGGCATCGGGAGGACGGTCTCGAGGGAACCGGGGTACTGGGTGGTCGCCAGCTGCGCGAAGTCGGTGACCTGCTCACCGGAGCCGAAGGTGTCCAGCGGCGACTCGGGGTTCACCGGGGTTTGGCCGACCGGGAGCTCCGGGACGAGGTCGCCGTGTCCGTTCGGGTCGAGGAGGTCCCAGACCTTCCGGCCGAAGTCGGGCGACGGGGCGATGGTCTCGTCCAGCACCTGGCGGGTGTCCTGCGGCTTGCGCACGATGTGCTCGACGGCGCCGAGGGTGCGCTTGACCGGGGTGACCACCGAGTCGTCCGCGAAGTCGGTGACCGCGTCGCTGACGCGCGTCGAGACCTCGTGGCGGTCGGCACGGAGGTCGCCGCAGTGGTGCTTCTTGGCACCGGACTCGTTCTCGCCGGGCATCGACCACGTGGTGGCGTCCTGCTGGCTGTCGCCGCACATCGCACCCGCGACGTCACCGGCGAACTTCGAGGCGCCGTGGGAGACGTCGGTCAGTCCCGCCGCGGTGGCGTCGGTGACCGGGGTGACGCTGGTTTCGGGAGCGGAGACCACGGGGGCGATGTCCGCGGAAGCGGAAGCGCCGGAAACGGCCCACGCGGCGGCGGAACCGGCGACGGCGCCGCCGAGCACGAACAGCGCACGCGAAGCGAGACGGCCGAAGCGCGCCGCGCCCCGCCTCTCGTTCTTCGCCGCGTTCGTCACTCGGTCTCCTGTCGCCTCGGTTCGTGGTTGCGGGACCGAGGTAAGCAAAGAGCGGAAGGCTTACGCGACTTTGAACCACCTTGATGGCACGATCGTGTGAAGAACACACGGTGTAGCCCGAAATCACGATGCGTGATCGAGGCTGGCGGAGCCTGGTTACTCCCGAGTCGACCGAAGGGCGGTGTGTCAAGCGTCGCATCGGGCGAATCCGACCCGTGCGCGTTGCCCGGAATGCTCAGGAAACGTCGCCCCGGACCGATACGGTGAGCGCGTGAGCGAGCCCCAGCGCAAACAGCCGGAATTCGACCCGGCGAATCCGTTCCTCTCCGAGTCGACCGAAGACGTCACCAACCTGGTGCCCCGCGGCCTGCGGATCGGCGCGGCGTTGTCGTGGCGCTTCATCGTGGTGATCGCCGCGCTCTACGTCATCGTGTTCCTCATCGGCTATCTGTCGGTGGTCGTGATCCCGTTGTCGATCGCGCTGCTGCTCGCCGCGCTGCTCGCGCCGGCGGTCTCCAAGCTGACGGCGCTGAGATTCCCGCGCGGGCTCGCGGCCGGGATAGTGCTGATCGCCGGCCTCGCGGTCCTCGGCGGGCTGCTGACGTTCGTCGTCGCGCAGTTCTCCTCCGGCCTGCCCGAACTGCAGAAGCAGCTGACGGAGAGCCTCAACCAGATCAAGGTCTGGCTCATCGACGGGCCGCTGCACCTGCGTCAGGAGCAGATCCAGGAGTTCATCAACCAGGCGATCAGCTTCCTGCAGAACAACCAGGCGTCGATCACCACCACCGCGCTCACCACCGCGGGCACGGTCGGCGAGATCGTCACCGGCTTCATCCTGACGCTGTTCATCCTCATCTTCTTCCTCTCCGGCGGCGACCAGATCTGGAAGTTCCTGGTCCGCGGGGTGCCGGGCCGCGTGCGGAACCGGGTCGACGTCGCCGGGCGGCGCGGCTTCGCGTCGCTGGTCAGCTACGTGCGCGCGACGGCGGCGGTGGCCGTGGTCGACGCGGTCGGCATCGGCATCGGGCTGGCGATCGTCGGGGTGCCGCTGGTGATCCCGCTGGCGACCCTGGTGTTCCTCGGCGCCTTCATCCCGATCATCGGCGCCGTGATCGCGGGCGCGGTCGCGGTGCTGATCGCGCTGGTGACGAAGGGCATCGTCGGCGCGCTGATCGTGCTGGCCATCGTCATCGGTGTCATGCAGCTGGAAAGCCACGTGCTGCAGCCGATCCTGCTCGGCCGCGCGGTGAAACTGCACCCGCTCGCCGTGGTGCTCGCGATCACCGCCGGTCTCGTCGCCGCCGGGATCGCCGGCGCGCTGCTCTCGGTGCCGCTGCTCGCGGTGCTCAACGCGGGGATCCGGTCGCTGCTGCACGAACACGATCCCGATCCGGCCGAGATCGACGTCCTGCGGGATCAGGCGGCACAACCGAACGATGCCGGGGAAGAGTCCGAAGCCAAGTCATGACCGAGACCCCGCTCTGGCGCGCGGTTTCGGCGCTCGGCACGCGGGACCCGGCCACTCCGCTGTGGCGCGGGGTGATCGTGCTCCGCGTGACGACGCTGCTCTTCGCGCTCGGCTCGTTCGTCGTCCATTACGACGGCTACGCGAACAAGTGGCTGGCGTGGACGTCGTTCGGCTTGATGACGGTGTGGACGATCGTCAGCAGCGTGTTCTACGCGCGGCCGTCGAGCCGCTGGCCGTGGCTGGTCGGTGTCGATCTCGTGCTCACCGTCGCCCTCATGTTCACGTCGGCGTGGATCCTGACCACCGCGCAGTTCGACGCCAACATCCCGCTCATCACGACGGTGTGGGCGGCGGTCCCGCCCGCGGCCGCCGGCACCCGGTTCGGCGCGGTGGGCGGGGTGCTCGCCGGGCTGGTGGTCTCGGTGGTCACCGGGCTGGTGCGCTGGCGGTTCGACGTCGACGTCGCGCGGGACGGTTTCCTGCTGACCGCGAGCGGGTTCGTGATCGGGCTCGCCGCGACCATGGCCCGCCGGTCGGCCGACGCGCTGACCAGGGCGTTGCGCATGGAGGCCGCGACGGCCGAACGGGAGCGGCTCGCCCGCTCGATCCACGACAGCGTCCTCCAGGTGCTCGCGCGGGTGCGCAAACGCGGCGCCGAATTCGGCGGGGAGGCCGCCGAGCTGGCGAAACTGGCCGGCGAGCAGGAGATCGCGCTGCGCGCGCTGGTCACCACCGAGCCGACGCATCCGAGCGAGAACGGGACCACCGATCTCCGTGCCGCGCTGCAGCTGCTCGCGACGCCGTCGGTGCAGGTCTCGACGCCCGCGGGCGAGGTCCAGCTGCCCGAGCACGTGACCTCGGAGCTGGTGGCCGTGGCGCGCGAGGCGCTGGCGAACGTCGAGAAACACGCGGGTGAAGAGGCACACGCCTGGGTGCTGCTGGAGGACCTCGGCACCGAGGTCGTCGTCAGCGTTCGCGACGACGGGCCGGGAATCGCGCCCGGTGTTTTGGAACGCGCGGCGGCCGAGGGACATCTAGGTATCGCGGAGTCCATCAAGGGGCGCGTGCGGGATCTGGGCGGAAGTGCCGCCTTGGACACCGCGCCCGGCCAGGGCACGGAATGGGAAGTCAAGGTTCCAGTCGCGGCGAGGGGAAAGCGATGACCGGTGAGGCACGGGTCTCGGTGATGGTGGTCGACGATCATCCGATGTGGCGGGACGGGGTCGCGCGCGACCTGGCCGAGCACGGTTTCGACGTGCGGGCCACCGCGCCGGACGCGCCCGCCGCGGTGCGGATCGCGCGGACGGTCCAGCCCGACGTCGTGCTGATGGACCTCAACCTCGGCGAAACCTCGGGCGTCGACGCCACCCGCGAGATCACCGCGGAACTGCCGTCGACGAAGGTCCTGGTGCTGTCCGCGAGCGGCGAGCACAGCGACGTCCTCGAAGCGGTCAAGGCCGGGGCGTCCGGCTACCTGGTGAAATCGGCTTCGGCGAGCGAGCTGGTGGACGCGGTCAAGCGGACCGCCGCGGGTGATCCGGTGTTCACCGCCGGGCTCGCCGGGCTCGTCCTCGGCGAGTACCGCCGCATGGCCGACGCGCCGGACGACGGGCCCGCGCCGCCGCGGCTGACCGAACGCGAGACCGACGTCCTGCGCCTCGTCGCGAAGGGGATGACGGCGCGGCAGATCGCCGAGAAGCTCGTGCTGTCGCATCGGACGGTGGAGAACCACGTCCAGTCGACGCTGCGGAAACTCCAGCTGCACAACCGCGTCGAGCTCGCCCGGTACGCCATCGAGCACGGGCTGGACGAGGAGTAGCTCACCCCTGCGCGATCGCCACCACCCGCTGGTTCCGCCCGGCGGGCAGCGGGGTCTTTACGACCGTCCACTGTGGCCGGTCGAGGCGCCAGTTCGCGACGACGTCGGTCGCGATCACCAGGTCGTCGCTTTCGGTCCACTCGATCGCGACCCGCTTGAGCTCGGTCGCGATCGGCATCGCGGGCGCGTGGGTCCAGGTCAGCGTGTCGAGGGCGAGCACCCAGACGTCGGCCGTCTGCGTCGCGGTCCCCGCCCAGGCCGGGTCACCGAACACCACGGCGACCTTGTAGCCGTCGCGGCTCGGCACCACCATGCCGGGCGCGCCGTCGGCCACCGGCCGCTGGACCCGGGTCCGTTGATCGTTGCGAAGATCGAGCACGGAGAACTCGGTCAGCTCGGCCAGCAGCATCCGCTCCTTGGTGATCGCCAGTACCCGGGGAAACTGGTGCAAGGCGCGGCCGGTGGCGGGATCGATCAGCACGTCCTCGGCACTCGCCGTCCCGCTGTTCACCGTGATCAGCAGCCCCTTCGGCACCTCTTGGCGCACGGCTGTCGCGCAGCTCGCCGGACGGCCACGATCGCGCTCCGCGCCGAGCAGGGAGACGTACTGGAGGCGGCAGAGGTCGTTGCCTTCGTCGCGGATCAGCCAGACGCCGCTCTCGTCGGCCGACGGGGCGACGCTGCGGGCCTTGCCCAGCTTCCACGGCTGGTTCTTGGGATCGCCGTAGACGAGCACTTCGGACGGCTCCAGGCACGACGGCCCGCAGCGGGCGGCCGACAGCACGACCGGGAACTTGCCGACGCGGAGGACGTCGTTGACCCGATCCCCGCCAGGAGCGCCCGGGAGCGGGGTGGTGGCGCCGGTGGCGGGGTCGAGCACCGACGGCGGCGACGTCGTCATGACCAGGCGGAACCCCGCGTAGTCCACCGGTAAGCCTTCGAGTTTCGACGGTGGCGGCGTGGTTGGCTCCGGCCTGTCCGCCGGCAGCTTTGCCTCGCCGCCGAAGGTGCACCCGGCCAGCATGAGGACGGCCGCCATCAGGGCGGCACAGGGGAGAAATGCGGGTCTGTTCAGGGTATTTCCCCGATCTCGCGCGTGAGAATCGGTTCTACCATTCCTGGCATGGGCGAGGAAGAGCAGCCGACGACCGAGACCAAGCCGTTGACCGGACGGGACATCCGGGTCTCCGACGCGGAGCGCGAACACGTCGTCGAGGTGCTGCAGAAGGCGATCGGTCTCGGGATGCTGAACCTCGACGAGTTCACCGAGCGGACCGATCGCGCCCTCGCCTCGAAGACCCGCGGTGAGCTGAACGCGGTGCTCACGGATCTGCCGGGCCTGGTGCACCCCGAGGCGGGGATGGTGCCGCGGCGGCAGCAGAACCCGTGGGCTCCGCCTCAGCAGCACGCCTACGCGCAGCCGTCCGGGCAGGTCATGGAGCTCAACGGCAAGTACTCGGCGTTGCAGCGCAACGGGAACTGGCTGGTTCCCGAGTCGATGGTGATCCGGAACAAGTACGGCGCCACGAAACTGGACTTCTCCCAGGCCGAGATCCGGTACCCGGTGGTGCATATCGAGCTGCAGGCCAAATGGGGTCCGGTAGAGATCACCATCCCCGAGAACGGTGCCGTCGACACCAACTCGATCACCGACATCAAGTTCGGCAACCTCGACGACCGGACGCGGTCGAACGGCCGCCCCGGCACACCCCGGTTCGTCATCACCGGGCGCGTGCACGGGGGGTCGCTGATCATCAAGTACCCGCGGCGGGGTTTCTTCGGCTAGATGTGGCGCAGGTGCCGGAGCACGAAATACGCGACCACGGCCAGCACCAGCGCGGCCAGCCCGGACACCGCGTGCATCCCGCTGGCGAACGCGTCGGGCGCGGGGACCGCGTCGGCGAGCCGTGACCGGGTGACCGCGTTGCCCAGCGTCCCGACCGTCGCGATGCCCAGCGCGTAGCCGAACTCGTTGCCGGTCTGCGAAAGCGAGGCCGCCGAACCGGCCTTCTCCGGCGGCACGGAGCCGACGACCAGATCCGTCCCCAGGGTGACCAGCGGACCACCGCACAGGCAGGTGATGGCGAAGGCGATCGACGGGATCACGGGACCCGCGCCGGCCTCGACCTGCGTCAGCAGCAGGAATCCGCAGACAGCACCCGCCAGCCCGGTGGCGATCAGCGTGGCGGGGCGGACGCGGCGGGCCAGGATCGGCGCGCCGAGGAAGCTGACGGTCGAAGCCAGCATCCCGGGCAGCAGCGCCAGCGCGGCGCCGACCGGCGAAAGCTCCAGCACGATCTGGAAGAACTGCGCGACGAAGAGCATGGTCGTGCCACCCAGCATGGTGAACGCGCACATCCCGCCGATCGCCGTCGTGAACGCGCGGGCGCGGAACAGCGTCAGGTCGATCAGCGGGTCCTGGAGGATTCGCTGGCGCCGCACGAACACCACACCGAAGCCGAGACCGATCAGGAGCGAGGCCACCGGGACCACGTGCACACCCTCGCGGGCGAGTTCCTTGATGCCGTAGACCGCGGGAAGGATCGTGACCAGCGAAAGCGCGACACTCGGCAGGTCGACCCGGCCGGCGTTCTCGTTGCGGTACTCGGGCAGCAGCTTCGGGCCGACCACGAGCAGCAGGACCATCGCGGGGACACCGAGCAGGAACACCGAACCCCACCAGAAGTGCTCCAGCATCACGCCCCCGACCATCGGCCCGACGATCGCGCCGACGGTGAAGCAGCCTGCCCAGATTCCGATCGCGAGCGAACGCTGACGGCTGTCGGTGAACAGGTTGCTGATCAGGGCGAGCGTCGACGGGGCGAGCGTCGCACCGGCGATCCCGAGGAGCGCGCGGGCGGCGATGAGCATCAGCGCGCTCGTCGAGAACGCGGCGAGCACGGAGGCCGCTCCGAACGCCGTGGCGCCGATGAGCAGCAGTTTCCGGCGGCCGATGCGGTCGCCGAGGGTGCCCATGGTGACCATGAACCCGGCGATCATGAAGCCGTAGACATCCATGATCCACAGCTGCTGAGTGCTGTCGGCGCCGAGGCTCTGGCTGAGCTTCGGCAGCGCGAGGATCAGCACGAAGACGTCGAGGGAGACCAGGAAGGTGGGGAGGGCCAGCACGGCCAGCCCGACCCATTCCCGGCGTCCAGCACCGTGAACAGGCCTGGACGCGGAGCGTCTCCGTCGAGGGCGGCGGCGGGGGCATGGATGGAGGGTCATGGTGGTCGTCATGGTCCGGTCCTTTCGTCGCTTCGGTGTCTTCACCTAGGCGTCGAAGCGGTGGACCGGATTTCGACATGCCCCCCGATCCTTTTCGGGGAGCGGGGGACCTTTGCTATCGCCTGGCGTCTCCCAAAGGGCGCCCCTTCGGCGGGTTTCGTCAGCGCGCGACAGAAGACTCTGCCGCGGCCTGCCTCGCGGCGACCGGGTCCGCGGTGGCCAAAACGGCGTCGGCCAGCGACTCGCATTCGGCCAGCGTCGTGGCCGCCAGGCTCGCGCCGACCGCGCGCACGGCGGGCGCGTTCATCGACAGGCTCGTGAGGCCGAGCCCGGCCAGCACCAGCGCGAGCCTCGGGTCGGCGGCGGCCTCACCGCAGACACCGGCGGGCTTGCCGGTGTCCTTGGCGGCCTGACCGATGACCTTCAGCAGGCGCAGCAGCCCGGGCTGCCACGGGTCGTTGAGCTTGGCGACCGCGCCGAGCTGGCGATCCGCGGCGAAGGTGTACTGCGCGAGGTCGTTGGTGCCGACGGAGACGAAGTCGACCGCGTCGAGGATCTCGCGGGCGGTCAGCGCGGCGGCCGGGATCTCGATCATCACGCCGACGCGGGCGATTCCGGCGGCGCGGGCGCGCTCGGCGAACCAGGCGGCCTCGGCGGCGGTGGCGACCATCGGGGCCATCACCGAAACCTCGGCTCCGGAGTCCTTCGCGGCACCCGCGATGGCCTCGAGCTGGCGGCCGAGAATCTCGGGCCGGTCGAAAGCGACGCGAAGCCCGCGTACGCCGAGCGCCGGGTTCGGCTCGTCCTCGGGCTCCAGGAACGCGAGAGGCTTGTCGGCGCCCGCGTCGAGAGTGCGGACGATGACCGGCTTGCCACGGAACGGCGTGAGCACGGCGGTGTAGGCCTTGCGCTGTTCTTCGACACTCGGCTCGGCGGACGCGTCGAGATAGCAGAACTCGGTGCGGAAGAGGCCGACGCCTTCCGCGCCCGCTTCGGCAGCGGCCTGGGCGTCGGTCGCGGAACCGACGTTGCCGAGCACCTTCACGCGGTGCCCGTCGGCGGTCGCGCCGGTGCCGTCCCACTCGATCGCGCCGGTCTTGGCGGCCGTGACGACTTCGGCGTTCGGGTCCGCGACCTCGACGACCCCGGTGTCACCGTCCACCGCAAGCGCTTGCGCGTCGAGCGCGAGGACGCCGCGGACCGCGACGACGGCGGGAATGCCGAGCGCGCGGGCGAGGATCGCGGTGTGACTGGTGGGGCCACCCTCTTCGGTGACGAGCGCGAGCACCTTGTCCGGGTCGAGGCCGGCGGTGTCGGCCGGCGCGAGGTCGCGGGCGACGAGCACGCTCGGCGAGTCGAGGGCGGGAACGCCGGGAGGCGCGATGCCGAGCAGTTCGGCGATGAGCCGGTCGCGCACGTCGAGGACGTCGCGGGCCCGCTCGGCCATGTAGCCGCCCGCGGCCGCGAGCGCGTCGGCGAACTTGCCCGCCGCCTGGTGCACCGCACGCGGCGCGGGCAGGTTCTGGTCTTTGACGAGCTGCTCCGCCGAAGAGACGAGCGCCGGGTCGGCCGCCATCGCCGCGGTGGTGATGAGGATCGTCGCGGCCTCACCGGTAGCCGTCTCGGCGAGCTTCTCGAGCCTGCCGGCCACGATCTGCGCGGCCGGGGCGATCCGGGCGGCCTCGGCGGCGGGATCGGCCGGTGCCGGTGTGCTCGCGGGTTCGCCGAGCGGCTCGGCGACCCGGACGACAGGACCGCTCGCGCGGCCGGGACTGACGGCGACCCCGGACAGTGACTCAGACGGCATGGTCTAGACCATATCTCATCGGCGGCGTGACCTGACTCATAGCCACCAGCAGAACACAGAAGAGGACATCATTCCAGTTCGGACGCCGTCGGATACGAAGGCTGCGCGCCCTGGCGGGTCACGGTGATCGCCGCCACCTTCACGGCCTTGCGCGCCGCGTCGGCCAGCTCGTCGCCCTTCGCGAGCGAGGTGGCGAGCGCCCCGGCGAAAGCGTCACCGGCGCCCGTGGTGTCGACGGCCTCGACCTTCGGCGACGGCACCTCCGTCACGCCGTCCGCGGTCACCACCGCCGCCCCCTTCGCGCCGAGCGTCACGACAGCGGCCTTCGGACCGAGGTCGAGCAGCTTGGGGAAGTCCGCCTCGCCACCAAGCAGGAAGGCCGCCTCGTGCTCGTTGACCAGCAGCACGTCGAGCCCCTGGAGCGTCTTCGCGGAAAGCTCGGCCGCCGGCGACAGGTTCAGCAGGGTCTTCACGCCGCTTTCGACGGCCTTCGCGACGGCGTGCTCGACGGTTTCGAGCGGGATTTCCAGCGACAACACCACGACCTCGGCGCCGTCGAGGTCGACGTCCTCGGGCCGCAGGCCGGAATTCGCGCCGGGCGAGACGAGGATCGAGTTCTCGCCGTCGGGTGTGACCGTGATGTACGCGATCCCCGTCGGACGCTCGCTCGTGCGCAGCGAGTCCGTGTTCACCCCGGACTCGGCCAGCGACCGCTTGAGCAGCTCGCCGTACGGGTCGTCGCCGACCGCCCCCAGCAACGCGACGTCGGCGCCGAGCCTGGCCGCGGCGACCGCCGTGTTGGCGCCTTTGCCACCCGGCGACAAGACCGTGTCGCCACCCAGTACGGTTTCGCCACCACCCGGCCGCCGGTCGACCGGGACGACGAGATCGGCATTGGCGGACCCGATGACCAGCACCTGAGATGTCATGGAGGAAACGATGCCATGACCAGCAGTTGTCCGGTCATGCCCCTTCTCCGGGCGAAGATGTGAAGAACTTTGTAACTTTCTCGGCGGGTAGTGCGACAATCAGGCGAGCAGCGGAACGCCGTCACTCTTTCGGGGGATAACCTTCCCCCGGGCGTCACTTCGGCGATCACGCCCGCTCTTGAGATGCGTTGCCGCTTCCAAGCGGTGACGTTGCCCCGATCCCGGCCGGTGCCGGGAGAAGGGCATCGGGTCGCCGGCGTCGATCACGTAGCCCCCCGAGTGATCGGCGCCGGCGGCGCCCCGGTTTCGGCGGCGCCGAAACCGCAGACCCTGAATACAGTGAGGCGATGAACCCGGGGAACTGGTCTGCACTTCCCAGCCCGGAGTGGTACAGGCCGGAGGAAGCGGCCGGCGCGGCCGCAACGTTGGAAACACCCGCGTCGAAGGACAGTTCTGCCGCCTTGGCGGTCGGCCGCCTAGCCGGCGCGGTGAGCAACGATCACGCGGGAACGCTCTATCCGGCCGCTGTCCCCGCAGTGACAATCCTGCTGCGAGTCGCCCGCGATCGGCCGGGAAAGCCGCGCGCCGAGGTTTTGACGGTGTTGCTGGACTGGTGGGGTTGTTTCGCGCCTGAACCCGGATATGCGAACTACCAGGACGAAGACGACCAGCCGGTGGACTTGGTCGAGGCGATCGAGCGCAGGATCCGGGCCGAGGCGGATGTGTTGCGGACCATCGCCGACGACCGGTCGGACAGCGGTCCAGCCAGGAAAATGGCCGAAGAGCTGTTATCCCTGCTGGCCGCGAGCAGCTGGGCGGATTCGCTGGGCTAGCCGCTTTCCGCTTGAACATCCATGCTCTAAGAACCCGCTCAGCGCAGGAAGTCGCGGCCGGTGAAGTAGTCGTCCTCGTGGTCCGTCTGCTGCCTGCGCGCGGCACGCGGTTGGCCGGGCGGTTTCGGGTTGAGGCACATCGAATTCGTCTTCGGCGACGAAACGGTCGTCCTCATCCGCCTCCTGGTGACCGCCGGTCTGCGTCGCGCCGGCGAGTTTGCTCCGGACGACGAAGAGGCGCGCGAACCTCCTCTGTTCACGTCGTGGCCGTTTGCCGCCCCGGCTTCGCACCGCCTGCCCCAGGGCCAGGTTCACGAACGGTTTTCCATCGACTCGGCCGCTACCGGTCGCGGCTGGACAAGGCCCACGAGACGGTTCGCGGCGGCTGCGCCCACTCGCTCGGCCAGGACATATTCGTCATCCTCACTCGGCACGACGTGAACGCTGTAGTACCAGCGGCCGTTGCCCCGAGGAACAGGCTTCACCACGATGTTGTCGATGTTCGCGTAGAGGACTTTCACTTCGGGTAGATCCCTTTGCTGCCAGCTCAGGGAGTCTTTCCGAAGGATGAAAGTCCCGCGGTCACCTCGGTACAGGGAAGCAGCGAGATAGACGAGCACCACGGCGGTGATGACGAACAGATCCATTGCCACCCGTCCGGACGCGGCGACCGTCATCGACCAGATCAGCAGAGAAGCGCCCAGCAGCATCACCGTCATCCGGGTGAGCGAGGGACGGCTGGCTGAGATCCGCCGCTCCGCCGAAATCCCCGATGAGGCGTTCTTCAACCTGACGACTGTGCTCTTGGGCGGCCTGAGCAAGCCGAGTCCGCCTCGGCTCACCTCTCTCGTTGGCCAGCGCGTCAAACCCGGCTTGAAGTTCTCGACCACGGCTGACAGACGCTCGGCTTCTTGAAGCCGCAGAAAAGGTGTGAGGAGATATCCGTGATCGGAAGGCGTGCAGAAGGCTGCTGCCAGGTCTTCATCCCTCTTTTCACCCACGATCGTGAGGTGGACCTCGACCAGGTCTCCTGCCCGTTCCACGAAAACGAAACGCTTGATCCTCGACCAGTGGATTCGGCGTGGCGAACCATCGCGCGCAGTCTGCACGAACCCTCTCGAGGTCAACTGCGCGGGAACCAGCGATGCTCCCGACGTGACCCGAAGCCTCCGCCGTGCCGAGGGAATCACCGCGAGCAAGCCGACACCTGGTAGCAAGAAAGGAAGCGCGACCAGATACGTCGCCATATCGTCGGGCCTCAGCCGCACCGTCGCCACGATCATGGTTCCCGCCACTACCAGAAACCCGGCCCCTGTCGCGGCGAAGAAGATGAACGCCGCGACGGACCCGGTCCGATCTCCTCCATCGGGTACTGGCAGTTTCAGCTCGACCGGCAGATCCAGTGATTCCGGTTCAGCCGGTGCTCGTGTTCTTCCGGTATCGCGCCGCAGGGTCGGCACCAGCCACTTCAGGACGGCCTCGGGGCCGACTGCGTAACCGATGAACCCCAGGCCTCCGACGGCGACCAGACCGATCACCGCGAGGAATTCGTAGGGGTGCGGGACATTCCGCTGCCAGTCTTTGGCGGCGTAGTCCACGAACACCTGCTGTCCGAGGTCGGCCGGTGTCAGCTCGTCGGGGCCGAACTCGACCTCGACCGGTGTTCGATCCGGACCTGTCCGCACCTCGGCGACACATTTCCAGTAATAGCCCGCTCCTCGAGCCGAAAGTGGGCCGAACTCGGCACACTCCCTGACAGTCGCGGTCCCGTCGGCCTCCCTGAGTTCGGAGCCGGAAACGGTGATCGGAACACCGGCGATCCGGAGAAACGTGAGCACACCGATGACGAACAACGCCAGCAGGGTCCACGCCGCGACACAGGTGACAACGGGTTTCACGACGGACTTCATGACTTCCTCCGGACGACCGAGCTCTGAGATCGAGTGCTAGATCGATCCCGATATCCGTTGTCCACCTGGTTGATCGAAGACCGGCTGCACGGTCGACTCGGCCTTGACAGGCTGGGCCTGCGCGTTGCCGTCCGTCTTGTTTTCGTTTCTCGGGTTCGTTTTGTCGACGATCTCACCGGTTTTCTTTTTCGCCTCTTTTATCGCCTCTTTGGCGATGGCGCCGGGGACCTTGTTGATCTCTTCCTTCACCGCGTCGCCGACGTCCTTGGCAATGTCCTTCGCGCCGACCTTGCCGTACGCTGCGATATTGGCGATGTCGTCGCCCAAAGTCTTGGCCAGGCCCGTGACATCGTTCCCGAAATTCTTCGCGACGTCTTTGACGTTCACGCCCTGAAGAAGCCGCTTCGCCTCTCCGAACATCTCGCCGAGCTTCTTGACGAGCCCCGAAGCGTTTCCGAAGGCCTTGGTCAATTGCTTGACCTTGTCCATGATCTTGGTCGCCCACCTGATCGCCATGGGAACGCCCTCGGCGGCCAGTCCGGCCGGCATCGCGGGCCCCGGGTAGCGGCAAACGATCCAGATGAGCTTCCAGACGCATTCGGAAATCAGATCCCGGACGACGCTGCGGACCACCGCGAGGATCGATTTGCACATCGCGATCATGACCGAGATGCCCTGCGCCCCGGTGGCGACCGATTCGTAGAGATCCGCCCGGTCGTTCGCGAACGCGCGGTAGGCATCGGCGGCGGTCCCGGTCCAGGTGGCCGAATCCCTGGCTACGTCCTGGCGCAGCTCTTCGGCGACTTTCGACAGCTCGTCACCGATGTTTCCCCAGGTGCCGCCCAGGTTCTCCAGCGCGACCTGGTCACCTGTCAGCCAGTCCAACGGTTCTCGCAGGAAACTGACGTGTTCGATCACCCAGCCGATTCCCGCCTTGGCCAGCGCACCGAGTGGGTCGGACATGTCGGACGCGAAGGAAACGCCACCGATCACCAGGTTGGCCAGTCCCTCACCCCAGTCCCCGGAAGAGGCTTTGAGCAGGGCGTCGCCGAAGTCCTGGATCAGGCCCGCGCCTTCGAGCGGGCTTTCCTTCGCCGCACCGTCCGTGGCGACCAGCCGATTCGGCGCCTTCGGGACGGGGTTCGCTGCAACAGGGTTCTCAGTCATCGGGCGGCCCTATACCTTGAAGAGTTTCTTGTACTCGTCCTCGGTTATTTCCTTGCGCTGCTGCCACACCCTGACCCGGTCGGCGTGGTCGTCAGCGCTCGTCGCGGCCGTCCTGACGGCGTCTTCCGCGACGGATTGCGCCATCGAGAACGAGATGGCGAGCGACATGCCGATGATTCCGAACGCCTCGGGATGCATCGTCTGCTCGGCGGCGTCCAAGGCCGTGTTGATCCGCCCCGTGAGCGCGTCGAGCTTCCCTCGATGCGTCTCGAGCGCGGACGGATCGACGTCGAATCCTGGTCCTGTCATCGTGCTTTCCCTCCCTCAAGAACCCGCTCAGCGCAGGAAGTCGCCGCCGGTGAAGTAGTCGTCCTCGTGGTCCGTCTGCTGCCTGCGCGCGGCACGCGGCGGCGCGGGCGGGGACGGAGGGGCGGGCGGCTTCGGAGCCTGAGGGGGCGGAGGAGCGTCGAGTTCGTCTTCGGCGACGAAGCGGTCGTCCTCGTCCGCCTCCTCGTGGCCGCCCTCGACGTAACCCGTCGGTTCGGGTTCCGGGTATTCGCTGTGCAGCTGGCTGACCAGCTCGTTCATGGTCTCGGTGCCCGCGATGGACGGCACGCCGGTCTGCATCGCGCCCGCGAGTTTGCTCTGCGCGCTCTGGACGACGCGGAGGATCTCCTGCGCCAGCGCGGGGTTGTCCCGCACGGACGGGCCGATCTCCAGGCCGACGAGGTTCCCCGCGTGGTTGACCTTGACCGAGATCTGGCCGTCCTTGCTGCGTTCGGACACCGAGACGCTTTCGATCTCGGTGCGCATCTGATTCGCCTTTCGCTGGGCGTCGGCCAGCTTGGCCTCGAAATCAGCGAAGAGCTGCTCAGGGTTCGACACGCGAACCTCCCCTGTTCACGTCGTAGCCGTTCGGCGACCGAGTGTGGCATACCCGTCTGACATCGGGGAACGTTTGGCGCATATCCGCGGCCCGGTCGTGTGGATCACCACAGCGACCTCCGGTTTTCCCTACCCGATCCGACGGTTTACCTCATGTTTCCGCAGGTCAGGTGACCCTAGCGTGTCGGGTATGACGATTTTGGACTGGAAACGCGCGGTCTACGCGCTTCTCGTGCTGCCGGGGTATCTCGGTGGCGCGAAGGTCCAGCGCGGGCTGGCGCGGCGCTGGCTCGGGCAGGAGAGCGGGGCTCGGCCGCGGTTCGTGGCGGCCTTCGGTCCGAGCGCGGTCTCGTTCCTGCTCGCGTTGCTGCTCTTCTACCTCGTCGGGCGCATCGCGACCTACGGGCTCTTCTGGACCGGAAGCGACCCGGAAGGCACGTGGGGCGGGCCGACACTGGCGGGAGCATGGATCGTGCACTTGCTCATCGCCGCCGGGATGGCCGTTCCGATCCTCCTCGCGCTCCGGCCGCTCACGAGGCTTCAGGCTCGCCTTCTGGGGTAATCCCCGTACTGACCACCTAGAATGCCCGGATGACCAACCCCAG
This sequence comes from Amycolatopsis sp. NPDC000009, assembly GCF_055563465.1. Taxonomy (NCBI): domain Bacteria; kingdom Bacillati; phylum Actinomycetota; class Actinomycetes; order Pseudonocardiales; family Pseudonocardiaceae; genus Amycolatopsis; species Amycolatopsis sp. NPDC000009. The sequence continues at coordinate 387,547 of NZ_JBVHDI010000004.1, forward strand.
CCGCAGGGTCCGTGAGCGGGCGGCGACCGATCAGGACATCCGCCGGACAGCGCGGACGCTTCTGGTCGAGCATGGCCCGGAGGCCGTGACCCTGCGGGCGATCGCGCGCGAGCTCGGCATCACGGCGCCGGCGTTGTACCGCTACTACGGGTCCCGTGACGATCTGGTCGAGCATCTCCGCGCGGACGTCGTCGCGGATCTGGCGGCCGGGCTCGCCGAGGACATCGCGCAGCTTCCGGACGAGGGCGCGTTGCGGCTTTTCGCCATCTGCAAGGGATTCCGGCGTTGGGCGCTCGCGCACACCAAGGAGTTCACGCTGGTCTTCGCGTCACCGGCGGGTGACGACACGTTGAGCAGGCTGGACGAGCCGTTCGGGCGGATCTTCCTCGCGGCGGCGGGGCAGGTGCTCGCGACACACGATCTGGTGACACCGTCGAACGACGTGGTCCCGGCCGAGCTGCGCGACGATCTCACGTCGTTCCAAGCGGAACTGCTCGCCGTGCTGAAGGAGTCCGGGGCGACGTTCCCGCTGGAAAAGCTCGACCTCGGCGTGACGTACCTGATGATCCAGTTCTGGGCCCGGCTCTACGGGCACGTCACGCTCGAGGTCTTCGGCAACTATCCGATCCCGTTCTCGAAACCGGACGTCCTCTTCGAGGCGATGCTGGCCGATCTCGCGCGCGAGATCGGCCTGTCCACCGAGTAGCTACGCCGCGTGCCCGCCGTCGACCGAGACGGTCGAGCCGGTCACGTACTTGCTTTCCGGCCGCGCCAGGAACGACACGGTCGCGGCGACCTCCGACGGGGAGCCGTAGCGGTCGAACACCGTCAGGCTCCGCTGGTCGGCGGCGTACGGGCCGTCGGCCGGGTTCATGTCGGTGTCGGTCGGTCCGGGATGGACGATGTTCACGGTGATACCGCGCGACCCCAGTTCCCTGGCCAGGCCCTTGGTCATGCCCAGCAGCGCGGTCTTGCTCACCGCGTACAGCGACATCCCGGGGCCGGGTACCCGGTCCGAGACACAGCTGCCGATGGTGATCACGCGCCCGCCGTCGCCGAGGTGCCGGGCCGCGGCCTGCGTGGCCACGTAGACGCCGCGGACGTTGACCGTGAGCACGCGGTCGATGTCCTCCAGGCTCGTCTGATCGAGCGGGCCGACGAAGCCGACGCCTGCGTTGTTGACCAGCACATCGAGCCTGCCGAATTCGGCGACCGCCGTGTCGACCGCGGAAACCACGGCCGCGGCGTCTGCGCTTTCGGCCTGGATCGCCAGCGCCCGGCGGCCGAGCGCCTTGATCTTGTCCACGACACCGGCCGCGAGTTCGGCGTTGTTCTGGTAGGTGAGTGCGACGTCCGCGCCGTCTTCGGCGAGCCGGATCGCCGTGGCGGCACCGATCCCGCGGCTGCCGCCGGTCACCAAAGCCACCTTGCCGTCGAGGGTCATGGGGGTGTTCTCCGTTCGATTTCGTTGTCCTTGAACAACTCCATCGAATCGCCTCATGACCCTCGACGCTGGCGGCTATCGGCCACGGCGCTACAGCACGATGTTGACCAACCGTCCGGGCACGACGATCACCTTGCGCGGCGTGCCGTCGCCGACCAGCGCGGCGACCTTCTCGTCGGCCAGCGCGGCCGCCTGCACGGCGTCCTTGCCCGCGTCGGCGGGCACGATGACGCGCGAGCGCACCTTGCCGTTGACCTGGATCGGGTACTCCACGGAGTCCTCGACCAGGTACTTCTCGTCGACGACTGGGAACGGCCCGTGCACCAGGGAATCCGCGTGGCCCAAGCGCTTCCACAGCTCCTCGGCCAGGTGCGGCGCCAGCGGCGCCAGCATCAGCACCAGCGGCTCCACCAGTTCCCGCGGCGTGGCCTCGGCGGAACCGTAGGTCTTGGTGACGTAGTTGTTCAGCTCGATCAGCTTCGCGCCGGCCGTGTTGAACCGCATCTCCGCGTAGTCCTCGCGGACCCCGGCGACCGTCTTGTGCAGCTGCTTGCGATCCTCGTCCGTGGCGTCCACAGTGGACACCCGCAGTTCGCCGGTCTCCTCGTCGACGACCAGGCGCCACAGCCGCTGCAGGAACCGTTGCGCGCCGACGACATCCTTGGTCGCCCACGGCCGCGAGACGTCCAGCGGGCCCATCGACATCTCGTAGAAGCGGAAGGTGTCGGCGCCGTAGTCGGTGGACATCTGGTCAGGCGTCACGACATTCTTCAGGCTCTTGCCCATCTTGCCGTATTCCTGCTTGACCTCTTCGTCGCCGAAGAAGAACTTGCCGTCCCGCTCCTCGACCTGGTCGGCCTGGACGTAGACGCCGCGTGCGTCCGTGTACGCGTAGGCCTGGACGTAACCCTGGTTGAACAGCTTCCGGTACGGCTCCTTGGACGACACGTGGCCCAGGTCGAACAGCACCTTGTGCCAGAACCGCGAGTACAGCAGGTGCAGCACCGCGTGCTCGACACCGCCGACGTACAGGTCCGTGCCGCCGGGGTCGTCGACGCCGTGCTCGGCGGGACGCGGGCCGACCCAGTACGCCTCGTTCTCCGGCGCGACGAACACGTCCGGGTTGGTCGGGTCCAGGTACCGCAGCTGGTACCAGCAGGAGCCCGCCCAGTTCGGCATCGTGTTGATGTCGCGGCGGTAGGTCTTCTTGCCCTGCCCCAGATCCAGCTCGACCTCGACCCAGTCGGTGGCGCGCGCCAGCGGCGAGGACGGTGTGCTGTCCCGGTCCTCCGGGTCGAAGGTCACCGGCGAGTAGTCGGCGACGTCGGGCAGTTCGACCGGCAGCATGCTGTCCGGCAGCGGGTGGACCTGGCCGTCCTCGTCGTAGACGACCGGGAACGGCTCGCCCCAGTAGCGCTGGCGCGAGAACAGCCAATCGCGCAGCTTGTACTGGACGGTGCCGCGGCCGTGCTCGTTCTCCTCCAGCCAGCCGATCATCGTCTTCTTGGCCTCGCCGACACCCATGCCGTCCAGGAAGCCGGAGTTGATCGCGGGCCCGTCGCCGGTGAAAGCCTTGCCCTCGAAGCCTTCCGTCGGCTGAACCGTGCGGATGATCTCCAGGCCGAACTTCTCGGCGAACTCCCAGTCGCGGGTGTCCTGGCCGGGGACCGCCATGATCGCGCCGGTGCCGTAGCCCATCAGGACGTAGTCGGCGACGAAGACCGGGATCTCCTTGCCGTCGGCCGGATTCACCGCGTAGGAGCCGGTGAAGACGCCGGTCTTCTCCTTGTTCTCCTGACGGTCCAATTCGGACTTCCGCGCCGCCGCCGCACGGTAGGTGGCGATCGCTTCGGCGGGCGTCGCCGCGTCACCGGTCCAGCGGGCGTCGACGCCTTCCGGCCAGGTGGCGGCGGTCAGTTCGTCGACCAGCGGGTGCTCGGGCGCGACCACCAGATACGTGGCGCCGAACAGGGTGTCGGGGCGGGTGGTGAAGACCTCGATCTTCTGCTCGCCTGCCTCGAACGACACGCGCGCACCGTGCGAGCGGCCGATCCAGTTGCGCTGCATGGACTTGACCTTTTCGGGCCAGTCCAGCAGGTCCAGGTCGTCGACCAGCCGGTCGGCGTAGGCGGTGATCCGCATCATCCACTGACGCAGATTGCGGCGGAAGACCGGGAAGTTGCCGCGCTCACTGCGGCCCTCGGAGGTGACCTCTTCGTTCGACAGCACCGTGCCCAGGCCGGGGCACCAGTTCACCGGTGCCTCGGACAGGTAGACCAGGCGATGCGAGTCGATGATCTTCAGCTGTTCGGCGCGAGTCAGCTCGCACCAGTTGCGGCCATCGGGGGTACGGCGCTTGTCCTGCGCGTACTCGGTCTCCAGCTCGACGATCGGCCGGGCCTTGCCCGCCTTCTCGTCGTACCAGGAGTTGTAGATCTGCAGGAAGATCCACTGGGTCCACTTGTAGTAGTCCGGATCGATCGTCGAAATCCGGCGACGCTCGTCGTGCCCCAGGCCCAGGCGCCGGATCTGGCGCAGGTAGGTCTCCATGTTCTCTTCGGTCGTCTTGCGCGGGTGCTGCCCTGTCTGCACCGCGTACTGCTCGGCGGGCAGGCCGAAGGCGTCGAAGCCCATCGTGTGCAGCACGTTGCGGCCGATCATGCGGTGATACCGCGCGAAGACGTCGGTCGCGATGAAGCCCAGCGGATGCCCGACGTGCAGGCCGGCGCCCGACGGGTACGGGAACATGTCCTGGACGAACAGCTTGTCCGACGGGACCTCCCCGCTCTCGTCCGCGAGCGGGCCCACCGGGTTCGGTGCGTGGTAGGTGCCGTGGTCGGACCAGTAGTCCTGCCAGCGCTGCTCGATCTGGCCCGCCAGCTCCGCGGTGTAGCGGTGCTGAGGGGCCGCGTCGGCGCCTTCGCTCGCCTGGTTCATCGCCGAAATCCTCCGTGCTCATCCACGTCAAGCCACTCCAGAAACAACTCGACCCCCCAGCCCGGAGGGCATGAGGGGTCGCCGCGCTGGTCCCGGCCGTGGGGCCGAGTTCAGCGCGGCAGGCTAAGGAGCAGCCGAGCCGTGTTCATGGGTCCAGTCTAACCCGCTGGTCAAAGGCGTTCCGAGGGGACCGCCAGAGCGATGAACTGGGTCACTTGCGTCGCAGAGAAGTTGTTGTCGCTGACCAGCACCAGGCTGCGCTCACCGTTCGGGAGGCGCGGCCCCCAGGTCATCCCCTCGATGTTGTCCACAGTGGACAACTTGAACTCCGCGAGGTCCGCCAGCAGGCGCTTCTTCACCGGCTTGACCTTCTTCGCGTCGGCCAGCGAGGGCGTTTTCAGGACGTTCGTGGCGCCCTTGGTGTCGATCTCGTAGATGCGGACCTTGTTGCCGACGCCGGTGACGAACGAACGCTCCATCACCAGGTAGCGGGTCGGATCGGCCTGATCGACGGCCAGCAGCGACGAGATACCCGTGGTCGCGAACGCGCCGGGCGGGTTCGGCGACGCGAAGACCTTCTCCTGCGGGTACGCGTACTGCGCGAGGACCGGACCGAACCGCGACTGAAGGGTGATGCGCGAAAGGGCGCCCGACGTGGTGTTCGCCTCCGGGCCGTCCTGCAGCAACGGGCCCTCCGCCGAGCTCGCGACCAGCGAGCCGAAGCCCGCGTACGTGAGGCCTTCGAGGGCGAGGTTCTGCCGCGGCCCCGTCGTCTCGGTCATCTTCTCGTTGGCGGGAATCGGCAGGTCACGGACGTAAAAGCCGTCGCGCTCCGCCTCACGGATCGACGGGTCGATCAGCGCCGCCGCCGACCGCTCGCCCTCCTGCGACCAGACGTACCGGCCGGTCCAGGGGTCGACACGCAGCTCTTCGGGGTCGATGGTCTGCATGTTCGGCGGCTGCGCGGGGTCGTTCTTCGCGAGCGGCGGGTATGTCGTGCCGTCGGGACGCAGAAGCGGCTTGGTGCCCGTGAAGGTGACCGGGCCGAGCCCCTTGGCGTCGAGGGAGAACTTCGCCGTGTAGAACCGCGCGGGGTTGAGAGCCGACCGGTCGTCGCAGATCAGCGCGTATTCGCCGGTGCGGGGGTCGAAATCGATGCTGGACAGGCCGCCGACGACGGTGCCCTCGTAGGGCAGGGCGTTCGGGACGATCTGTTCCCCGATCAGGCGAAGCGGACGGTGACCCGCTTCGGCGGCCGGTGCGGCCATCAGGGTGAGGGGAACGGCCCCGATCAGGGCGGCAGTGAGACTCCGCAGTTTCAAGACGTGGCGTGACATGGCCTGTAGCACAGTCGATCAGGGTATCCGGCAGGTTGCCGGGGCGTCACGCTTATCCTCGTGGAGTGTTCGTCATAGCGCTGGTCCCGATCGTGCTGGGTGTCCTCGTCGGCTGGGGTGGGTTCCTCGGCCTGCGCGAGAAGCTGCCGCGTGACCGCGGCGCCGGCGTGCGCACCGCCGCCACGATGCGCAGCGAGGACGCCTTCCGGATCGGCAACAAGGTCGCCGGGGTCCCGACGCTGGCCGGCGGCGTGATCGCCGTGCTCGCGGGGATCGCCGCGCTGGTCATGCCGACGACGTTCGGGCTGCTGCTCGCTTCGTTCGTGGGCGTGATCGGGATGATCGCGCTGGTCGCGGCCGGGGGAGTGCTCGGCAACCGCGCGGCCTCGACGGTGCCGGAGCCCGAGCCGGAGCGGCCCGCCGGATGCAGTGGCTGCGCCTGCGGCACCTGCGGCGTCTTCAAGAAGGCCGACACCGCCACCGCCTAGTTGCGCTGGAGGTCTCCCGGATGGGTGGCCAGCAGCGCCAGCGGAATACCCTGCCGGCGCAGCACCTGACCCCACAGGTCGTGGTGCGGCGAAGCGAGGACGTCGCTGGGCAGCGCCGGGACGATCACCCAGTCTTCGCGTTCGATCTCGTTCGCCAGCTGGCCGGAGTCCCAGCCCGCATACCCGGCGAAGACCCGCACACCGCGGACCTTCGGCACCAGGATCTCGGGATCGGTGTCGAGGTCGACCAGCGCGACCGGGCCGCGGACGGCGATCACGCCGGGCACGCTCGACGCCGTCTCGCCGGTCCGCAGCGCGGCCAGGCACAACGCGGTCTTCTTCTCCACCGGCCCGCCGACGAACACCGACTGCGGTTCGGCGACGTGCCCGCCCCAGTTGGGGAGCACGTCGTACACCGGGACGTCACTCGGCCGGTTGAGCACGACGCCGAGCGTTCCCTCGTCCCGGTGATCGATGACGAACACGACGGTCCGCCTGAAGTTGGGATCGAACATCGTGGGGGCGGCGACCAGGAGCGTTCCCGGTTCGACCTCGGCGTCCGCTGGCACGTCCGCCATGATCCCACTTCGAGTGGAGACAAATCGTCCGGCTCTGGGAACAACAGCATCACGAGCACCGTTGGACACAACGGTCGGTGCGCTTTCCGTGTCCCCCGGGCTCACTGAAGAACCGCCTTTGTGGAATACCGTCCGGCTGGAGCCACACTGCGCATAGCCGCCGAGAGGCGACCTCAAAGCGCATCGGCCACCTTTATAGGCTGGTGCCGTGACGATCACCGCCACGGCGCCCACCAGGGCGTTCGTTCGCGACCGTGACTTCCGCCGCCTGCTGTTCACGCGGTTCTCCGCGCACTGGGGCAACGGCATGTACCAGGCCGGGCTGGCCGGTGCCGTCCTCTTCAACCCCGAACGAGCCGCCGACGCGCTGGCCATGGCGGGCGGGTTCGCGGCGTTGCTGCTGCCGTATTCGATCGTCGGCCCGTTCGCGGGCGCGCTGCTCGACCGCTGGGACCGGCGGAAGGTCCTGATCTTCGCGAGTCTGCTGCGGTCGGCCACCATCCTCGCGACGGCCGTCGCCGTCGGCACAGGATCGGCCGGGATCGGGCTGTTCTCCCTGGCGCTGGCGTCCGAGGGCATCTCGCGGTTCATCGGCTCGGGGCTGTCCGCGTCGCTTCCGCACGTCGTCGACGAGGAGTCGGTGGTCGCCGCGAACGCTTTCGCGGCCACTTGGGGTTCGGTGCTCGCCGTCGTCGGCGGCGGCTGTGCGATCGGCCTCCGGGCGCTGACCGGCGCCGACGACGCCGGTTCCGCGTGGGTCACCGCCGTCGCCGCGCTGGGCGGGATCGGCGCCGCCGTCCTGGCCTCGGGATTCGCACGCGGGCTGCTCGGGCCGTCGACGGTCGACGAGCCGTCGAACCCGGCACTCGCCGTCGCCCGAGGCCTGGCGGACGGCGCGAAGGCGGCGTGGCGGACGCCCAGCGTGACGGCCGGGTTCGTCGCGCTGTTCGCCCATCGCGCGTCGTACGGCATCTCGCTGCTGGTGACCGTGCTGCTGATGCGCAACCACTTCGCCGCCGGGATGACGGGGCTTGGCCAGATGGCGGCGTTCGCCGGTGCCGGGATCCTCGTCGCCGGACTGCTGACCGCCCGGCTGATCAAGCTGTTCGGCAGGGTCCGCGTGGTGGTGGGAGCGCTGGTGCTGGCGGCGGTCGCGCAGTCCGCGCTCGGGTTGCCGATGGCGATCCCCACCGCGTTGCTCGCGGCGTTCCTGGTGACCGGGGCCGGGCAGGTGCTGAAACTCTGCGTCGATTCCTCGGTGCAGCTCGACGTCGGGGACGAAGCGAGGGGACGGGTCTTCGCGCTCTACGACACGCTTTTCAACATCACCCAGGTCGTCGCGGTCTCGCTGGCCGCGACGGTGATCCCGGCCGACGGCCGCTCGCCGGGGCTGCTCGTCACCGCGACCGTCCTCTACCTGGCGGGAGCGGCCGGTCATCTGCTCGCCGTGCGAAAACGCCAGATCCGGTGATATGGCGCGGGCGTTGGCATTAGGGTGACGCCTACCGACACCGGGTGGCGTATGCCCGGGATCAAGCACTCGCGGGGGCTCAAGTGACGACGGCCGGCGACGACAGCGCACGCCTCGAAGCGCGTAATGCCGCCATGAAGGACCAGGTCGACACGCTGCTCGAACAGTTCGAGCGGCAGACGGCCCAGCTCCGGGACGCGCAGGAAGCCGCTTCGCAGACGTCGGCGACGGTGGTCTCGCAGGACGGCCTCGTCCGCGCCACCATCGACGCGACCGGCACGCTCGCCAAGCTCGAAATCCAGCCGAACGCCTTCGAGCGCACCAATCCCGCGCAGCTGGCCAACACCGTGCTGACGCTGGTCCGCCAGGGATCGCTGCAGGTCAAGCAGCAGGTCGCCGAGCTGATGGCCCCGATCACCGAAGGGCTGCCGGACCTGTCGGACCTCATCGAAGGCGCGCCTTCACTGCAGGGGCTGATGCCCGCGATCCCGGACTTCCTCGCGGAAGAGGAGGAGGCGGCCGCGCCCGCGAAGTCCGACGAAGACTTCGACGCCCCGCTGATGATCAAGGACGACGCCCCGCCGCCTCCGCCGCCTGCCCCTCCCGCGCCGCCGGCACCGAAACCGATTCCGAAACGGGTACGTCAGCAGGACGACGATGAGGAAGAGCCGCCCTCGAGCTGGCTGACCAGGGGAGTCTGATGCCGAACGGTGGGGGTGGCGCCGGGTTCACCGCGGACCCGGAAGCGGTGAAGACGGCCGCGGCCAAACTGGGGATCGCGGCGGACCAGCTGGACGAAGCGGGCAAGGAACTGCTGGCCGCGATGAACTCGCTCGGCCAATGCTGGGGCAACGACGACGCGGGCAAGGAGTTCGCGAAGGACTACGAGCCCGGCGCGCAGGGCTCGTCCGAAGGGTTCGCGAACGTCGTCGAGGCGCTGCGGGGCATGCAGCACAACGTCGAACGGTCGATGACCGCGTTCACGAACGCCGAGGAAGAGATCAAGTCGACGCTGGACAAGAAGGTCTAGCGCCGTGGGTATGGAGATGCCCGACGCGGTCAAGTGGCTCTTGCCGATCGTCGTCGGGGAAAGCTGGCCCGAAGGCGACGAGGACAAGCTCCGCGAACTGCGCGACGCCTGGCACAACGCTTCGAAGGCGATCCAGCCGATCGCCGACACCGCGACCAAGGGCGCCACCGAGGTCCTCGGCGGCTGGAGCGGCCAGGGTGCGGAGAAGTTCGCCGAGGCATGGAAGAAGTTCGTCGAGGGCGACGAGGCGTACTTCAAGTCGCTGGCCGACTCCTCGAAGGCGCTCGGCGACTCGTGCAACGCGACCGCGCTGGACGTCGAGTACACGAAGTACATGATCATCATCTCGCTGGTGATCCTGGCCGCGCAGATCGTCGCGATGATCGCGGCCGCGGCGGTGACGTTCGGTGGGTCGACGGCCGGGATCGCGCCGGCGCAGATCGCCACCCGTATGACCGTCCAGATGATCTTCCGGCAGCTGATGCAGAAGCTCGCGCAGGAAGGCTTCAAGAAGGTCGCGAAGGAACTCCTGGAGAAGCTTCTCAAGGAGGGCCTGAAGAAGATCGGCAAAGAGGTCCTGCAGAACACGGCGATGAACCTCGCCATGGACGCGGGAATCCAGGGCCTGCAGATGGCCAAGGGCGACCGCGAGAGCTGGGACTTCAGCAAGACCAAGGATTCCGCGATCAGCGGCGCCGTCGACGGCGTGGTCGGCGCGGGCAGCAGCAGTATCGGCAAGGGCGCGACCAAGGGCCTTTCCGACAGCGTCGGCGGCCAGATCGTCGACAGCGCGGCGCGGGGTGCCGTGCGCGGCGCGGCCGAAGGGGTCGCCAGCACGGTCGGGCAGGCGGCCGTCACCGGTGACCTGGACAAGCTTTCGGCCAAGGACGTCCTGATGGGCGCGTCCGGTGGAGCGGTCGGCGGCGGTGTCGACGGGGCGAAGAGCCAGATCGGCGACATCAAGGCCGCGAACACGCCCGGCGCCTCGACGGGTGACGGGCCTTCGACGCCGGATGTGGACACCGGTGATGCGGGGACGCCTTCGCGTACCCCGGGGTCTTCAGGTTCTTCGTCGGACTCCGGATCTTCTTCGGACTCGCGTTCCTCTTCGGACTCGGGCTCTTCTTCTTCGGACTCGCGTTCCTCTTCGGATTCCGGTTCTTCTTCGCGGTCGGACTCTTCATCGGATCCAGCGCCACGGTCCACTTCGGACGGTCCGGCGGCTTCGAGCCGCGGTTCGGACGGTACCGCCGATCCGCAGCGGACCGCGGACAGTGACCGGGTCAGCCAGTCCGCGACGCAGGCCCCGGAACGTCCGGCCGACGCCCCGGCGAACACCGGGGACGGTCAGCGTGCGGCGCAGACCCACCAGAACGCCCCGGCGGCCACCGCCGACAACGGATCCGGTCAGCAGCAGCAAGCCGCGGCGGGGAATCAGCAGCAGGCACCCGCCGCGCAGTCGCAGGCGCCGGGACAGACACCCGCTTCGAGCCCCGCGCCGAGCCCGTCCCAAGGGCCGGCACCGAGCCCGGCGTCCAGCCCGGGGCCGGGCCCCTCGCACAGTCCTTCGCCGAGCCCTTCGCAGTCCAGCGCGATGCCGCCCGCCGCTTCCACGGGCGCGCCGTCGAGTTCCGGCGGGTACGGCATGGCGTCGAACCCGGGTTCGAGCTCGCCCGCTCCGTCGGGTGGCTACGGCATGGCGCCCGGCGGCAACGGGCCCACCCCTGGCGGCGGTTTCCCGCCTCCCGGACACGATCCGTCCCGGCCCGTCCGGCCGAACGACGGCGTCCAAGCCGCGGGTTTCGCGGGCAACGGCGGACCACAGCAGCCACGGTTCGACCAGCAGCCCGGCCCGATGCCCTTCCAGGGCCAGCAGCCGATGCAGCCGCCGCCTCCGGGTGGTTTCGCGCCGCCTCCGCCGCCGCCTCCCGGTGGTGGCGGCCCCATGCCACCGCGAGGACCGCAGGGTCAGCCCGGCCCGATGGGCCCGCGCCCGCCGCAGCAGCATCCCGGTCAGGGTGGATATCCGCAGGACCGCGGCCCGCGCCAGCGTCCTCAGCAACCGCCGCAGCCCCCTGGTCCGCAGGGTCCGCCGAGGCCGCCCCAGGGTTATCAGGGCAGGCCTGGACCTGGTCCGAACGGCGGGGTCCCGCCGCGTCCGCAGACACCGCCGCCCGGCCCACCGCCGGGCAACCGCGGTCCGGCGGGCTATCCGCCGCCTCCGCCGCGGCCCCAGCATCCGGGCAACGGCCCGTTCCCCGGCAACCGCGGCCCCATGCCGCCGCCACCCGGTCACCACCCCGGTCAGCCGGGGCATCCGGGACAGCAGCCCGGCAGGCCGATGCCGCCCGGTGCCGAGCCGCCGCGTTTCGGTGGCCCGCAGCGTCCGCCGCATGTCCCGGCACCGCGCCCTGGTCACGACCCGAACGCGGGGCCCCAGCAGCCGCAACGTCCGCAGCAGCAGCCTCCGGTACGGCCGGTGGAGCACACGCCGCAGCAGGCACCTCAGGACCGCGGCGAGAACAACCTGCCCAAGGACACCGAGCTCCCGAAGGACGTCGAGGCTCCGAAGGACACGGACGTCCCGAAGGACACCGAGACTCCCAAGGACACCGAGACTCCCAAGGACGTCGAGACTCCCAAGGACGTCGAGTCCCCCAAGGACACCGACGCGCCCCAGGACGTCACGCCCGACGACAAGCCCACGGTCGACGAGCCGTACCTGACGGATCCGGACTTCCACACGGACGATCCCGCCGCCTACCGCGCGCTCGCCGAGACGCAGATCGACAAGCGCGGTTTCGACAAGGACACCGGGGAAGCGCGGAGCGAACAGGTCCGCCGCGAAGGTCTCGCCAAACGCGACGCCCACGAAGATCCGCGCGTCAAGGAGATGTCGGATCAGGGCGCGTACGCGGTGCACAGCTACACGCGCACCGACATGGCCGAGCGGATCACGCACGCCCAGCGGCACGGTGGCGCGGAGCTGGAGGCGCTCCGTCCACACATCGAGGCGATCACCTCCGGCCTCAACGAGATGCCCGCCTACGAGGGGCTCGTATCGCGGCGGGTGAACTTCAACGGCAACGAGAGCGCGATCCGGGCCTTCCTCGAAGCGCACGCCAAGGACCAGATCGTCTGCGATCCGCAGATGCTGAGCACGTCGCGGGTCACCCCCGAGAATCCGCACAGCACCTTCCCCGGCGAAGTCGAGATGCGCATCCAGTCGAAGACCGGACGCCATATCGAAGACCTCGCCTCCAAGAAGGAAGAACGCGAAGTCCTGTTGAAGTCGGCGACGCAGCTGCGCGTCACCGACGTCAAGATGGGGCCGGGGCATCCCGAGCACCCGCACTACAAGAAGCGTCTCGACGACGGTTCGCCCAACGACCTGCCGAAGTGGATCGTCGAATGCGAGGAGGTCGTCGACGGCGACGACCACCTGACCGCGGAGCAGGTGCAGCAGAAGGTCGCCGAGCGGCGCGACTACAACAACGCCGTGCAGGAACGGTTGGCGCAGGAAGCCGCCGACCAGGAAGCCCAGCTGCGCCGCGATCACCCGGAGCTGTTCCAGGGTCAGGGTCTCGCGGGGCTCGAAACCAAGGTGGCCGACGGCAAGGGCGGCTGGGTCGACGTCACCGACGCCCCGGCCCGCGAGCTCCCGAAGCCGCCGAGGGAACACGTTCCGGACGGTGGCTGGTCCGAGCTCGCGAAGCCACTCGAAGAGGGCGGGACGCCGGTCATCCACGCCGGTTCGACCGAGACGCCGCACCAGCAGGTCCGGCTGCTCATGGACGAGATCCCCGCGATCGGCGAGGCCAACACCCGCAACTACTACGCGCCCGAGTCGTGGAAGGACGGCTACCAGACGAACTCGGCCGAAGCGCTGGTCGCGTTCGAAGACCGGATGAACGGCGGAGACTCGGTCGCCGCGCCGTCGACCGGCGGTTCACCGCTGCAGCACGTCAGCGACCGGCTCGGCGGGCAGTGGTCTGATCGGAACGGTTTCGCCGACATCGCCCGTGAGCTGGGCGAACGTCCGGTCGGCGCGCGGACCGCGGTGGCGTTCGAGCACCACGCCGCCGCCGATCCGACCGCGCCGGAAGGCTCGCCGCGGGCCAAGGACCGGATCGAGACCAGGATCGTCGCCGCGGTGAACACGCCGCACGGCGTGGTCTTCGCCGACCCGATGACCGGGCGGCTCGTGACGCTGCCCGACGATCCGGCGTCGATCAAGGCGATGCCGATGGGCGGTGGCGACGCTCCGCACGTCCACCACTCGGAAGCGCCGGAGACGGTGCACACCGAAACCCCGGTCCAGGAGCAGGCGCCCAAGACCGAACTCGACATCGCCGACCGGCTCAGGGGCCCGGAAGAAACCCCCGCGCGAGTCGACGAGAGCTACCTCTCCGACGACGGTTTCCGTGGCACGCCGGAGGATCACAAGAGCCTCCGGGACCGCTACGACAGCACCGAACTCGCCGAGCAGGCTCGCGAGAAGGCGCTCAAGCGGCTCGAAGCCAGCCCGCTGAAGGACCGCGTCTCGCCCGAGGCCGCCGAAGCGATCTACTCGTACTCGCGCGAACACGCGTACGCGATCAACGAAGCCAACCGCAAGGGTGAGTCGCACCCCGACTTCGAAAACGCCCAGCGCAGCACCCGGGCGATCGTCGGCGCGCTCAACGAGCTGCCGGACTTCCACGGCGAGGCCATCCGCGGCATCGACACCAAGGGTGACATGCAGGCCGCCGCGATCATGGCGGCGCACTACGAACCCGGCCAGACCGTGCCCGAGCCGACGATGACCAGCTCGACCATCAAAACCTCGCCGGACACGAAGTCGAAGTTCGGCGAAGACGTCGAGATCCACATCGTCTCGAAGACGGGCAAGGACGTCTCGTCGCTCGCCGAGAACCCGCGCGAGAACGAGGCCATCAACAAGCCGGCCACCCAGCTTTACGTGCACAGCAAGGAGTTCAAGACTCCGCCGCTGGTCGACCGGCCGAAATGGGTCATCCACGCCGAAGAGGTCACTCCCGGCGACCCGCGCTACCTCGACCCCGAGACCGCCAAGCAGAAGATGGACGAGCGGCGGGCCCGGCACGCGGCGGAGGCGCCGGAACTCGCGCGTCTCGCCCAGGCGCAGTCGATGGCGCGCCTCGGCGGCTTCGACGAGCCGCAGACCCCGCACGTCACCACGGAGAACCCGGCGGACCACGGCGTCGCGGACGTCGAAAAGGGGCCCGAGTACGGCGAGCAGCCCGTCACCGACGACACGATCGAGCTGCCCGCCCCCGAGCGAGACCACTCGGCGCTGGCGGTCGCGACGAACCCGCCGAGTGAACCGGCGATCCACGCCGGTTCGGCGAGTCCCGAGCAACAGGCCGCGTACATCGCCGACCGGCATCCGCGGCTCGGCGAGGTCAACCCGCATTTCAACGACCCCGACGCGCTGGCGAACGGCTACCGCTCCAACTGCACCCGCACGCCGGGCGCGTACATGGACCGGCTGAACGGCATCGATTCGACCGCCGATCCGCTGCTGGTGCACGAGATGGACAGCCGCGGCACGCTGGAGCACGTCGAGGGACGGTTCGGCGGGGAGTTCTCCGACCGCGCCGACTACGACACCGTCATCCGTGAGATGCGAGGGATGCCGACCGATCACCACGCGGTCGTGGCGGTGAAGTACCTCGACGAGAACGGCGTCGAGCGCGGGCACGTCGCCATGGTGGCGAACACGCGTGACGGCGTCGCGTTCATCGACCCGCAGTCCGGCGCGCTGATGAATCTGCCGCATCCGCCGCTGGACGTGAAGCTGATGCACGTCGGCGTCCCGGAAGGCCCGGCCGCGCAGCACGCCGACGCGCACACCACGCGGACGGAGACCTCGTCGGCGCGGCCCGTCGACCCGCGGATCGCCTACGCCAGGGAAGACGGCCCTGACGTGCAGCCGTCGCGGATCGGGCCGGACGGCCGTCCGATCGTGACGCCGCCGCACGACGGGGGCTACGGCATGGCGTCCCAGTCGCTTCCGGAACCCCCCTCGCACGTCGATCCCCAGGCACGCGCGAACGCCGAACGGCTGCTGGCCACTCCGGAGTTCGAGGCGGCGCTCGCCGGACTGGACGACACCAGGGACCGGGTCCGGATCACGACCGACGACGGTGTCCAGCACGACCTCGGGCCGCTGAGCGACTTCATCCGCGACCATCTGCCTGGTCAGCCGAAGCTCATCGAGCTGATGCTCGAACCGAAGAACTCGTACCTCGTCGACTCGCTGCTGCACAATCCGAAGACGATCGGCAGCCTGCTCCAGCATCCGGACGCGATCCCGATGCTCGCGGACGCCCTCCACGAGGCGCACTCGAACGACAACCAGCTGATCGACCGCGTCGAACAGGCGGGGCCGGGTGAGACGCCGCTGACCCCGGAACAGCGGGGGATCGCCGACGCGGCGGCCGAGATGGCCGCCACCTCGAAAGTGGAGCACCGGGTCCACGCCGGATTCCCCAAGGAGCACATCGGGAACCTCGCCAAGATCAAGGAATTCCTCGCGCGGGAAGAGGCCGCTTGGGCCGGCAACCAGGGGCATCTCAACCGGATCGTCGCCGAGATCGCGGGGGAGAACGACATTCCCGGCGCCCGGACCGAACCCAAGACGGAAAGCCGGGCGCTGGCCAAGATCGCCAAATACGACGGTAACGCCGCCCGGCTGGTCGATCTGGTGGGAGCGAAGATCCAGTTCGACTCGGTCGCGGCCGCCTACAACGCGCTGAACAAGATCATGGCGCGTGACGATCTCGAGATCGTCAAGTTCGAAGACCGGTTCGCGAACCCGCAGGCGAGCGGTTACCGCGACCTGCAGATGAACGTCCGGCTGCCGAACGGGCACGTCGCCGAGCTGCGGCTGCACCTGAAGAGCATCGACGACGTCGCCGTCTTCGAGCACGCCCTGTACGAGGTCCGCCGGGACTTCCCGACGTACAACCGGGCGATGGACGAGAACATCCCCGATTCGGCGGGCGAGGACGCGAAGAGCAAGGGCAGGCTGACCCTGCAACAGGCGCAACTGGAAGCCGCACTGATCAATCAGGTCCGGGTGAGGTTCATGGATGGCCTGAAGCTGGGGCTGCCGAAGCCTCCCGAGGAGAACGCATGATCGAGACTCCGGCCTACTTCACCTACTACGCGGGCACCTACCGGGTCGACAAGACACCGGAGGGTGGTCTCACCGGCTACCTGCTCAACTCTCGCACCGGCGAGTTCGACGAGAAGCCGGAACACGTGCGCGAGGTCCTCCGGGCGATGGCGAGTTCGGATATCAGCAAGGTGTCCGAGGAGAAGTTCGTCCAGGAAACCGAAGTCGCCCGTGCGTACTCGCTCAAGGGCGAGGGTGCGGTCTTCGCCCTCTACGAGACGATCGACGGCCTTTACGCCCAAGCCGACCGCGAAGACCGCCGTCTCGCACCCCAGGAACTGGCCTTGATCCAGTCGCTGCGCAAGCGCACCTTCAAGATGTGGGAGGACGAGCTGGCCCGGCGCGCCGCCGGGGAGCCGCCGTCGTTCCGGGCGGAGCCGCGTTTCCCCGAATACAAACCACCGGCGGAAGGGGACTCGGAATGAGCCCGCTCAGCCGGCCGAACCGGGCGCGATGATTCACGTGGAACAACTCACTCCGGAACAACAACGCGGGCTGCTGGTCGAGATCGGCAAGCTCATCCGCTCGGGTACCGCCGACGCGGCGCATCCGGCCGTCGCCGATTTCCGGCAGGCGGGGGATCACACCGAACTCGAGGGCCACAACCTCACGCCCGCGCCCGAGCTGACCGAACTCTTCGGCAGGCTGCGCACCGGCATGTACGCGATCGGCCGGGGGACCTGGCTCCAGTCGCGGTTCACGGTGAAACCCGACGGCACCTTCGACTTCGACTTCACCCTCGACGACGAACCGGCGTGGACCAAGGCTCCGTCGGCTTCGGCGTACCCGGACGAACTGGCCGCATTCCCCCGCGAGGACGAGCACGTCCCCGACTGGTGGCGGCTGCGCGCGCAGCTGCCGTTGCGCGTCGAGTTCCGGCACGCCCGGATCGTCGACGCGTACACCGAGGGCGAGCCGCCCGTGGTGGACAGACCGGAGCTGGACGAGTCCGAAGCGCCGCTGATCGCGCAGTACCTCGAGCGTGAGCCGGCGATCCTCTCCGGCAGCGGGCTCGGGAAGGACATCTTCGATCCCGAGGCCGACGACGACGTCCCCGAGAGCTACCACACCGACGGCACCTGGATCTGGCACGCGTCCGTACCGCACTACCTGCGGAAATACGGGATCCCGCCGGAGCCGGACCTGGTCGCGCACATCCGCGGCCAGCGGTTCCAGCCGCCGTACGTCGAACACCTCGTGCGGCGGACCGCGGAAGCGGATCTCCTCGGCAAGCCGCGGCCGAAGCCGGGCCGCTCCGACGTCAAGAAGACCGAGGGCGACATCGCCGCGGAGCTGGAGACGTCGCCGAATCCGGTGCTGACCGACGAAGAACTCCTGGTCGTGCTGGTCAGCAGGCTCGGCGAGCACGCCGTCTGGCCGGAGGCCTACCGCATCGGCGACCGCGCGGACGGCGCCTGGTGCCTCAACTTCACCGAAAAGGGCTGGGAGGTCGCCGCCTATTCGGACGGCGCCCCGGTGTCGCCGAAGTACTTCGACAAGCTCGAAGACGCGTCGCATCAGCTGCTCGGCGCGGTTCTCCTGCATCCGGCGAGGATGACCGCCGGACACGAGACACCACTGGAGACGGCGAAGGAACTCGCCGACTGGCCGGTGCAGGCGGCGCCGGGTGAGCCTCCCCTCACCTTGCTCCGCAACAAGCGCGTGAGCCGGATGGTCGCCGGTACGGTCGTACTGCGGTTCGGCGAGGAGACCGGCAATCTGGTTCACCACGGAGGGGTACGGTTCGCCACGACGTCCCTGCCGCTGGAACGGGAGCGCGTCGGTGGGACCTACCGGCTGCGACGCCCGCTCCACGTGATCATCGGTGTCACCGTCCCCTGGGCGAACATGCCCGGCGGGGCGGTGGCCTACGTGCTCCCGAGGACCATCGCCGAGCACGTGTCCGACGGCAGCCTGGAGAGGATCGAGTAGGTGGAATCGGCGGAAGCGGTAGCCAAGGTCGAAGAGTGGCTGCGCGCGGTCCACGGTCCGGACGTGTCCGAACCGGGCGGCGCCGGCCTGCGCGTGAACCACGAGAAGGTCCTGCGCATCCCCGAGGGCTGGTCTGTCCCCTACAACACGATCGCCTTCCTCGACGAGGGTCATGCCGAGAAGGAGATCTTCCCGCCGCCGTCGGTGATCGTCCGCGAACCGGACGGCGAGCTGCGCCAGGCGCATCCGCAGCCCGGCGGGCTCAGCGTCCCGGTCGCGTTCCCCGGCCAGGAGGCCTGGCGCGAGGTCGTCGACCCCGAGTACGCGAAGGCCGGGCTCGGTGACCTCGGTGTCCCGCCGCCGGTCGTCGCGGGCTGGGTCAAGGTCAACGCGGAAGGCGTGCAGACCGGGGAAGAACGGGAGAACCCGGAGTACAAGGCCGGCCCGGTCCGCCGCGGTTACCCGAAGCCGGAGAACAAGCTCGAAACGCTGCTTTCGTTCGCCAGCGTCGGCTGGCTGACCAGGGAACAGCTGCTCGTCGGGCTGCTGCGCTGCGAGGTCTACGTCCCGCTCGACCTGGCGTCGGGCAAGACGGAACGGTTCTACTTCAACGAGGAACGCGCCGAACTGCGGGTGTTCAGCTCGACCAGGAACCTCCCGTCCCGTGAACACGGGTACTGGAAGGTCGACATCGCCACCCTCGCGGGTTACGAGAGCCCGCCGAACCTGGTGATCAACGGCGGTCCCGCGACGTTCGAGGACGTCAGCGGCGCCGAACTCGCCGAGACCGCGCTCCGGTTCCCGCGCCGGGGCCCTGGGGTCGACGTCAACGAGCGCTGCCCGGAGGCCGACCCGGAGCTGGAGGCGCTCGCCGTCGACACCGCCGCGAAGATGGGCCTGTCCGAGCCGGTGAAGCCGCCATTGGCCGCCGCCGAACGGGCCCGCCGCCGCGGGTTCGAGCTGAGCGCCGAGGAATGCCAGAAGACCGTCCTCGGCCAGTCGTGGCTGGCGCGGCTCCGGCAGCCGGAACCACCCCGCGGCCGCCCGAACGACCTGCGGGCCAACGGGCTGGCGCCGGGCTACGACAACGAGGGGCAGATCCAGCCGCGTCTGGACACCTTCGGCAAGTACTTCGAGCGAGACCGCTCCAGCTCGCGTTACGGCTGGCAGCGCGTCACGGGCGCGTACGTCGGCTTCGCGCTCGGTGAGGCGCTCGGCGCGGCCGTCGACCGGATGCGGCTCGACGAGATCCACAACACCTACGGCCCGGACGGGGTCACCGATCTGCCGGTCGCGTTCGACCTGCCCGGCCGGATCGGGCCGCTCACCCAGCGGCTGCTGTTCTACACCGAGGCCGTGATCCGCAGCCCGCATCGCGAGCAGCCGGAGAACCGCGACGCCGAAAAGGCGCTCGGGACGGTCGCGCGCAACTCGCTGATGCGCTGGCTGCACACCCAGGGCGCGCCGCTCGACAACGCCGACGGCTGGCTCGTGAAGGTGCCGGAACTCCGCGTCCGCCGCACTCCCGACGACGCCGAACTGAACGCCTATCACGCGCTGGCGACCATCTCGCCGACGGCGATGCCGATGAGCGGACCGGACGCGCTGGTCGCGGCACTGCCGGCGGCGATGACCGCGGCCGGGCCGGGCAGCGCGCTGAGCGGCGGCGTCCGCCAGGCGGTGCGCGACCTCGTCGCGGTGACCCATCCGGGCGAGGTCGACGTCGAAGCTGCGACCTACCTGACCTGGCTGTTCGAACCGGCGCTGACCTCGGAGGCGTTCAGCTACCCGGTCTGGAACACCTCCCGGGAGATCTTCAGCGACCAGAACCCGCACCAGCGGGGGCCGGTCTGGGCGGATCTCAAGGCGATGGTCGCGGAATCGGTGCCGTTCTTCGGCAAGCACGGCCTGCCCGATCTGCGGGTCCCGGAGCTGATCGGTGACGGCAAGGGCACGCTTTCGGTGCTGGGCCGCGCGTTCGCGGCACTGTCCGGTTTCGAGAACTACCCGGAGCAGGCGCTGCTGCGGGCGGTCAACCACTCGGGCCGCAGCGCGATCACCGGCGCCATCGCCGGCGCGCTGCTCGGCGCCCGCACCGGCATCCCGGGGCTGCCCCAGAAGTGGGTCGAGCAGCTGGAACTGCGTTACCTGCTGGAGAACATCGCCACGGACGCGTTCTGGCATTTCGACCGCCACTCGGCACTGCACGAGGTCGACGGCTGGGCCCAGCGGTATCCGCGCTGGTGAACAGGATGGGCGGCGGAGCTGAGATGGAAGCCGAAAATGACCGAAGGCGTGAACCCGCCCGGGACGCCCTTTCCACGCCTGTGACGTGGATGACCAGGCAGCGTCCTGCCGACGTCGATCGCGGTCGCGGGTTCACCGACAGGCCAGGATGGGGACGATGAACGAAGAGGAAGCCGTCAGCCGCGTCGAGGAGTGGCTGGCGGGCCGAGGCGGGGAGGGCACCGGCGCGTTGCGGGTGCGCCGCGACTACGTCGTGCGCGCGACCGACGGCTGGAACGTCACGTACAACACCGTCGGCTGGCTCGACGGGACCGACCCCAGCGCCGGCCTGTTCCCCAGCCCGGTCGCCTTCGTCCCGGACGACGGCGGTGAGATCCGCCTCGACCTGGAGCTGATGGCCGTTTCGGCGGCAGGCGAGGACACCGACGCCTTCACCCGGTGGACGGAGATCGTCGATCCCGAGTTCGACCCGGACGCGGTACCCGGCCTGCCCGTACCGAAGGCGGCGATCCTGCGCTGGGAGCAGCACACGCTGTACGGCGAGCCGACCGGCGCGGTCCGCGCGAACCCCGATCACCGGCCAGGGCCGCGATTCTCCGGCCGCCCGGCACCGGAAAGCCCGGTCGAGACCCTGCTCGGCTACCTGCGCGTCGAATGGATCACGCCGGAGGACTTCGTCCACTGGATGCTGGACCTCGACGTCCTGGCCCCGGCGAAGGACGGCCACCTCCAGGTCCGCGACTTCGGTGACGCCGGCGCGCGCTTCGTCGTCTACACCTCCGAGGCGCAGGTACCGTCGGAGTACACGATGTGGCAGCGAGTCCAGCCCCGCGTGCTGTTGCGGCGGGCCAAGGACAACCCCGGAGTCGGCCTGCTGGTCAACCCCGGCCGTCCGGAGACCTTCAACGTCTACCCGGAGACGCTGCGGCAGGTCGCCGACCTCGAGCTTCCGGCGGGCACCGAGCGCCCCGAGTCCGTCGGGCGCCCCGCGTACTTCAGCGGGGAGTACGAAGGCGCCGCTGTCGCGAATCTGCGGAGCCTCGTCGACCAGGCGAGGGACAACGGCTACCCCCTGAGCAGCGACGAGCTGACCCGCTACGTCCGCGCCTCGACGCTGTCGTTCGAGCGCTCCCGGGCGAAGTACGACGGCCGTCCGCTGCCGGAACTGCCCGAAGACCTGTTCGCCAACGGCCTCGTGACGCACTTCTACGACAACGGCGAGCCTCGCCCGAGCGCCTGGACCTTCGGGAAGTTCTACGACCCGACGCTCCCCGTCGGCAGCTTCGCGTACCCGCGGCTTCTCGGCGCGTACGTCGGCTTCGCGCTCGGAGACGCACTGGGTTCGGGCGCGGATCCCGCCGACGGCTTGCCGCTCGGCGGGCTGACCCGGCAACTGCTGTTCCACACCGAATCGGTGATCCGCGGCCTGGACCCGACCCCGGACAAGCCCGAGATCCCGGCGTCGCTGCCCGCGGGCGGACGGCCGGACGGCTGGGTCGCCAAGGCCACCGCGGCCGCCGGACCGGCCCCCGCGGAGTTCTCGGCCCTGCTGGCGACGGCGCTCGCCGCGACGGTGACCGGTGGCGTGCAAGGCCCCGCCGACAGCACGTTCTACGCGATGAAGGTCGTCCGCGAGCTGGTCGGATCCGCCGCCGGACACGAGGTCGTCCACGGCGCCGAACTGCTGGTGAACGTGTTCCGCGCCCAGCTCGCGGCCCAGAACGGCGAACCGGCGGTCGCGAACTTCCTCGAAGGCTTCGACGAGTACAGCGGCGAGGTCGGCGAGCTGGTCAAGACCGTGCTCGACCTCCGCGACGACGTCGACGGTGATGACGTCGAGCAGTTCGAGAGCATCGGCGACGGCCGGACACCGCTTTCGGTGCTCGGCCGGGCGCTGTTCGCCGCCGCGAAACGGGGTTACGACGCCGAGGCGGCGCTGGCGCTGGCCGCCCGCGGCGGCACGGTGACCGCGGCGCTGACCGGGGCGATGGTGGGCGCCAGGCTCACCGTGCCCGGTCTGCCGGAGTCCTGGCTCGCCGCGTTCGCCGACCTCGGCGTCGTCGACGCCATGGCGGGCGACGCGTATTACTACTTCAACCGCTTCGGCCTGCCCCGCGAGCCCGAAGAGCGGCGACGCTGGGACGCGAACCGGTATCCACGAGGAGATCAGTAGAGAAATGCGCGAGTGGCTTCAACATCCGGCGACCAGGTCGCGGCTGCGCGGCAGCCTGTTCGCCGGGGCGATCGGCGACGCGCTCGGCGCGAAGACCGAGTTCGACTCGATCGACCGTATCCGCGAGATCGCCGGACCCGCCGGGATCACCGACCTCATCCCCGCGTACGGCGGCGTCGGGCGGATCACCGACGACACCCAGATGACGCTGTTCACCCTGGAAGGCCTGATCAGGGCCCATGCCGCCGCCCGCCGGGAGCAAGGGACCTTTACTACCAGCCGGAGGCAGCAGGGGACCTTTGCTACCGCTGCTACCGCTGCTACCACTCCCGTCGAGCAGTCGCTCCAGCTGGCCTACCAGCGCTGGCTGCACACCCAGGGCGTCTCGTGGGAGCGGGCACGCGGCCCGCAGGACACGAGCGCGGAACCGGACGGCTGGCTGATCACGAACCGCGAGCTGTTCAGCCGTCGCGCGCCCGGGCTCACCTGCTTCGGCGAGCTGGAGGCGTACGGCAAGACGGGCGTGCGCGCCGGCATGGACAAGCCGGTCAACAACTCGAAGGGCTGCGGCGGGATCATGCGCGCGGCACCGGTCGCGCTGTGGTCGGACGACCTGGCCGAGGTGTTCCGGCTCGGCGCCGAGAGCGCGGCACTGACGCACGGTCACCCGAGCGGGTATCTCTCGTCGGGTGCTTTCGCGGTGATCGTGCGCGAACTGCTGGCCGGGAAGCCGCTGCTCGACGCCATCGCGACCGCCCGTGCCGAGCTGGAGAGGTACCAGGGGCACGAGGAGCAGAGCGTGGCGCTCGATCAGGCACTCGCCCTCTCACGGGAAGGTGCCCCGACGCCGGAGAAGCTCGAATCGCTCGGGCAGGGGCACATCGGCGAAACCGCGCTCTCCATGTCGGTCTACGTCGCCCTGACCACCACGGACGCGAACACCGCGCTGCTCGCGTCGGTGAACCACAGCGGCGACAGCGACTCGACGGGGTCGGTCTGCGGGAACCTCGTCGGCGCGATGTACGGCGAACAGGCCTTGCGGACGGACTGGCTCGAGAAGCTGGAATTGGCCGAGGTGATCGGACGGCTGGCGGACGACGCGCTCGCGGAGTTCGGCGGGAACGCACCGGGTGACGACCGGTGGTACGCCCGCTATCCGGCCCACTAGATTTACCTCCGGTTTGGGGTATTTGGGGAGGGGACACATAGTGCGTTACCGGGTTCAAGCGGCGGAGCGGCCGGATGGCCTGTACGCCGTCTGGGGGGACACCGTCTTCGCGGCCCAGCGGTCGACCGAAGACGGCACGCTGCTGCTCATCGCGCCGCCGGGGGAAGCGGCGCCCGAGGGTTTCGATCGCGACTGGAACGGCCGCCCGGCCCGGGTCGTGCTGAACGGCGAGGTCGGCGCGACCTTCAGCCTCCAGTCGTACGGCCGGTTCGACGACGAGCACTTCCAGATCGCGCCGAGCTCCGGCGGCGGCGACCTGACCTTGCGCTGGGCGGGCGAGGACGCGGCCCGCGCGGCCGAACTGGGCCTGACGGACTTCTCGACCACCGCCTCGCCGTCGCGGCTGACGGCGTTGTGGCAGACCAGGCACGATTTCGTCGAGACACCCGAAGCCCGGCCGTCGATCGGCACGGGTGACCAGGGCGCGCTGCTGCGTGCCATCGGCCGGACCCTGCTGCGGGTGCTGCCGCCGGGCTGGCAGCGTGTCGGCGCCCAGTTCCGGCAGGTCGGCGACTACTCCGAACTCGAGGTCCGCTCGGTCGGCGACGAGGGCAACGGCCCGGTGTCGGTGTCGATCGCGGCCCCGCCGGAGCTCGGTTCGCTGTTCGCGCGGTTGCGCGCGGCGATGCACCAGCCCGAGACCGGCACCTGGTTCCAGGGCACCTTCACGCTCGACTCGGAATCGCATTTCGACTTCGACTTCGACGCCGAGCAGGAACCGACCTGGCGGCTCGCGCCGAACGAGGGCGGGAAGCCGTCGCCGCGCGCGTACGCGACCGAGCTCGCCATCTTCCCGCGCGACACCAAGCACGTCCCGGCCTGGCTTTCGGCCAAGGCGGGACTGCCGCTGGACGTCGTGTTCCGGCACGCGAAGGTCGTCGACGCGCACAACGAGGGCGAACGCCCGGTCGTCAACCGGCCGCCGGTGCCACCGGACCTGATGCGCGGCGTCTTGGACTACCTCTTCCGCTCACCCGTGGCGCTGACCCGGCCGGGTCCGCAGCCCGACATCTTCACCCCGAACGGCCCGCCGGACGTGCCGAACGCCTTCCACACCGACGGCGTGTGGATCTGGCCCGCCGCGGTCCCGCATTACCTGCGCAAGTACGGGGTGCCGCCGGAGCCGGAACTGATCGAGCACATCCGGGCCGCCGGATTCCGGCCGCCGCTGGTCGGCGAGCTGGTGCGGGCGACCGCGGAGGCGGAGATCGTCGGCAAGCCGCGGCCGCCGCAGACCGCCGCGGACCTGCCGGACGAAAGTGCCCGCACCCGCGTCGAACGCGACGGTGAACCCGCGCGCGACATCCGGGCCGTCGAGGTGCTGGACGTCCTCTACCAGCGGCTGGCCGAGCACGGGGTGGCGCCGACGGCCTACCGGATCGGCGCTAACGCGGTGCCGGAGCCGGGGCTCTGGACCCTGCGCCGCACCGAGAGCGGCTGGGAGGTCTCGCGTCCGCCGACGGACGAGCCGGTGGCGTTCGCCAAACTCGAAGAGGCGGCGCGGTTCTTCCTCGGCACCCTGCTGCTGTACCCGGCGCGAGGCGCGATGGGCGCGAACGAGGAGTCCGACAACCCCGCCGACTGGCCGATCCTGCCGCTGCGCGGCGAACCGCCGCTGAACTTCTTCCGCCGCAAGCGGATCGTCGTCCTGCCGTCGGGCACCACGGTGCAGCGGTTCGGCAACGAGACCGGCAATCTCGTGCACGCCGAATCGGCGCGGTTCATCGAGACGTCGCTGGCCGCGGACCGCGAACGGGAGCGCCGGCTCTACCGCGTCGTGCGGCCGCTGCGTGTGGTCACCGGCATCACCGCGCCGTGGAACGGGACGCCGGGCGGGGCCGTGGCCTACGTGCTGCCCCGGCCGATCGCCCAGCACCTCGAAACCGGCGCGCTTTCCCGCGTCTGACCACCCGCGTTTCGTCCTCTGGATGCGGTCCTTGCACACGCAACTACCGCATCCAGAGGACTAAATGCAGGGAGTCAGAAGGCCTTCGCGACCAGCTCGTAGGACCGGGCCCGCGCGGCCGCGTCGTACACCGGTGCCGTCAGCATCAGCTCGTCGGCACCGGTGGCCGCGGCGAAGTCCTTCAGCGACCGCACCACCTTCTCCGGTCCGCCGTGCGCCTGCGCGGCGGTGAACTGCGCGATCAGCTCCTTCGACTCCGGGGTGAACTCGTGCGCGGCCGCCTGCTCCCTGGTCGGGAAGGCGAGGTCGCCGCCCTCGCCGTTGAGCAGGTACGACTTGATCACCGCGCACGGCCCGGCGACGTAGGCCGCTTCGGCGTCCGTATCCGCGCAGATGGTCTCGACGCAGAGGATCACGTACGGCTCTTCGCGCCACTGAGACGGCTTGAAGTTCTCGCGATACGTCCGCAGCACCTCGGCCGTGTTCTGCGGACGGATGTGGTGCGCGACCGCGATCGGCAGGCCGAGCTCGGCGGCGAGGAGAGCGCCGGCCGCACTGGAGCACAACAGCCACGGCTCCGGCGTCGGGACCTCGCCGGGCAGCACCCGGATCCCGGTCTCCCCGGCCAGATGGCGCAGCAACTCGGCGACGTCGGCGCGGTATTCGTCGTCCGTCGCCGGATCCGCGCCCCGCCGCAACGCGCGGACGATCTTCTCGTCGAAGGTGCCGGGACCACGCCCGACGCCGAGGTCGATCCGGCCGGGGTGCAGCGCGGAAAGCGTCGCGAACTGCTCGGCGACCGCCAGCGGGGCGTGGTTCGGCGCCATCACCCCGCCGGAGCCGATCCGGATCGACGACGTCACCGCCGCCAGATGCGCGGCCAGCACCGGCGGCGAAGCCGTGGCGATGGCGGGCGAGCCGTGGTGTTCCGCGATCCAGACGCGGTGATACCCCAGTTCCTCCAGTTTCGTGGTGACGGTGGCCGTCGACGCGAGTACTTCGGTGGCCGCGCGGCCGTCCTCGACGATGGCGAGTTCGAGCGCGGAAAGCGGGATCCCCATGCCCCCAACGTAGCCAACTTCAGGACGCGGTGATCAGCACCGCGGGCGACCACCAGTAGTCCGCGAGCGGCTCGATCCGGATGCCGGCGAAGCCCGCTTCCTTCAACTGCGAAGCCCAATCGGTGGCGGGCTGCTCCCAGTTCGTGCGGTCCGCCCCCGGTTTGACCAGGCCGAGCAGGATCGGCAGCAGGAACCCCTGTGCCACCAGCGAGGCCTCCTTGCCGTATTCCGAGATCCCGCGTTCGTAGCGCGTGACCAGGGAAAGCAGGTACTCGGGGGAGTCTTCGTCGTAGTCGGGCACGTCGAACTCCGCGAGCACCAGACACGCCGTGCGCGGCCGGAGCGCCCGCAGGACCTCGGTGCGCTCGCCGGTCGGGATCGACTGGAGTGCGAAGGTCGACTGCGTCAGCTGCCACTGCCGGTCGTCGTCGCGGGCGAGGAACTCCTGCGCGGTGGCGTCCCAGGTGTGCAGGCCGTGCGTGCCGTCGAGTTGCTTCCGCGTTTCCGCGAGCAGCGCGCTCGACGGCTCGACCAGGTCGATCCGGCCCGGTTGCCGGTCCGCCTGTTCGAGCGCGGGGACGACGGCGAGCCCGTCGCCACAGCCGAGGTCGAGCAGCGAACCGACACTGCCGTAGCGCCGGGCGAGCATGGCGCTGAGCTGACGGTAGAGCTTGACGTTCCCTCCGCCGCGGATGAACGCCGTGAACGCGGCGGGCTGGTCGTACACCCCTCCACCGCCGCCCTCGGTCAGGTACCGGTGCAGTTCGATGCCGAGTGTGGATCCGGCACGCTCGGCGAGGTCCGCCGCCGTGGCGCGGTCACCGTCGCGGTACGCGGTGAGCGCTTCGGCCAGGACGTCCGTTTTCTTCATGTTCTCCTGTTTACCGTCAGAAAGGCACCCAAAGGGTGACTCTGGTGCCATTGCCCGGAGCCGACTCCACCCGCGCGGTCCCGCCGACCTCGTTCAGCCGGGCGGTGATGGACTCGCTGATCCCGAAACCGGCGGGCCGGGAGTCGAGACTGAACCCGGCGCCGTGATCGCGGGTGATCACCGCGACGCCACCTTCCTGCTCCTCGACCCGGACGACGACCTTGTCCGTCCCGGCGTGTTTGAGGGTGTTGCGCAGGGACTCGCGGACGGCGTCGCGGATGGCGATCTGCCGGACCTCCGAAAGCGTGTCGTCGTCGAGCTCGGCGATCACGAGCTGGGCGCGCAGCCCGTCCCGCGCCATCTCCGCCGCCAGCGACGCGAGCTTTTCGCCCAGCGGCCGCGAGCCGGCCTCCGACCGTTCCGAAGCCTCGGTCTCGATCGTCCGCCGCAGCTCCAACGACTGCGCCCGCGCCAGGCGCTGTACCTCGTCGAGCCGGGTGGCCGGGTCGCCCTTGTTGGCCAGTGCGATCGCTTCGAGGGTCTGCAGCACGGAGTCGTGGAGCATCCGGTGCTGGCGGGCGCGTTCGGCGATGCGGCCGTTGCGGATGCCGTACGCGAGGGCGAGCCGCGTACCGAGCCCGATCAGGACCAGGGCGCCGCTCGCGGTGAAGAGGACGCCGAGGATCGACGGGAAGGTGGCCATGGCGTCGCCGGGCGCGGCTTGGCCGGTGCCGAGCAGGGACGCGAGCATCCGCACCGGGAAGCTGCCGACGGCGAGCGCCGCCGCGGCCGGCATGCCGAGCGCGAGCGCCAGCAGGGCGACCTCGCCGAGCAGGTGCTTGCCGGGTATCGCCATCGCCTCGGTGAACACCGACGCCGGCACGAGCGCCCCGACCGCGAGCGGCGCGAGCAGCGTGAACACGAGGTCGATCGCCAGCAGCCGGGCCGCGAACTGCGGCCGGAACGGCGCCGAGCGCAGCATCCACCGGATGCCGTACAGCGAGAGCCCGGCCGAGCCGAGCGCCACCAGCCCGACCGGCCCGATCCCGATCATGCCGTGCGTGGAGACGTAGACGCCGAACGCTCCGGGCACCGCGAAGAGCCGGTAGACCAGCGGGACGAGGGCGACGTAGCGGGCGGCTCTGAGCAGCAGGTTGTCGCGATGGGCCGTGTCGATGGGCCCCGACATGTGCTGGATCCGCCGGAGCGCGCGCATCGGTGTCGGGTCGCCGACCTCGTCCGACAGCTCGCTCGTCGCCGTCGCCAGCGCGGGCGCGCCACGACGCAGCAATGTCACCAGGAAACTGGGCGGCCGCTTCGCCATGGATTTTCCCCCTGCCCGGAGCACCGGCAGGAGTATCTCGGGTTACGCCACGTGGATCCAGAGACCAACGGGGTTTATCTCAGCCTATGCCGTTCTCGGCGGCCCACTTCCGCAGTTCGGCCACCGCCTCGTCGTGCTCCAGCGGACCGCGGTCGAGCCGCAGTTCCTTCAGGTGCTTCCAGGCCTTGCCGACGTCCGGCCCCGGCTTGAGCCCGAGGATCCGCATGATCTCTTCGCCGTTGAGGTCCGGGCGGACCCGATCGAGGTCCTCCTGCGCTTGGATGGCTTCGATCCTCCGCTCGAGGTCGTCGTAGGTCGCCTGCAGCGCGGCCGCCTTCTTCCGGTTGCGCGTGGTGCAGTCGGCGCGCACCAGCTTGTGCAGCCGGGGCAGCAGGTCGCCGGCGTCGGTGACGTAGCGCCGCACCGCCGAATCGGTCCACTCGCCCTTACCGTAGCCGTGGAACCGCAGGTGCAGGAATACGAGCTGGCTGACGTCCTGGACGATCTCCTTCGAGAACTTCAGCGCACGCAAACGTTTGCGGGCCATTTTCGCGCCGACGACCTCGTGGTGGTGGAAGCTCACACCGCCGCCGGGCTGGAACTCGCGCGTCGCGGGCTTGCCGACGTCGTGCAGGAGCGCCGCGAGCCGCAGGATCAAATCCGGCTCGGAGGTCGGTTCGTGCGACTTCTCCAGGTCGATCGCCTGCGCGAGCACGGTCAGCGAGTGCTGGTAGACGTCCTTGTGCTGGTGGTGCTCGTCGATCGCCAGCCGCATCCCTGGCACTTCGGGCAGCACGCGGTCGGCGAGGCGGGTGTCGACCAGCAGCTCGATCCCGGGCCGGGGGTCGTCCGCCAGCAGCAGCTTCGACAGCTCGGCCTGCACGCGCTCGGCGGTGATCCGGTCGATCTCCTCGGCCATCGACGACATCGCGTCGACCACCCGCGGCGCCGCGGTGAACCCGAGCTGCGCGGAGAACCGCGCGGCCCGCAGCATGCGCAGCGGGTCGTCGGCGAAGGACTCCTGCGGGGTGGCGGGCGTGTCCAGCACCTTGTCCTGCAGTGCCTGGAGCCCGTCGTGCGGGTCGACGAAGGTCTTGTTCGCGAGGTCGATCGCCATCGCGTTGACGGTGAAGTCGCGGCGGAGCAGATCTCCCTCGATGCTGTCGCCGAAGGTGACCTCGGGGTTGCGGCCGACGCGGTCGTAGCTGTCGGCGCGGAACGTGGTGATCTCCAGGGTCATGCCCTGTTTGGTCACCCCGACGGTGCCGAACGCGATACCGACGTCCCACACCGCGTCGCCCCAGGCGCTGACGATCTTGAGCACCTGGTCCGGGCGGGCGTCGGTGGTGAAGTCGAGGTCGCTCGACAGCCTTCGGAGCATCATGTCCCGGACGCTGCCGCCGACCAGGTACAGACTGTGTCCCGCCTTCGCGAAGAGCTTCGCGAGCTCGTCCGCCAGCGGGGAGATGCGCATCAGCTCGGTCACGGCGTTCTGCATCGCAGTGCTCTTCCCCGCAATCGCCTGCCCGGCGACCACCTTGTTCACGACAATCCCACCACGATTTGGATGTACTTACTGAGACACTTACTACGACCCGGCCCACCATGGGCACGGAGAGCCAGCGTACCTGTACCGCCGTTTGCTCTAGCATCGCAGCATGTCTGGATCAGCCGGGCGCTCCGGCGCTTCGAAGCCGGGCCGCCGGCGGAGGCGCAGGCGGGGAAGGCGGCTGACCACGGTCGACGAAACCTCGGCCGGCGGGCTCGTCGTCGACGCCGAACGGGCGAACGCCGCGCTGATCGGGCGGCTCGACCGGCACGGCAGACTGCTGTGGTCGCTGCCGAAGGGCCACATCGAGGACGGTGAAACGGTGGAGCAGACAGCGGTGCGCGAGGTGAAGGAAGAGACCGGCATCTCGGCGCAGGTCCTCGAGCCGCTGGGCACCATCGACTACTGGTTCGTGGCCGAGCGACGGCGCGTGCACAAGACGGTGCACCATTTCATCCTGGAATCCATCGGCGGCGAACTTTCGGACGAGGATGTAGAGGTGACCGAGGTCGCCTGGGTCCCGCTCGCCGACCTGGAGACCAAACTCGCCTACTCCGACGAGCGCAAGCTGGTCCGGAAGGCCAAAGAACTCTTCGCGCAGCAACAGCACACCGCCGAGGGAGCACCTGAGTGAAGCGGCTTGCCGCCACTGTCCTGTCGATCCTGTTCCTGGTCTTCACCGTGTTGCCCGTCGCGGGCGCGCAGGCCCAGGAGCAGCCCCGGCTGCGCGTGGACCTCGACCAGCTGAACCCCCGCGTGGTCACCTCGACCTCGGCTTCGCTCACCGTCACCGGCCGCGTCACCAACGTCGGCGACCGGCGGATCAGCAAACTGGGTGTCCGGCTGCAGCTGGGCACGCGGCTCCAGACCGAGCAGCAGATCGGTGACGTCCTCGCCGGCGACAAGTTCAAGGATCTCGCCGCGACCGAGTTCGTCGATCTCGAACCGGACGAGCTGGAGCCCGGACAGAGCGCGGCGCTGAACCTGTCCGTCCCGCTCGGCCCGTCCGCCAAGCTCCAGTTCCCGAAGACCGGCGTGTACCCGCTGCTGGTCAACGTCAACGGCACCCCGGATTTCGGCGGTCCGGAGCGGCTGGCGGCGGTCACCCTGTTGATGCCGGTGCTCGGTGTCCCCGGCAAGGCTCCCGGGTCACGCCCGCCATCTGCCCCGGCCACGAGTCTGCTGTGGCCGATCGCGAACAGTGCCGTGCACGTCGTCTCCGCCCCGCTCGGCGGCCCGCTGACCTTGGCGGACGAGCGGCTGGCCGACGAACTGGCCGCCGGCGGACGGCTGGACTCGCTGGTCGAGGCGGCACGCGCGGCCGAAGCCGACACGAAGGTCTCGTCTTCGTTGTGCCTGGCCATCGACCCCGACCTGGTCGCGACCGTCGACGGGATGACCCGCGGCTACCAGATCGCGGGTGGCGCCCCCGGCAAGGGCGTCGAGACCGCGAAGAACTGGCTCGGCAGGCTGAAGGCGCTGGTCGCGGGCCGGTGCGTGGTCACCCTTCCGTTCGCCGACGCCGACCTCACCGCGCTGACGAAGGTCCGCGCCGGCGACGCCACCGACACCGCGCTCATGACCACCGCGCTCGACGGCGCGGGGACGATCAAGAATCTGCTCGGTATCCAGCCGCAGGACGGCGTCCTCTGGCCCGGCGGCGCCCTCGATTCGCAGACCGTCGATGCGATCGGCAAGGCGGGCGTCAAGACCGTGCTGACCGATTCCGGCAAGCTCCAGTCCCGTACGCCGCTCTCGAGCGGAGTCTCGATCGAGGGGACGGACCTGCGCGCGCAGCCGATCGACGCGCTGATCTCGTCCGCGCTGAACGGCTCGGAGTCCACCCAGAACGGGCTCGGCGCCATCGCGTTCCGTGCCGGGCTCGGCGGGCAGAACGAGGGGGCGGGGCGCTCGCGGCTGCTGATCGCGCCGCCGCGGCACTGGGCCGCGACCGGCGCCGAGCTCACCACCTTCCTGGAGCGGATGGGCGAGTTCTACGCCGCCGGTCTGCTCAAGTCGGCGCCGTTGTCCGAACTGCTCGGCGAAAGCCCGTCCGGGACGGCGTCGGTCAACTACGACCCGAAGGATCTGACGGCCGCGACCGGCGGCGACGTCACCGCGAAGATGTCCCAGCTCGACAACGAGACGCTGGGCCTGTCGTCCGCGATGACGATGGACGCCACCAAACGGGTGAGGCCTGCCGACGTGATCGCCCCGGTGCGGCTCGCCCTCATCCGGGCCGCGTCGACGTCGTGGCGCGGCGCGGACGCCGCGACCGTCACCGGC
Source organism: Amycolatopsis sp. NPDC000009 (assembly GCF_055563465.1). NCBI lineage: Bacteria > Bacillati > Actinomycetota > Actinomycetes > Pseudonocardiales > Pseudonocardiaceae > Amycolatopsis > Amycolatopsis sp. NPDC000009. The sequence continues at coordinate 420,610 of NZ_JBVHDI010000004.1, forward strand.
AACGCCCGCGGCGAACTGGAGGCGATCCGCAGCCAGGTCACCGTCGAGCGGCCGAAGCAGACGATCGCGCTGGCTTCCGGCGCGGCGCCGCTGCCGGTGTTCATCACCAACAACCTGCCGGTCGGCGTCGCCGTCCAGGTCGCCTTGAAGAACAACGTCGGCCTGCGCCCGACCGACGACACCCTGTTGCAGGCGCAGATGGTCCCGGCCAACAGTGCCCGCAACCGGCTGCTCCCGGTCGAGGCGCTGCGGGCCGGCCGGTTCAGCGTCGACGTCTCGCTGACCACGCCCGACGGGACCCCGCTCGGTTCGGCCGCGCGGTTCGAGCTGACGTCCACGGAGTACGGCGCGATCACCATCATCATCACCATCACGGCGGCCGGTGCGCTGCTGCTCCTGTCGTCCAGGCGGATCTACCGGAGGATCAAGGACTCCCGAGCCGATCGGGCGAACGAACCCGCCCCGCGTGTGACCGAGGACGCACAGGTTTAAGTGTTTCCGGCCGTTGCCGATTACCCTGGGTCGAACGATGCCGCCGGGCATCACGTAGCCGAGCACCGAGGATTGGGCACGCGTTGGAAAGAGAGCCGGGTGTACCGCCCGAGCGTGCAGGCCGTCCCCGGCGCGAAGGCACTCCGCCACCGCCCCGCCGCACCGATGGACCCGCACGCCGTCCGGAGCGTCGTCAGCCGCCCCCGCAGCAGCCCCCGCCCGAACGCGGTGAGCGCCCGCGGCGGGCCGTGCCGCCGCCCCCGCCCCCGCCTCCGGTGGACGGACGCCGGCAGCGGGTGGCAGGCCGCCCCGACGACGAGACACGGCGGCTGAGGCCGCCGAAGACCCCGCCGCCGAACCAGGCACCGCCGCGGAAGGTGCCCCCTGCCCAGGGGACGCCTCCGCCGCCGACTCGTCGTCAGCCGGTTCCGCCGCCGCAGGGCCCGCCGCTGCCGCAGCCGTCCCAGAATCCGCCGCCGCGCCGTCCGGCGGCACCTCCACCCCAGCCGCAGGCGCTCCACCAGACACCGCCTCCGCCGCATCGCGGGCGCCGTCAGCCGCCACCGGTCCGCCCGTGGCAGGTCGACCGGCGCGACGAACCCGACGCGACGCGGTTCATCCCGCGCACCCCCGGCGTCCCGATGGGATCGCGCTGGCCGGTCGCCGACCCCGACGTCCTCCGCCCGTACGACCAGCTCGCCACGCAGGTCATGCCGGCGATCAAGGACGCGCCGCTGGTCAAACCGCGGCCGGGGGAAACCGGCGAGCAGGACGTCGCCGCTCCGGCGAAGGCGCCGTCGATCGCGAAGTCCAGCGGCCGGATGGCGATCGCCTCGCTGATCAGCCGCATCACCGGCTTCGCGTGGAAGCTGCTGCTGGTCGCGGCCATCGGCGCCCAGGTGGAGAACGACTCGTTCAACGTCGCCAACACGATGCCGAACATCATCTTCGAGCTGCTGATGGGCGGTGTCCTGTCCAGCCTCGTGGTCCCGCTGCTCGTGCGGTCGCAGGACGACAAGGACGGCGGAGAGGCATACACCCAGCGGCTGGTCACGGTGGCGGGCACGCTGCTCGTGATCGGGACGACGATCGCCGTCTTGGCGGCGCCGTTGATCACCAAGCTCTACGTCGACGACAACGGTGACGCCAATCCCGCGCTGGTCACCGCGTTCGCGTACCTGCTGCTGCCGCAGATCTTCTTCTACGGTCTGTTCGCGCTGCTCTCGGCGGTGCTGAACGCGAAGCACATCTTCGGCCCGACAGCGTGGGCACCCGTGATCAACAACCTGGTCGTCATCTTCACCATCCTCGTGGTGTGGATCATGCCGGGGAACATCTCCACCGATCCGGTGTCGATCACCGACCCGAAGCTGCTGACGCTGGGCCTCGGCGTGACCTTCGGCATCGTGGCGCAGTCGGTGCTGCTGATCCCGCCGCTGCTGCGGTCCGGGTTCAAGTTCAAGTGGCGCTGGGGCATCGACAAGCGCATGAAGGAGTTCGGCGGGCTCGCGCTCTGGACCGTCGGCTACGTCGCGGTCAGCCAGATCGGTTACACGATCACGACCCGCGTGCTGACCAGCGGTTCACAAGGCGGTGTGACCGCGTACAGCAACGCGTGGCTGCTCTTCCAGCTGCCGTACGGCGTCATCGGGGTGTCGCTGCTGACCGCGATCATGCCGAGGATGAGCCGCGCGGCCGCGGACGGCGACCACAAGAAGCTGATCGGCGACCTGTCCTACGCGTCGCGCATCTCGACGGTGACGCTCCTGCCGATCTCCGCGGTGATGACCGTGGTGGGCGGTTCGGTCGGCATCGCGCTGTTCACCTTGGGCAAGGGCACGGTCGAGAACGCGTCGCGGATGGGCGAGGCACTGGCCATCTCCGCGTTCGCACTGCTGCCGTACGCGCTGGTCATGCTGCAGATGCGGGTGTTCTACGCGATGAAGGACGCGCGGACGCCGGTGCTGATCATGATCGTGATGACCGTGGTGAAGGTGCCGTTGCTGTACCTGTGCCCGGCGCTGCTCTCCCCGGACAACATCGTGCTCGGCGTGATGATGGTCAACGGCCTCACCTTCGTCGTCGGCGCGATCCTCGGTCAGGTCTGGCTGTGGGTGACCCTCGGGAATCTCCGGAGCAAGCGGGTTCTCGGGGTGATCCTCTTCACGGTCGTCGCGAGTGTGCTCGGGGTCGGGGCGGCGTGGCTCGCCGGGCAGATCGTCCCTGACTCGTTCGGGCCTACTTTCCATGCCTGGGTGAAACTTCTGCTGCAAACGATGGTCGGGATCGTGGTGTCGTTCGGCGTGCTCATGGCCTTGAAGGTCGAGGAATTGAAGCCGGCCACGGCGAGGATCACCCGGTTGATCAAGCGCGGATAACGATTCACGTACGGATGGCGCGCGTTCACGGGTCGTATTCTGGGTACCCTCGGGGCGGGAGCTACGCGGGAGAGTGCGGTGGATACGAGACGGAGCGAACAGGCAGGGGAGGCCGGCCAGATGGGCATCCGGGCCCAAGGCGGGTCGCTGGCCCCTGGCCGGGTCGTCGGTGACGGCCGGTATCGCCTGCTCGCACAGTTCGGGGTGGACGAGCGGGCCGCCGCGCATCTTTGGCGTGCCCGCGACGGGCAGCTGAAGCGGGACGTGGCGTTGACGCTGCTGGTCGGCGACCCCGCGGACGCGGAAGCCGCCCGGCTCGCGCGCCGGACGCTGGAGCGTGCCGCGCACGCCTCGAAGTTCGGCCACGGCGGGGTCGCGCGGGTTCTCGACGTGCTCAGTCTCGGCAGCGGCGTCACCTCGAGCGAAGGTCTGCTCGGTGTCGTCGTCGCGGAATGGACCAAGGGCAGCGACCTGGTCGACCTCGTGGCGCAGCGCCCGGTGGCGCCCGCCGCGGCGGCCCGGATGGTGCAGGCGCTGGCGGAAGCCGTCGACCACGCCCATCAGAACGGTCTCGTCCTCGGCCTCGACCATCCGCAGCGTCTCCGGCTCACGCCGGACGGCGCGCTGAAGCTCGCCTTCCCGGGCCCCTTGCCCGAAGCGACCCTTCGCGACGACGTCAAAGCACTCGGCGCCGTCCTGTACCTGCTGCTGACCGGCCGATGGGCCCTGCCCGGCGGCCCGGCCGCGATCCCGGCGGCACCGCACGCGCCGACCGGCCGCGTCATCCCGCCGCGTTCACTGGTCCCGACGGTGCCGGTCGAGCTGTCCTCGCTCGCCGTCCGCACCATCGAGGACGGCGGCCACGGCGGTATCCGCACCAGCGCGGCCATCCTGCGCGTGCTGGACCAGGTCGCCGAAGCCGAAGAGCGCACCCAGCTGATCAAGGCGGTCGGCGAGGAAGAAGCCGTCGCCGAATCGGACGGCACCGTCTGGACGACGAAGAAGCCGGTCAAGGACGTCGCGCGGCGGAAGAAGCTGGCGTTCGGCGTGACCGTGCTGGTCGTCGCGACCGTGGTCATCCTCGCCTGGGGCGGGATGATGCTGATCAACCTGTTCCAGGGCGAGTCGAAGTCCAGCGGTCCGAAGATCAACGTCGCCGCGTCCTCCTCGCAGGTCGCGCCGCCGCCGTCGGGCGAGCAGCCGCCGCCCGCCCAGCAGAAGCCGTCCCCCGCCGTGGGTGCCGCGGTGAAGCCGTCGGCCGTGGCCGTCTACAACCCGGGCAGCAAGGGCGACAGCCCCGGCAAGGCCAGGAACGCCACCGACGGCGACACGGTCACCTCGTGGAAGACCGACCAGTACGAAAAGCAGTTCCCGGTGCTCAAGGACGGCGTCGGGCTGGTCGTGACCTTCAAGGATCCGATCAACCTCACCCAGGTCAAGCTCGACGCGGCGAGCCCCGGCTCGAAGGTCGAGATCCGCTCCGCCGACAAGAAGAACCCGAAGCTCGACGAGACGAAGGTCGTCGGGACCGGGGACCTCACGGCGGGCGAGTCGACCATCGCGTTGCAGCAGCCTCAGCAGGGTCAGTACTTCATCATCTGGATCACTCAGCTGGGTGAAGACGAGGGCGGCAAGTTCGTCACCGAACTCAAAGAGCTGACCTTCCTGCCTGCGGGGTGACGGCGGACACCGGGTCAGTGCCCGCTGGGCGCGCTTTCGGATCGGCGTCGCCAGGCCGTGGTTTTCGATTCGCCTCACGGAGCTCCGGTCGCGGCCCGCCGCCCCCGATCCGAGCCTCCGGCGAAGACGCGCGCGCTTGTCGTCACCTGCCTGCGTACGTCGCGTTCGAGTGATACGCCCGAGTCAGTAGGCTCTCCCGGGTGACAGCTGCAGCTCCCACGGACGCGGATCTCATAGCGGCGCATGCCGCTGGAGACCCGCACGCGTTCAGTGAACTGGTCCAGCGACATCGAGACCGCATGTGGGCGGTAGCCCTGCGCACCTTGCGGGATCCGGAAGAAGCCGCGGACGCCCTGCAGGACGCCTTCATCTCCGCGTTCCGAGCAGCGGGCAACTTCAGAGCGGAATCGCAGGTCACGACGTGGTTGCACCGTATCGTCGTGAACGCGTGCCTCGACCGCATCCGGCGGGGCAAGGCAAGACCGACCGTTCCGCTGCCCGAGACCGGGCAATTCAACGAGCCCGCCTCGCCGCGTGACTCGATGTCGGAACGCGAGACGAGCCTGGTCGTCAAGGAAGCCCTCGACCAGCTCCCCGAAGAACAGCGTGCCCCGATCGTGTTGGTCGACGTAGAGGGATACTCCGTCGCCGAGACGGCGAAGATGCTCAACATCGCCGAGGGCACGGTCAAGAGCCGGTGTGCCCGAGGTCGCGGAAAGCTCGCGAAGGTTCTCGGACATCTACGGAACCCCGATGCGATTGCGAACGTCCCAACTCACGAAAGCAAACGAGAGCGCGCTACCCCGCAACGGGGTGCCAGGCGTCCTCAGGGCACGCCGGGTGACGGGGAGGGACGATGACAGACGAGAGCAGGGGGATCGGTGGGACCGTCGGTCCGCCGTGGTCTGTCGATGTGCTCGCCGACCTGCACGCAGGTGTGCTGGACGAGCGAGAAGCGGCCGAGCTGTGGCCGCGGGTGAACGCCGACCCCGAAGCACTGGCGATCATCGAAGCACTCGAAGCGACCACAGCCGACCTCGCGGAACTCGCGAACGAGCCGGTCGCGCCGATGCCGGCGGAATACGCGGCCCGGATCGACGCCGCGCTGGCCGCCGAAATGCGGGCGACGCCTGCGTTTCAAGGCGCATCTGAAGGGCAGCAGGAGCAGGTCGCCCCGGTGGTGGACCTCGCGGCCGCACGGCGGCGGCGGAACAAGCGGATCGGCTGGGGCGCCGGGATAGCGACCGTGGCGGCGGCGGCCATCGCCGCCGTGGCGATCGTCGTCCCGACCACTCGGGAGCCGGATTCGGGCGGTATCGCCCAACCCGCGCCGTCGGCTCCTTCCGGGCCCTCGGTCGGCGGAGACGGCGGCGGGGCCGAAGCCCTCGTCGGCAAAGCGATCGGCGTCCGCGACTTCGGCTCGCTGAAGACCGAAGAACGCCTCGACGCCTGTGTCACCGCGGCCGGGATGGACGCAGACGTGCGGCCGGAGGGCATCCGGCCGGTGAACGTCGCGGGCAAGGACGGCGTGATGGTGATCTACACCACAGGCAAACTCGCCCAGTTCCGCATCGTCGCCTTCGGTGCCGACTGCGGCCCGGGCAACCCGGCGGTCCTCTTCGACAAAATCATCGGACAGAAGTAACCGACCGAAACCTCACTGGTCCCTCGCTCCCCACCAGCCCCATTTCGGGGGGAGCGAGGGACCTTTGCTATCGCGCTAGCTTTTCTAGCGGCGCTAGAGGTCGGATCTCCGCTGAGGCGCAGCGCAGGAGAAAGTAGCGCCGGTCACCCCGGGAACACCGGCCCTTACGATCGTGTTGAGCCTGGTGCACAGGTCACTACGAGCGGAGGTCACGGGTGGCTGCCGAGGAGATCAGGAACCTGATCATTGTGGGGTCGGGTCCTGCGGGATACACCGCCGCTGTCTACGCGGCTCGAGCGCAGCTCGAACCGCTGGTGTTCGAAGGCACGCAGTTCGGCGGTGCGCTGATGACGACGACGGAGGTCGAGAACTTCCCCGGCTTCCGCGAAGGCATCCAGGGTCCCGACCTCATGGAAGAGATGCGCGAACAGGCCAAGCGTTTCGGCGCCGACCTGCGCCAGGAGGACGTCGAGTCCGTCGAGCTGACCGGTGACGTCAAGTACGTCTTCGCGAACGGCAAGCGCTACGCCGCCCGCGCGGTCGTGCTCTCGATGGGTGCCGCGGCCCGCTATCTGAACGTGCCCGGCGAGCAGGAGCTGCTCGGCCGCGGTGTTTCGGCCTGTGCCACCTGCGACGGTTTCTTCTTCCGCGACCACGACATCGTGGTCGCCGGCGGCGGCGACTCCGCGATGGAGGAGGCGACCTTCCTGACGAAGTTCGCCAAGTCCGTCACGATCGTCCACCGCCGCGAGGAGTTCCGCGCCTCCAAGATCATGCTGGAGCGCGCCCGCGAGAACGAGAAGATCAAGTGGGCGCTCAACAAGCAGATCACCGGAGTCGAGGGTGAGGGCAAGGTCGAGGGCCTGAAGCTCAAGGACACGGTGACCGGCGAGGAGTCCAAGCTGGACGTGACCGGGTTCTTCGTCGCGATCGGTCACGACCCGCGCAGCGAGCTGGTGCGCGGCCAGGTGGACCTCGACGAGGACGGCTACGTGCTCACCAAGGGCCGCACCTCGTACACGAACCTTCCCGGGGTTTTCGCCGCGGGTGACCTGGTCGACCGCACGTACCGGCAGGCGATCACCGCCGCGGGTTCGGGCTGCGCCGCGGCGATCGACGCGGAACGATGGCTGGCGGAGCACGCCGGTGTCGAGGCCGCCCAGGAGACCCCTGAGCTGGTTGGTGGCGGCTACGGCGCCACCACCAACTGACTTTCCCATCACCGGAGTTTCACCACCCAGAAGGAGACACCATGGCCAACACCGTGACGGTGACCGACAAGACGTTCGTCGACGACGTGCTGACGAGCGAGAAGCCCGTCCTGGTCGACTTCTGGGCGACCTGGTGCGGTCCGTGCAAGATGGTCGCCCCGGTGCTCGAGGAGATCGCGGCGGAGAACGGCGAGAAGCTGACCGTCGCGAAGCTCGACATCGACGCCAACCCGAACACTGCGCGTGACTACCAGGTGATGTCGATCCCGACGCTGATCCTGTTCCAGGGCGGCAAGCCGGTGAAGCAGATCGTCGGCGCCAAGCCGAAGGCCGCGCTGCTGTCGGACCTCGCCGACGTCCTCTGATCTCGCGTTTCACCTGCCGAAACCCGGGGCCTGCCCAGGCTCCGGGTTTCGTCGTCACGGGGAACGGGTAAATCTCTCCGTTACGGGAACGCCTGGACGAGTTCCACGAACGGGCACTTGACGCACCGACCGGGCCTCCGCGCTCACCGAGAGTTCACAGGGCACAATAGAGCACCGGGGTTCGCCCCGCAGGGTTTTCATAGTCGTGCATCGAGCTCGATCGGTGCCCCAAAGGGAAGAGCGAGGAGTGCATGCGGGTACTCCGCCGCGGTGACGCCGGACCGGACGTCGCCGAGATCAGGTCCACGCTGGCGGCGATGGAGCTGCTCCCGCCGGTGACCGAATCCGGGGAGTACGAGGTCTTCGACACGGCGATGGAACATGCCGTGCGCGCGTTCCAGCAGCGCCGTGGGCTCATCACCGACGGTCTGGTGGGTCCGGCCACCTATCAGGCGCTTCGCGGTGCCGGCTTTCATCTCGGCAGCCGGCCGCTGACCTACATGTTCTCCGCACCCATGCAGGGTGACGACGTCTTCGCACTCCAGGAGCGGCTGACCGAGCTCGGCTTCGACGCCGGCCGCCCGGACGGGCACTTCGGCCCCCAGACCGAGCGTGCGCTCAAGACCTTCCAGCGTGACATGCGCCTGGTCGCCGACGGTATGTGCGGCCCGGCCACCATCCGCGAGCTGCACCGGCTGTCTTCGCCGCGCGCCCGCGGCGGCCGCCCGGTTTTCCTGCGCGAGCAGGAGCAGGTGCGGCAGGCGGGCCCCAGGCTGCGCGGCAAGCGCATCGTGATCGACCCCGGCCACGGCGGCGAGGACCTCGGGGTCGTCGCCGGTGGTCTGCGTGAGGCGGACATCGCCTGGGATCTGGCGCGGCGGCTCGAAGGCCGGATGCAGGCCACGGGTATGGAGGCGCTGATCTCGCGCGGCCCGAACCAGAGCCCGAGCGAGGGCGAGCGGGCGAAGTTCGCGAACGAGGCGGGCGCCGACCTGTTCCTTTCGCTGCACAACGACAAGAACCCCTCGCCCAAGGCGCAGGGGGTCGCGAGCTTCCACTTCGGCACCGGCAACGGCACCACGTCGACCGTCGGCGAGCTGCTGGCGGGCTTCATCCAGCGCGAGCTGGCCGCCCGCACCGGCATGCTCGACTGCCGCACGCACTACAAGACCTGGGAGATCTTCACCCGCACCCGCTGCCCGGCGGTGCGGATCGAGATCGGCTACCTGACCAACCCGGAAGACAACCGCAAACTGGCGGACCCGGCTTTCCGTGACGTCGTCGCCGAAGGCATCCTGGTCGCCGTGAAGCGCCTGTATCTTCTCGGCGAAGGGGACCAGCCGACCGGCACGTTCACCTTCGCGGACGTCCTGGCTCACGAACTCGCCAAAGCGGAGTAGCCAGTCCTCCACAGCCGCGCGCGGGCGCACATCCCCCTGCCGACACCCTCGGCACAACCGGTTGTGTGCCCCCTCACCCGAGCACGCCACCCCTAGATCCACCCGGCGCGCAGCCCCCACCCTTCCCGGGGGGCGTCCCCAGGTCCAGCCTACCCATCCACAGATTTTCCACCGCTCCTATCAGCGATCTGTGGATAACTCGGCGGGTTACCCACAGCTGTCCCCAGGCCGGGGGATGGTCGCTGCGCGCGCTCGAAAACTCTGCTAAAGCGGGCGAGGAAAGATCAGGCGCGGCCCATGCTCGGCTCGGCCGTCGTGATGGAGACCTGGCCGAGCAGCCGTTCGAGGGCCGCCTCCACGTCTTCCTTCCACGAGATCGCCGATCGCAGTTCCAGCCGCAGCCGCGGCCACCGCGGATGCGGCCGCACGGTCTTGAACCCGACGCTCTGCAGGAACGCGGCGGGCAGGACGCAACTGTGCCCGCCGTCCGGATCGGTCTCGTCGGGTTTGGCGTCCCCGAAGGCTTCGATCGCGCGGACCCCGCGTTTGGTGAGGTCCTTCGCGACGGCCTGCACCAGCATCCGGCCGAGGCCGCCGCCCTGGAACTCGGGAAGCACCTGGAAGGCGGTCAGCAGGACCGCGTCGGGGCCAGGGGGCGAAGTCGGGAAGGCCAGCGAGCGCGGCACGGCGTTCGGCGGCGCGTAGAGCACGAACCCGACGGGCAGGGTGTCGCTGTAGACGATCCGGCCGCAGGAACCCCACTCCAGCAGCACACTGGAGACCCAAGCTTCCTTCTCGACCTCTGTCGCGCCGTATTCCTCGGCCTGCGCCTTCATATGCGGCGCCAGCTCCCAGTACACGCAGCGGCGGCAGCTCTTGGGCAGATGCTCGAGGTTGTCCAGGGTTACGCCCACGACGCGACGCGACACAGACAAACCTCCCTGAATGAAGATCACCCGACGCAGCCTTGTCCCGAGCAGGGCTCACTGAAGGGGTCCGGTTCGAGGATAGGCCGATGTGATGAACACCGAAAGGCCAGGGCCCCTCAAGGGAGGGTGGTTACACTCGATGGAACTACCACTCGGTAGCGACTATGTCCACTTCGAAGCACGGGTGAAGCGCCTGATGACCGAGAACCGCCCTGTCCGGCCGGAGCCCGGCCGACACAACCTCGACCCTCATCTCGACCGCTACGCCGCGCGTACGGCCGGGATGACTGCTTCCGAGATCAGGGCCTTGTTCGCGGTGGCCAGTCGCCCCGAAGTGGTGTCGCTCGCCGGCGGGATGCCGAACCTCGCCGCGCTCCCCTTGGACACGCTGTCCGCGCAGGTCGGCGAACTCATCGCCCAAGACGGTCTGGTCGCGCTCCAATACGGCTCCGCGCACGGCGTCCCGGCGCTGCGCGAGCAGATCTGCGAAATCATGGCCCTCGAGGGCATCAAGGCCCATCCGGACGACGTCGTCGTGACGGTCGGCTCCCAGATGGGGCTCGACATGGTCACCCGGCTGTTCTGCGATCCGGGTGACGTCATCATCGCCGAAGGCCCGTCGTACGTCGGCGCGCTCGGCTCCTTCGCCGCGTACCAGGCGGACGTCGTCCACGTCGCGATGGACGACCACGGCCTGGTCCCCGAAGGGCTCCGCGTCGCGCTCGCCGAGACACGGAAAGCGGGCCGCCGGGTCAAGTTCCTGTATACGATCCCCAACTTCCACAACCCCGGCGGCGTCACGCTGGCCGTCGAGCGGCGCGCGGAGATCGTGGAGATCTGCCGGGAGAACGACATCCTCATCGTCGAGGACAACCCGTACGGGCTGCTCGGCTTCAGCGGGCAGACGTACCCCGCGCTCCGCTCGATCGACCCTGACAACGTCGTTTACCTGGGCTCTTTCTCGAAGACCTTCGCTTCCGGCCTGCGGGTCGGCTGGGTGCTCGCGCCGCATGCCGTCCGGGAGAAACTCGTGCTCGCGGCCGAGTCCGCGACGCTTTGTCCGCCGACGCTTAACCAGTTGATCGTGTCGCGATACCTCGCGACGCACGACTGGATGGGGCAGATCAAGACCTTCCGCGAGAACTACCGGGAGCGGCGGGACGCGATCCTGTCCGCGCTCGATCAGCACATGCCCGCCGGCTGCAGCTGGACCAAACCCGATGGCGGTTTCTACGTCTGGATGACCGTGCCCGAAGGCGTGGACACGAAGGCGATGCTGCCGCGAGCCGTCACGGCCCGGGTCGCGTACGCCTCCGGAACCGGTTTCTACGCCGACGGTTTCGGCAGCAGACAGCTTCGTCTTTCCTACTGCTATCCGACGCCCGAGCGGATCCGCGAAGGCGTCCGGCGGCTCGCCGCGGTGCTCGAGTCCGAAATGGACCTCGCGCGTACCTTCGGTAACGCGAGCCCACGCTCGATCTCGGGGCCGCAGAACCCCTCTCCGGACACGGTCTGATCGGCCGGACGTCCCCAAGCACAAAGGAGTCTCGGTGGTCGACCGCACCGTTGCCGTACTCGCAGGCGGACTTTCCCACGAACGCGATGTCTCTCTCCGCTCCGGACGCCGGCTCTCGGTCGCGTTGCGGGCGGAAGGTCTCATCGTCGAGGAGTGGGACACCGACGCGGGTCTGCTCGAACGTCTTCGCACCCAGCGGCCCGACGCGGCCATCGTCGCCCTTCACGGTGGTGAAGGGGAGAACGGCGCGGTTCAGACGGTGCTGGAGATGCTCGACGTGCCTTACGTCGGCACCAGTTCGCAGGGCTGCCGCCGCGCGTGGGACAAGCCGACGGCCAAGGCGCTCGTCGCCGACGCGGGTTTCACCACGCCGGACTGGGTCGTGCTGCCGCACAGCACCTTCCGCGAACTCGGCGCCCAGGCCGTGCTCGACTCGATGGTCGAAACGCTGGGCCTGCCCATGATCCTCAAGCCGGACCAGGGCGGTTCGGCGCTGGGCGCCCAGGTCGTCAGGGACGCCGCTGAAATGCCCGGCGCGATGGTCGGCTGCTTCGCTTATGGCGACACCGTTCTCGCCGAGAAGTTCGTATCCGGGGTCGAGGTGGCCGTGACGGTCATCGAAGGCGAAGAAGGGCCCGAAGCCCTGCCCGCGGTCGAGATCGTGCCGGAGAGCGGCGTGTACGACTACACCGCCCGCTACACCGCCGGGCTGACCGACTTCTTCACGCCCGCGCGGATTCCCGACGACGCCGCCAAGGCGGTCAGCGAGCTGGCCGTCGCCGTACACCGACAACTCGGGCTTCGCGATATTTCACGCACCGACGCGGTGATCACCGAAGACGGCACGGTCCACTTCCTCGCGGTGAATCCCTCGCCGGGTCTCACCGAGACGTCGCTCGTCCCGGTGGCGATCGAGGCGTCCGGGGCCACGCTCGGATCGGTCTTCGCCGGCCTCGTGGGGCGGGCGATTTCCCGCAAGAGCTGAACCTGGCTCGACGAAGGGGACTTGCCCACAGCGGGCGAGTCCCCTTTCGCTATTCCCGGGCTACGACGACGACCTGGTGCTCGTCCTCGTAGATGACCTGCCCCGGGTTCGCCGACCAGACGGTTTCGCACGGGATCTCGTGTGTCTCCAGAATCGCCAGGTAACCGTCGACTCGCTCGATGAAGACACGAGCGGTCGCCTTGAACCAGGCCGCGGCCCCGGGATTGAGCGCCGCGTCGTAGACGCTCGGATCGGTGTGCGCGGGGTTGGTGAAGTTCGCGTCGTACCAGTCGTTGTTCGCCCGGCGGAACGCTTCCTGCTCGACGGTGAGGCGTCCGGCGCGGGCGAGCCCGTTGACGAGACCGAAGACGCCGGTGAAGTTTCCTCGCTCATCGCGGGCCGGACTCTGGAAGCGGACGAAGGGGAGACCGGTCACCGCCGGGACCACCCGCGGATCCAGGCCAGCAGCTCTTCATCGCGCAGGGAGCCGATCACGACATCGGCGGGGAAGTCCTGCTGCGTCAACGTGGGAACCCCGATGACGGTCACCCCAGCCGCTCGCGCCGATCGAAGACCGGTCATCGAGTCCTCGAACGCCAAAGCGTCGGCGGGTTCGACGCCGAGCTGAGCGCAAGCGGTCAGGTACATCTCCGGATCGGGCTTCGGCGCGGCCACCTCGTCGGCGGCCAGTTTCACGGGAAACATCTCCGAGAGCCCGCCGCGAACGAGCGCGGCTTCGAGGAGTGCCCGGGGCGAGTTGCTGGCGACGGCGACCGGGACGGCGGCGGCGGTCAGGTCGACCAACTCACGCGCGCCGGGCATCGCCTCCGCTTTCGCGCTGACGACTTCGGTCACCAACCTCAGCAACTCGTCCGCGATCTCGGCACCGGCGTCCGGTTCGCCGAACGCCTCCGCCATCGCGTCGGCGGCGGCCGGGAGCGACTTGCCGATCACCAACGCCTTCTCGTCCGGACCGAAGGGCAGACCTCGTCGAGCGAACAACTCGGTCTCGGCGACCGACCAACACGGCTCGGTGTCCATGAGCAATCCGTCGCAGTCGAAGACCACCGCGCGCGGATTTCGACCGCCGAAGAGCCCCTTCATACTTGCCCCCAGTTCAAGTACTCAGTGTCACTTCTCTGTCGACACCCAGCTATCGTCACCGTGACAAAACGACCCGGGGTGATCCCTAATCGGTTTCCCGTGTCTGATTTGCCTGATTTTGATCCATGAGTGCCACGATGCGTTCAAGATCGTCCACCGACCCGAATTCGAGCGTGATCCGCCCCTTGCGGCGACCCAAGTCGACCTTCACGCGAGTGTCGAACCGGTCCGAAAGCCGGTTCGCCAGTTCCTGGAGACCGGGAGCCTGGATCGGCTTGCGGGGAGCAGGCTTCGGCTTGGCCGGTTTTTCGCTCTTCTTGAGCGTGACGGCTTCCTCGGTCGCGCGGACCGACATGCCTTCCGCGACGATCTTGGCGGCCAGCTCTTCCTGACTGTCGGCGTCCTCGAGAGAGAGCAGCGCCCGCGCGTGGCCCGCCGAAAGCACCCCGGCCGCGACCCGTCGCTGGACCGCGAGGGGGAGTTTGAGCAAGCGGATGGTGTTGGTGATGACCGGCCGGCTGCGCCCGATCCGGCCAGCCAGCTCCTCGTGCGTGACCGCGAACTCGTCGAGCAACTGCTGATACGCGGCCGCCTCTTCGAGCGGATTGAGCTGAACGCGGTGGATGTTCTCGAGCAGCGCGTCTCGCAGCATCGCCTCGTCGGCGGTCTGGCGAACGATCGCCGGGATCGCCTCCAGCTCCGCCAGCTGGGAGGCACGCAGGCGCCGCTCGCCCATGACGAGTTCGTACTCGTCGGTGCCGAGCTCCCGGACCACGATGGGCTGCATGAGCCCGAACTCGCGGATCGAGTGCTCCAGCTCGTTGAGCGCGTCCTCGTCGAAGACCTGCCGCGGCTGCTTCGGATTCGGCTTGATCTGGCTGACCGGCACCTCGCGGTAGACCGCGCCGGCGACCGCTCCACCGTGCGAACCAGCCGCGCCGTTGGCCGCGAACCAGCCCTTGTCGTCCGGCCCCGCGGGCTTGCTCGCGGGAGCGGACGGGGCAGGGGAACCGTTCTCGGCGGGAGCCGCCGAACCCGGCGGAGGGCCGGTGGGGATCAGGGCGGCGAGCCCGCGACCGAGCCCTCCTCTGCGCTCGCTCATGCCGTACCGCTCCTTTCCTTCATCTCCACCCCACGTTGCGCGATCTCCTTGGCCGCGTCCACGTAGCTCATCGCGCCCCGGGAACCCGGGTCGTACGCGAGGACCGTCTGCCCGTATCCGGGGGCCTCGGAGACCTTCACGCTGCGCGGGATCACCGTCTTGAGCACAGTGTCCCCGAAGTGGTTCCGGACCTCGTTCGTCACCTGATCGGCCAGCTTCGTCCGGCCGTCGTACATGGTGAGCAGGATCGTGGAGACACTCAGCTCGCGGTTCAGATGCGCCTGGACGAGCTCGATGTTGCTCAGCAGCTGACCCAGACCTTCGAGCGCGTAGTACTCGCACTGGATCGGGATCAGCACCTCCTGCGCGGCGACCATCGCGTTGACGGTCAGCAGACCGAGCGACGGCGGGCAGTCGATGAAGACGTAGTCGACGCCGATCTCGTCGAGGATCTCGGACGACAGCGCCTCCTTGAGCCGCGTCTCGCGGGACGCCATGGAGACGAGTTCGATCTCGGCACCGGCGAGGTCGATGGTCGCGGGCACGCAGTAGAGATTGGGCGACTGCTCGCTCTGGGCCGCCGCCTCGGCGAGCGACACCTCGCCGATCAGCACCTCGTAGATCGACGGCGTGCCGGAGCGGTGGTCGATGTCGAGCGCGGTGCTCGCGTTGCCCTGAGGGTCGAGGTCGATCACGAGCGTCTTGAGCCCGTGGACCGCGAGGGCGGCGGCGAGGTTCACCGTGCTCGTCGTTTTACCGACGCCGCCCTTCTGGTTGGCGACCGTCAGCACTCGCCGGCGGTTCGGCCGGGGGAGCGCACCCTCCTTGGGGTGCAGCACGCTGGCGGCGCGGACGGCTTCTTCGGCGATGGGCGTCCAGCCGAGTTCCTGGCCGGCGCTCGCAGGGTCGGACGGCGGGGGAGTCACCGGTCTCGAGCCTCCTCTGTATTAGACGTGGGAGTCGTTCTGCGTTGTTTCACGTGGAACCGGTCTAGCTACGCCTGCGCGATCGAGACGGTTTCGGGGGCAGACGGTGGATCACGACGACCGTGCTCGGAACCTCGAGCACCTTGGTGCCGCACTCGAAGACTTCCGGTTCGTCACCGCCGGCCTTCCGGACGGCGACGCGATCGCGTTCGATTTCCTCTCCAGCGCTCGCTCCTTTGAGGGCGACCAGAGCACCTTGGGGACGCACGAGCGGGAGGCACCAGTTCGCGAGCCGGGCCAACGGAGCGACCGCCCGGGCGGTGACGACATCCGCGCCACCGAGCTCCTCACGTACCTGCCGCTCCTCCGCGCGCCCGCGGACAACGGTGATGGGGAGTTCCAGCTTCTCGGCAACCTCGGCCAGCCAGTCGACCCGGCGGGCCATCGGTTCGAGCAGAACGATATCGAGGTCCGGTCGGCTGATCGCGAGCGGTACACCCGGAAGGCCCGCGCCCGAGCCGACGTCGACCACGCGGGCGCCGTCGGGGATCCGCTCGCCGATCACGGCGGAGTTGAGGACGTGGCGCTCCCACAGCCGGTCGACCTCACGGGGTCCGATGAGCCCGCGCTCGACACCGTGCCGCTCCAGGAGTTCGACGTAGCCGACGGCTTGCTCGACGCGGTCTCCGAATACTTCCGACGCCGCACTCCGTACCGATGCGGCGACCCCGTCCAAGCCCACTCTCGCTCCTCAACCTCGACGCCGTTTCACGTGAAACGCGCTGCACTGATTGTCCATGACGCCGACCGCAAAGCGGGGAGACAGTCCGAAGTTGTGGACAACTCCACTCGCCCTCGCCCGTTTCACGTGAAACGCCACGCGTGTAATTCGACCCCGAAACGACGAAGCGGCCCGCCGGATGACCGGCGGGCCGCTTCGTTCGAGAAACCGTCAGGCGGGGAAGATGACGACCCGGCGCTTCGGGTCCTCTCCTTCGCTCTCGCTCTTGACCCCGTCGACGGCGGCGACCGCGTCGTGCACGACCTTCCGCTCGAACGGGCTCATCGGCTGCAACCGGACCCGCTCGCCGGAGGAGACCACCGTCTCGGCAGTCGAGCGGCCGAGCTCGCGGAGCTCCTCACGGCGGTCCGCGCGCCAGCCCGCGATGTCCAGCATCAGCCGGCTGCGCGAACCGGTCTCCTGCTGCACCGCCAGGCGCGTCAGCTCCTGCAGCGCCTCGAGGACGGTGCCGCGAGCGCCGACGAGCTTCTCCAGGTCTTCGCCACCGTCGATGCTGACGATCGCGCGACCCGCTTCGACATCGAGGTCGATGTCGCCGTCGTAGTCCAAAAGGTCGAGCAGCCGCTCGAGGTAGTCGCCGGCGATGTCGCCCTCCTTCACGAGGACGTCGTCGTCGACACCTCCCTTGCGAGCGGTCTCTTCAGCGGCGCCCTCAACCTCGGCCGCGCTGTTCTCCTCGGCGTCGATCGTGTCGATCGTCTCCGCCATTATTGGTCTCCTCTCCGAACCGGATCGGCGTCAGCGACGCTTCCGGCCCGATTTCTTAGTCGAGTCCGAGATGAGACCGGGCACGTCCGCACCGTTCTCCTTCGAGCCGTTCGTCGACGGCTCGGCTGTTGCGTCGTTGGCGTCCTTCTTCTCCGCGGCGGACGAACCGGTCTGGGCGAAGCCGTGCGGGGAGCCCGCCTTCTTGACCTGACCACCGGAGGACGGCTTGTTCTTCTTCTGCTGGACCGGCTTCTGGCCAGGGCGGGGCGCGGTCGGCTTCTGGCCCGGCTTCGGACCGAGGTTCGCGCGCTTCTCCTTCTCGGCTTCCTTGCGGGCCTCTTCTTCCTTGTCGATCCGCGTGTAGACGAGACGCTGCTGCATCAGGGTCCAGCCGTTGTTGGCGAGCCAGTAGAAGAGCAGACCGATCGGGAACAGGGCACCGAAGACGAGGACACCGAGCGGGAAGATGTACATCGTCAGCTTGTTCATCATCGCGGTCTGCGGCGTGGCCGACTCGGGGTTCTGACGCTGGACCGAGTGACGCGCGGTGAGGTGCGTGGCGATGCTGGCGACGATCATCAGCGGGATCGCGACCGGGGCGACGCTCCAGTGGAACCCGGCGGCCGTGTTGCCGCCACTGACCATGTCGACACCGGTGTAGATGGCCTCGCCGAGGTTCGTCCCGAACAGTTTCGCGTGGACGTAGGACTCGACACCGGCCTGGTCGAAGAAGTAGTTCTCGGTCTTCGGGCCGCCGTACGGGTTGATGGTGAACATCCGCAGGACGTGGTTCAGACCGATGAAGACCGGGATCTGAAGCAGCATCGGCAGGCAGCTGCCCAGCGGGTTGACGCCGTGCTCCTTCTGGAGCTTCTGCATCTCCATCGCCTGGCGCTGCCGGTCGTTGGAGTACTTCTTCTGGATCTTCTTCATTTCCGGCGCGAAGTCCTGCATCTTCTTCATCGACCGGACCTGGTTCACGAACGGCTTGAACATGATGCCGCGGACCGTGAACGTCAAGAAGATGATCGCCAAGACCCAGGAAACCGCGTTCGCCTCACCGAACACGAGCCCGAAGACCTTGTGCCAACACCACAAGATGAAGGACACGGGGTAGTAGATGAAGTCGAGCACTGAGCTACTCCTCGATCGGTGTTTCAGGTCGGCGGTGGCGCCACGAGAACGTCTCGGGTACCGGGTCGCGGCCGGGCATGGTCCACGGGCCACAGCGCAGCAGACGCCGGACCGCGAGATAAGTGCCGCGGCCGGCGCCGTGCCGGGTCAGTGCCTCGACGGCGTACGCGCTACAGCTCGGGTAGAACCGGCACGCCGGAGGAAGGAAGGGGGAGATCGCCTTGCGGTACAGCTTGATGGGCAGGAGCAGCACCCATGCCACCGGTCCGGGCCGGGCGTCTTCGGTGGTCTCGTTCTCGGTGGCTCGCATGCCGTTACACCGCTGATCCGTGGTCGGGTGGTCGCGTCTGGCGGGACTTCCCGGACAGCCCGAGACGCCGCAACGACGCGTCGAGGTCCGAACCGAGTTCCGCGCTGGACGCGTCCGCGGCCGGAGGTAGTGCCCGTATCACCAACGAGCTGCCCGGCGGCAGTGTTCCGAGCCTGGCGGAAACAAGATGCCTCAACCGGCGGGTGACGCGGTGGCGGACCACCGAGTTCCCCACGGCCTTGCTCACCACAAAACCCGCCCGCGCCGCTTCGGCGGCATCGGGCGGGTCCGTGGTCAACGCATGGACGACGAGGCGGCGCCTGCCTGCCTTGGCCCCACGCCGCATCACGGCACGGAAATCCTCACTGCGCCGCAACCTCGCGGCGGCCGGCAGCACGACGTCCCTCGACGACGGCCGGATCAGGCGGACAGCGCGCCGCGGCCCTTGCGACGACGAGCCGCCAGGATGGCCCGGCCGGCGCGGGTCCGCATGCGCAGCCGGAATCCGTGGACCCGGGCGCGGCGGCGGTTGTTCGGCTGGAAGGTGCGCTTACCCTTGCTCACGACTAACTTCTCCTGTTTCTCGGCCGCCGGGAACGGTTCGACCCGTTCCTGGCGTGTCGTGCTGACGCACGGCAGTCTCTGGTGTCTCCTACCAACGTGTGGCCTCGTCACGTCGAGCGACGACAACGTGGGCACGCGAAACGCCCCCGCTGTATACGGGAGACCTTACGAGGGTACGCACCCACCGCCCGAGGCCGTCAGGCACCCCCTCGACCACACACCGCGACGGTACGTGGAGAGTGATCACCGACGACGCGAGGGCACCGAATGGCAACACGCCGTACACCGTGAAATGCTTGCGCGCGAGGATGCCTTGTGGCAACGAGCGGGGCTTGTTAGCGTGCCCCTCCCGGGTTTTCGCCGAGGTGGAACGGTGCAGGCGCCCGGGTGTCCTTGGGGATGTGGAGGCGTCCCGTCGGCATACGTCGAGCCCGCAGGTGACGTCACCGCGGGCCGCCGTACATTAGTGCACAGCTGTGGACAACTATGTGGATATTTGCTGTGCGCATGAGTCGATCGGGCCAGGATGACGCTCGACCCGGCGCTTCGGGCCGCTGAGTGATCTCGCCGCAGCGCACCGATGAGGGGAGGGGAGTCAGGCAGGTGTCCGATCACCAGCACAATCTTGGCGTCATCTGGGAACAGGTCGTGCGCGAGCTGTCGGATGGCACCCTCTCCCCGCAGCAGCGCGCCTGGATGCGGGTGACCCGGCCGATCGGCCTGCTCGACGGCACCGCACTGCTCGCCGCCCCCAGTGACTTCGCCAAGGAAGCGATCGAGCGCGCCCTCCGTGGCGCCATCACCGAAGCCCTTTCGCGCCGGCTCGGCCGCGCGGTCTCGCTCGCGGTGAAGGTCGACAGCACCGAGCCCTCGATGCCTCCGCCGCCGCCCTCGCCCGGCCCCCGCTACGAACCGACGTCACCCAGCCGGGTGGAAAACGGTTCCGGTCCGGTGCCGGGTACTCCTCCGCTGCCCGAGGGCGACGGCATGCTGTCCCCGACCAGGCCCCGGCCCGAGCCTCCGAAACCGAGGCCGCCGAGGCAACAGCCGGTGGACAACAGCCTCAACGATGGCGATGACAGCGATGAAGAAGTCGACGAAGAGGGCGAGGCCCTCGCCGCCGTGACGGAGATCTGGCCGACCTTCTCCGGGCAGCCGATCGCGGGCCAGCCGTACACCGCGCCGGCGCAGCCGCAGACGTCGAAGACGAAGCTGAACGAGAAGTACACATTCGACACGTTCGTCATCGGCGCGTCGAACCGCTTCGCGCACGCGGCCGCGGTCGCCGTCGCCGAAGCACCGGCGCGCGCGTACAACCCGTTGTTCATCTGGGGAGAATCCGGACTCGGGAAGACCCACCTGCTGCACGCGGTCGGGCACTACGCCCAGCGGCTGTTCCCGGGCATGCGCGTGCGGTACGTGTCGACCGAAGAGTTCACCAACGACTTCATCAACTCGCTGCGCGACGACCGCAAGGTCGCCTTCCAGCGCCGCTACCGCGACATCGACATCCTGCTCGTCGACGACATCCAGTTCCTGGAAGGCAAAGAAGGTACGCAGGAAGAGTTCTTCCACACCTTCAACACCCTCCACAACGCGAACAAGCAGATCGTCGTCTCCTCCGACCGCCCGCCGAAGCGCCTCGAAACGCTGGAAGACCGGCTGCGCACGCGGTTCGAGTGGGGCCTCATCACCGACATCCAGCCGCCGGAACTCGAAACCCGGATCGCGATCCTTCGCAAGAAGGCCGCGCAGGACCGGCTCGCGGTTCCCGGCGAGGTCCTGGAGTTCATCGCTTCGCGCGTCGAGGCGAACATCCGGGAACTCGAAGGCGCGCTCATCCGCGTCACCGCCTTCGCGTCGCTGAACCAGCAGCCCGTCGACGTGGCACTCGCCGAGATCGTGCTCCGCGACCTCATCCCGGATTCGCACGCGCCGGAGATCACCGCACCGACCATCATGGGCGTCACGTCCGAGTTCTTCGACGTGACCCTCGACGACCTCTGCGGGCCCGGCAAGACGAAGGCACTCGCGACCGCACGCCAGATCGCGATGTACCTCTGCCGCGAACTGACCGACATGTCACTGCCGAAGATCGGGCAGACCTTCGGCGGCCGCGACCACACGACCGTCATGCACGCGGACAAGAAGATCCGCAAGGAGATGGCCGAACGGCGCCGCATCTACGACCAGGTCCAGGAGCTCACTTCGAGGATCAAGCAGCGCGCTAGGCAGTGATATCTGTCGAGCGCTGACGAAAAGCGCGCCGAAGGGGCGTCGTTCCGCTTCCAACTCAGGTTGAGGGCGGAGGGCGCCCCTTCATCGCGTTTTCGTGGGCCTTCGGCCCGAAAGAGGGCGCTCGACGGTGAAGTCTCCGTCGGGCGCGGGGCGCCCTTGGGGAGACCCTGGGGTCACCGAGTATCAGTTCCTTGGCGCATAAGGGTTTCAGGGGCTCTCACGGTAGGTGGGAGCCCCTTCTTTGTGTCTACATAGGCCCGAAGCACGTGTAGGCCAAAGAAGCGGCGAAGGGCGCGAAGGAGGCGAAGCGGGTCTCGGGGTGCTTCGCGATTTTCCTTGTGTACAAAGGGAATCCACATGCTGTGGGTAGACTGTGCACAACTCCGGCGGGTTCGGGAGCTGGGGTGATCGGGTTTCCGTCCACATCGCACTCACAGGGAATCCACAGCATTTCCACACCAAGATCCACACCTTGTCCCCAGGTTGCCCACATCTTGTGCACAAGGGTGACGCAGGCTGCACGGATCACTCTCCCGAGCGATTCCGGTCACGAACGGCGCCCACAACCCTGGGTACAAACCGGCGCACAACTGGGGATAACCGTGGGGACAACTGTGGATGACTGTGGACAGATCGAGCGCCGCCCGAATCCATCCACGGACGGCCCGAGCTGTCCACCGTCCGTACACACCCGGAGTCCACAGCCTCAGAGGCGCCCGGACCTGCGCGAACGAGCCTTGTCCACACAATCCACAACGCCTATTACTACTGCTGTCTTTTCTTCTTCTCTAGAAGAGAACAAAACAAAAACAGGCGAAGGACGAATCTGGGGACAGCCGGTGAGCCGTGTCGTCTTGTCGACAAAAGCAAGGGGAGGCCGAGGTGACGCGGACCCCGGGGACGGCCTAACGTGGGTCCCTGCACCTGGTCTGCGTGTCGACGTGCGTTCGCGTCCTCGCTCGGACCGAACACACCTGCGAGGCACCTGGCCATCGCGCTCTCCGGCCGAGGTGACCCGTTGAGCTTTCGAGCCGTCAGGGGCTCGGCTGTCGAAAGGAAGCGCGCATGAAGATCCGCGTCGAGCGTGACGGGCTGGCCGACGCCGTCGCGTGGGTGGCGAGAAGCCTCCCGTCGCGGCCTCCGGTCCCGGTGCTGGGCGGTGTCCTGCTCGATGCGGGATCCGACGGGACGAGTGACGCCCTCACCGTCTCCGGATTCGACTACGAGGTCTCCGCCACGGTCGGCGTCCCGGCCACCATCGCCGACGGCGGCCGCCTCCTGGTCTCCGGCCGCCTCCTGGCCGACATCACCAAGTCGCTGCCCGCGCAGCCGGTCGAGATCTCCGTCGACGGCGCCCGCGCGACCATCACCTGCGGCTCCGCGCGCTTCTCCCTGCCGACCATGCCGGTCGAGGACTACCCGCAGCTCCCGTCCCAGCCCGCCTTCGCCGGTGAACTCACCGGTGACGCGTTCGGCCAGGCCGTCACCCAGGTCGTCGTCGCCGCGGGCAAGGACGACACCCTCCCGATGCTGACCGGTATGCGGCTGGAGATCTCGGGCTCTTCGCTGACCCTGGTCGCCACCGACCGCTTCCGCCTCGCGATGCGCGAGTTCACCTGGGAGCCGGCCGAGGGCCTGTCCGACGCCGCGGTGCTGGTCCCGGCGCGCACGCTCGCCGAGGCCGCGAAGACGCTCGGTGCCAGCGGAGCCAAGATCCGGCTCGCGCTCGCCAGCGGCGAAGGCCTTCTCGGTCTCTCCGGTTCCGGCCGCTACACCACGACCCGCCTCCTCGACGCGGAGTTCCCGCCGTACCGGCAGCTGCTGCCCGCGCAGCACACGTCGCGCGCGGTCATCGAGGTCTCCGCGCTCGCCGAGTCCATCAAGCGTGTTTCGCTCGTCGCCGAGCGTGGCACCCAGGTGCGGCTGGAGTTCAACGACGGTTCGCTGCGGCTCTCCGCGGGTGGCGACGACGAGGGTTCGGCCGAAGAAGAGCTTCAGGTCGACTACGAGGGTGAGCCGGTGACCATCGCGTTCAACCCGGGTTACCTCGTCGACGGGCTCGGCGCGCTGAACGCGAACCGGGCGGAACTGACGTTCACCACCCCGAACCGGCCGGCGCTGATCAAGCCCGCCGACGAGGAGGGCAACGTCGTCCCCGGCTACCTGTACCTCCTGATGCCGGTTCGCCTCCCGGGCTGACCGGCCGCCATTTCTGTTCGCACCAAAGGGGATCTTCATGGCTCAGCTGGGACTCATCGGCCTCGGCAAGATGGGGTTCAACATGCGTGAGCGGCTGCGCGCGGCCGGTCACGAGGTGGTCGGCTACGACCGCAACCCCGACGTCACCGACTCCACCTCACTCGAGGACATGGTGTCCAAACTGGACGGTCCCCGGATCGTCTGGATCATGGTGCCCGCCGGTGAACCCACTCGGCAGACCGTCGCCGAGCTCGGCAACCTGCTGTCCGAGGGCGACCTCGTGATCGACGGCGGCAACTCGAAGTACACCGACGACCGGATCAACGCGGACCTGCTCGCGACGAAGAAGGTCGGCTACCTCGACTGCGGGGTTTCCGGTGGCGTGTGGGGCAAGGACAATGGCTACGGCCTGATGGTCGGCGGCGCGGCTTCGGACGTCGAGAAGGCCATGCCGATCTTCGACGCGCTTCGCCCCGAAGGTCCGCGTGACGAGGGCTTCTCGCACGCCGGCGCCGTCGGATCCGGTCACTACGCGAAGATGATCCACAACGGCATCGAGTACGGCATGATGCAGGCCTTCGCCGAAGGCTTCGAGCTGCTCGAAGCCGCGAAGGTCGTCGAGAACGTGCCCTCGGTGATCAAGGGCTGGCAGCGGGGGACCGTCGTCCGCTCGTGGCTGCTCGACCTGCTCGTCCGCGCGCTCGACGAGGACCCGGAGCTGGACGACCTCGAGGGCTACGTCGAGGACTCCGGCGAAGGCCGGTGGACGCTCGAAGAGGCGATCAACAACGCGGTCCCGGCGCCGGTCATCTCGGCCGCGCTGTTCGCGCGGTTCGCTTCGCGCCAGGAGGATTCCGCCGCGATGCGGGCCGTCGCCGCGCTGCGCAACCAGTTCGGCGGGCACTCGGTCAAGAAAGCCGGCGACTAGGCAAGACGGTTGTATCTCAGACATCTCCAGGTCACCGACTTCCGGTCCTGGCCACAAGCCGATCTCGCGCTCGAACCCGGCCCGACCGTCCTCGTCGGACAGAACGGCCGTGGCAAGACGAACCTCCTCGAGGCGATCGGCTACATCGCGACCCTGGGCTCGCACCGCGTCGCGACCGACGCGCCGTTGGTGCGGCACGGGTGTGAACGCGCGCTGATCAGGGTCGCGGTGATCAACGAGGACCGCGAGCTGACGGTCGAGCTGGAGATCACGCCCGGCAAGGCGAACCGCGCGCGGGTCAACCGCGGCGCGGTCGGCAAGCCCCGCGACGTGCTCGGGATCCTGCGCACGGTGCTGTTCTCCCCGGAGGACCTGGCGCTCGTGCGCGGGGATCCCGGGGAACGCCGCCGCTTCATGGACGAGCTCCTCGTGCTGCGCGCTCCCCGATACGCCGGGGTCCGCGCCGACTACGAGAAGGTGCTGAAGCAGCGGAACGCCCTGCTCAAGACGGCGGGCAAGCGGCGTACGGGACGCGAAGACCCGTACGCGTTGTCGACGCTCGACGTCTGGGACGACCACCTTTCGGTGGCGGGTGCCGCGTTGCTGGCCGCCCGGCTGAACCTGATCGCGGACCTCGCGCCGTACGCGGCCGCCGCGTACATGGGGGTCGCGCCCGACTCTCGCCCGGCGAAGATCGCGTACAAGTCGAGCCTGGGCGACGCGATGCCGGAGGGCTACGGCACGCCGGACGGTCCTCGCGCCGACCAGACCGTACTCAAGGACGTGCTGGTCGAGGCACTGAAACGAGCGCGGAACCTGGAGCTGGAGCGCGGGGTGAGCATGGTCGGCCCGCACCGGGACGAACTGGACCTCATCCTCGGCGAAGCGCCCGCGAAGGGCTACGCGAGCCATGGGGAGTCCTGGTCGTTCGCCCTCGCGTTGCGTCTGGGAAGCTACGAGCTCCTGCGTGGCGAGGCCGGGGAACCGGTGCTTCTGCTGGATGATGTGTTCGCCGAGCTGGACCGGCGTCGCCGGGCCCGGCTGGCGGAGGTGGCGGCAGGCGCCGAGCAGGTGCTGGTGACCGCCGCCGTGGACGAGGACGTGCCCGCCGAACTGGCCGGACACCGGTTCCTCGTGGCGGATGGTGAGATCAACCGAGGGTGATCCGTGAAGCGGATACCCGGGGTGATCGGCGCCACAGCAGTTGCCCACCGATCTGGGGACAAACCTGTGGACAGTGTGGATAACACCAGGAAAGCGTTATCGCCCCGCGTGACCAAGGGGCCTGATAAGCGGCTTGACACCCCCCACCCGGGCGGTAACCCGGGTGAGGGAGCTTTGTTCGACACGCAGCGTGAACCCCCTGCGGTACCGAACGGTGCAACCGATACCGAAAGCAAGGAACCGGCCACGGGGCGTGACCTCGCTCGGGCCGCTCTGGACGCCGCGAAGGCCAAAGCAAAGGCCCGCGGGGTTGAACCGGGCGTACGCCGCGGCCGTATCACCGGAGGGGGAGCCGGTTCGGTAGGGCAAAGCCCGCGACGTCGTCGCTGGTCGGGGCCGGGTGCCGACGCCCGCGACCCGCAACCGCTGGGCAGGCTGGCTTCCCGGATCGCGGTCGACCGCGGCTGGAACACGCGGCTGGCCAACGGTCAGGTCTTCGGAAGCTGGACGCGGCTTGTGGGTGAAGAGGTCGCCGAACACGCCCAGCCGGTGGCCTTGAAGGACGGCGAACTGACCGTGCGCGCGAGCTCGACGGCGTGGGCGACGCAGCTTCGCCTGCTCCAGGGACAGCTGCTGGCGAAGATCGCGAAGGGCGTCGGGCACGGCGTGGTGAAGAAGATGCGGATCCAGGGACCGACGGCGCCGAGTTGGCGAAAAGGGCCCCGGCACGTGCCGGGACGCGGCCCGCGTGACACGTACGGCTGACCCGAGTTGCGCTTCGCCGCGACAGTGCCCATTAAAGCGCCGAGAAGGCGCCCAGAGTGCTTCGGATGAGTCAAGACTCTTCTTTGAACGAATTAGCGCGCCTGTGAGCAAATCAGGGGTGTCCTTGCCGCATGTCTGCGAACGCGGCCAAGTACACTGGAGATGAGCGAGCGTCCGCTCGGGCGAGACGAGGAGAATCAACGCCTGTGACCGAGAACAAGAGCGAGTACAACGCGTCGTCGATCACGGTGCTCGAAGGCCTCGAAGCCGTCCGCAAGCGTCCCGGTATGTACATCGGTTCCACCGGTGAACGCGGCCTCCACCACCTCGTCCAGGAGGTGGTCGACAACTCCGTCGACGAGGCGATGGCCGGCTACGCGACCAAGGTCGAGGTTACCTTGCTGGCCGACGGCGGGGTGCGCGTCGTCGACGACGGCCGCGGCATCCCGGTCGACATGCACCCCAAGGAGCAGAAGCCGACCCTCGAGGTCGTGCTCACCGTGCTCCACGCGGGCGGCAAGTTCGACAGCGACTCCTACGCGGTCTCCGGTGGCCTGCACGGTGTCGGCGTCTCCGTGGTGAACGCGCTCTCGACCAAGCTGATCGCCGAAGTCAAACGCGGCGGGCACAGCTGGCGACAGGTGTACACCGACCAGATCCCCGGTGAGCTGGAGGATCTCGGCCCCGCCGAGGACACCGGCACCACGATCACCTTCTGGGCCGACGGCGACATCTTCGAAACCACGACGTACAACTTCGAGACGATCTCCCGGCGTCTCCAGGAGATGGCCTTCCTCAACAAGGGCCTGACCCTGTCGCTGCGCGACGAGCGCGTCGCCGACGAAGAGACCGAAGCGGACGCTTCCGGCCAGGCGGCGCGGGTCAAGGAGAAGACCTACTGCTACCCGGGCGGTCTCGAAGACTTCGTCAAGCACATCAACGGCAGCAAGGACCCGATCCACGCGTCCGTGATCTCCTTCGAGGCCAAGGGCACCGGCCTCGAGGTCGAGGTCGCCATGCAGTGGAACAACGGCTTCACGCCGTCGGTGTACACCTTCGCCAACACGATCAACACGCACGAGGGCGGCACGCACGAAGAGGGCTTCCGCGCCGCGCTCACCCGCGTCGTCAACGCGTACGCGCGCGAGAAGAAGCTGCTCAAGGAGAAGGACGCCAACCTCTCGGGTGACGACGTGCGCGAGGGGCTCGCGGCGATCGTCTCGATCAAGCTCTCCGAGCCGCAGTTCGAAGGCCAGACCAAGACCAAGCTGGGCAACAGCGAGGCCAAGACGTTCGTGCAGCAGACCTCGAACGAATGGCTGGCCGACTGGTTCGAGCGCAACCCCACCGAGGCGAAGACGATCATCAACAAGTCGATCTCCTCGGCGCAGGCGCGGATGGCCGCCCGCAAGGCGCGCGACCTGGTCCGCCGCAAGGGCGCGCTGGAGATCGGCGGGCTGCCCGGCAAGCTCAAGGACTGCCGCTCGACGAACCCGTCGGAATGCGAGCTCTACATCGTCGAGGGTGACTCGGCGGGCGGTTCGGCCAAGGAAGGCCGCGACTCGATGTACCAGGCGATCCTGCCGATCCGGGGCAAGATCATCAACGTCGAGAAGGCCCGGATCGACCGTGTCCTCAAGAACACCGAGGTCCAGTCGCTGATCACCGCGCTCGGCACCGGTATCCACGAAGAGTTCGACATCGAGAAGCTGCGCTACCACAAGATCGTGCTGATGGCCGACGCCGACGTGGACGGCCAGCACATCACCACGCTGCTGCTCACTTTCCTGTTCCGGTTCATGCCCCCGCTGATCGAGCACGGGCACGTGTTCCTCTCGCGCCCGCCGCTGTACAAGATCAAGTGGCCGCGGCAGGACCCGGAGTACGCCTACTCCGACAGGGAACGCGACGCCGTCATCCAGGCGGGTGTCGAGGCCGGCCGGAAGCTGCCGAAGGACGACGCGATCCAGCGCTACAAGGGTCTCGGCGAGATGAACGCCGAAGAGCTGTGGGAGACCACGATGGACCCGGCGAACCGGCTGCTCGGCCAGGTCACCCTGGACGACGCCGCGCAGGCCGACGACCTGTTCTCCGTCCTGATGGGCGAGGACGTCGAAGCGCGCCGTTCCTTCATCACGCGTAACGCCAAGGACGTGCGTTTCCTAGACGTCTAGCGACGTCCCGCTCTTTTGTCCCCTTAGGACTGCTCCCACGAGAAGGACCTCATGACGGAAACCTTGCCGCCTGCTCCGGACCACGACCGGATCGAACCGGTCGACATCCAGCAGGAGATGCAGCGCTCCTACATCGACTACGCGATGAGCGTCATCGTGTCGCGGGCGCTGCCGGACGTGCGGGACGGCCTCAAGCCGGTGCACCGCCGCGTGCTGTACTCGATGTTCGACTCCGGCTTCCGCCCCGACCGCGGGTACAACAAGTGCTCCCGCGTCGTCGGCGACGTGATGGGCAACTACCACCCGCACGGTGACTCCGCGATCTACGACGCGCTCGTGCGGCTCGCGCAGCCGTGGTCGCTGCGGTACCCGCTGATCGACGGCCAGGGCAACTTCGGTTCGTCGGGCAACGACCCCGCCGCCGCCATGCGGTACACCGAGTCCCGGCTGGCGCATCTCGCGATGCACATGCTGCAGGACATCGAAGAAGAGACCGTCGACTTCTCCGACAACTACGACGGCCGCACCCAGGAGCCCGACGTCCTGCCGTCGCGGTTCCCGAACCTGCTGGTCAACGGTGGTTCCGGGATCGCGGTCGGGATGGCGACCAACATCCCGCCGCACAACCTGCGCGAGGTCGCCGACGGCGTCAAATGGGCGCTGGAAAACTTCGAGGCCAGCGACGACGAGCTGCTCGCCGCGCTGCTGGTCCGGATCAAGGGCCCGGATTTCCCGACCAGGGCGATGATCCTCGGCAACTCCGGGATCGAGGACGCGTACCGCACCGGCCGCGGCTCCGTGCGCATGCGCGCGGTCGTCGAGGTCGAAGAGGACGCCAAGGGCCGCACGATCCTGGTCGTGTCCGAGCTGCCGTACCAGGTCAACCCGGACAACCTGGTCGAGAACATCGCGAACCTGGTCCGCGACGGCAAGCTCACCGGCATCTCCGACATCGCCGACGAGTCCAACAGCCGCAGCGGGATGCGGATCGTCGTCACGATCAAACGTGACGCGGTCGCGAAGGTCGTGCTGAACAACCTGTTCAAGCACACCCAGCTGCAGCAGAATTTCGGTGTCAACATGCTGGCCCTGGTCGACGGCGTGCCCCGCACGCTGCGGCTGGACCAGATGATCCGGCACTACGTGAAGCACCAGATCGACGTCATCGTCCGCCGGACCCGCTTCCGGTTGCGCAAGGCCGAGGAACGCGCCCACATCCTGCGCGGTCTGGTCAAGGCGCTGGACATGCTCGACGAGGTCATCGCCCTCATCCGGCGCTCGCCTTCGGCCGAAGAGGCCCGGCCCGCCCTGATGAGCCTGCTCGACGTCGACGAGATCCAGGCCACCGCGATCCTCGACATGCAGCTCCGCCGCCTCGCGGCACTGGAGCGGCAGCGGATCATCGACACCCTCGCCGAGATCGAACTCGAGATCGCGGACCTCAAGGACATCCTCGAGAAGCCCGAGCGGCAGCGCTCGATCATCGCCGAGGAGCTGCAGGAGATCGTCGACAAGTACGGCGACGACCGGCGCACCAAGATCATCCCGTTCGACGGCGAGGTCTCGGTCGAAGACCTCATCGCGGTCGAGGACGTCGTCGTCACGATCACCCGCACGGGTTACGCCAAGCGGACGAAAACCGATCTGTACCGCTCGCAGAAACGCGGCGGCAAGGGAGTCCAGGGCGCGACCCTCAAACAGGACGACATCGTCCAGCACTTCTTCGTCTGCTCGACCCACGACTGGATCCTGTTCTTCACGAACAAGGGCCGCGTGTACCGGGCCAAGGCGTACGACCTGCCCGAGGCCAACCGCAACGCGCGCGGCCAGCACGTCGCGAACCTGCTCGCCTTCCAGCCCGACGAGCAGATCGCCCAGGTCATCGAGATCCCGAACTACGAGGTCGCCCCGTACCTCGTGCTCGCGACCCGCCGCGGCCTGGTGAAGAAGACCAAGCTCACCGACTTCGACTCCAACCGGGCCGGCGGCCTCATCGCCGTCAACCTGCGCGAAGGCGACGAACTGGTCGGCGCGGTCCTCGCGGCCGCCGAGGACGACCTGCTCCTCGTCTCCGCGGAAGGCCAGTCGATCCGCTTCCACGCCACCGACGAAGCCCTGCGCCCGATGGGCCGCGCGACGTCCGGTGTGCTGGGCATGCGGTTCAACGACGGCGACGAACTGCTCGGCATCAACGTCGTCCAGCCGGACAAGTTCCTCCTCGTCGCCACCGGCGGCGGCTACGCCAAGCGCACGCCGACCGACGACTACCCGGTGCAAGGCCGCGGCGGCAAGGGTGTGCTCACCATTCAGTACGACCAGAAACGTGGCAGGCTGGTGGGCGCGGTCATCGTCGACGCCGAAGACGAGCTGTACGCGATCACCTCCAGCGGCGGGGTGATCCGGACTTCGGCCGGACAGGTGCGCAAGGCAGGCAGGCAGACGAAGGGAGTGCGGCTGATGAATCTCGACGAAGGAACAACTCTTCTCGCGGTCGCACGCAACGCGGACGAGCCCTCAGACGTCGCCACTGCAGGTAGTACTGAAGGAGAAGAAACCCCGGCGTCGGAGCAGGAGTAGACGACGCCCCACGTACTGGGTAAGGACTGACACCTCGTGACACCATCCGAGAAGCCCGAAGCAGGCGGCGCGCAGGCGGGTTCGTCGAGCCCGCCCTGGCAGCGCGACAGCGGCGCCGGGGAACCCGAAGGCTCCAGCGAGCAGACGGTCTCGGTGTCTTCGGTCGCCACCGAAGACGTGGCCCACTCGGACCCGAAGCGGGACGCGACGACCGTGACCGACTATCACGGGGTCAGCGGCACAGCCGCGAAGAGGCTTTTCGGCGACAGCGGAGAGGGCGACCCCGCCCCCTCCGCCATCCCGTCGGCCTCCCGCACCCGTGCCGCGCCCACCGCTCTCCGCCGCCCCGGCCGCGGACCGCGTCGCGCCAGCCTGCAGATCAAACGCTTCGACCCCTGGTCGGTGCTGAAACTGTCCCTCGTCCTCGGCGTCGCGCTGTTCTTCGTGTGGCTCGTCGCCGTCGGCGTCCTCTACACCGTCCTCGACGGCATGGGCGTCTGGGACAAACTCAACGGGACCTACTCGTCGCTCGTCGGCGGCGAAGGGGCCGACGCGCCGGCCGACCCGTTGATCAGCGCCGGCCGTGTCTTCGGGATCGCGGCCATCCTCGGCGCCATCAACATCGTGCTGATCTCGGCGCTGGCGACCGTCAGCGCCTTCATCTACAACGTCTCCGCCGACCTCGCCGGAGGCCTGGAAGTGACCCTTTCCGAACGAGAGTGACCCGGTTGCAGGGCGCCGGAAGGCGTCCTGTAATCTTCTCCTCGTTCGGGCCCATAGCTCAGGCGGTTAGAGCGCTTCGCTGATAACGAAGAGGTCCCAGGTTCAAGTCCTGGTGGGCCCACTCCGAAAGCCGGTTCGCGATTCTCGCGGGTCGGCTTTTTCGCTGCCTGCGTCGGCCCCTCCCTCGGTGAGGGAGCAAGCGTGGTCGTTCGGCGACGGAGGCGAAGTACTCGCGCTCGCTCAGGCCTTCACATCTCGCATGAGCACATCCTGCCGTCGAGGGTGGCCGAGGTCATGCCTGCCACGGGAGTGTTCCGGGGCGTGCCCGTGTTGAGACCGGTGGGCCCTGCCGGTCTTCTCTTCCCGGCAGGGTCTTCGGTTCCACGTGGAACGTGGTGCAGTAGCATCGGTGGGGAAGCGGAGCAACTCGGCGGAAAGAGGGGGCTTCTGATGAAGAAGCTGTTGGCGCTCGCGGTCATCGCGGGCGGCGTGCTGTTCGTGATCAAGCGCAACAAGGCCGCCAAGGCCGAGGCCGACCTCTGGCGTGAGGCCACCGCTCCCACCGAGCGTCCTCTGGGATCCGCTTCCACCAACGGAAGCGCCCCGGCCAAGGCCGCGGACGCGTCCCGCAACAACTGATTTCGGCGCGGGCGGTTATCATGATCGCCTGCGACCCGGGGCTGTAGCTCAATTGGTAGAGCACCGCCTTTGCAAGGCGGGGGTCAGGGGTTCGATTCCCCTCAGCTCCACTCCACGAAGGCCACCCGCACACCGGGTGGCTTTTTCGTTTCCGGGCAGAATGCGCGCATGGGTGTTCTCTTCGACTACTTCGCCGCGCCGGACAACGACGCCGCGGCCACCACGATCGACCTTGTCGGCGGCCCGGACGAGGTGCCCTTTCCCACCGTCGCGCTCAACGGGGTGGACCCGTTCGTGCAATTGGGCACGCTGGAGTCCCTGCTCACCGGTGTCGATTACGAGACCATCATCGAACGCGACATCGCCCCGGTCGCCATGGCCGACGAAGGCGCGCGTCTGGTCGTCGCGTTGACCGGGGAGCTGTCCGTCGCGCTGTCCGACGCCGACGAGGCTCGCCTGCGTGAGGTGGCCGAGCCTTGGTCCCGGACCGAGGAGTTCGGCGGCCAGGCCGGCCCCGCCGACTTGGCCGCCGTGCTGACCGACCTCGCCGGACTCGCCCGCACCGCCACGACCAGGGGCGACCGCCTGTACTGCTGGGTCTGCGTCTGAGTGGTGACGTTCGTCACCGTACGCGGATGACAAAGTCTCGCTCCCAGCCAAGTCAACGCTGCTTACATGGGGGTGAATCCGGACAGCGAGGTGAACATGGTCAGTTTCGAAACCGACCTCGACGATCTCAGGTTGTCGAGCAAGGAACTGCAGAATGCCGCGGACATCGTCAGTACCGCCCATACCGGTGTGCGAGGGCAGGACGTGCCCGCTCCCGACCAGGTCACGGGAAGCCTTCTCCCCGGCCTTTTCGCGCCGGACACCGCGTTCGGGAAAACCCTGGGCATGCGCGGGGTTTCGGCGGCCTACGAGGAACACCGCCAGGCCGTCGAGAAGATGCTCGCGAAGCTGCACCGCAGCACGCAGGACGCGTCCCGGGCCTTGGAGCGGGTCGCCGAATTGTACGAATCCGTGGACGAGGACAACAAGCAGCGAATGAACCGCGCGGCATACGGGAACCAGGGGTAGCGGCGTGGACGGGTACTTCAACGCGCTGGACGCGGAAACCACCGCCGGATTCGGCGACAACAGCAAACTCCTCGAGGGGATCTCCCACGACCTCACCGCGGGGGCCGAGAAGGCCTTCCTGGCGGTGGACTTCCTCTACCCGCCGTTCTTCGGTACCGACGTGGACATGAGCGGTGGTCTGAAGGAACAGATCCGCGACGTCTTCCTCGAGTTCTCCGAGGCGGAACTCGTCGGCGAGAACAGCCTGCAGACCATGATCGAGGCCTACGAAGGTCTCTGGAACGCTTTCCAGGACACGAAAGCGCCGCTCGACCGTTCTCTGACATTGCTTCGCTGGTGGCGCGGTGAAGGGGCCGAGAGCGCCAAGAGCTACATCCAGGGGCTCGCGAACACCTATTCCCGCGTGGGCACCAAACTCACCGTGCTGGAAGCCGACATCGTGGCCGCGCGGGACGCCATCGCGACCGCGCGGGCCGACCTGAGCAATCTCGCCGCTTCTTTCCTGACCGCCGCGGAAAAGTATCAGGACGACAAGGAACGACAAGACGAATCCGCCCTGTCGAAGGCGCTGGCCGCGACCTTCGCCGCCGCTGTCACCGCTCTCCTCGTGGCTGCCGTGCCGCCGGCCGGTGGCCTCACCGCGGCGGCGTTCTTCACCACCGCGAACGGAGTGCAGGTCGCCGGTGCCGCGGCCGGGGCAGGGCTCGCCACGGCGGCCACCGTGCAGGCCGACATCGTCGGGGACAGCCCCGAAATGATCTACAACAGCTTCCACGACAGCGTGGTCAACATCAGGGAAAGCATGTTCCGCGCGTCGGAGTCGCTGATCTCGAAGATCAACACCGAGATCAACAACCTGCCGATCATTCCCGAACCGCCGGACGTCAGCCCCGGTGAGACGTTCGACCCCGGCAACTTCGAAACGGAGAACACCGACAAGGGAACGGAACAGCGGGTCCGGGACCGGAACATCGACATCTCGAACGACGGCAAGTTCCAGGAACCGCCGCGGGAGCTGGCACCCATCGAGGAGTGAGCGTGGCCGACAAACCGGCACCCAAGAAACCGGGTAACGACCGGCAAGCGATGCTCGAGGCGCTGGCCGCCCTTTCGGTGGACGCGTCCTCGCCGGACGGTGCCGTTTCCGTTTCGGTCAACACCGACGGCGTGATGACGCGGCTCCGGGTGAGCGAAGCCGTTTCGCGGATGTCGCCCGCCGAGATCGCGGACACCGTCATGCGGACCTATCAGGAAGCGCAGCAGGGATCCGCGAAACGCAGTGCGGAACTGATGGCGCCGATCGGCAACGCCGGCTACATCACCGACAGGCTCCGCTGGCGGCTCGGGTTCACCCCTTCGTTCCAGGAGGCCGGGGAGACCGTCACGCCACCGGCGCCGCGTCGGCCGGTGGCGGGCGCCGAGAACGTGGTGCTCAAAGACCGTTCGGAGGAACCGGCCGGACCAGCCGGGGACGATCAGCCCGAACCGGCCGAATCCGACGATCAGTACTACGAGCAAGGCCTGCGGTACCGGCCTTCCTGGTAATACGGCTTGCCCTCAAGCGCGCTTCAGCGTGCACGCTGGCCCGGCGGCGGAAGATCATCCGCCGCCGGAGGCGGAGGGTGACGGTATGAAACGTGAAGGCATCGTGCTCGCGCTGGCCTGCGCGGGATCGTTCGTGGTCATCCTCGACGCGACGATCGTTTCCGTCGCCCTGCCCGCGATCCGGTTCGGCCTCGGCTTCTCCGACGGCGCGCTGACCTGGGTGGTGAACGCGTACACGCTCGCCTTCGCGGGTTTCCTGTTGCTGGGCGGCCGATTGTGCGACGAATTCGGCGTCCGGCGGATCTTCGTGGCCGGGATGAGCCTGTTCACCGTCGCGCGGCTCGCCGCCGGGCTGGCCGCTTCACCGGAAACCCTGCTCGTGGCCCGCACGGTGCAAGGGTTCGGCGGCGCGCTGCTGATGCCGGTGACGTTGTCCTTGCTGACCACGACCTTCACCGAACCCGCCCGTCGCGCGCGGGCCTTGGGCACCTGGAGCGCGGTGGGTGCGGCCGGTGCGGCGGCGGGTCCGGTGATCGGCGGCCTGCTGACCCAGTGGGCGGGCTGGCGATGGGTGTTCTTCGTCAGCGTCCCGATCGGTGTGGTGGCCGTTCTCGTCGCCGGAGCGGTGCTGCCGCTCCGGGAGCGAAGCCGGCCTCGCGGCAGGCTGGACGTGCTCGGCGCGGTGCTGTCGGCGGCGGGACTCGTCGGCGTGGTCTACGCGGTGATGCGTTCTCCGGCCGACGGCTGGGGAAGCGCGTCCGTGCTGCTCCCGCTGATCGGCGGGCTCGTCCTGCTCGGTGTGTTCCTGGTGCACCAGCACAGGTGGGCGGACGAACCGCTCGTCGCGCTCGGGATCTTCCGGCTGCGCTCGGTCAGCAGCGGCAACGTGGTGATCTTCTTGCTGGGACTGGGTTTCCTCGCCAGCCCGATCCTGCTTTCGCTGTACCTGCAGGATGTCCACGGGTACTCGCCGCTGCGGGCCGGACTCGCCTATCTGCCGGTGGGAGTGGCGATGTTCGCCGGTGCCCGGAGCGCGAGCGGGTTGTCGGTGCGGATCGGGCCCCGGCGTGCGGCGGCCCTGTACTGCGCGATCGGTGCCGCGGGTTTCGCCGGGGTCGCGGTGCTGGCCGGTGCGCACGCTTCGTACGTCGTTTCCGTGCTGGTACCGGGAATGGTCTTCGGCTTCGGGACGGCCGCGGCCTTCACCCCGATCACCATGGCCGCCACCACCGGGGTGCCGGAACGCCAGAACGGACTGGCCGCCGGTCTGCTGAACACCGTCCGGCAGACCAGCGGCGCGCTCGGCCTCGCCGCGTCGACGGCGCTCGCGGCGGCCGTGACCGCGGGTTCACCGGCCGGCCTGCCGAGAGGGGAGGCGCTGGTGCACGGCTACACCGCCGCTTTCCTCGCTTCCGCCGTCTGCCTCACGGCCGCCGCGGTGGTCGCGGCGGTGACGATGCCGCCGCTTCGGCAGGCAGGTCGACCCGGTCACGGAACCAGGGACAGTCCTCGAGGTTTCCTTCGCGGCGGCAGGTGAGGAGTTCGACCAGGTAGTCGTGCGCGGTGTCGAGCCGCGCACGCTCCCGTTCGATTTCGGCGAGCTGTCCCGTCACCACTTCCCGCCAGCGGTGCTGTTCGGCGAGCAGTTCGGTGATCCTGGCCAGGCCCAGCCCGCCGATCTGCCGCCAGTGCCTGATCAGCGCGATGCGGTACAGCTGGTCGTCGTCGTAGTACCGCTTGCCCGAGCGGCGGAAGGCCGTGATGAGCCCGCGGCGTTCCCAGTAGTGCAGGGTCGAGATCGCCAGCCCGAAATGGTCGGCGGCCTCGCGAACCGGCGTCAAGGAATCCATGCGACCAGTCTAAGTTAGGTTACCCTAACTTTCGAGCCAGCCAGGTGAAGGTCCACCGGTAGAAGGCCGGCGCGGCGAGGCTGGTGTTGATCGAGTGGCCGCTGCCCCGCACGATCTCGTCGGCGCCGCAGTCGCCGCTCCCGCAGACCAGGGTGTCGTGTTCGCCGAGGACGTACGCCGTCGGGACCGTCGGCGCCGACCGGTTCGCCGCGCCGGGTCCCACCGAGCGGAGTTCCGCCGACGCCAGTGTGTCCTTGAGGGCTTCTTCGACCGGAATGATCGCAGGGTCGTACGTGCCGGGGTGGTGGAAGGTCCGCGCGCGAGTGCCGGGGACTGTCGTGAAATAGCCGCGTGCCCAGGGCTTTCCGGCGAACTTCGGGTCCAGTTCGGCCGGGTGGAAGGGCGACGCGGCCTCGGTCCGTGCGCCGGGCCGGTCCCGGGGGATACCGCTGACGATCACGGCGTCGACGCCGCCCCGTCCCGCGGCCCGTTCCGCGACGAGCCCGCCCATTGAGTGTCCATTGAGGACGATGGTGCGGAACCGCGGGCGCAGCTGCCGGACGACCTGGTGCACGGCCTCGCCGCCGGCCTCGAAGTCGAGCGTCTCCGGATCCGGGCGGCTGCTGCGGCCGTACCCGAGCCGGTCGAGGTTGAGCGTCGCGTAGCCCGCGCGGGTCGCACTGTCCACATAGGAGTATCGACGCGGCTGATACGGCCAGTCCCAGTACGCGCGGTCGTAGGTCCCGCCGTGCAACAGGATCTGGACCGGCGTGCGCGGGGTGAGCCTCCCCCGGACGCAGAGTTCGCCCGCGACCGTCTGGCGTTCGCCGTTCACCTGGACCGCGAAACGGTGTTCGGCGCAGCGGGCCGGTCTTTCGGCGGCGGTCGCCGTCGTGATCCCGGTCAGGGAAAGGAGTGTGGTGAGCAGAGCGGCCTTCGCGATGAATTTCATGGCGAAAGCGTCGCTCGCGGGCAAGGGTCGCGTCGTCGTGCCGGTGTGGGGATCGACGGCTACGTCAGACGCGCACCATCCCGCTCTGGTAGGCGAACACCACGAGCTGGGCCCGGTCGCGGGCGTGGACCTTGGTCATCGCCCGGCTGACGTGGGTCCGCACGGTCGCCGCGCTGATCACGAACTCCCGCGCGATCTCCTCGTTCGACATCCCCCGCGCGACGCGAAGGACGACTTCGTGCTCTCGTTCGGTGAACGCCGAACCGTCCGCGCGGGGCAGCGAAGGTGACGGCCGAGCGGTGAATTCGGCGATCAGGCGCCTGGTCACGCTCGGGGAGAGGAGCGCGTCTCCCGCCGCCACGACGCGGACCGCCTGGATCAGATCGGCGGGCCTGGTGTGTTTGAGCAGGAAGCCGCTCGCTCCGGCGCGCAGCGCTTCGAAGACGTATTCGTCGAGGTCGAAAGTCGTCAGCATGAGGACGCGGACACCGGCGAGCCGGTCGTCCGCCATGATCCGGCGGGTGGCTTCCAGCCCGTCCGTGCCCGGCATCCGGATGTCCATCAGCACGACGTCGGGCACGGTTTCCGCGACGACGGCGACCGCCGACTCGCCGTCGTCCGCTTCCCCCACCACGGTGATCCCAGTTTCCACCCGGAGCAGCGCCGCGAACCCGGACCGCACCAGCAGCTGATCGTCGGCGAGCACCACCCTGATCACGGCCATCGCGCGCTCACCCGGAACCTCCCGTCCTCACGGCCCGCGCTCAGTGTGCCGCCGGTCGCCCTGGCACGTTCACCCATTCCCGTGATCCCGGCGCCGGGAACGTCCGGACCGGGCGCACGGACCTCGTTGACCACGTCAAGCCGCA
This sequence comes from Amycolatopsis sp. NPDC000009, assembly GCF_055563465.1. Lineage (NCBI taxonomy): Bacteria > Bacillati > Actinomycetota > Actinomycetes > Pseudonocardiales > Pseudonocardiaceae > Amycolatopsis > Amycolatopsis sp. NPDC000009. Next base: position 459,561 of record NZ_JBVHDI010000004.1, read on the forward strand.
GACCGCTCTCGTCGGCTCGCACCGTCACCCCGGCCGCCGATGCCTCGTGTTTCGCGGCGTTCGTGAGGGATTCCTGGACGATCCGGTACACCGCGCCGCCGACCGGCTGCCCGATTCCGGGAGCGTCGAGGTCCAGCGTGACCGCCAGGCCCGCCTGATTCGCCGACGCGACCAGCGCGGGAATGTCCGCGACACCCGGCGTCGGCCGGAGCGGGGCGGAGTCGTCGCGCAGCAGTCGCACCATCGCGTTCAGCTCGTCCAGGATCGTCCCGCTGACCGTTCGGACGACACCGAGCGCTTCCTTCGCCACTTCCGGGTGATCGTCGATCACGTGCTCGGCCATTCCCGACTGGACGTTGATGACCGCCATCGCGTGGCCGACGCTGTCGTGCAGATCCTGGGCGATACGCAGCCGCTCGCCGAGGACGCGATCGCGTTCCGCCTGCTCGGCGGCCGCGGCCCGCTCACGCCGCGCTCGAAGCGCGTCGGCCGCGAAGACCGCGAAGCCCGCCCATCCGACGAAGACCAGATCGAGGACGCCCGCTCCACCGGTGGCCAGGTTCGCGCCGACGACTATCACCGCCATACCGCCCGCGACGGCGTACGCGAGCCGCCGCGGACGCAGCGTTCCGAGCGCGAACAGCGGCACGAGACCGGCGAACAACACCGGACCGTCGGGATAGCCGAGCCCCAGGTAGAGCAAGAGCGCAAACGCTTCCGTCCCGGCCGCCGCCACCGGGAGCCGCCAGGCGGCGGCGAGCGCGAGACAAGCGACCGCGACGACGGCGAAGCCGAACGCGTCGACAGGGCGTTCCCCGAGATCGGGCTCCAGGTTCGCCGTGCCCACGACGAGCAGCGCGCTCACCGCGAGCCAAGCCACGACGGCTCCACTCCTGATCAGCCACTTCACCCGCTCAGTCTGCCGAAACCGGCAGTCTTGCGCGTCCGCGTTCCGTGGAGCCCCGCCTACGTCAGATGTGCAGCAGCCGCTCGTCGAGTCCGGCCAGATAGTCGCGGCCGAACTCGCCGTTCTCCAGGTCGCGCCACAGCACCGGCGGCAGATCCTGCGCCACCTCGGGCGAGCGGGAAGCGGCGGCGAGCGCGATCGTCGCGACGGTGTCGACGTCGCCGGTGAGCGCGACGGCGGAGTGGAGCATCCGGGCGAGACCTCCGCCGCCGGTCAACACCGTCAACGCGGCGCGCACGCTCATCCAGCCCTGCGGCCCGACCTTGCCCGACCACGGCAGCGCCCAGCCGCCGTGCCCGACGTCCTCCGGAAGGACGCCGTCGACCCACCTCGCGACCTCGGCGAGCGGACCCACCCGATGGTGGCAGTAGTACACGGCCAGCGCGGCGGCCTGCGCCGCGGCGATCCCGGCCGGGGTGTCGTGGGTGATCCTGGCCTGCAGTTTCGCGTGGTAGAGGACGTCGTCGACGGTCGGCAGGAGCCCGATCGGCCCAGCGCGCATGGCGGCACCGCTCTTGTCGCTCTGCGGGTGCAGCCGCCGTAGCAGTTCTTCGCCGTCCCGGACCTCGCTGAGCAGCTGATGGAAACGCGGCGCGTAGCCGTCGTGCGGGTCGCGGTGGTACGCCCGCACGAACTGCTCGGCGAGCAGCGACGGCGTCCATCGGCGTCCCGACACGAGCACTTCGGCGATCGCGATCGTCATCTGCGTGTCGTCGGTGTAGCGACCGGCCGGGGCGCCGGGCTGCCCGTGATACGGCACGTACCCGGTCAGCTTGTTGTGTTCGGCGACGAAGCTCGGGTAGGCGTGCTCGAAGGAGCCGCCATACGCGTCGCCGATGGCCAGTTCGACCAGCATCCGGTCATCGTGCCAGGCCGCGAGGCGCCGCCTACCGTGGAGTCATGGCGACCGACAAGCTGCGCGCGTGGTGGGCACATCGGCAAGGGCTCGACGGAACGCTGCACGGATCGACGGCGGCCGCCGTGCTGGAGCGGACCGGCTGGATGCGGTCTGTCGGCGGATCGGCACCCTATCTCGGGCTGTTCGCCAGAGCCCGCCTCGATCGCGAGACGGTCGACGCGGACGTCGCGCGGCTCGCCATCCACGAACTGCCTTCGGCGCGCGGCTGCACCTACGTCCTGCCGTCGGCGGATTTCGAGCTCGGCCTGACCGTCGGCGCCGCGGCGCCTGCCGGTGAACTCGCGGCCGCGGAGAAATACCTCGGTGTCACGCAGGCCGAGATCGAGCAGTTGTGCGTCACCGTCGCCGATCTGCTCGACGGATCCGGCGAACCGCTCACCCCGGCCGCGATCAAGGAAGCCACCGGATCGGCGGTCCGCAATCTCGGGGAGGCGGGCCGTAAACGCGGCACCACCACGACTTTGCCGCTCGCACTCGGCCTGCTCCAGGCCCGCGGCGACATCCGCCGGGTCCCCGTCGACGGGCGGCTGGACCAGCAGCGCTACGCCTACGTCCGCTGGACGCCGTCCCCGCGCGGCGGACTGTCCGATATGGACACCGCGCGGACCGAACTCGCCCGGCGGTACTTCTCGTGGGCCGCCCCGGCGTCGCTGAAGCATTTCCGCTGGTTCTCCGGGTTCACCGCGGCAAGCGCGAAGAAGATCGCGGAACAGCTGGACCTCGTGCCGCTCGACGGTACCGATCTCTTGATGCCCAAGGAGATCGCCGACGAGTTCGCCGCGTTCACCGTGCCGTCCGAGCCGTCGTACGCGCTGCTCGCCGGAATCGACGGCATCCACCTCCTGCATCGCGAGCTGCCCCGGCTGCTCGCCGACGCCGACGTCGAACGGCCGGTCCCCGGAGGCCGCGCGGGGGAGACGCTGGGCGGGCAGGCGGATCCGCCGAGCCACGTCATCGTCGACCGGGGCCGCATCGCCGGCCTGTGGGAGTTCGACACGGAGACGGGCAAGATCGTCCACAAGTTCTTCGGCGACGAGGACGCCGCGCTGCGCGAGACGATCGCGCGGACCGGGGAATTCGTCCGTGACCAACTGGGCGACGCCCGGAGCTTCAGCTTGGATTCGCCGAAGAGCCGGGCGTCGCGAGTGGCCGATCTCAGGCTTTCGCCTCGTTGATCAGGATGTCGACCGCCTTGTCGTTGCGGGCGGTCTGCTCCGGGATCACCGAAGCGGGCGGGTAGAAGCCGTCGATCCCGCCGTCCTTCGGATACATCTCGAAGGTGTAGCTGAGGATCTTGTGCTTGCCCCACGCCCAGTCGTTGACGTCGCCGTCGGTGACGTACAGATCGCTGGACTGCTCCGGCGTGTAGCCGTTGGTGGCGGCCATCTGCTTGCCGACGTCGGCGAAGCGTTTCGCTTCCTCTTCGCTCAGGCCGGTGTCGGTGTCGGCCTTCGTGTAGCCGTACGGCCAGAGCACCAGTTCCGAGAAGGTGTGGAAGTCGATGTGCGTCTTGATCTGCTGCGCGCCACCGACCACCCGGGAGTCGACGAAGTCCGCGACCGCCTTGGTCTCGGGCTCGGAGAACGCCGACGGGCCGTGGTAGTCCTCGGCGGACGGGCTGTTGCTCGACCCGCCGCAACAGTTCCACTTGTAGTCCCAGTTGCGGTTCGGGTCGGTGCCGATCGCGCTGCTGCCCGGCACGGGCTTCCGCGTCTTGCGCCAGCCCTGGTACTCGCCGCCGGTGATGTCGTACTCGGAGCCGTCCGGGTTGACGTTCGGGATCACGTAGATCTCGTGCTCGTCGACCATCTTCTTGATGGCCGCGTCGGTCGCGTAACCGCTGGTGAACCGCTGCACGATCCGCAGGCACATCTCGGTGGTGAGGTGTTCGCGGGCGTGCTGGTTGCAGGTGAACAGGACCTCGGGCTCGTTCTCGTCCGTGCCCGCGTTGTCGCTGATCTTCAGCAGGTTCAGCTCACGGCCCTCGTGGGACTTGCCGATGCTGGACAGCGTCGCGATGTCGCCGTGGTCCTTCGCGGCCTTCTGCAGCTCGGCGGTCGTTTCGGCGTAGGTGTGGTAAGCCTCGTCGCCCGGTGGGAAGTCGCCGGCGACCGCCGCGGTGCCCGCCCGGCCGCTCCGCTGTTTCAGCATGCTGTCGAAGTCTCCGAGCGGCTTGAGGCCGAAGCCGTTCGCGCGGAGGGCCGCGGCCTGTCCCGGCGTGGCGACGACGGTCAGCGCGCCGCCGCGCGAGCCCGCGACGTCGACGCCGGTACGGGCGACCTCGGTGCGTTTGTCCGGGGTGGAGGCGCCCTCCACCGAGTACAGCCCTCTCGCCGGGTCGCCGGTCTGGGCGCTCGCGACGGGCGTCGTGACGGCCAGCAGGGCGAGCCCTGTGGCGGCCAAGGCGCCCCCGATGCGACGGCGTGTGGACATTTCGCCTCCGAACGATCTGGGGACAAGGTGGCGTTCACCGTCGCCGACGTGAATCATCCACGACAACCCGACGATCGTCGTTCCCAGTTACCGTTTATGGCCAGAGGCGTTCTCTGAGCCAGCTTCCGTTCTCGCGCCGGTAGCGCAGCCGCTTGTGCCGCCGGTCGTGGCTCGCCTGCCAGAACTCCACTTCGGACGGCGTCACCAGGTAGCGGGTCCAGGTTTCCGGCGCCACGCCGGGATTCTCGGCGACCCAGCGCTCGGCTTCCCCGGCCGCACGGTCGAGATCGGCCGGATCTCCGAGCACCTGCGACTGCCTGCCGATGAACGCCTCCACCCGCGACGCCGGTGGCCGGGCGGTGAAATCGGCGGCGGACACTTCGGGGTCGGCGGCCGAGACCGGGCCGCGCAGGCGCACCTGACGGCCTCGTCCCGGCCAGAAGAAGGTCAGCGCGGCGAACGGATTCTTCGCCAGCTGAACACCTTTCGGGCTTTCGGAACTCGTCGCGACCGCCCAGGTGTCCCCGTCGACGTCCTTGAGGATCACGACCCGCGCGTCAGGCACCCCATCGGAGTCCACTGTGGACAGAGTGACGGCGTGCGGCGCCAGGACGTGTTCACCCGCTTCTTCGAGCCATTCCAGGAAAAGCTCGCGGGGGCTCGCCGGTGCGGCCTCGGTGTCGAACTCCGGAAGCTCTTCGGGGAACGACGGCCAGCCGCGCAACGTGCGGTTCATCAGTACCCCGGAGGGCGCTGCGGCGGATAGCCGGGCGCGGGCGGCGGATAGTGCGGCGGATGCTGACCCGGCGGCGGACCCTGCGCGGGCGGCGGCCCGACCGGGTACTGCGGCGGCTGCTGCTGCGGCTGCCAGCCGGGAGGCGGCTGCTGCCCGGGCGGCGGTTGAGGCGGCCCCGGCGGCATAGGCGGCTGCTGGCCCTGCGACTGCGCCCACTGCACCTGCTGATAGACCTCGGCGGGCTGCGGGAAACAGAACGTCAGCTTCGCGTTGACCGAACCCTGTACCGCCGCGCCCCACAGCTTCCCGCCGACGAACGCGTACATCTGCGCCGCCGAAACGTCGACGGCCACCATGCGCGTCTCGCCGCCGAACTGGTTGCCGGACTTCGCCGACGCGGCCTGCGCGGCGTCCGGGTACACCCGGTCGCCGATCAGCCCGGCGATGACCACCGAAGCGGCCGTCCAGCCGACCGTGCCCATCACGTTCGCGCGCGCGTGCTGCGTCGCCAGCCTGGTGAAGTCGTACAACGCGGGCGCGGTGATCTCCGGGATCGCCGCGGCGACCACGCAGTAGTTCATCGTCGACATCATCACGGACTCGGTGAACAGGCCCACGACGGCCGCGCTCGGGCCGATCTGGACGGTGTTCAGCCTGCCCCCGCTGCGCTGGATACGCTCTGCCACCGCACCCAGGTACTGCTCCTTGCTGAGCACTGACCCTCCCGAAGACTCCTCGCGCAGCGCCATCGTCGCACGAAAACGGCGATCTGCTTCACTGGACGCCACTATGCGACGTCTTCTGATCTTGCCGCTCGTCGTGCCGCTGCTGGCGGCCTGCGGGCCGACGGAACAGCCGCCGCCCGCGGCGAGTTCGCCCGCGCCGTCGAGTACCGCGGCGCCCAGCATCCCGCCCGCACCGGAACCCACCGGTAAGGGCCCGTGCCCGTACCTCGGCAACGAGTTCGTCTCGGATGCCAACGGGCAGAAGGTCTCCAAGGTCAAGACCTCGGCCGATCAGCCGCATCCGACGTGTTTCTTCTACGCGCTGAGCGGGAAACTGCAGCTCACCGTGCGCGTGTACGTCGGGGAACCCGCCGTGGCCAAGGCGTTGGTGGACCAGGCCGCGCCCATCGACACCTCGAACCCGGCCGACGAGCCGGCGGGCTGGAAGGGCGGCTACCAGCCTTCCGGGGAAGGCGCCGTCTACGCGGTCGCGAAGGGTGGGCACGCGGTAGTCGTGACCACCAACCAGAAGCAGAGCATCAAGGCACGTACGGTGGCGAAGGAGGCTATCGGTGAGCTGAAGCTCTAGGTAGTGGTATCCACACGTCAGAGTGAAGTTGATCTTGTACTACCCTGTGCCGCACGCGCGAGGTTTCGCGGGACCAGCGCGGGCGCCAGATCCGGCGGAGGCCGCCTTGCGGTGTGGCTCGGCGGCACAAAAGATCATTTCTCCCCATAAGACAAAAGGACAGGTTTCGTGGCTGACACCCTCAAGGAAATCTTGCTCGACTCCACCCGTCGCCCGGCGGTCGTGAGCGACTTCGAAGGTCTCGTCGACGCCGAGGTCTCGGACAAGGGCGGCGTTTCGGGTGCCGTCGTGAAGACCGGCTTCGCCGCCGTCAAGAAGATCAAGCCGGGCATCATCCCCGCCGCCGTCGACACCCTGCTCGACGACTTCACCGGTGCCCTCGAGCCCTTCTACGGCGACTACAAGGCCAAGGGCGGCAACGACTTCGGTGCCTACCTGGTCGGCCGCAGCGACGAGGCCTCGGACGCGCTCCTGTCGGTCACCGACTCGCGCGCCGAGAAGAGCAGCCGCGACAGCATCAAGAAGGTCTACTCGAAGCTGCGCCCGAACGGCAAGAAGAACGTCGAGGAGGCCCTTCCCCGCCTCGGCCAGCTGATCGACAAGCACGCCGCGAACGCGTGACCCGTTCAGCCGCGCGCTGAGCTCGAACACCCGAAGGGGCGCCGTCCGCTCTCGACATCACGTCGGGGGCGACGGCGCCCCTTCGTAATTCTTACAGCTTGTCAAAGTAGGTGCTCGCAGATATCTTACATCGTGTAAGAGATAAAGCATGCGGCTTGGGGAGCACCATGACGCCCTTCGATGGCACCGATCCGAAGAAGTTCATCGCGGATTTCCACGCGTCCTTCCACGACGAACTGGTGAACAGCGACGAAGACGCGGGCGTGATCGTCGACCGCTATCACACGCCGGACATCGTGCAGATCGCCGACGGGCACCGGATGGACCGGGAGAAGCTCATCGCGCACACCCGTCCGGTCCGCAAGAACCGGCCCACCGGCCGGATGGAAGTCCATGACGCGGTGGCGGACGGGGATCGGATCGCCGCGCGGAGCACCCTGTACGTGACGAATCGCGGCAAGGACCTCACGATGGAGGTCTACTTCTTCGGGGAGTTCACCGCCGACGGGCGGATGCGCCGGGGACATACGCTCACCCGCACCGTGCCGGCGACATGAGCGCGCGCACCTACACCGTGCGCGGCATGGCCTGCGGGCACTGCGCGGGTTTCGTCGCCGAGGAGATCGAGACCATCGCGGGGGTCACCGCCGTCGCGGTGGACGTCGACAACGGCACGGTCACCGTGACCAGCGACCACGACCTCGACATCGCCGACGTCCGCGCCGCCGTCGAAGAAGCGGGCTACGAACTGGTCACCAGAACGTGAAAGGGCCGCCCAGGACCCGACTGTGGTCCTGGGCGACCCTTCGCGTCAGCAGAAAGGGTGAAGCGTCAGTTCTTCTTGTCGGCGGAGCCGGCGTTCGAAGCCTGGTGCCCGTTCTTCGGCGCCGCGGGCTTGGCCGGAGCCGGACCGGAAGCGGCGGGCTTCGCGGGAGCGGCAGGCTTCGCCGGAGCGGGTTTCGGAGCGGCCGCGGCCGGAGCGGCGGGCTTGGCCGGAGGAGCGGGCGGAGCCTTCGGCGGCGCGGGCGCGACCGGCGGCTCCTGCTTGGAACGCAGCGCGTAGGCGGCACCGGCACCGACGACGGCGATACCGATCACCCACGGCCAGCGGCGACGCTTGCGCGTCCCCTTGGCGGCGGACTTCGCCTCGACGAGCGCGGCCTTGAAGTCCTTCTTCGCTGCCTTGAAGTCCTTCTTGCCCCGGCGCTTGGACTCACCGGCGGACTTCGCGGCCTGGATGGCGGCCTTGCGGGCCTTGCGGCCCGGCTTCCGCATCTCGGAAATCCTGGCCAGTGCCTCCTTGCGAGCCGCCTTGGAGCTGCGCTTGAGCTCCTTGCGGGTCAGTTCCGTCTTCTTCGCGAGCTTCTTGCGCGCGCGACGGCTGGTCTTAGCGATCTCACCGGCGCTCTCGGAGAGCTTCTGCTCGGCTACCTCTACGGCGTGGGCGGTGGCTTCCTTACCCGCCTCGACGGCACGTTTGCGCAGGCCGAGCGCGCCGGCCTTCGCCGACTCGCTCACCGAATCTGCGGCCCGGGTCATGGCCTTCACCTCATCAATCGTTTTGATTCTGCTTCGTTGCTTGTAACCTATCGTGCCCCTTTTCCCCAGATCTTGCCGCAGATGGCACGATGAAGCTCGTGACTGAAAGCAAGGGATCCCTCATTGGTGGCGCGCTGAAGGCCACTCTGCACACCAACCAGGGTGACATCAACCTGAACCTGTTCCCCGACCACGCGCCGAAGACGGTCGCGAACTTCGTCGGGCTCGCCGAGGGCAGCAAGGAGTACACCCAGCCCAACGCTCAGGGCACGAACTCGGGCCCGTTCTACGACGGGTCGATCTTCCACCGTGTCATCGACGGGTTCATGCTGCAGGGCGGCGACCCGACCGGCACCGGCCGCGGCGGCCCCGGCTACAAGTTCGGCGACGAGTTCCACCCGGAGCTCCAGTTCTCCAAGCCGTACCTGCTGGCCATGGCCAACGCCGGACCCGGCACCAACGGCTCGCAGTTCTTCATCACCGTCGCGCCGACGACGCACCTGAACTTCAAGCACACCATCTTCGGCGAGGTCGCGGACCAGGCTTCCCGCGACGTCGTCGACGCGATCGGCCGCACGGCGACCGGTCCGGCCGACCGTCCGCTGCAGGACATCGTCATCGAGAAGGTCAGCATCAGCCGCGAGGGCTGATCGCAGAGCCTGTCACTGGGGATTTCGGTAGGTTGGTGGCATCGTGAGCCAACCACCGAATCCCCAGTACCAGCAGGCCGCCATGCCCGGCTGCTGGTGGCACCCGAACCGTCAGACCGGGCTGAGCTGTTCACGCTGCGGTCGTCCGGCCTGCCCGGATTGCCTGCGCGAAGCCGCCGTCGGCTTCCACTGCACCGACTGCATCCAGGCAGGACGGCAGCAGGACCGCGTCCAGCAGAAGCAGTACCGCGACGCGGGCTACGGCGCGCGCACGCTCGCGGGCGCCCAGCCCATTCAGACGGCTGTCGTGACGCCTGTCCTCCTGGCGCTCAACGTCATCATCTTCTTCGTCACCGTCGCGCAGGCCGGCAGTGTCACGAACAACAACTTCTCGGAGCTCTTCCAGCTCGGCCAGCTGTGGAATCCGGCGACGCTGGCCGCCGGCGAATGGTGGCGGGTCTTCACCTCGGGCTTCCTCCAGTTCGGCCTGCTGCACATCGCGAGCAACGCGTTCTCGCTGTGGTTCGTCGGCCGCCCGCTGGAGACCGCGCTCGGCCGGGTCCCGTTCACGGTGCTCTACTTCGTCTCGATGCTCGGCGGTTCGGCCGCGAACCTCGTGTTCAGCGGGCTCGACGCCGTCCCGGTGGTCGGCGCGTCCGGGGCCATCTTCGGGCTCATCGGCGCGTACACGGTCATCGTCATCAAGCTCAGGCTCAATCCGACCTGGCTGCTGGTGATCCTCGGCCTGAACGTCTTCATCACGTTCCAGGTGCCCGGTATCTCCATCCTCGGGCACGCCGGTGGTTTCGTCGCCGGTCTGCTGGTCACCTTCGCGCTGCTGTACGCCCCGGACAAGAACCGGCTGAAGTGGCAGCTCGGCGGGATCGCGATCGTCGTGGTGGCGATGATCGGGCTCATCGTCTGGAAGGACTCGCAGACGATTTCCGCGTCCTGTGAGCTCACCACCAGCCGGGGCGCGCCGACGTACGTCTGCTACCCGGAGTAGTCCCAGTTCCCCCGAGTGGGTCATCCGAATTCCCGGTGGAGAAGCAACGAATCCGGGTACCTTCGAGTTGATCATTGACATCATCAACTTGGGGGTTGAGATGAAGATCCGGAAAGCAGCAGCTCTCGCCGCCGTCGCCGTGCTGGCGTCGGCCTTGGCACCCTCGGTCGCGCAGGCCGGGCAGGCCGCCGAGACCTGCCAGACGTACACCAAACGCTATTTCCTCGGCTCCGGCAGCGCCATCACGTTGCGTGTCGCCTATGTCGATTCGGCGTTGAAAATCTGCTTCGGCGATCCCGGCGTGACGTCCGCGGTGGCCACGCAGACCGTCGGCACGACGGGGCCGGGCGCGGCCACCGGCTGGGAGATCACCGCGGGCTCGGCGGTGGTCGAGGACCAGCGGCCCCGCCACGTCAAAGCGAAGTTCAGCGGGTCGCTGCGGACCTGCGTCGTCAAGATCAACCCGATCTGCTCGCCGGCCTCGCCGTACGAGATCTTCGGGGAATACGCGCCGCCCGCGGTGGGCCCGGCCGTCCCGGGCTGGTCACACGGCCCGAACGGCGACGTCCACTACTACGACAACGCCTGACCCTTGAGGGCGGTGAGGACGTCCAGGACGTCCCTGGGGTCCTCTCCGAGGTCGATCCGGCCGAACACCAGCAGGTGGTCGCCGGATTCGACCTCGAGGGTGAGGCTGTCCCGGCCGAGCCGTCGCGTCGTGCGGACCCGCAGCCGGGCTTCGGACCAGGAGTAGCGGTGCGCGCCGCCGACCGTCCTGGCCAGGATTCCTTCGGGTCCGGCGGCCAGCCGGGGACGGAGCAGGGTGCCGTGCAGCGCGAGAGCGCCCACGGACAGCATCGCGACCCCGGTCAGCAGCGTGCCGCCGACGTCGCCGCCCAAGGCCAGCCACAGCACGCCTGCCAGCAACAACAGGGTGATCACCCAGGCCACTACCACAACGTTCTGTTGCGGCGCCCAGGAGGTGGGGTAGTTATCCACAGGGGTTATCCACACTGGGGATGAGTCACACCGGTGTAATTAGGCGTCAAGCCGCCATCCGGGGTAATGCTCACCGCCACCGCATCGTCATGAGCAACCCGGCGATCATCAGTGCGAAACCGATGGCGAAGTTCGTGTTGCCCAGATCCGCCATGAAGGGGATCTTGTCGCCCGCGATGTAGTTGACGACCAGCCACAACAGGCCGATCAACATGAGGCCGAACATCACGATCTTGTAGAACAGGTTCGACGGGCCCGCGGCCTTGACCTTCACCGGCGTGCGGCGATCGGTCGGCGGGGTGTACGCCGTCTTCTTGCGGACCTTGGACTTCGGCATCGTGTTCCTCGCGTACTGTTCGGCTTCCCTGGTGGCGATGACCCGCTTTCGGGTGCGCAACCAGCGCCACGTGCACACGTTAACGTAAACGAGCGCCGCTGGGCACCGTCCGGGACCGGTCGATTTCCCGCACTGTGACACTGGTGTCACACACGGTTCGACATTGTGCTGGTTCGACACTGCGGCTTGGTTCGAGACTGAGGAGCTTGCGTGGCTGAGCGGGAAGAGCCGGGTGGGGGCCGACGGCGCCACCCCGAACGACCCCCCGGCGGAGGCCGTCCGGCCCCCCGGCGTAGGCCGGAGGACGCGATTCCGCCCCGTCGTGCCCAGGGAGAGGCGCCGACGCCTCGCCGGAGGCCGCCGGAGGGCAGGACCTACGACGGGCCGCCGCCGCGCCGCCGGATGGACGCGCCGCCGCCTCGCCGTCGTCCCGCGCCTCCGCCGGGGTCGACCGAGGAGACCGTCATCTTCGAACCGGTCGGCGGTGGCACCGCGACCGAGGAACGTCCGCCGCCACGCGAACTGGGCAAGGGCGGCGCCGCCATCCGGACCGTGGGCGAACTGCTCATCACCGCGGGCCTCGTGGTGCTGCTGTTCATGGTCTACGAGGTCTACGTGACCGACCTCTTCTCCGCGAACAAGCAGTCCGAGGCCAGTTCGGAGCTGGACGGCGAGTGGGGCAAGGACCGGCAGCTGCATCCGGACCTGGTCGACGGGAAGGCGTTCGCCAGGATCCACATCCCGGTGTTCGGCGCCGACTTCAACTTCACCATCCAGGAAGGCACCACCGAGGCCGCGCTCGAAGTCGGCCCCGGCCACTACAAGGGCACGGCGCTGCCGGGCGAGCCGGGCAACTTCGCCATCGCCGGCCACCGGGTCGGCAAGGGCGCGCCGTTCAACGACCTGGACAACCTCAGCTCGTGCGACCAGATCATCATCGAGACGCAGACCGACTTCTACATCTACAAGGTGCTGCCGTACAAGGACGAGGTCGAAGGCTGGGCGGCGGGCAAGGGCGCCCAGCCGAAGTGCAAGAACGTCGGGACACTGCGCAACCCGAACGCCGTCGACGGCGGCCCCTACGGCGAGACCAACGGCCGCCGCATCGTGTTCCCGACCAAGGGCGACACGGTGAACCCGGTGCCGTACAAGGACCCGGAGATCCTGCCGAAGGCCGAGCAGGTCTCGCTGCTCACGCTGACGACGTGTCACCCGAAGTTCTCGGCGAAGGAACGGCTCATCATCCACGCGGTGCTGGCCCAGCAGGTGCCGAAGAACCAGGTCGGCTCCTACGCCGAACTCCTGCCCAAGATCTCGGAGGCGCGCTGATGTACGGCTGGATCTGGCGCAAGCTGCCGGGGCCCTTCGCGGTGAAGCTCGCGACGGCGGTCGTGCTGGCGCTCGGGGTCGTGGCGCTGCTGATGTTCGTCGTCTTCCCGTGGTTGGAGCCACGGTTGTGGTTCAACGAGATATCTGTCGAGCGCTGACGGAAATATTTCGCAGGGCGCCGGATCGTAGGTGGCTCACGAGGGCGTGATGGCGCCCTGCAAAAGATTTCCGTGGGCCTTCGGCCCGAAAGAGGGCGCTCGACGGTGAAGTCTCCGTCGGGCGCGGGGCGCCCTTTGGGAGACCGTTGGGCTGAGTTCGAGTCGCGTTCGGGGGTCTGTGATGGTGCGGTTTGGGGTGTTTCTGGTCTCCGGGCGGTTTCCCGGGCAGGAGGACGCCGATGTCCTGCGCCGGTCGGTCGACGCCGCCATCGCGGCCGAGCGGGCCGGGTTCGACGACGTGTGGTTCGCCGAGCACCACTTCATGCCGTACGGCGTCTGCCCGTCCGCGATCACCCTCGCCGCGCACGTGCTGGGCCGCACCGAGCGGATCACCGTCGGCACCGCGGTGAGCGTGCTGTCGGTCGCGCATCCCGTGGCGCTCGCCGAACAGTGGTCGCTGCTCGACGCGGTTTCCGGCGGACGGCTGCGGATCGGTGTCGGCCGGGGCGGGCCGTGGCAGGACCTGGAGGTCTTCGGCACCGGCGCGGCCCGCTACGAAACCGGGTTCGAGGAGAGTCTCGACCTGCTGCTCACGGCCATGACGTCGAAGACCGTCTCGGCCAAGGGGGAGCATTTCGACTTCCGTGAGGTGCCGATGGTGCCGCTGCCGGAGCGGGCGCCGCGCATGGTCGTGGCCTGCGGGGACGCCGGTTCGCGCGCGGTCCGGCTCGCCGCCGATCGCGGGCTGCCGATGCTGCTCGGGCTGCACACCGACGACGACGGCAAAATCGAAACCCTTGCCGCGTACGGGGATTCCGCCGCCGAACACGTCTCGACGGTGATGTGCCAGGTCGGGGACGACGCGCTGGACGTCGTGCGCTCCGCGTTGCCGGGTTCCCTGAAAGAAGGATTCGCCGGGCACGTCTACCTGAACGGCAAGCGGGGGCTGGACAAGGATCCGGTGTCCTACACCGACAAGCTGTGCGAGATGCACCCGATCGGCGGCGTGGAGTACTGCGTCGACCGGCTGGGAACGAGCATCCGGCGTACCGGGGTCTCCCACGTGATCATGATGGTGGAAGCGTCCGGTACGCCGGAGGGAACGCTCGAGAACATCGCGCGGATCGGGGAAGAGGTCCTCCCCACGCTGCGAAGGGGCTAGCAGTCGCGGAGTTCCGGGCTCTGGTTCAGCAGCTGGCCCCGGACGGAGACGAACGCGCGGTACCGGTCGCTGTCCACTTGGGATTTCTTGAACACCGCGACGCGGTGGCAGTTCTGGAACGCCAGCTTCACACCGAAGTGGCGCTCCAGCCCGCCGCGGATGGCGTCCGAGGCCAGCGCTCGCAGCAGCTGGCCGCGTTCGGCCTCGCTCGGCGGCGGCGTCTCGTTGTCGGCGAACCCGTCGGCCGCGCCCTCGGCCTCCGCGATGACACCGGTGATCACGGTCCAGGCGTAGGGCAGGGATTCCCGGACACAGGCGACGAATTCGGCGTCGGAGACCTCCCCGCGCTCGGCCTTCTCCAGCAGCGCGGGCGATACATCCAGAGACATCGAACCTCCGAGGGAGACAGTGAACGTGGGCCGTCTTCCTGACTACTCACCCGCGGGCCAAGCCACAAGAGAAAACGATCATCATCACCACTTTGGCGGAAGCCACCGTCACTCCCAGCGAAAAAGCTTCGCCGCCACGACACAACTGCCCACCGCGAAAGCCGCCAGAACGGCGAGTTGCAGCGGCTGGGCGCCGGTGCCGGTCCAGGCGTCTTCGAGGGCTTTCACCCCCGGCGGGACGTACGCGCCGATCTCCCGGATGGCCTCCGGCAGCAGCGGGCGCGGCAGCCAGACGCCGCCGAGGAACATGACCGGGACGTAGGCGATCATCGCGATCCCGCCCGCGGCGCGGCTGGTCTTGGCGACCGCCGCGGCGATCAGGCCGAGGCCGAAGATCGCGATCGTGCCGAGGACGAACGTCAACAGGAAGCCGAGCGGGTGACGCGGGCTGGGGACGTCGAAGACCACGCCCGCCGTCAGGAGGAGGATGCAGACCCCGCCGATCGTCACGGTGACGTTGATGATCAGCTGCGCCACCAGCAGCTGGGCCGGGTGCACCGGGGTGGTGGCGAAGCGGCGGAGGATGCCCTGTTCGCGGTACGACGCGATGATCCCGGGGATCGCCTGCAGGCCCATCATGGCCATGGCCAGCACGATCATCGACGGCACCCAGGCGTCGAGGAAGCGCATCCCCGTCGTCGTTCCGCTCTCCGCGCGAATGCCGGGGATCACCCCGAGCACGGCCGTGATGGCCGTCGGCAGGAGCAGTCCGCCGAGGACGAAGCCGGGCGTGCGGAGAGCGAGTTTCGTTTCGGTCAGGGTGATCTTGGCGAGTGTGTTCATTTCGTCTCCTCTGCTCAGTCGCGGCCGGTCAGGGCCACGAAGGCTTCGTCCAAAGTGGATTTACCGGCGCGGTCGCGGAGTGCGGCCGGGGTGCCGGTGGCGACCACGCGTCCGGCGTCGAAGATCGCGAGGCGGTCGCAAAGGCGTTCGGCCTCGTCCATGAAATGCGTGACGAGCAGGACGGTGACACCGGTGTCGCGCACGGTCTCGACGAGCTTCCAGGTGTCGCGGCGGGCGTGCGGGTCCAGTCCGGTGGTCAGCTCGTCGAGGACGGCGACCTCGGGACGGCCGACCAGCGCGAGCGCGATCGAGACGCGCTGCTTCTGGCCGCCGGAAAGCTTGCCGAAGTACTTGTCCCGCTGTTCGGTGAGACCCAGTTTCGCGAGCAGATCCCCGGTGTCGGCGGGGTTCGCGTAGAAGGACGCGTAGAGGTCGAGCGCCTCGTGGACCTTGATCTTGTCCGGCAGACGGCTCTCCTGGAGCTGCGAGCCGAGGCGCTGCCGCAGCGCGGTGTGGTCCTTGCCGGGGTCGAGGCCGAGGACCGACATGGTGCCGGAGTCCGGCGTCCGCAGGCCCTGGAGGCATTCGACGGTCGTGGTCTTGCCGGCGCCGTTGGTCCCGAGGATCCCGAAGATCTCGCCCTGTTCCACGTGGAACGAAACGTCGTCGACCGCGACGTGCTCCCCGTACGTCTTGCGGAGATTGCTGACTTCGATGAGTGGCATGCGAAAAACGTTATGGCGCAACGGACTTGGCCAGAATGGCGCTGAACCCACAACCGGGGTGGGGCTGGACCCACCCTGATCGGGGTTCTGCGGTCACTGTGCCGGGCCGGTGCGGTGGGGAAGACTTCGCCGCATGATCCGCACCTACCTCACCTCAGTGCGCCGAGGCTTCGCGCTCGCGGGCTTGGCGCTGGTGAGCTGGCTGGACCTGCTGCTCGAACTGGTGGGTTTCTGCCTGCTCTGTGTCGGCCTGGTCTTCGCCTACACCCTGGCCCTCGAAGGGACGCGTCCGCGCGCCGCGCTCACCAGGCGGCTGGCCGGCCGCTGGTGCGGTGCCGACGTCGAACCGCCCTACCGGCCGGCGCCGCCGGAGCCGGAACGCGAGCGCGACGGCTGGTACCGCGACGGGAACAGCCTGTTCAAGCGGTCGTGGTTCATCAAGTGGACCAAACGGTTCGAATGGATCTCCGACGATCCCGCGACCGGCCGCGACCTCGGCTGGCAGCTGTGGAACCCGATCGCGGGCCTGCTGCTGATGCCCGCCGTTCTGTTGTCCGGGCCGCGCGCGCTCCGGCTGTACGGGAAGTGGACGCGCTGGTGGCTCGGACCCCGCCCGGCTCGCACCGGCGACGGCTGGGTGAGGAGGGGATCGAAGGCGCTGGGGTTCCAGCTGGGCCTGCTCGCGCTTTCGGCCGCGCAGCTCGGGATGGCGGTCCCGACGCTGCTCAGCCTGATCTGGCCGTCGCCGCTGTTCACGACGATGGTCGTCGCCGGCCGCACGGTGACCGACACCCTGCGCCGCGAGGCCAAGAACTGGACCGGTGTGCGGATCGACCGCCCGTACCTGCCGGAGCCGCCGTTCCCCGTCCCCCGGGCGGACGGGATGTACCAGTACGGACGGCAGCTGTACGACACACCGTGGTGGCCGGCGCGGCTCGCGCGCTTGCGCTGGGTCATACGAGACCGCGCGACCTGGCGCGACCTGGCGGCAGCGGTGGTCGACACCGTGGTGTTGCTGCTGATGGTGGTGCCGACGGCGGCGCTGGTGTTCGGCGGTATCGGAGGCTTGACCGCCCTTTGGATCTCGCGGCCGTTCGGGCAAGCGCTCGCGCTGACTCCTGTCGCGGTGGCTGCGATCGTCGCCGGGCTGCTCGCGACGCCGTGGCTCGCCCGCTCGGGAGCGCGCTTCGCGAAGCTGCTTCTCGGGCCGACAGAGGCTTCGCGGCTGGCGCAGCGTGTCGAACGGCTGAAGCAGACGCGGACGGACGCGTCGGTCGCGCAGGCCGCCGAGCTGCGGCGTATCGAGCGGGACCTGCACGACGGTGTGCAGTCGCGGCTGGTCGCGATGGGGATGAAGCTGGGCGCGGTCGAAGCGCTGATCGACAGCGATCCGGCCGCGGCGAAACGGCTGGCCGCCGAGCTTCGGCAGACGTCGTCCGAGACGCTGACCGAGTTACGGCTGCTGGTGCGCGGGATTCACCCGCCGGTGTTGTCGGAGCGCGGGCTCGGTGACGCGGTGCGGGCGATGGCGCTCGACAGTCCGCTGCGGGCGACGGTGAACGGCGTCCTGCCTCGGCTGGAGCAGCCCGCCGAGGCGTGCGCGTACTTCGCGGTCAGCGAGCTGCTGGGCAACGCGGCGAAACACGGCGAGGCACGGCGAGTGTCGATCGAACTGGGCTACGAAGACGGTCTGTTGCGGATCGACGTGACCGACGACGGCAAGGGCGGCGCGAACGCGGCCCGGGGGAGCGGGATTCGCGGGATCGAACGCAGGCTGGGCGCCTTCGACGGTAGTTTTGCGCTGACCAGCCCGCTCGGCGGGCCGACGAAGGCGATCATGGAGATCCCGTGCCAGCTCGACCCCGATGCGTCGTCGCCGAGGACCAGTACCTCCTCCGAGACGGCTTGACGCATTTGCTGACCGCGCACGGTTTCGACGTCGTCGAGGCGGTGGGCACGGGGCCGGAACTGGACCGGGCGCTGCGCACGCACCGGCCCGACGTTTCGGTCGTCGACGTCCGGATGCCGCCGACGCTCACCGACGAAGGACTCCAGGTCGCGCTGGCCGTGCGGCGTGACATCCCCGGCCTGCCGATCCTCGTTCTGTCACAGCACGTCGAGCAGCTGTACGCGCGTGAGCTGCTCGCCGATGGCGCCGGCGCGATCGGCTATCTGCTGAAGGACAGGGTGTTCAACGCGGACCAGTTCATCGACGCGGTGCGGCGGGTGGCTGGTGGCGGGACCGCGATGGACCCCGAAGTGATCGCGAAACTGGTGGCGGGCAACGCATCCGACCCCCTGTCCGCGCTGACCCCGCGCGAACGCGAAGTGCTCGGGCTGATGGCCGAGGGTTGTTCCAACGCCGCCATCGCTTCGCGGCTGCACTTCAGCGAAGGGGCGGTGGGGAAGCACACCGCGAACATCTTCGCGAAGCTCGGCATCGTCGCTTCGGACGACACGAACCGCCGCGTTCTCGCGGTCCTGGCCTACCTGGGAACGCCGTGAAGGCCTCCTTCCCTACCTTGAGAGTAGGGAAGGAGGCCTTCACGGAACTAGCTCAGGAGCGCGAGATGCGGGTCATCTCGTCGCGTTCCACGACCTTCACGCGTTCCCGGCCGTGCGGCGCGCCGAGCGACTTCTCGTGGGCGTCGAGCTTGCCCCAGCCCTCCCAGGTGGTGAAGGGAACGCCGCGTTCGGTCAGGAAACCGAGGATCGCGTCGGGGTCCTCGACGGCCGGAGCCGTGAGGTTGTCGGCATCGGCCAGCAGGCTCGCGATCGTTTCGGCCGCGTCGCCCTTGGTGTGGCCGATGAGGCCGACCGGACCACGCTTGATCCAGCCGGTCACGTAGACGCCAGGCACCTGCTCCTCGTCGATGTCCAGCACCCGGCCCGCCTGGTTCGGCACGGTGCCGGTGGTGTGGTCGAAGGGGATCTCCGGCAGATGCGACGACAGGTAGCCCACCGCGCGGTAGACGGCCTGGACGTCCCAGTCGTGGAACTCGCCGGTGCCGCGCACGTTGCCGTCACCGGTCAGTTCGGTGCGCTCGGTCCGCAGCCCGGTCACCTTGCCGTCCTCACCGACGATCTCGCACGGCGAGTGCAGGAAGTGCAGGTGCAGCCGCTTCGGCCGGTCGCCCTGGTCGCGGATCGCCCACTCCTGCAGCGTCTTCACGACCATGTCGATCTGCTTCGACGCCCGCAGCGCGGCGATGCTGCCCTCGTCGAACTCGATGTCCTCGGGGTAGACGATGACCTCGACGTTCGGCGAGTGGTCCAGCTCCCGCAGCTCCAGCGGCGTGAACTTCGCCTGTGCCGGGCCGCGACGGCCGAACACGTGCACGTCGGTGACCGGGCTGGCCTTCAGCCCCTGGTAGACGTTGTCCGGGATGTCGGTGCTGAGCAGCTCGTCGGCGGTCTTCGCGAGGATCCGCGCCACGTCGAGCGCCACGTTCCCGACACCGAGGACCGCGACCGAGGTGGCGTTCAGCGGCCAGGTGCGCGGCACGTCCGGGTGCCCGTCGTACCAGGAGACGAAGTCGGCGGCGCCGTAGCTGCCGTCGAGGTCGATCCCGGGGATGTCGAGCGCGCGGTCGGCCATGGCGCCGGTCGAGAAGATCACCGCGTCGTAGAACTGGCGCAGGTCGTCGAGCTTCAGGTCGGTCCCGTAGTCGACGTTGCCCAGCAGCCGGATGTTCGGCTTGTCGAGGACCTTGTGCAGGGCGGTGACGATGCCCTTGATCCGGGGGTGGTCGGGCGCGACGCCGTACCGGATCAGCCCGAACGGCGCCGGCATGCGCTCGAACAGGTCGATCGTCACGTCAGCGTCGGACTTGTCGAGGATGTCGGCGGCGTAGATACCGGCCGGACCGGCACCCACGATGGCTACACGAAGAGAACGGCTCACTCCTACCACGGTAAGTTAGGTAGTCCTAACAATCATTGTGATCTGGCGTACGGTCCACCTGGTGGGAGCCGCTAAGCTGGCTTCATGCGCGTGCTCGTCGTCGACAACTACGACAGTTTTGTCTACAACCTGGTCCAGTACCTGGCCCAGCTCGGCGCCGACTGCACCGTCTGGCGTAACGACGTGGTGGAGCTCGACAGGCTCGGCGAGTTCGACGCGGTGCTCGTCTCTCCCGGCCCCGGCACCCCGGAACGCGCTGGTCAGAGCATGGACGTCATCCGTGAATGCGCCGGGAAACGCATCCCTATGCTCGGCGTTTGCCTCGGCCACCAGGCCCTTGGTGTCGTCTTCGGCGCCACGGTCGACCGCGCCCCGGAACTGCTGCACGGCAAGACCAGTCAAGTCCACCATTCGGGCGACGGTGTGCTCGCCGGGCTCCCTTCGGAATTCACCGCCACGCGGTATCACTCGCTGACCGTTTTGCCCGAAACCATCGACGACGCCGTGTTCGAGATCACAGGCCGCACCGAGTCCGGTGTCGTGATGGGCATGCGCCACCGTGAGCTGCCGCTCGAAGGCGTCCAGTTCCACCCCGAATCCGTGCTCACCCAGGGCGGGCACCGGATGCTGGCGAACTGGATGGCTTCGGCCGGGCACCCGGTCTCCGACGCCACGGTCAACGAGCTCGAACAGGAGACCCGCGCGCTGCAGAAGGCCGCTGCTGCGTGACCTCGCTGATCCGGCTCGAAGGAGTCGGTAAGCGCTACGGCCGCGGCGAACCCGTGCTCGCCGACGTCGACCTCGACATCCCAGCGGGTCGCGTGATCGGCGTCCTCGGCTCCAACGGCTCGGGGAAGTCGACGCTGCTCAGGATCCTCGCGGCACTCTCCCGGGTGACTTCGGGGAACGTCGTGGGCAGTCCGCGGGTCGGCTACCTGCCGGACCGCTTCCCGGCGGGTCAGCGGATGAGCGCCAGGGCGTACCTCCGGCACATGGCCCGCGTCGACGGTCATGTCGACTTGGCGGCAATCGATCCGCTGCTGGACCGGCTGGCGCTGGTCGGCGGCCCGGACGCGCCCTTGCGGACCCTGTCGAAGGGCAACGCCCAGAAGGTCGGTCTCGCGCAGGCCGTCCTCGCCGAGCCACAACTGCTGATCCTCGACGAGCCCTGGTCAGGGCTCGACGTCGAAGCCCACACGGTGCTCGGCGAACTCGTCGCCGAGACCAAGGACCGGGGCGCGAGCGTGGTCTTCACCGACCACCGCGCGGCCGTCGTGCACGCCCACGCCGACGTCGTGTACCGGATGGACGCCGGCCTGCTGACCCCCGTCGAAGCGGGCGCGACGAGGATCGTCCTTCACGGACCCGACGGCGACTGGTCCTCGGAACCCGGGGTCAGCCAAGCTGTGGCCGAAGGCGGGAAAACCGTCCTGACCGTCGAAGCCGGGCAAACGGACGCGGTCCTGCTGCGTGCGCTCAACCGCGGCTTCTCGGTCCGGGAGGTGGCGCCGTGCTCGCCATGACCCGCTACTACCTCGCGCTGCTCGGGCATTCCCAGCGCTACCTGCCCGCGATCCTCGCCTATCTCGCGGTGAACACCGTGCTCTACACGGATCCGAAGTCGCCGCTGCTGCCGCAGTACGGGATCAGCGCGGGTTCGCTCCTGGTGGTCTCGTGCTGGCTGACGATCGCGATGCTCGACGTCGAAGACCCGGTCCAGCGGCTGGTGACCTTCAGCCACGCACGACGCTGGCGCTCGGTCCTCGGCGGCGCCACGCTGGCCGTCTTCGGCTGCGCCGCGGTGCTGATCGTCGTGACGCTGGCGTGGTCGGGCCTCCGCTCCGGCGGCTTCCCGATCGGCGCCCTCGCCCTCGGCGCCGCGGCGCACGCGCTCTGCGCGCTGTTCGGGATCGCGATCGGGTTGCCCTGTTCGCGGCTGCTGGTCCCGCGCGTCGGCTGGTCCGTGCTGGCCGCGATCTTCGCTCTCGCGGCCGTGCTCCTGGTCAAGTGGCTGCCGCTGGCCAACCCGCTGCTGCGGGCCTTGACCTCGCAAAAGCCGCTGGCCGTCCCGTTCACGGTGGCCGCGGTGACGGCGGTCGCCGCCTTGCTGCTGAGCGCGACGGCCGTCGGACATCTGTTGCGGCGCAACGCCTGATGCCGCGTCTCATCGTGCTCAACGGCCCACCCGCCTGCGGGAAGTCGACGCTGGCCCGGCGGTACGCCGATGATCACCCGTTGACGTTGAATCTCGACATCGACCGGATCCGCGGCCTCCTCGGCTCCTGGCGCGACGACCCCGCGAGTGCCGGAACGCTCGCCCGCGACCTCGCCGTGAGCGCCGCGCGGACCCATCTGCTCGCGGGCCACGATGTGATCGTCCCGCAGTTCCTCGGCCGCGCCGCGTTCCTCGAACGACTGGAAACGCTCGCCGGGGAGACGGCCGCGGAGTTCCACGAGATCGTCCTCCTCGACACGAAGGACAACGTGCTCCGGCGGTTCGCCGAGCGCACCCGCGCCGCGGCCGAGCCCGACCACGTCGAGGCACACGAGATGCTGGGCGGCCCCGAAAAGCTCGCGGCCATGTACGACAGGCTCGTGGAACTCGTCGCGGCGCGACCGAAGGCGGTCGTGGTGCACACCAGCGCCGGCCGGATTCAGCAGGCCTACCAAGGATTTCTGGACAGCTTGGCGCCCTAGTCGGTGGTCGACAGTGCAGGCAGGGCGATCACCTTGACCAACGGTGCGAGGTCGGTGAAATCCGGGCCGTTGCGGGTGACCAAAGGAATGCGATGGATCGCCGCGACCGCCGCTATGAGGAGATCCATTCGCCGCCCCCGTGGCTGCCTGCCGCCGTCGAGCACCATGGCGTACAGCTGGCCGTACATGCGAGCGGCCTCCGGAGTGAACGGGAGGCAGACCATCCGTGCCTCCACGCGCTGGAGGCGTACCAGCCGGGAGGCTCTGTCGCGGGGGCGGGCAGCGCCGTGTACTCCGGCCGCCAGTTCGGCGAGCGTGATCGAGCTGATGGCCGCAGGTGCGTCGAGTGAGAGTTCCTCGGGACGAGGAAGGGCGATGACCGCCGAGGTGTCGAGCAGAACCGCTTCGGTCACTGCTCCGGCTCTCCCGGGCCACGGTGAGGATCAGGGTCCGCCGCGCGATCGACGTCGGCGAAGAACCGCTCGGGATCTTCCGGTGGAAGATCCCCGAGGAGTTCGAGCAGCTCACCGAACGGAACGAAGGTCGGCTTCTGGCTGTGCGGAACGATGTCCGCGACAGGTGTGCCATTGCGCGTGAGGACGAAGCTGTCGCCTTCTTCGACGGCGCGCATGATGTTCGGTGTGTCGTTGCGCAGCTCGCGTTGAGTGATCTGCCGGACCATAGCCGCAGTGTAGCGCTTTGTAGCGACCTGATCGTACCGGCATGAAAAGGGCCCCGCACGAAACCGTGCGGGGCCCTTTTCAGCCTTGTCAGCCTGGCGGGAAGAGCCGCGAACTCGACGTCGTCGGCGTCTCGTCACCTTCGACGATGAACAGCGTGATCGGCGCGTTCTTCGCGACCTTCGCACCGGCCTGCGGGTTGGTCTTGCTGACCTTGCCCGCCTGATCCCGGTCACCGTTCTTGTCGGCTTGAGTGTCGAGCTGCCCCGACCAGCCCAACTGCTGCAACTGCCGGATCGCCTGATCGTCCGTCATGCCCTTCAGGTTCGGCATGTCGAAGGTCTCCTGGCTGCCGTTCGACACCGACAGCTTGACCACACTGCCGACGGGCAGCTTGCCGCCGTTCGGCGTCTGCTCGAGCACCGTGCCCTTGGGCTGGTCGGAGTCCACGTTGGTGCTCTGCGGGGTGAATCCGGCCGCCTTCAACCCGGCTTCGGCCTCGGTCTGCGTCTTGCCCTTGTAGTTCGGGACCGTCTTCAGTTCCTTGGACTTGCCGACCGTGATGTCGACCTTCGAACCCTGGTCGACCTCGGCCTGCGGAGCCGGGTTCTGCGAGATGACCTTGCCGGCCTCGTTGGTGTCTTCGGTCTCTTCCTCGGTGGTCGCGCCGAGCTTCAGGCCGGCTTCGGTCAGCGCGGCCGTGGCTTCGGCCACGCTCTTGCCCTTGAGGTCCGGCGTCTTGACCTTCTCCGGCTTCGCACCGATGGTCAGCGTGATCTTGTCCGTGACCGGCGTCACCTGACCTTCGGCCGGGCTGATCGCGATGACCTTGTCGATCATGTTCTCGTCGCAGGCGGGCAAGCCGTTGACGGACTCCCCGGTGCAGGGCACCTTCTTGGTCGGCTCGAACGCGTTGAAGCCCGCGCCCCGGAGCGTGTCCTTCGCGGAGGCCTCGGACTGGCCCGTGACCTTCGGGATGGCCTTGCTCTCCGCGCCGGTGCTGTTGAACGCGTTGGACAGCCACATGATCAGCAGCACCACGGCGGCCAGCGACACCACGAGACCGGCGATGAGCCAGGCGCGCCGCTTCTTCTTCGCGGCCGGATCTTCGTCTTCGTCCTCGTACTGGTCGTAGCGCGGCGGCACCCGGCGGTCGGAGTCCATGACCTGGGTGCGCTCGTCCTCCGACATCACCATCGGTGCCGCCGGACGCTGACCGGACAGCGTGCGGACCAGGTCCGAACGCATCTCCGCCGACGACTGGTAGCGGTTCGCCGGACCCTTCGCGAGCGCCTTGAGCACGACGGCGTCGAGCTCGGGCGCCACGGCGGGGTTCACCGACGACGGCGGGTGCGGGTCTTCCCGGACGTGCTGGTACGCCACCGCCACGGGCGAGTCGCCGGTGAAGGGCGGCTCGCCGGTGATGAGTTCGTACAGCACGCAACCGGCCGCGTAGACGTCGGAACGCGCGTCGACGGACTCACCGCGTGCCTGCTCCGGCGAGAGGTACTGCGCCGTGCCGATCACCGCGGCGGTCTGCGTCATCGCGGACTGCCCGTCGTGCATGGCGCGCGCGATGCCGAAGTCCATCACCTTGACGGCGCCGTTCTTCGTGATCATCACGTTCGCCGGTTTGACGTCGCGGTGCACGATGCCGTGCCGGTGCGAGAAGTCCAATGCCGCGCAGACGTCGGCCATGACCTCCATCGCCCGCTTCTGCGACATCGGCCCTTCGGTCTTCACGATGTCGCGCAGAGTCCGTCCTTCGACGTACTCCATCACGATGTAGGGCAGCGGGCCGAACTCGGTGTTCGTCTCGCCGGTGTCGTAGACGGCGACGATCGCCGGGTGGTTCAGTGCCGCCGCGTTCTGTGCCTCGCGACGGAAACGTTCTTGGAACTGGGGATCCCGCGCCAGGTCGGCACGCAGGATCTTGATCGCCACCTCCCGGCCCAGGCGCACGTCGTGGCCGTGGTGGACCTCCGACATGCCTCCGTAGCCGAGCGTTTCGCCCAGCTCGTAGCGGTTGCTGAGCAGTCTTGGTGTGCTCATCTCTGCGTGCCGTTCCATTCCGTCCAAGGTTTGCTGCTCATCATTCCCGGATTCGCCTGTCCGGCCGGCTCCTCGGTGCCGCCCTCCGTCGGCACCGCTGGGTATGCGGATGTCGGCGGAGGACCTTCAGACTTCTTACCCGGAGCCGGCACCTGTTCACTCGTTTCCACGCCGCCCGACTGCGGTCCGTTGCCCGAACCGACCAGTCTCACGATGAGGAAGGCTCCTGCCACCAGTACTGCGATCAGGATCACCGCGAGCAGCACCCACCAGCCCCATTGTGGCCGTCTGCCCGGCAGACGGCGGACCGCCATGGGTGGCGGTCCGGTCACCGGGTGCATCGCGGGATGCGACGCGGGCCCCACGGCCACCATCGGGTTCGGCGGCGAGTGCGGGCCGGGCTGCTGCATCACGGGCTGCCCCGCCGAATACGCCACGTTGACCAGCCCCGACGGCGTCGGCAGCGGAAGCCCGGCGCGGACCGCGGCCACCGCGGCGGCGAACTCGCCACCGCTGTTGTACCGCTGTCTCGGATCCTTGATCAGGGTCGCTTCGATCACCGCGCGGGCACCTGGTGGCACGTCCGGCGGCAGCGGCGGCGGGAGGTCGCGGATGTGCATCATCGCGACGGTCACCGCGTTCTCCGAAAGGAACGGCCGGTGCCCGGTGAGGCATTCGTAGCCGCACACGGCCAGCGAGTAGACGTCGCTCGCCGGTTCGGCGTTGTGCCCGAGCGCCTGCTCGGGGGCGATGTAGTGGGCGGTGCCCATGACCATGCCGGACCTGGTCACCGGGGCGGCGTCGGCGGCCTTCGCGACACCGAAGTCGGTGATCTTGACCTGCCCGGCCGGCGTCACCATGATGTTGCCCGGTTTGACGTCGCGGTGCACAAGACCGGTTTCGTGCGCGGCCTGCAGTGCGTTACCGGCCTGCTCCAGAATGTCCAAGGTTCGCTCGGCGTTCAGCCGTCCTTCGCGGGTGATGATGGCGGCCAGCGGATCGCCTTCGACCAGCTCCATCACCAGATACGCGATCGACAGCTCGTCCGCGACCGTCTCGCCGTAGTCGTGCACCGCGGCGATGCCGGGGTGGTTCAGCGACGCCGTCATCCGGGCCTCGGTCCGGAACCGGTGCAGGAACTCGGCGTCGCCGGACAGCTCCGCCTTCAGGATCTTGACCGCGACCGTGCGGTCCAGCCGCGTGTCACTGGCCTGCCAGACCTCGCCCATCCCGCCGACGGCGATCCGGTTCGTCAGCTTGTACCGGTCGGCCAGCAGCTGACCCGAGGACAGCATCCGCTATCCACCCCCGAGCATGGCGTTGACGGCGGCGCGGCCGATCTCCGCGGCCACGGTGCCACCGGTCGCTTCGAGCCCGCGGTTACCCCCGGACTCGACGATCACCGAGACGGCGATCTTCGGGTCCATCGCCGGCGCGAACCCGGTGTACCAGGCGTGCGGCGGGGTGTTCTTCGGGTCGCTGCCGTGCTCGGCGGTGCCGGTCTTGGAGGCGATCTGGATGTCGGCTCGTTTGCCCGCGCCCTTCGTGTTCTCCTCCGACGCGAGCATCATGTCGCGCAGGATCGCGGCGTTCGCGCTGGACATCGCGGCGTCACCGGTCAGTTCCGTCGGGGTGAAGTCCTCGATGGTCGACAGGTTCGGCGCCAGCAGCGCCTGCACGAGCTGCGGCTTCATCGCCATCCCGTTGTTCGCGATGGTCGCCGAGAGCAGGCAGTCCTGCAGGGGCGTCAGCCGCACGTCGCGCTGGCCGATGGCGCTCTGGTACAGGGCAGCCTTCGATTCGAGCGGGCCGAGGGAGGAACCGGCGACCCGCATCGGCACGGTCAGGTCCTCGCCGACGCCGAAGTTCTTGGCCGTCGCGTTCAGCTTGTCCTTGCCGAGCTCGCCCGCGATCTCGGCGAAGGGCACGTTGCACGAGTACCGCAGCGCTTCCTTCAGCGTGCTGCCCTTGCAGGCCGCGCCGCCGTAGTTCTCCAGCGTCGTCTGCGTACCGGGGAGCTTCACGTTGGGCGCGGTGTTGACCGGCATGTCCGCGGTCTTGCCGTCCTCGAGCGCGGCCGCGGTGACCAGCAGCTTGGCCGTCGAACCCGGCGGGTACGTCTCCGAGATCGCGCGGTTCAGCATCGGCTTCTTCGGGTCGTCGCGCCACTGCGACCAGGCCGCGACCTGCTCCTTGGTGGTGTGCGAGGCCAGTTTGTTCGGGTCGAACGACGGCGTCGACACCATCGCGAGGATGCGCCCGGTCTTGGGCTCCATCGCGACCACCGCGCCGGTGTAACCCTTCTGCGTCATCAGGTCGTACGCGGCCTTCTGCACGGCCGGGTTGATCGTCAGCCGCACGTTCCCGCCGCGCGGGTCGCGGCCGGTGACCATGTCCGAAAGGCGCCGCACGAACAGCCGCGGGTCGGAGCCGTTGAGGACGTCGTCCTCGGACCGCTCCAGACCACCCGAGCCGTAGTTGATCGAGTAGTAGCCGGTGACCGGCGCGTACATCGGACCGTCGGCGTAGGTCCGGATGAACTTGTACTTGTCGTTCGACGGGTCGACCTTCGCGAGCGCGGAGCCGTCGGGCGTCACGATCAGGCCTCGCTGGCGGGAGTACTCGTCGTAGAGCACGCGCACGTTGCGTGAATCGGTGCGGTAGTCGTCGGCCTTGACCACCTGGATGTAGGTGGCGTTGGCCATCAGGAGCACCACCATGACGAGCATGGCGACACCCACCTTGCGGAGCGGGGTGTTCACGAAGGGCTCCCCTCACCGGTCGCGGGCGGCCGCTGGACCATCACCGTGTGCGCTTCGGCGAGCGGCGCCTGCGGCTGCTGCGGCTTCGGCCGCACGGCGGGTTTGCGGGCGGCGTCGGAGATTCGGAGCAGGAGGGCCACCAGGATGTAGTTCGCGAGCAGTGAAGAACCACCGCGGGAGAGGAACGGGGCGGTGATGCCGGTGTTCGGGATCAGGTTCGTGACGCCGCCGACGACGACGAAGATCTGCATGACCAGGGCGAACGACAGACCGCCGCCGAGAAGTTTGCCGAAGGTGTCGCGGACGGCGAGGGCGCTGCGCATCCCGCGCATCGCCAGGATCAGGTACAGCATCAGCATCGCCGTGAGCCCGATCAGGCCGAGTTCCTCGCCGATCGCGGTGGTGATGAAGTCCGTTTTGGCCTCGGGGACCATGTCCGGCCGTCCGGCGCCGAGGCCGGTCCCGCCGACCCCGCCGGTGCCGAGCCCGAACAGCCCCTGCGCGACCTGGTAGCCGCCGCCGGGGTCGTCGTAGGTGGCCAGCGGGTCGATCCAGTTCCGGACACGCTGCTGGACGTGCGTGAACAGGTTGTAGGCGATGATCGCGCCGACGGCGAAGAAGCCGACCCCCAGCACGACCCAGATGATCCGCTCGGTGGCGACGTACAACATCACCAGCGTGACCCCGAAGAACAGCAGCGACGTGCCGAGGTCCTTCTCGAACACCAGCACGCCGAGGCAGGCGGCCGCCGCGATGAGGATCGGGCCGAGGTCACGGGCACGCGGCAGCTCGACGCCGACGATCCGCTTGCCCGCGACCATGAACAGGTCGCGTTTCGTCACCAGGAACGAGGCGAAGAAGATCATCAGCAGGATCTTCGCGAACTCACCCGGCTGGATCGAGAAGAACGGCAGCTTGATCCAGACCTTCGCGCCGTTGACCTCGGACAGGCTCGACGGCAGCACCGCGGGCAGCGCGAGCGCCACGATGCCGACCAGACCGCAGGTGTAGCCGTAGCGGGTCAGCGTGCGGTGATCGCTGATCACGACCAGCACCACCACGAACAGCACCAGCGAGATCGCCGTGAACAGCACCTGCTTGGTGACGTCCGGCGTGTACTCCCTGCCCTGCTGGACCGCGCGTTCCGCGAGCGCCAGGTCGATCCGGTGGATCATCACCAGGCCGAGCCCGTTCAGCAGCGCGACGCACGGCAGGATCACCGGATCCGCGTACGGCGCCCAGCGGCGGACCGCCAGATGCGCCGCGGTCAGCACCGCGAGATACGAAAGCCCCAGCCAGATGATCGAGCTGGTGAGCTCCTGCTCCTGGTTCGCCTCCACCAGCACGAGCGCCAGGGTGACGATGAAGGTCGCGAACGCGAGGAGGACGAGTTCGGTGCCGCGCCGCTTGGGCAGCTCGCGCGGAGGGTTCGTGGCGAACTGGGCCGAAGCCGGATCGGCGAGCGGCGTGCTCATCAGTTACCGCCCCCTGGTGCTGCCGTGGTCGGCGTCGAGCAGTCCCTCCCCGCTGGCTGATTCGCCGAACTCGGCGAGGCGGGGGTAGAAGGGGCGGCTGCCGACGACGACACCGGCGGTGCCGATTCGGTGGGCGGCGTGGAAGTCGAGCTGGAATTCGGTTTGCAGTCGGCCAGCTGCTTGTGCGGCCGCAGGAAGTCGTCGATGTATTTGCGGGCGTCGTCGAGGTTGTCCTTCTTGACGCCGTTCTTCACCGCGATCCGCGCGTCCTCCTGCAGCGCCGGCACCAGGAGCTTGTCGGTGCACAGGCCGCCCGGCGGGCACGAGCCCTGCTCGTAGGCGTGCAGGTCGATGCCGAGGACGCTGCCGGGGACGCCGCGGTAGATCACGACCTCCTCGCCGGGTCCCTCGCCGACGTAGTACTGGCTCAGCACGAAATACCGCGTGGCGATCGCCGCCGCGGCCAGCACGATCAGGACGACCACCGCTCCCGCCAGCCAGCGAAATCGCCTCCGGCGCTTGACCTTGGGGTCCTCCTGTTGGGGCTGGACCTCGGGCCGCGGCTGCGGCGCGGGCTGGGTCAGCGCACGGGCGCGGGCGGCGGGGGAGTCGCCCTGGTGGAATTCGTCACTGCCGTCCCCGGCGGCGCCGCCCACGATGGGCGCGTCCTCACCGAAGTCGACGTCGACGACGTCGGCGATGATCACCGTGACGTTGTCCGTGCCGCCGCCCTTGAGCGCCAGCTCGATCATCCGGTCCGCGCAGGCCTGCGGATCCGGGATCTGGATCGCCTCGGACAGCGTCTCGTCGCTGACCATGCCGGACAGGCCGTCCGAGCAGATCAGGTACCGGTCCCCGGCGCGGGCTTCGCGCACGGTCAGGCTCGGCTCGACCTCGTGGCCGGTCAGCGCCTTCAGCAGCAGCGACCGCTGCGGGTGCACCGCGGCCTCTTCCGGCGTGATCCGGCCCTGTTCGAGAAGTTCGTTGACGAAGCTGTCGTCCCGCGTGATCTGCGAGAACTGACCGCCGCGCAGCAGATACGCCCGCGAGTCGCCGACGTGCACGACACCCATCCGCGAACCGGCGAACAGCACGGCGGTCAGGGTCGTGCCCATCCCGTCGAGGTCCGGGTCCTGCTGGACCAGTTCGGCGATGGCCGCGTTGCCGTTCTGGACGGCCTCACGCAGCTGAGCGAGGAGATCGTCGCTCGGATCGTCGTCGTCGAGTGGGGCGAGGGAGGCGATGACGACCTTGCTGGCCACCTCACCCGCGGCGTGACCGCCCATGCCGTCGGCGAGGGCGAGCAGGCGGGGACCGGCGTACACGGAGTCCTGGTTGCTGGAACGCACCAGGCCCCGGTCGCTGCGAGCCGCGTAGCGGAGGACGAGAGTCATGGGCGAAGCTCGATCACCGTTTTGCCGATCCGGATGGGGACTCCGAGCGGGACCCGGAGGGGTGCCGTGACCTTAGCCCGGTCGAGGTACGTCCCGTTCGTCGAGCCCAGATCTTCCACGTACCAATCCTCCCCGCGCAGGGCGATCCGGGCGTGGCGGGTCGACGCGTAGTCGTCGTCCAGCACCAGGGTCGAGTCGTCGGCGCGGCCGATCAGGATCGGCCTGCCGTCCAAGGCGATCCTGGTTCCTGCCAGCGCACCATGGGTCACGAGCAGCTGCTGCGGCGATTTCCCGCCGCGCGGCTTCTTGGGTTCTTTCTTCTTGCGGCCGAACGTCGGGACGGCGACTCGCAGCCCGGAGGCCGCGTACAGATCCGAACGGACGACACGCAACGCGGCGAACACGAAGAGCCAGAGCAGCACGAGAAAGCCCACCCTGGTGAGTTGAACGACCAGCTCTGGCACTTGTTGTGTCCGCTCCCGTTTCTCCTGTACGCCGCGGAGAGCGCGTGCCGTCCGGGATGGTCGGCTCCGAACGGCCCTGCTCTCCGCATACGACCCGAGGCGCCGATCCACCACAGGTCCCGCACCGCAATTCTGCGATACCCCTTCCGGACGCCGCCGGTCAGCCCTGCGTACGGAACACGAGAGACGAGTGGCCCACGCGGATCACGTCGCCGTCGGCCAGCTGCCAGGTCTGCACCGGGGTGCCGTTGACGGTCGTGCCGTTGGTCGAACCGATGTCCGCGAGCGTCGCGCTCTGGCCGTCCCAGGTGATCTCCAGGTGACGGCGCGAGACGCCGGTGTCCGGGAGCCGGAAGTCGGCGTCCTGGCCGCGGCCCACGACGTTCCCGCCCTGCTTCAGCGAGTACGAACGGTTCGAGCCGTCGTCCAGCTGGAGACTCGCGGAGAGCTGACGACCGGCCGCCGGCTGGCCGCCGTAGCCGCCGCCCTGCGCGTACGGGTCCGCGGCGGGCTGGCCGTACTGCTGCTGGCCACCGCCGTACTGGTCGTACCCGCCCTGCTGCGGCTGGCCGCCGTACTGGTCGTAGCCGGGCTGCTGTGCGCCGCCGTAACCCTGGTCGTACCCGGGCTGCTGCTGGGCACCGCCGTACTGGTCGTAACCCGGCTGCTGCGCGCCGCCATAGCCCTGGTCGTAGCCGCCCTGCTGCTGGCCGCCGTACTGGTCGTAGCCGGGCTGCTGTGCGCCGCCATAGCCCTGGTCGTACCCGGGCTGCTGGCCACCGCCGTATTGGTCGTAGCCGGGCTGCTGCGCGGCGCCGCCGTAACCCTGGTCGTAGCCGCCCTGCTGCTGGCCGCCATAACCCTGGTCGTACCCGGGCTGCTGCTGGCCAGCCTGCTGTCCGTAGCCGTACTGGCCCTGCTGGCCGTACGGGTCACCCTGGTCGTATTGGCCGTAGCCGGGGGGCTGGCTCATTGCTGGGTCTCCTGCGTTGCTGGGTCGTGCCGACCGTGGCGAACCTTCGGCGCCGTGGGGCTTGACGTCGGGATCGACGGACGAACGGGTCTTGAACTGTCCAGTATGCAGCGCCTCGTTGCGCTCGAGCGAAACTACGACGTCACCATAGGTGTCCCATCCGTGCTCGGCGAGGTGTTCCTTGACCGCCTCCGCCAGCACCGTGGTGACCCGACGCTCGTCTCCGGCCATCCGCTCGTGATCAGCCTGCCCCAGCGACACGATGTAGTGATTGGGGGCGAGCTGTCGACCACCGGCCAGCTCACGAACGTTCTCCTCGCTCTCGCGCTCAAGCGCCACCGCCACTTCCTGCGTGACGACGTTGCCACCGAACATGCGCGCGAAGGTATTGCCCACGAGGTTCTCGAGCCGTCTGTCAAAGCGTTCGACGCGGCCCACCGGGCAACCTCCTCACACGTGTGCTTCCCCGTCGATCCTATCCGGGTACGGCCAGTCGGACACGGCCCCCGGTGAAACCCGTGAAATCAGCCTGCTACGCTTTGCGAGCTGTCAGAGAACGAAGCACTCGGGCGAGTGGCGGAATGGCAGACGCGCACGGTTCAGGTCCGTGTGTCCGAAAGGACGTGAGGGTTCAACTCCCTCCTCGCCCACTTGTGGTCAGAGGCCCGGCGCTAGCGCGCCGGGCCTCTTTTCGTGTGGTCGTCGGTCGTCAGTACCCGGGGGGCCGAGCCCCCCGGACCCCCCACGGTGCGGTCGGCGGCGGTTGGCGGGTGGTTGGTGGGGTGGTTGGCGGGGTGGTGGGGCTGAAGGGGGTCCTTCGCCTCATTGGAAGTAGCGAAAGGGCCCCCGCCTCGTGTGATGAGGTGAAGGGCCCTTTCGGCTCACTGGGTGTGGGTCAGTTCACGCCGACGAGGTCGACGACGAAGATCAGGGTCTCGTTCGGCTTGATGACGCCGCCGGCGCCGCGTTCGCCGTAGGCGAGGTGCGGCGGGATGACCAGCTTGCGACGGCCGCCGACCTTCATCCCGGCGACACCCTGGTCCCAGCCGGGGATGACCTGTCCGGCGCCGAGGCCGAAGCGGAGCGGTTCACCGCGGTCCCACGACGCGTCGAACTGCTCGCCGGTCGAGTGGGAGACGCCGACGTAGTGCACCGTGACGGTGTTGCCGGACTTGGCCTCCTGGCCGTCGCCGACGGAGATGTCGGTCGTCTCCAGCTCGGCGGGCGCGGGCCCCTCGGGGCGGTCGATCTGGGGCTTCTCCAAAGACATGTCCATAAGCTACCTGTGCTGGTCCTGGGTTCGCAGGGCGAGTGTTCCGCCGAACGGTGGCAAGAACGCGAATAGTCTTCACAAATTTGGATACCCGTGGGTAGTGTGCGCCTCGTCACTCTCCGACGACGGAGGTCTTTCATGCGACGAGGCATACGGGTCTTGACGACGCTGGCGGGGCTGACGCTGGTGGCGGGCACCGTCCCGGCACTTCAGGCGAACGCCGCGGAAGCACCACCCGGCTCGGTGGTGGCGGCCGCGCTCGACGACTACTGCGGCGGCCAGTGCGGTGACATCCTCCCGCCCGGCACCAAGGGGAACGCCACCCTCGCCGAGATCCTGGCGCACAAGGCGTTCGGCACCCGGCCCGCGCATTCGGCCGATCAGCTCGGCAAATACGCCTCGCTCGCCGACGGCTACAAGACGCTGACCACGGACAAGATCAACCAGTTCTTCAACGACGCCTCGTTCGGGGTTCCGTCCGGGCAGGTCGAGAGCACGATCAAACCGCGTTCGGACGTGACGATCACCCGCGACAAGGCGACCGGCGTGCCCCGGATCGTCGGCACGACGCGGCCGGGCACGATGTACGGCGCCGGATACGCCGCCGCGCAGGACCGCCTGTGGCTGATGGACATCATGCGCCGCGTCGGCCGCGGCCAGCTGACCTCGTTCGCCGGCGGCGCCCAGGGCAACCGCGAACTCGAGCAGAGCTTCTTCGCCTCGGCGCCGTACACCGAACAGGAACTGCAGAAGCAGGTCGACAACGCCGCGGCAAGCGGCCCGCGCGGCGCGCAGGGCAAGGCCGACGCCGAGGCCTACGTCCAAGGTGTCAACAAGTACATCTCCGACGCGCACAGCGGCCGCTACTTCCCCGGCGAGTACGTGCTCACCGGGCACGTCGACGCGATCACGAACGCCGGGACCATCGAGCCGTTCAAGCTCACCGACCTCGTCGTCCTCGCCGCCGTCGTCGGAGCCCAGTTCGGGGCGGGCGGTGGCGGTGAGGTGCAGAACGCCATCGCGAAGCTGGCGATGCAGGAGAAGTACGGTCTCGAGCATGGCGACAAGGTCTGGCGGAGCCTGCGGTCCGAGGACGACCCCGAGACCGTCAAGACGCTCCACAATGGACAGACCTTCGACTATGGCAAGGCGCCGTCGAATCCGCAGGGCGCCGCGATGCCGGACAAGGGTTCGGTCACCGGGCAGCAGCTGGTCTTCGATCCGACCGGCTCCGCCGGGACGGCGACACCCGCCAAGGTGGACGTGCCCGCGCCCGAGGACCAGAAAGCCGTCCGCGGCATCTTCGACGACGGCGTCCTGCCGGGCAACATGCTGTCGGAGAAGCACGGCATGTCCAACGCGCTGGTGGTCTCCGGCGCCAAGACCGCGAGCGGTCACCCGGTCGCCGTCTTCGGCCCGCAGGCCGGTTACTTCGCGCCGCAATTGCTGATGCTGCAAGAGATCCAGGGTCCCGGGATCAGCGCCCGCGGCGCCTCGTTCGCGGGGATCAGCATGTACGTGCTGCTTGGCCGCGGCAAGGACTACTCGTGGAGCGCGACCTCGGCGTCGCAGGACATCGTCGACACCTACGCCGTCGAACTGTGTGAGCAGAACGGTTCCGCGCCGACGAAGAACTCCAACTTCTACCGGTTCCGCGGCCAGTGCCTGCCGTTCGAGATCGTCGAACGCAAGAACGCCTGGAAGCCCACCGTCGCCGACGGCACGGCCGAAGGTTCGTACACGCTGCGCAGCTTCCGCACCAAGTACGGGCCGGTGACGAGCCGGGCGCTGGTCGGCGGCAAACCGGTCGCGTACGCGTCGCTGCGGTCGACGTTCCAGCACGAGATCGACACGATCATCGGCTTCCAGAAGTTCAACGACCCGGACGCGATCAAATCCGCGCAGGACTTCCAGGCCGCGGCGGCCGACGTCAACCAGACCTACAACTGGTTCTACGCCGACTCCCGTGACGTCGCGTACTTCAACTCGGGCTCGAACCCGGTCCGCAACCCGAACGTCGACCCGGCCATGCCGGTGCGGGGCGACGCCGGATTCGACTGGCAGGGCTGGAACCCCGACGGCAACCTCGCGAACTACACGCCGTCGTCGCAGCATCCGCAGTCGATCAACCAGGACTACTACATCAGCTGGAACAACGCGCAGGCCAAGGGCTACGCGGCCAGCGGAGCGGACAAGAGTTCCGTGCACCGCGGCGATCTGATCGACGCGCGGGTCAAGAAGATGATCTCCAACGGCACCAAGGTCACGCGGGTCAACCTCACGCAGGCCATGGAGGAGGCCGCGCTCGCCGACCTCCGCGCGGAGAAGGTGCTGCCGGAGCTGTTCAAGGTGATCGACAAGGCGCCGGTGACCGGTCCGGCCGCGGACGCGGTGGCGAAGCTGAAGACCTGGCTCGCCGCGGGCGGCCTCCGCTCGGAGACCTCGCCGGGCAGCAAGGCTTACGCCGACGCCGACGCGATCCGCATCATGGACGCCTGGTGGCCGCTGCTGGTGAACGCCCAGTTCAAACCCGGCATGGGCGACGCCTACGCCGCCATGGTCGGGGTGCTGAAGATCAACGAGTCGCCGTCGGGCTGGCAGAACGAGGTCCCCGGCAAGCACGTCGGCCAGGCGCACGCGGGTTCGTCGTACCAGGCCGGCTGGTGGGGCTACGTCCACAAGGACATCCGGTCGGTGCTCGGCCAGCCCGTCGCCGGTCCGCTCGCCGTGAAGTACTGCGGTGGCGGGGATGTCGATGCCTGCCGTCGGGTACTGCTCGACTCGCTGACGCAGGCGGCCGCGCAACCGGCCAACACCGTGTACCCCGGTGACGGCGACTGCGCCGCGGGCGACCAGTGGTGTGCCGACACGATCATCCACCGCGCGCTCGGCGGCATCACGCAGGACAAGATGAGCACCCAGAACCGGCCGACCTTCCAGCAGGTCGTGGAGTTCCCGGCGAAACGCGGCGACGACATCACGAACCTCGCCACCGGCCGCTCGGTGAGCGCGACCAGCCACGAGACGGGCTGGTACAACTCGCCGCCGTCCAACGCCATCGACGCGAATCCCTCGACGCGCTGGGCGAGCGACTGGAGCGACAACCAGTCGATCACCGTGGACCTTGGCTCGGTGCGGCGCGTTTCCCGGGTCGTCCTGCACTGGGAGTCCGCGTACGGGAAGGCGTACAAGGTGCAGGTCTCGTCCGACGGGACGAACTGGCGGGACGTGGCGTCCATAGTGGACGGAGACGGCGGTCGGGACAACGTCGCCTTCGAAACCGTGGACGCCCGTCATATCCGGATGGCCGGGGTCCAGCGCGGCACGAAGTACGGCTACTCCCTCTACGAGTTCGAGGTGTATGCCCACTAGCGGGGCACGGTTTACGGTGGCGGGGTGGACACGAACGACTGGTCACCCCGCACCCTCGCCGTCGCCGCCGGACGTCCGGAGGGCCCCGGCGAACCGCTGAACGTACCGATCGTCGCGGCGAGCACCTTCGACGCCGGCGCCGACCGTGCGTATT
Source organism: Amycolatopsis sp. NPDC000009 (assembly GCF_055563465.1). Taxonomy (NCBI): domain Bacteria; kingdom Bacillati; phylum Actinomycetota; class Actinomycetes; order Pseudonocardiales; family Pseudonocardiaceae; genus Amycolatopsis; species Amycolatopsis sp. NPDC000009. Next base: position 496,888 of record NZ_JBVHDI010000004.1, read on the forward strand.
CACGGGAGCACGGCACCCCGACCTGGGAGGCCCTCGAAGCCGCGATCGGCGCGCTCGAAGGCGGGCACGCCACCGCGTTCGCCTCGGGGATCGCGACGCTCAGCGCCGTCGTCGACACCCTGCCGGTCGGCGCGAAGGTCTGCGTCCCGACGTTCTCCTACGCGGGATCGCGTGGCCTGCTCGCCCACGCGCAGCGCACCGGGCGCCTGGTGGTGACCGAGATCGCGCCGGACGACACGGCCGCGTGGGTCGCCGCCGCGGACGCCGACCTGCTCTGGCTCGAATCGCCGACCAACCCGACGCTCGACGTCATCGACATCGAGACGATCGCCGCCGCCGCGAACGGCCTGGTCGCCGTCGACAACACGTTCGCCACGCCGCTCGGGCAGCGACCGCTGGACCTCGGCGCCGACATCGTGGTGCACAGCGCGACGAAACTCATCGGCGGGCACAGCGATCTGCTGCTCGGCCTGACCATCGCGGCCGACGAAGGCGTCGCGAAGGATCTGCGCGACGCGCGCACCAGGTTGGGGGCGACGCCGGGAGCGCTCGAAGCGTGGCTGGCCCTGCGCGGGCTGCGGACGCTCCCGGTCCGCCTCGCCGAGCAGACGCGCACAGCCGCGCTGCTGGCCGCGCGGCTGGTCGACCACCCCGCCATCACGCGGGTGCGTTACCCCGGCTCCGGCACGATGATCGCGTTCGAACTCCCGGACGCCCAGACCGCGGACAAGGTCATCGGTTCGCTGCGGTTGATCCGCGCCGCCACCAGCCTCGGCGGGGTGGAGAGCCTGGTCGAGCGCCGGGCGTGGCTGGCAGGCGACGCCCACGTGCCCGCCGGGCTCGTCCGGTTCAGCGTCGGGCTCGAAGATCCGGAAGATCTCTGGACGGACCTTTCCTCGGCGCTCGGCTAGCCCGTGGACGAGACGAAACCGCCTCGGCGGCTCGGTCAGTTGCTGTGGGGCCTGTTCTGGCTCTTGGTGCTGGGCTTTCTCGCGATCGTCGCGGCGGGTCTGCTGGCCGAGCTCGCGGCGTCACCCTGCCCGAACGACACGATCTGGGCCTGTGCCGCCGAAAACCGGACCTTCGCCACCTTCCTGCCCGCGATCGGGTTCGGCCTCGGTCTCCTGATCGCGGTGGTGGGCGGGGGCCGGGCGGTGCGGAACCGGACGTCGCCGAAGCCCTGGCTGCTCGTCGCAGGCCTCCTCGGCGCGCTCTCCCTCGCCGTGGCCTTGTTCCTGGTGTTCTGATCGTGACCATCGGGTTGCCAGGCACCGGCGTCCGGTCATAAATCGTCAGGGTTTCACCGAAAGGTGGTCCGAACGTGTGAACCGGTCGGTGACAAGGGTGCGGAGAGTCTTCGAAAAAGGGAGATCCGGCCAGGGTGAGCGGCGAATCCGGGCCGTTCGGCGGCCGGGGAAAAAATACTTCCGCAACGCAACCGTTCCGGCCCTCCGGGTGTTAACATTCGTTCGTCGCCGCGAGATTTTCCCTCTGTTGAGCGACTTTCGGCCCCATGTATCGGGCAGGGACATTCCAGCGTTACCGGTTTTCCCGGTGGTTCTTGTCACGTCTTATCCGCTACGTCCCTCCGTACTTTTCCGGCAGGATCGCGCTGTCACCCGAATGCGTGATTCCTTTCGGGTGGTGGCAGGGTGGGGGTCACCCTGTGTTGCGATGTTTCCACTGGGAGATCATTTTGAAGAAGACGTTGGGCCGCATCGCGGGCGCGGTGCTGGCCGGCGCCGTCATCTCGCTGGCCGTGACGCCGGTCGCGCTGGCGCAGACCGAGACGACCACCACGCCGCCGGCTCCGTCGAGCGAGACCGCGACCTCGACTCCGGCCGAGCCGTCCTACACGGGTGGCAAGGTGACGACCGAGACGAGCGTTCCGGCCTCGTCGTCCTCGCAGGAGCCGACGCCGACCTCCACCTCGGAGAAGCCGACTTCCGCCAAGCCGTCGCCGACCTCCACCTCGGAGAAGCCGACCACCACCACCCCGCCGCTGCCGGAGCTGAACGTCGGCGCCGGATACGTCGAGGGCAAGGAAGGCGCGCTGGCCATCTTCTGCGGTTCGGAGCCCACCGACGTCACCGCGCCGGACTACATCATCACCGACTCGTTCCAGGACGGCGCCGACGCCTTCATCTGGGTCTACGCCATCGAGGCCAAGCCCGGCTTCAACGGCACCTCGAGCACCTTCACCTGGACCTGCGACGGCAAGCCGGGCAAGGGTGACATCGAGATCGAGGAGATCGGCGGCGGCGCGACCGCGCCGGGCGCCGACAAGGAGGCCAAGCCGAAGAAGCAGGTCAAGCTGAAGCCCAAGGGCGGCATCGAGACCGGTTTCGGCGCCACCGCGGCCTGATCCGATGAAGCTCCTCACGCAGGGCGGCCGCCTGGTCGCGGCCGCCCTTGTGCTCTCTCTCGCGCTGACGGGATGCGGCACCGACGAACCCGCCCCGCCCGCCGCGCAGCCGGCGGCGGAATCGGCACCGCCGGTGGTCAAACCGTTCAACGGGGCTCGCCCGACGAACGTGAAGATCCCCAAGATCGGCGCGGAATCGAGCCTGGTCACGGTCGCGATCGGCAAGGACGGCAAGATGTCCGTCCCGTCGGCGAAGAACCCGATGCAGGCCGCCTGGTACCGGTTTTCCCCGGTGCCCGGCGACGTCGGACCGGCGATCCTGCTCGGCCACGTCGACGGCAACAAGCAGCCGGGCATCTTCTACAAGCTCAACGAGCTCAACCCCGGTGACGAGGTGGTCGTCGACCGCAGCGACGGCAAGAGCCTGAAGTTCGTGGTCGAGAAGAAGGACCAGGTGCCCAAGGAGCAGTTCCCCGAGGAAGCGGTCTACGGCAACACGGACAAGCCGCAGCTGCGGCTGATCACCTGTGGCGGTGTCTTCGACCAGGAAGAGCACAGCTACAAGGACAACGTCATCGTGTACGCGAACCTGGTCGCCTGACGAGCGCTATGAAAGGGCCCTTCACCGCATCCGATGCGGTGAAGGGCCCTTTCGTCACGTCTGACGCGGTGAAGGACGCTTTCAGCCCAGGCCGGCGGCCGGGAACGGGAACCCGTCGGGGGCGGTCGCTTCGGTGTCGACCCACTTCCGCATCCCCGCGTCACAGGCCGTGTAACCCCAGTTGATCAACCGCTCCTGCAGTACTTCCGGCACTTTCGTCAGGCGCGTCGGGGTCTCCGCCAGCTTGTGCGTGAGATCCACCGGCGCGTCCAGCGAATCCTTGAGCTCGAAGTTCTCGAGATCGACGTAGGAACCCCAGTAGGCGCCGCTGAAATCCTTCTCCACATAGGACTTCAGCAACGCGCCCCGCCGCAGTTCGCGCACCTGGTTGTCGATCACGTCGAGCACGCGCAGCAGCTGCCGCCCCCAGTCGCGGTTGATCTTCCGCCTGACCTTCATCCGCTTGCCCGCGTCGCTCACCAGCACCGTCGCGTGCCCTTCGACCGGGTCCAGGCCGAGATTGTCGTAGACGCCGGCGTCGCTGAGCACGATCTTGCGTTTCCGGTCGTCCGAATGAGGATCCTGGAGCACGACGGGCGAAAGCATCGGCGGGAACGCCGAGGACGCGGCCACCGCGGTCGCGAGCGGGATGTTCCCGTGCGGTCCGTCCTGCCGGAAGAACCACCACAGCGCACCGTCCTGGAGGTTCGTCGCGGTGAAGACGAACTGAGGGCCCGTGGGGTCGATGTCCTTGAGACAGCAGTCGCCGAACAGGTGTTTCGCGTACACCCGCGCCAGCTCCTCACCGGCGCTCCGCCACGGGATCGCCATGGCCAGCAAGGTGACCGGGATGTCGAGCCGGGTGCGCGCGAGGTTCCGGACCGGGGCGACCACTTCGTCGTAGAAGTTGTTCGCGGCACCGTTTTCGAACTTCAGGTCCGGCCACGCGTGCGCGAGCACACCCGCGGCGATCGAGCCGCCCGAGACGCTGGAAACCGTCGAGATCTTCGACAGCCAGCCGAGTTCGTTGAGCCGCCACAGCGCCCCGGTGTGGAACAACATCGCCCGGTAGCCGCCGCCGGACAGGGCGAGACCGACGCCTTGGCGCGTCGTCGAAGGCTTCTTGATATCCCCCACCTGAGTGAGTGTAGGGGCGGGTCAAGCAAGGAGGGGCCGCAAGAGGCGACGTTGCTCCTCGGGGACGTACTCGGCGTAGTTGTCGTAGAGCGCTTGTTTCGCGAGCCGCGACGCGCGTTCGCCGTCGGAGTCACGGATCGCGCCGAGCACCTCTTCGTGATGCGCCAGCCAGTTGCGCATCAGGGCCGTCCGGTCGTCGGCGTGTTCCAGCTTGTCCTCGATGAGTTCCAGTACGACACCGCGGACGACCTCGCCGCTGATCACCAGCAGCGGATTCCCGGTCGCGCGGGCGATGGCCTCGTGGAACGCGACGTCCGCGTGGGAGAACTCCGCGAAACCCTTCGAGACGCCCTCACGCATCGCCTCCAGCGCCGCGGCGAGCTCGGCGAGATGGGCTTCGGTCCTGAGCTGCGCGGCGAGCAGATGTGCGGAACCGTCGAGAACCATGCGGAATTGCAACAGCTCGGAAAGGCCGATGTGGTCGGCGCGGGCGAGCCGGTGCATCGACCGGTGCAACGCGGCGGGGGAAGCGGCCAGCACCTCGGGCCCGCGCGGATCCCCGGGGCGCGAGCGGATCATTTCCGCCGCCTGCAGCACGCGCAGCGCCTCGCGCACCGTCGAGCGGCCGACGTCGAACTGGACCATCAGCTCGCGTTCGCTCGGCAGCCGGTCGCCGGGTTTGATCCGGCCGCTGAACACGGCTTCCTCGATCTGTTCGACGACACGCTGGTACGCGCGGACAGGGGCGACCGGCTCGAATTCCATCTTGACCCTGCCGTCTCGTCTGGTTTACTGGTCAGACCAGTCTACCGGTCAGGGGGCAGGATGAAAGCCCGGATTCACGCGGCAGTGGCGTTGCTGTTGGTGGCGTCCGGCTGCTCCGCCGGATCGAGTGCCACCGTGGCCAAGGATCCGGGCACGCTCGCCATCGGCTACACCGCCGAACCCGCGAACTTCGACTTCACCCGCACGGACGGCGCCGCCATCCCGCAGGCCTTGCTCTACAACGTCTACGAGGGCCTGGTGAAACTCGACGCGGACGCGAAGATCGTGCCGCTGCTGGCCGAATCGTGGACGATCTCGGAAGACCGCAGGACCTACGACTTCAAGCTCCGGAAGAACGCGAAGTTCAGCGACGGGGCACCGTTCACCGCCGAAGACGTCAAGTTCTCGCTGATGCGCGTGAAGACGGACTGGACCGTGTCGATCAAGTCCACAATGGACGTCGTCGACCGGGTCGACGTCGTGGCGCCGGACCACGCGCGGGTCGTGCTCACGAAACCCAGCAACGGCTGGCTGTTCAGCCTCACCAGCCGTCTCGGCGCGATGTTCAGCCGCACCGGTGTCGCGGATCTGGCCAACAAGCCGATCGGCACCGGGCCGTACACGGTGTCCTCACGCAGGCGTGGCGACTCCATCGTGCTCAAGCAGAATCCCGCGTACTGGGGCCGGAAACCGGCGTACTCGACGGTGGTCCTCAAGTACATCAAGGATCCGACGGCGCTCAACAACGCCTTGCTCAGCAACGGGATCGACGTCATCTCCGCGATCACCGTGCCGGATTCGATCCCGCAGTTCCAGAGCGACGACCGGTTCACCGTCGTCGAAGGCACGACGAACAGCGAGGTCACGCTCGCGTTCAACAACGCGCGCCCACCGCTGAACGACGTCCGGGTGCGGCGAGCGCTGTCGTACGCCATCGACCGAAAGGCCTTGCTGGACACGGCTTGGGGCGGCCGCGGCACGCTCATCGGCAGTATGGTCCCGCCGACGGACCCCTGGTACGAGGACCTGTCGAACGCGTACCCGTTCGATCCCGCGAAGGCGAAAGCGCTGCTCGCGGAAGCGGGCCAGCCGAATTCTTCGCTGCGGTTGCGGATCCCGAACCTGCCGTACGCCGTCTCGTCCGCGCAGGTGGTGGCGTCGCAACTGGCGGACGTCGGGGTCACGGTGACGATCGAACCGCTGGACTTCCCGGCGGTGTGGCTCAAACAGGTCTTCACCGACCGCGACTACGACCTGTCGATCATCCAGCACGTCGAGGCGCGCGACATCGTCACCTTCGGCAGGCCGAAGTACTACTGGGGTTACGACAGCAAGCCCGTCCAGCAGAACCTGGCGAAGGCGGACGCCGGCACGCCTCAGGAGCAGATCGACGCGATGCGCCAGGTCGCCCGGCGGCTGTCCGAAGACGCCGCCGCCGACTGGCTCTTCCTGTTCCCCAACGTGATCGTGGCGAAGAACAAGGTGACCGGGTTCGTCCGCAACCAGGTCAGCGAGTCCTTCGATCTCACGGGATTGGCGCCGCGATGACGGTCAAGGTGCTCCGCCGCCTGGGGATCCTGGTGGCCAGCGTGCTGGTCGCGTCCATCGTGGTGTTCCTGTTCATGGCCGTGCTGCCGGGTGATCCGGCGCAGGTCGCGCTCGGCGTCAACGCGACACCGGAGCTGGTCGCGAAGACACGCGCCGAATTCGGCATCGACAGGCCGTTGGTGACGCAGTACTTCGACTGGATCGGCGGTGTCCTGCAAGGTGACTTCGGCCGCTCGTACGTCACGCGCGAGGAGATCGGACCCGCGCTGACCGACCGGCTCGGCGTGACGTTGTGGCTGGTCGGGGCCGGGATGCTGGTGGCGCTGCTGATCGCGATCCCGGCCGGGACGTTCGCCGCGGTGCGGCATCGGAACGCCGACGGCACCGCGGTTTCCGGGTTGTCGCAGATCGGGGTCGCGATCCCCGCGTTCCTCGCCGGCATCATCCTGGTGCAGATCTTCGCGGTGCAGCTGCGCTGGCTGCCCTCTGGCGGCTGGACTCCGCCCGTGCAGGATCCGGGCGAATTCCTCCGCGGCCTGGTCCTGCCCGCGCTGTCGCTGGGGCTCGTACAGGGCGCGGTGCTCACGCGCTACGTCCGGTCCGCCGTCCTCGACACGCTCGGTCAGGACTATCTGCGCACGGCGCGATCCAAGGGGCTGCGACCGTTCCAAGCGCTGTTCCGCCACGGTCTGCGCAACGCCGCCGTGCCGGTGGTGACGGTGCTCGGCCTGCAACTGTCGACCCTGCTGATCGGCGCGGTCGTCGTCGAGCGCGTGTTCGTCCTGCCCGGCCTCGGCAGCATGCTGCTGGACTCGGTGGCGTCGCGGGATCTGTTGTCCGTGCAGGGGATCGTGCTGGTCCTGGTGGTCGGCGTGCTGCTGGTGAACTTCGTGGTCGACGTCCTCTACACGGTGCTCGACCCGAGATTGCGGGGTTCCTGATGCGTAGCCGCACTCTCGTCATCGGCGGCGTCCTGGTCGCGTTGATCGTCGTCGCCGCGCTGCTTTCGTTCGTGTGGACGCCGTTCGACCCGGTGAAGGTCGACGCGGCCAACCGGCTGCACGATTTCAGCGGCGCCAATCCGCTGGGCACGGACAGTTTCGGCCGCGACGTGCTGAGTCAGCTCATGGTCGGCGCGCGGACGACGCTGTACGTCGGCGTGGTCGCGGTCGGCATCGCCGCGCTGATCGGGACACCGCTGGGCATCCTCGCCGGGATGTCGTCGCGCTGGCTCGGCGAGTTCGTCATGCGGGTCAACGATCTCGTGCTCGCGTTCCCCGCGCTGCTGCTGGCGATCATGTTCGGCGCGGTGTTCGGGGCGGACACGCTGACCGCCATGGTGGCGATCGGCATCGCGACCATCCCGTCGTTCGCGCGGATCGCGCGTTCGGGGACGCTGCAGGTGATGAGCAGCGAGTTCGTGCTGGCCGCGCGGTCGGCCGGGCGCTCACGGCTGAACATCGCGGCGCGGCACGTGCTGCCGAACATCTCCGGGCTGCTGATCGTGCAGGCGTCGGTGTCGTTCGCGATCGCCGTGCTCGCGGAAGCGGCGCTGTCGTTCCTCGGGTTCGGCACGCGGCCGCCGACGCCGTCGTGGGGGCGGATGCTCCAGGAATCCCAGATGTTCCTGACCCTGCACCCGCGGCTCGCACTCGTGCCCGGCGTCGCGATCGCCATCGCCGTCCTCGGCTTCAACCTGCTCGGTGACGGCCTCCGCGATCGTCTCGACCCCCGATTGGCGGCGCGGCTATGACGCTCGAAGTCCACGGTCTCGGCATCTCCGGGCTGGTCCGCGACGTCTCGTTCGGCATCGCGCGCGGTGAGCGCGTCGGGCTGATCGGCGAGTCGGGTTCCGGGAAGTCGTTGACGGCGTTGTCGATCATGGGGTTGTTGCCCGAAGAGCTCGCCGCGTCCGGCTCGGTGAAACTCGGCGGCCGCGAGCTGCTGGGCGCGTCGGAGAAGGAACTATCCCGGCTGCGCGGCAACGAGATGTCGATGGTGTTCCAGGAACCGATGACCGCGCTGAACCCGGCGATGCGGGTGGGCGCGCAGGTGGCCGAGCCGATGCGGATCCACCGAAACGGCGGGAAGGATGCCGAGGCTTTGCTGGCTTCCGTCGGCCTGCCCGGCGTCGCTCGCGCGTATCCGCATCAACTGTCCGGTGGGCAGCGGCAACGGGTCGTCCTCGCGATCGCGCTGGCCAACGATCCGAAGCTGCTGATCTGCGACGAGCCGACGACGGCGCTCGACGTCACCGTGCAGGCGCAGATCCTGGAACTGATCCTCGACGGCGTGCGGGAGAGGGACAGCGCGCTGCTGTTCATCACCCACGATCTCGCCGTCGTGGCGTCGGTCTGCGAGCGGGTGCTGGTGATGCTGGACGGCGAGATCGTCGAAGCCGGAACCACCCGCGAGGTGCTCACCGCACCGAAACACGAGTACACGAAGAAGCTCTTGGCCGCTTCGGATCTGGAGGCGAGCCGATGATGATTTCGGTCAGAGATCTGGAACGCCGCTACACGCGCCGCGATGTGCATGCGCTGCGCGGCGTTTCGTTCGACGTAGAAGCTGGTCAGCGGTTCGGCATCGTCGGCGAATCGGGTTCCGGAAAGTCCACTTTGGTCAGATTGCTGGCCGCGCTCGACAAGCCGACGGCGGGCAGCGTCTCGTTCCAGGGCAAGCGCGTCGACACCTTGCCGGAGCGCGAACTCGGCTTCCTGCGGTCGGAGTTGCAGATCGTCTTCCAGGATCCGATGGGTTCGCTCGACCCGCGGATGCGGGTGCGCGACATCATCTCCGAACCTCTGGGCCGCCGGGATCCCACGCGGGTTTCGGAACTGCTGAAGGCCGTCGGCCTGCCTTCGGATGCCGCGGGGCGATATCCGCACCAGTTCTCCGGCGGCCAACGGCAACGCATCTCGATCGCCAGGGCGCTCGCTCCGAATCCGAGCGTCCTCATCGCGGACGAGCCGGTGAGCGCGCTCGACGTCTCGGTGCGGAAGCAGATCCTCGACCTGCTCGCGTCGCTGGTCGAGCTGTACTCGCTGACGCTGATCTTCGTCTCGCACGACCTCGGCGTGGTGCGGCACGTCTGCGACCGGGTCGCGGTGATGAGGCGCGGCGAAATCGTCGAGATCGGCGACGTCGACCAGGTCTACGACGCGCCGGAACACGAGTACACCAGGGAACTGCTGGCGGCCGCGCCGAATCTGCGGGCCGAGCTGGCCAGGCTGCGGGGAGGGGACGATGGCTAGACCCGAAGTACTTTTTTCCGCTGAGGGTCCATGGGCGCAAGCTCCGGAGGGCCTGCCGATCGGTGACGGCTGGGTATCCACTGTGGACACTTTGCCGGTGAGCTTCCCGTACGACGGGAGCGAGATCGGCCGGGCACCGGTCGGAACGCCGGAGCTGGCCACCCGCGCGATCGACGAGGCGGTCGCGGTGTTCAAGCAGGTCGCGGCCTTGCCGTCGCGAACCCGGCGTTCGCTCCTGAACGACGTCGCCGCCGCTCTGGAAGCGCGGCGCTCCGAATTCGAGCAGCTTCTGGTGCTGGAGACCGGTAAACCGCTGGTCGACTGCCGCGTCGAGGTCGCCCGCACGATCGTCACCTGGCAGGCCGCCGCGGAGGAGGTCTCGAGGCTGCACGGCGAGACTGTGCCGCTTGATCTACTGCCCTCCGGCGACGGGCTGGCCGGGTTCTGGAAACGCAAGCCGATCGGGGTCGTGGTCGGCATCGCCGGGTTCAACTATCCGCTGCTCCTGGCGTCGCACAAGATCGCGCCCGCCATCGCCGCCGGTTGTCCGGTGGTGGTGAAACCCGCGCCGCAGACCCCGCTGGCGACATTGTGGCTCGTGCATCTGGTGCGTTCGCTGACCGACCTGCCCGCGATGGTCCAGCTGGTCACCGGTGACGCGGCAGTCGGCTCGGCGCTGGTCACGGACCGGCGGGTTGGCGCGGTGTCGTTCACCGGATCGGCGCTGGTCGGGCACCGGATCGCCCGGGACGCCGCGCCCACGAAGACGTTGCTGGAGCTGGGTTCCAACGCCGCCCTGGTGGTCGCCGAGGATGCGGACCTCGACGCGGCCGCGGACGCCGTGCTGCGCGGCGGGTTCTACGCGTCCGGCCAGGCCTGCATCTCGGTGCAGCGGGTGCTGGTCGTCGACGCGGTCGCCGAGGAATTCACCGAACGGGTGCTCTCGCGGCTCGGCGAGGTCGTCATCGGTGACCCCCGCGACGAGAAGACGCGGGTCTCGGCGCTGATCGACCCGGGGTCGACGAGGCGCGTCCAGGAGTGGGTCGACAAAGCGACTTCGGCCGGTGCGCGGCTGGTCGGGGGCGGTGTCGACGGCACGGTGATCCGGCCGGCCGTGCTGCTCGACGTGCCCGACGGCGTCGAGTGCTGGGACGAGGAGATCTTCGGCCCCGTGGTCTGCGTCCGCACCGTGTCCTCTGTGGACGAAGCGTTCGACGCGGTCAACGCGTCGCGCTACGGGCTGCACGCTTCGGTGTTCAGCACGTCCCTGAAGACGGCGTTCCGCGCGCTCGACGAGCTCGAAGTAGGCGGCGTGGTGGTCAACGAGGTACCCGGTTTCCGGTCCGACACCATGCCGTACGGCGGCGTGAAGGATTCCGGGATCGGGCGGGAAGGACCGCGGTTCGCGGTCGAAGAACTGACCGTGACGAGAATGGCGGTGCTGCGCCCGTGAGCTATGCGAACCTGTTCCGGCTCGACGGAAGGCGAGCCGTCGTCCTCGGTGGTGGCAGCGGGATCGGCCGCGAATCCGCGAAAGCACTGGCCGCGCACGGCGCCGAGGTGATCGTCGCGGACCGCGATGTCGCCGCCGCCAAGGAAACCGGCGCGGGCGAGGCATACGAGATCGACCTGCTTTCGGATGGTGCGGCCGCCCGCGCGGCGGCGGAACTCGGTGAGATCGACATCGTGGTCCTGACCGCCGCGACCAACGTGCGCAAACGGCTGCTGGAGTACACGCGCGAGGAATTCGACCGGGTGATCGCGCTGAACCTCGGCGCGACCTTCGAGGTCGTCCGCGCGTTCGGCGCCGGGATGGTCGAACGCGGGCGGGGGAGCATCATCGGGTTCTCCTCGATCCGCGGCACCACCGTCGAGCCGGGTCAAGGGCCGTACGCGGCGACGAAAGCCGGGCTGGTGCAGCTGTTCCGCACGGCCGCGGCGGAGTTCGGCCCGGCGGGCGTGCGGGTGAACGCGATCGCGCCCGGCGTCGTCGAGACACCGCTGACCGCGCAGATCAAGGCGAATCCGGGCTGGTACGACGCGTACGCGACCAAAGGCGCGCTCGGCCGATGGGCGCGCCCGGACGAACTCGCGGGCGCCGTCGTCTACCTGGCCTCGGACGCGTCGTCGTTCGTCACCGGCTCCGTGCTGGCGGTGGACGGCGGCTGGACCGCGGTCGACGGCCGCTTCGAACCGCCCGCGACGTAAGGAGCCTTGCTGTGCCGGAGTTGCCTGATCTGACCGCTGTCGAATTGGTCGCGCAGTACCGTGCCGGGACGCTGTCGCCGGTCGAGGTCACCGAAGCCGTCCTCGCCCGCGTCGAGGCGCGCGAACCCGAACTGCACGCGCTCTACGCGTACGACCCGAGCGGCGCGCGTGAAGACGCGAAGGCGTCCGAGAGCCGTTGGCACGCGGGAGAACCGCTCGGTCCCATCGACGGCGTTCCGTTGACGCTGAAGGAGAACATCGCGACCCGCGGCACCCCGGTTCCGCTCGGCACGGCCGCCACCTCACTGGCGCCCGCGCCCGAAGACGCCCCGGCGGGCGCTCGCGTGCGCGAGTCCGGCGGGGTCCTGCTGGGCAAGACGACCATGCCGGACTACGGGATGCTGACGTCCGGGCTGTCGAGTTTCCACACCGCGTCGCGGAATCCGTGGGACACCACGCGCACGCCCGGCGGCTCCAGCGCCGGTGCCGGTTCGGCGGCCGCCGCCGGTTACGGCCCGCTGCACGTCGGCACCGACATCGGCGGCTCGATCCGGCTGCCCGCCGGCTGGTGCGGCCTGGTCGGGCTGAAGCCGAGCTTCGGCCGGGTGCCGGTGGATCCGCCGTTCCTGGGCCGCGTCGCCGGGCCGATGACGCGGACCGTGGCCGACACCGCGCTGCTGATGAGCGTTCTGTCCGGTGTGGACGGTCGCGATCACCTCTCGCTGCCACCATTGTCTCTCGACTGGTCGTCGCTTTCGGCCGAGGTCAAGGGTCTGCGGATCGGACTCCATCTCGATCCGGGCGTGGGACTACCCGTGCTGCCGGAGACGATCGCCGCCGTCACCGAAGCAGCGCGGCTGTTCGAAGCCGCGGGCGCCGTTGTCGAGCCGGTTTCGCCGTTCCTGCGCCGCGAAATGCTCGACGGGCTCGACACCTTCTGGCGCGTCCGCGCCTGGTCGGACATGTCCGCCCTGCCCGAGGACCGCCGCGCGAAGGTGCTGCCGTACATTGCCGACTGGGCAGCCGGCGGCGCCGACGTCAGCGGTGTCGACGCCTACCGCGGTTTCGCGCAGATCGACGCCATCGCCGTCGCGACCCTGCGCGCGACTGAACGCTTCGACGTCGTCCTGTCACCGACCTGCCCGGTCTCGGCCCCGCCCGCCGAGTGGCCCTCGCCGACCAACGACCCGCGCCGCCCGTTCGAGCACATCGCGTTCACCGTGCCGTACAACATGTCCGGCCAGCCCGCGGTCTCGATCAACTGCGGCTACACGAGCGACGACCAGCCCATCGGCCTGCAGATCAGCGGGCGCCGCTTCGCCGACCTCGACGTCCTTCGCGCCGCTGCCGCCTTCGAAACCCTTCGGCCCACTCCGCGCCCCTGGCCCTGAGACCCCCGCATTTCGTCCTCTGAATGCGGTCCTTGCGCGTGCAACGACCGCATCCAGAGGACGAAATGCGTCAGGTGCGCGTTGCTTTGCCGTCCGGCAACAGAAAGATCAAAGCCCCGGTGACATGACCAACAGGTCAGGGGCCATCCGGGGCTATTCGTCGGTCAGCTTAGCAGAGGAGCCATGAGAGTGACCAGCGCTCGCGCGGGGGATTGGATCGAGATCTGGTTGTCGAAGCCGAGGTTCACGGTCTACTTGCAAGCGGCGAACCAGGACCGAGAGCTGGCGATGAGGTTGTACGAGTGGAACACGGCGGTATCCGCGGCGTTCCACCACGATCTGTGTCACCTGGAAGTGGCTCTGCGCAACGCGTATGACCGGGCTCTGAGCCACGCTGCCACAGGAGGGACGCATTGGGTCTTCCAAGCGACGACGATCTTCCCCTCGCGATGGCACAAATCCGCGAACGGCACGCGTTATGACGTCAACGAGACAAGCAGGAGGCTGGTGGCCGAAGCCATCAGGAACGCGACCCCGAAGGTCAAGCACCCCGCGTCACCGTCGCCGGGGAAGGTGATCGCCGAGCTGAACTTCGGCTTCTGGCGATACTTGTCCGCGCGACGTCATCACGACCCGCTGTGGGTTCCTTACCTGCACCTGGCCTTTCAAGCCGGTACCGATCGCCGCGACGTCGACAAGCGTGCCGAGCGTTTGCACCGGCTCAGGAACCGCGTCGCTCATCACGAGCCGCTGCTCACTCTCGACGTACAAGGTCACTGGAACGACGTCCGGGATCTCGCCGCGCTCATCTCTCCCCAGGTCGCCGCCTACATCGCGGCCAACAGCTCGTGTGCGCGGCTGTTGGCCGCCCGTCCCTAACCGCCGATCGCTTCGGCCAGCGCCAGGATCCGCCGCGCGTTGTCCACGTGCAGGTTCTCGATCATCCGCCCGTCCACGGTCACCACGCCCTGCCCGGCCGCCTGCGCCTCCTCGAACGCCGCGATGATCTTGCGCGAGCGCGTGATCTCCTCCTCGGACGGCGCGAAGATCCGGTTGCACGGCTCCAGCTGCGACGGGTGGATCAGCGTCTTGCCGTCGAAGCCGAACTGACGTCCCTGCACGCATTCCGCCTCGAAGCCTTCGAGGTCCTTCACGTCGTTGTAGACGCCGTCGAGGATCGCCTTGCCGGTCGCCCGCGCGGCCAGCAGCGCGAGCGAAAGCCCGCCCAGCAGCGGCGCGCGGCCGGGGACGAACTCGGCGTGCAGTTCCTTCGCCAGGTCGTTCGTGCCCATGACCAGCACGGTCAGCCGTTCGGACGCCGACGCGATCTCCTCCGCGTGCAGCATCGCGACCGGGGTTTCGACCATCGCCCAGATCTTCGTGTGGTCCGGCGCACCGCCGAGTTCCAGCGCGCGTTCGATGTTGTGCACCTCGGCGGCGGAATTCACCTTCGGCACCACGATCGCGTCCGGGCCCGCCTGCGCGGCGGCACGGAGGTCGGCGTCGTGCCATTCGGTGTCGAGGCCGTTGACGCGAATGGTCACTTCGCGCTTGCCGTACTCCTTCGACGACGCGGCCGCGCAAACGCGTTCACGCGCGGCTTCCTTCGCGTCGGGCGCGACGGCGTCTTCGAGGTCGAGGATCAGCCCGTCCGCGTCCAGCGTCTTGGCTTTTTCCAGCGCTCTTTCGTTCGCGCCGGGCATGTAGAGGACGGAACGTCGCGGGTTCATTCGGAGGCCTCCTGATCTTTTCGGGTCGCGCGTTCTGGCCGGCAGGCCTCGCTGACGCGGCTGCGGGTCGCCGTGCGGTGGCGACTGACGGGTACTCGATCAGTCGCGGCCCGTAGACGGGTCCGCGATCGCGCGATGTCAAACACTGCTGGCGGCGTCGTACGCGGCGGCGAGTTCAGGATCGTCGGCGGCGAGGGCGTCCGCGAGTTCGGCGACCACCCGGCACTGTTTCACCGAGGCGTCGTCCTGCATCTTCCCGTCGATCATCACCGCACCGGTGCCGTCACCCATCGCGGCGATCACGCGCCGCGCCCAGGCGACGTCCTCGGGCGAGGGCGAGAACACCTTCTTGGCGATGTCGATCTGCACCGGGTGCAGGCTCCAGGCGCCAACGCAGCCGAGCAGGAACGCGTTGCGGAACTGGTCCTCGCAGGCCACGACGTCGCGGATGTCGCCGAACGGCCCGTAGTACGGCAGGATCCCGTTCGCCGCGCAGGCGTCGACCATCCGCGCGACGGTGTAGTGCCACAGATCCTGCTGGTACGTCGTGCGTCCCTCGTTCAGGTCTTCGCCGGTCGGGTCCGTGCGCACCAGGTAACCGGGGTGTCCGCCACCCACCCGGGTGGTCTTCATGCGGCGGCTCGCGGCGAGGTCGGCCGGGCCGAGCGAGATGCCTTGCATCCGGGGGCTCGCACCCGCGATCTCTTCGACGTTCGCGACGCCGGAGGCGGTCTCCAGAATCGCGTGTACCAGCAGCGGTTTCGTCAGCCCGGCCCGCGCTTCGAGCTGCGCGAGCAGCCTGTCGACGTAGTGGATGTCCTGCGCGCCTTCGACCTTCGGCACCATGATCACGTCGAGTTTGTCGCCGATCTCGGTGACCAGCGTGATCAGGTCGTCGAGCACCCAAGGCGAGTCGAGGCTGTTGACGCGGGTCCACAGCTGCGTCTTGCCGAAGTCGGTCGACTTCGCGATGGAGACGAGCCCGTTCCGCGCGGCCTCCTTGCGGTCGGCGCGCACGGCGTCTTCGAGGTTCCCGAGCAGGACGTCGACCTTCTTGGCGATGTCCGGGACCTTGGCGGCCATCTTCTCGTTGCTGGGATCGAAGAAGTGGATCATCCGCGAAGGAGGCACGGGGATCTGGCGGAGCGGTTCCGGTGCCCCCACCGCGAGCGGGGCGAAGAAATCCTTCGGCGAACGCATCGTTCCTCCATCGCAACGGGCTAAGTGACCGACGAGTAACCCTAAACCCGGAAGGCGGGGAACCGCTGCGGCGCAGCTCACCTCCAAGGGGACACGATCGGGAATCGCGGAGGAATCTGTGGACGACTGGGCCTTGCCGGGTTTCACCGAGATGGGGTCGCTGGGCGAAGGTGGATTCGGCCGGGTCGTGCTGGCTCGCCACGACGAATCCGCGCAGGTCGTGGCCATCAAATACCTGTACGCGCGGTTCGCGGCCGACCCGCTGCGCCTGGCCGAATTCCGCCATGAGGCGCAGATCCTGAGCCGCGTTGCGGGGCCGCACATCGCCCGCCTGCACCAGTTCGTCGAGACCCCGCAAGGGGCCGCGATCATCATGGAAGCCGTTCACGGAATCTCCCTGAAAGAGATCCTCGGCCGCCAGGAGAAGCTCGAACCCGAAGCCGCGCTGGCCATTCTCAAGGGCTCGCTGCTCGGACTCGCCGGCGCGCACGCCGCGGGCACCGTGCACCGCGACTACAAACCGGCCAACGTCCTGGTCACCCGCGAGGGGCAGAGCAAGCTCGTCGACTTCGGCATCGCCGTGCTCGCCGGGCAGACCGGGGTCGCCGCGGGCACGCCCGCGTACATGGCGCCCGAGCAGTGGGCGGGCGGTATCGCCACCCCCGCGACGGACGTCTACGCCGCGACGTGCGTGTTCTTCCAGTGCGTCGCCGGGCACCGGCCGTACGAGGCCGAACAGGTCGAAGTGCTCCGCACGCTGCACGAATACGCTCCGATCCCGTTCGGCGAGGTCCCCGAACCGGTCCGCGACCTCATCGCGCGCGGCATGGCGAAGGACGTCGCCCAGCGGCCGTCGGGCGCGGCCGAGTTCGTCACCGAACTGGAGGAGTCCGCCAGGAAGGCGTACGGCGAGGACTGGGAGCGCAACGGCTGGCACTGGCTCGCCAAAGGCGCCGGGGTCCTGGTCGCCCTCTCTCCGCTGGCCCTGCTCGGCGCCGGGACGGCCGCGGCACCGGTCGTCGCGGGCGGAGCGGCGGCGGCCACCGGCGGCGGGATCGCGGTCGGCCTCAAGGTGACCGCCGCGATCGCCGCCGTCACCGCGGCCGCCGTCGGCACGGTCGTCGTGGTCAACGCCGACGGCGACGAAACGCCGCCCCCGACGACGACCGTCGCCGCGATGAAGGTCGACCTCCTCACCCGAACCGAGAAATTCGACGGCTTCGACTACAACGGCAAGTACGTCCGCATCAGCGGTTTGAAGGACAAGGTGGCCGAAGAGCGGGTCAACAAGGCGCTGATGGCGCCGATCGACGGCTGGCTCGCGAACGTCTGGCCCGACGGCTACCCGCCACAGCGCGAACCCGACGGCGACATCCCGCATATGAAGACCGAAGCCGAGATCCTGCGCCAGGACGACAAACTGCTCACGGTCGTCTACAAACGCTCGATCGACTCCGTCCAGTTCGGCAACCACGGCGGGTTCGGCATCCGCCCGATCGTCATCGATCTGACGAAGGGCGAACAGATCCCCAACGCGCGCCTCTTCGACAACGTCGACGGCACCGCCGACCGGATGCGCATGCTCGAAGACATGCTCTTCGACGCCGCCAAGCCGGGTGACTGCCTCGCCGACGCGCCGAGCGAGCCCGAACACCTGCCGGTCGGCGCGCTGTCGGATCCGTGGTCCGTCACCGGCGACCCGGTGCTGCAGGCGGCACCGACCGCGAACGGGATGACGTTCTACGTCTACGGATCCGTGCTCGGCTACCCCCGGGTCTGCGACCCGACGCAGGTCACCGTCGAATACCGCCACCTCCTCCACCTGATGAGCCCAGAGGTCATGAACCTGCTCGGTGGCCCACAGGGGCAACGCACCAAAGAGGCCGACGTCGGCGCCTTCACCATCACCACCCCCGAGAAGTGGTCGCTGCTCTCCGGCGCCCCCATCGAGCGCTACCTGGTGACGGCCGACCAGTGCGCGGGCGGCGGGATGCAGCCCGCCCAGTGCGCGAGCGTCGTCTTCAGCGACAACTCGCGGACCGACCCCGCCAAGCGGGCGTATGAACCGGGCAAGCCCTACAACCGCTCGTCCGGCCCGCGTCCGTGCCACTCCATCGGGGCACCCGGTGAGACCCAGGGATCGCCCGTCCTCCAGGTGAAGGAGCTCCGCCCGGTCGGGTCGAAGCGGGCCGCCTACGAAGAGTGGCGGCTCACGTGTTCTGGCGGCGGTACGGTCACCCAGCGGGTCTGGTTCCTGCCGAAAACGCAGCTCGTGATCGTGGACGAATGGAACACTCCAGGTCTCGACAAGATTCTGGAAGAGGCGCAGTGGAACTGAGCGACGAGTGGAGACTGCCCGGCTTCACCGAGCTGGAGCAGCTGGGCACCGGCACCTTCGGCCGTGTGGTGCTCGCCCGCCAGGACAACACCGGCCACGTCGTCGCGATCAAGTACCTCTTCTCCCGCTTCGCCGCGGACCCCGCGCATCTGGCCGCGTTTCGGCAGGAAGCGATGGCGCTCCACCGGGTGTCGAGTCCGCACGTCGTGAAGCTGCACGAGTTCTTCGAGACGCCGCAGGGCGCGGCGATCGTCATGGAGGCGATCAACGGCGTTTCCCTGCGTTCGGTGCTCCAGGCCGAAGGCGCTCTCGAACCCGAGGCCGCCCTCGCGGTGTTGAAGGGTTCGTTGCTCGGGCTGGCCGCGGCGCATTCCGCGAATGTCGTCCACCGGGACTACAAACCGGCCAACGTCCTCGTCGCCGACACCGGCGAGAGCAAGCTGGTCGACTTCGGCACGGCCGTCCTGGCGGGGGAACGCGGCCCGTCCGTCGGCACACCCGCGTACATGGCGCCCGAGCAGTGGTCGGGCGGACAGGCCACGCCCGCCACCGACGTCTACGCCGCGACGTGCGTGTTCTTCCAGTGCGTCGCCGGGCACCGGCCGTATCAGGCCGACGACACCGAAGTGCTCCGCACGCTGCATGAACACGCGCCCATCCCGTTCGGCGAAGTCCCCCAGCCGGTGCACGAGATCGTCGCGCTGGGGATGGCGAAGGATCCGTCGAACCGGCCGGTCGACGCGCTCATGTTCGTCGGTGAACTGGAACGCGTCGCCCGTGCGGGTTACGGCGACGAATGGGAACGCAAGGGCTGGTCACGGCTCGCGAAGGCGGCGGGCGTGCTCGCCGCGGCGACGCCATTGGTCCTGCTCAGTGCCGGTACGGCGGCCGCGCCCGGGGTCGCCGCCGCCGGGACGGGCGCGGCGGCCGCGTCGACCGGCGGGATCGCGGCCGGACTGAAGATCGCCATCGGTGTCGCCGCGGCGACGGCCGCCGTGGTCGGCTCGGTGGTCGTCTTCTCCGACGCGAGCACACCGCCGCCGTCACCGCCGACCACGCAGCAGGCAGTCGCGCTCAAGGTCGCCATGAAGACCCGGTCCGGGACCGTGCCCGGGACGACCCTCCCCTACAGCGGGGACCACCCCGAGGTGACCGGTTCGCCCGATCAAGCCTGGCTGAAGCGCGTCAACGACGCCCTGGCGGCGCCGATCGACGAGTGGAACCGCAAGACCGGCCCGGGCGCCGCCAAGCTGGAGCCGGAACGCGGCCCGTACAAGCTCCTCACCAAGGCCGAAGTGCGCTCGCAGAACGAGCGGTACCTCTCGGTGCGCTACACGCACGACCTCGAGAACAAACCGCATTCGACCTGGGGAAATGGTCGTGCCGCGGTGACCATCGACCTGAAGGAGGGCAAGGCGCTCACGCCCGCCGAGTTGTTCGCGCCCGGAAAGTTCACCGACGACGGACTGCGGACCCTCGCCGAACTGCTCTGGCCGGACAAACAGCAGTGCGGTGCCCTCAGCAGCACCTTCCCGTACCAGCCGCTCAAGACCGCTGACCTCGCCGAAGAGCCGAAGGTGTGGCTCGCGTTCACCCCGGCGGCCGTCGAAGTCACCGTCGACCTCAACCTTCTCGGCTTCGCCACCGCCTGCGGAGTCCAGGACTACACGCTGCCCTACGACAAGCTGGCCGGTCTCCTGAACCCGGAGCTCGTCGAGGGCGTGACCGGCGGAAAACCGCTGAAGGGAACTTCGTCCGCTCCGCCCGCGCCAGGCTTCACCGATGTCTCGGCCGGCGCGCTGACCCTGCATCTGCCGCAGGACTGGTCCGTGGTGTCGCAGGGGCTGGAGAAGGTACTCGTCGCTCCGGGCTGCCCGGATCCCAAGAAGTACTTCAACTGCAAGTACGTCCTCCTCACGGACAACAGCCTGCAGTCCGCCGAGCAGCCGCCGTACCGGCCCGGTGAGTTCTACCGGCGCAGCGCGGGCGGCCGGGCCTGCAACGCCGCCGGGCGAAAGGACCTCCGCCAAGAGGGTGACGCCGTCCGCACGGTTTCCACCATCGCACCGGTCAGCGGGGCTTCGGCGAACTACGAGGAGTGGACGATCCAGTGTGTTCCTCGTGGACAGACGGGCGGAAGCGGCGAGACACAGGTGACCCAGCGGATCTGGTTCGTTGCGGACAGGCAAATCGTGGTGATGGACGAGTGGCGGACACCGGGTGTCGAAGAACTCCTCCGCACCGCGACGATCTCGTGACCTGACCTGCGAAGGTCCACAGTGGAATGAGTATTCGTTGGGCTGAATGGCCTAACGTCCCACTTCGTCGTCCGTGACCGTTCGGAGACGCCGAGTAACGCCACTTACCTCCGCCTCACTCGGTTGGCGGCACGTCGGACTGAAGTCCGATGACCGCCTACCGACCGGTCACCGATGACAAGGCGCCGCCGATCGCAGCCACTCCCGTTGTCCGGCGCCGTCGCCTCCCCGCCCTGTTAGACAGTTCATGTGCCGCTTCCACCGAGGTGGCACGGGATGAAGAGCCCTAGGGAAACCAGGTTCGAAGGAGGCGGAACGTGGCGGCTACACCGAACATGGAGAGCTCGACGGTCGCCGGTGGCGCGAAGCGCAGCCGGTCACTGCCGAGCCGGGTGGTGCCGCCGATCGAACTGCCCGCGAGCGTCGGGGAGCTTTCGCGCAAGGCGGCGGCCCTGCTCGGCTGGAACGGCATCGTGTTGCCGGAGACCACCGTGCTCGGCCGCAAGATCTGCGTGGTCGCCCGGCTCCGTACCGACGTGCACGCCGAGCGCATCGCGATGGGCATGGGTCCCGTCGTCGATCGCGCCACCGTCGACACCTGGACATGGCCAGAGCTGGCCGCGACCGCACCCGCGCCGGCCGCCGAGATCATCGGCGTCCTCGCGGTCGCCCGGCACTGGCGCACCGCGATGGCCTCCGCGGTTCCGTTCGCACGTTACGGCGAGGCCGCGATGGTTCTCCCATCGCCTGCCGTACTGACGGAAGACTACGTCGGCAACTGCCTGCCGCGTGCCCGCGCCTACGGGCTCGGCATCGTCACCGCCGACCCCAACGCGGTCACCGACCTCGACCTCGAGGGCCACGGCGAGCGCATGATCCTCGACGAGGACCCGGTCTCGCGCCTGGTCAACGAGATCGTCTACGACCAGCTGCTCCGCGAAACCGAGCTCCCTGCCGAAGTGGACTGAACGCGCTACCGTCGGGTCCATGCGAGTAGTCATTGCGGGTGGACACGGACAGATCGCGCTGAAACTGGAGAAACTCCTCTCCTCGCGCGGTGATCAGGCGGTCGGGATCGTGCGCAACCCCGGTCACGTCGCCGATCTCGAGGCGGCCGGTGCCGAAGCCGTCGTCCTCGACCTGGAACAGTCCGATGTGGACGCCGTAGCCAAGGTGCTCGACGGCGCCGACGCCGCCATCTTCGCGGCGGGCGCCGGGCCTGGCAGCGGCACGGCTCGCAAGGACACTGTGGACAGAGCGGCCGCGGAACTCTTCGCGGCCGCCGCCGAACAGGCGGGCGTCCGGCGGCACATCCAGGTCGGCTCCATGGGAGCGGACAAATGGGAGACCGCGGACGTCCCGGACGACTTCCGGATCTACCTCAAGGCCAAGAAAGCGGCCGAAGACGATCTGCGCGCCCGCGACCTCGACTGGACGATCCTCCGGCCGGGACAACTCACCAACGACGAGGGCACCGGCAAGATCCGGATCGCCGAATCCACCGGCCGTGGGCCCATTCCCCGGCAGGACGTCGCCGCGATCCTCGTCGCGCTGCTCGACACCCCGTCGACGGCGGGCCGCGTCCTCGAAGCGATCTCGGGTGATACTGCTATCTCTCAGGCCATTTCCGCTCTGTGAAACCGTAGTGTGTGGACGTAATCCGTCTTTTGAATGAACGGAGTAGGTCCTTGCGCGAGGACATCGCGGTCTTCAGTGGCAGCGCACATCCCGAGCTGGCCGAAGAGATCTGTGCCCATCTCGGTGTTCCCCTTCATCCGGTCAAGGTGCAGCGCTTCGCCAACGACTGTCTCGAAGTCCAGCTCGAAGCCAACTGCCGCGAGCGTGACGTCTTCCTGATCCAGCCGCTGGTGCGGCCGGTGCAGGAACATCTCGTCGAGCTGCTGCTGATGCTGGACGCCGCGCGGGGCGCGTCGGCCAAGCGGATCACCGTCGTCATGCCGCACTACTCGTACGCTCGTTCGGACAAGAAGGACGCGCCGCGGATCTCGATCGGCGGCCGTCTCGTCGCCGATCTCATGGCGACCGCCGGCGCCGACCGGGTGCTCGCGATGACGCTGCATTCGCCGCAGGTGCACGGCTTCTTCAGCGTGCCGGTCGATCACCTGCACGCGTTGCAGGAGCTGGCGAAGCACTTCCGCCAGTACGACCTCTCCGCGACCACCGTCGTTTCGCCGGACCTCGGCAACGCCAAGGAGGCCGCGCATTTCGCCCGGCTGCTCGGCGTTCAGGTCGCCGCCGGCGCGAAGCAGCGCTTCGCCGACGACAGGGTCGAGATCAGCTCGGTGATCGGCGAGATCACCGGCCGCGACGTGATCGTCCTCGACGACGAGATCGCCAAGGGCAGCACCGTGATCGAGTTGCTGTCCAAGCTGCGCGAGCTGAAACCGCGTTCGATCCGCGTCGCCTGCACGCACGGCCTCTTCTCCAGCGGTGCGCTGAAGCGGATCGGCGAGCAGGACGACGTGCTGGAGATCGTCTGCACGAACACGGTGCCGATCCCGCCGGAGGAGCAGAGCCCGAAGCTGCGGGTCCTGTCGATCGCGCCCGCGCTGGCGGAGGCGATGCGGAGGATCCACAACGGCGAGTCGGTCAGCGCGCTGTTCGAAACGGCTTAAGCGGTGCCGAGGACCCGGTCGAGGTAGGTGTTCGTGAAGACGCCGGCCGGGTCCACCTCCTTGCGGATCCGCAGGAAGTCGTCGAAGCGCGGGTACCGCGAGCGCAGTGTCGCGGCGTCGAGGTCGTGCATCTTGCCCCAGTGCGGGCGGCCGCCGACCTCTCCGACGATCGACGCGAATCCGGCGAAGTACTCGCGGTAGGGCATGCCGAGGAACTGGTGGATCGCGAGGTAGGCGGAGTCGCGGCCGTTCGCGGTCGAAAGCCAGATGTCGTCCGCGGCGGCGACACGCACCTCGACCGGGAACGCGACCGGATTCTCCAGCTTCGGGACGAACGCGCGGAGTTCGGAGAAGACGTCGTGCAGCGCTTCGCGGGGGATCGCGAACTCCGACTCGACGAACCGCACACCCCGATGAGTCACGAAGACGCGATGCGACGTGTCGCTATACTCGCGGGCCGAGAGGATGTTGGAGGCGAACCGCCCGAGCGGCTGGACGAGTTTCGGCACCGCGCGACCGAGGCGGCACAGGCCGCCGAACGCGACATTCTCCGTGACCTCGTAGTCGACGAACTCCTTCAGCCTGCTCAGCGGCCGGTGTTCGCTACCCGCCGGAAGCCGGTTGTTGCGCTTGACCAGGGCGTTCTTGCCGTAGGGGAACCAGTAGAACTCGAAGTGGTCGTTCTCGTCGGCGAACTGGTCGAAGCCTTCGAGGACCTGTTCGAGCGGTTCCGGCCGCTCCTGGGCGGAGAGCAGGAACGAAGGTTCACACCGCAGGGTGACCGTGCTGATGACGCCGAGCGCGCCTAGCCCGACCCTCGCCGCGGCGAAGAGATCGGGGCGCTC
Organism: Amycolatopsis sp. NPDC000009; assembly: GCF_055563465.1. NCBI lineage: Bacteria > Bacillati > Actinomycetota > Actinomycetes > Pseudonocardiales > Pseudonocardiaceae > Amycolatopsis > Amycolatopsis sp. NPDC000009. Next base: position 521,164 of record NZ_JBVHDI010000004.1, read on the forward strand.
GTCCGCCGAACAGGTGACCACGGTGCCGTCGGCGAGCACGAGTTCGAGCGCGGCGATCTGGGTGGCGATCCCGCCGAGCCGGGCGCCGGTGCCGTGGGTGCCGGTGGAGATCGCGCCCGCGACGGTCTGCGCGTCGATGTCGCCCAGGTTGGTCATGGCAAGGCCCAGCGCGTCGAGTTCGGCGTTGAGCTGCTTGAGCGTGGTGCCCGAACGGACGGTGACCAGGCCTTTCGCGACGTCGGCCGACGCGATACCGGTCCAGCCGGTCAGGTCCATGGCGTCGGAGTTCGCGGCGGCGATCGCCGTGAAGGAGTGGCCGCTGCCGAGCGGGCGCAGACGCCGCCCGTCCGCGGTGGTCCGGCCGATCGCCTCGGCGATCCCGGCCGTGTCCCGCGGCCGATGCACGCGAAGGGGTGAAGCCGCCGCGGTTCCCGCCCAGTTGGTCCACCGAGTCATGCGCCCACCTATTCCGAGAGGCTCGAGTGCCGAAACAGTAAGTGAATAGTATTCGCGTTTCAAGCCCTTCTGTCGTACCTTAGTTCGGGTGACCAGTGCGACGGTGTACGACTTGGCGACGAAGGACCTGGATCCTCCGTTCGCGGTTGTCGACTTGGATGCGTTCGACGCGAACGGCGCCGACCTGCTGCGGCGGGCCGCCGGGAAGCCGATCCGTGTGGTCAGCAAATCCGTGCGCTGCCGGTATCTGCTCGAACGGGTGCTCGCGCGGCCCGGTTTCGAGGGCCTCATGTGCTACTCGCTCGCCGAAGCCGTCTGGCATGTCGAGCAGGGGACGTCCGAGGACATCGTGGTGGCGTATCCGACCGCCGACCACGGCGCGCTGCGCCGGCTGGCGGCGAACGACCGGGCGCGGGCGGCCATCTCGATCATGGTCGACTCGCCCGAACATCTCGACCTGGTCGACGCCGCGCTGGGGCAGGGGCATCCCGAAATCCGGGTCTGCCTGGAGCTCGACGCTTCGTGGCGGCCGCTGCCCGGAGTGCACGTCGGCACCCGCCGGTCGCCGGTGTTCAGCCCGCGGCAGGCCGCGGATCTGGCGCGGACCATCTTGTCCCGCAAGGGTTTCCGGCTCGTCGGGATGATGGCGTACGAAGGTCAGATCGCCGGGCTCGGCGACGCGGCGGGCGGCGGCGTCAAGAACTCGCTCGTCGGCTGGATGCAGCGGAAGTCCATTGTGGAAATCGCGAAACGCCGCGCGGCCGCGGTCCGCGCGGTGCGGGCCCTGGCGGATCTGGAGTTCGTCAACGGCGGCGGCAGCGGCAGCGTCGAATCGACCGGTGCCGAAGCGGCCGTCACCGAGATCGCGGCGGGCTCGGGCCTGATCGGGCCGACGCTCTTCGACGGCTACGCGCACTTCTCGCCGCGCCCGGCCGCGATGTTCGCGCTGCCCGTGGTACGCCGCCCGGCGCCGAAGGTCGCGACGCTCTTCTCCGGCGGCTACATCGCTTCGGGCCCCGCCGAGTCTTCGCGACTCCCGACGCCTTACCTGCCCGAAGGACTCTCGCTGCTCGGATTCGAAGGCGCCGGCGAAGTCCAAACCCCCGTCTCCGGCGAGGCCGCCCGGCACCTACGCCTCGGCGACCGCGTCTGGCTGCGCCACGCGAAGGCCGGCGAACTCGCCGAACGCTTCACGCACTACCACGTCGTCGTCGGCGACCGCGTCGACCGAACCGTCCCCACCTACCGAGGCGAATCCCAAAACTTCGGCTGAATCCCGCGACCCCACCCCCCACCCATCCCTGGGCAATGCCACTTACTTAGCTGGCCGCTGGCTCTGGCTGTGTTGGTGTTGTTGCTGATTGTAACGGGGCGTGGGGTAGCGTTCCGTTGTGGGTGTGA
>NZ_JBVHDI010000005.1:0-69796 GCF_055563465.1 Amycolatopsis sp. NPDC000009
ATAAGCTCTACTGGCTTAGTTCACTAGCACACTGTTGAGTTCTCAAGCAACACACCCCAGATCGCACCGCACTACACGGCCTTATCCGAAGCAGTCATTCCTAGCAGTTTTTGGTGAGACACCCACTCAATCGCCTTGAGGCGAGAGCTTGGTTCGTGTCCCGCGGCCACCCGGTTTCCCTGGCGACTTGGAGAACTTTACATGGCCGGAAACCCCCGAAAACAGGGGGGTACCTTAACGACATTTACGCAGGTCAGAGCCTGGAAACGAGTCCCAACCGGGCGATCACCGGGTGATCGACCGGGGAGCACCCGGATGACCACCCGGGAAGAAACATTGCTCCGAGTACATTGCACCGTATTGATCCTGATGATTGCTCCGATTAGCGTCGGGTTCATGAGCACTGCGGAACTCGACGGCATCTCCGTCGCTTACGACGACCTCGGCACCGGGTTGCCGGTCGTCCTCGTCCACGGCCACCCCTTCAACCGTTCGATGTGGCGTCCCCAGGCCGAGCGCTTCAGCCAGGAGGGTTACCGGGTCATCACCGCGGACCTCCGCGGGTACGGCGAGACGACCATGCCGGCGAAAGACCAGAAGACCGGGCTCGACGTCTTCGCGGCCGACATCGCCCGGCTCGCCGATCACCTCGGCCTCGGACGCTTCGTACTCGGCGGCCTCTCCATGGGCGGGCAGATCGTCATGGAGTTCCACCGCACCTACCCCGACCGCGTCGCCGGGCTCCTGCTCGCCGACACCTCTCCTCAAGAAGAGACAGAGAACGGCAAGCGCGTCCGCAACGAGATGGCCGACCGGATCCTCGCGGAGGGATTGAACCCCTACGCGGAGGAAGTCCTGACGAAGATGGTCTCCCCGGAGAACGTCCGCACGATGCCGGACGTGGCGGCGCACGTCCTCGGGATGATGCGCACGACGCCCAAGGAAGGAGCGGCGGCCGCGCTCAGGGGACGGGCCGAGCGCCCGGACTACAGGGAGAGCCTCGCCCGCGTGGAAGTACCGGCGCTGGTCGTCGTCGGGACCGAGGACGAGTTCACGCCGGTCTCGGACGCCGAGCTCATGCACGACCTCATCCCCGGCTCCACCCTGGCGGTGATCGAAGGCGCCGCCCACATGCCTAACCTGGAGCGCGAGGCCGAGTTCAACACCGTGTTCGCCCAGTTCTTGAAAGAGACAAGCTGATGCCCCAGAAGACCGTTTTCGTGACCGGTGCCAGCGCCGGGTTCGGCGTCGAGATCGTCCGCCGGTTCGCCGCCGACGGCGCCAAGGTCGTCGCGGCCGCGCGCAGCAAGGACCGGCTCGACAAGCTGGCCGTCGAGCTGGGCGAGAACGTCCTCCCCTTCGAGCTCGACGTCCGGGACGCCGACGCGGTGGCCGCGCTCCCCGGCACGCTGCCCGCCGAGTTCGCCGAAGTCGATCTGCTGGTCAACAACGCCGGCCTCGCGAAGGGGCTCGAGCCCGCCCATCGGGCGAAGCTCGACGACTGGGACCAGATGATCGACACGAACATCAAGGGGCTCGCGCACCTCACCCGCGCACTGCTGCCCGGCATGGTCGAGCGCGGCCGCGGGCACGTGATCAACATCGGGTCGGTCGCGGGTTCCTACCCCTACCCCGGCGGCAACGCCTATGGGGCGACCAAGGCGTTCGTGCACCAGTTCAGCCTGAACCTGCGCGCGGACCTGCAGGGCACCGGCGTCCGGGTGACCAATGTCGAGCCGGGCCTGGTCGGCGGTACGGAGTTCTCCGTCGTCCGATTCGAGGGCGACCAGAGCAAGGCCGACAACGTCTACAAGGGCACGACGCCGCTGACGGCCGCCGATGTGGCCGAATCCGTCTTCTGGGCGGCTTCGCAGCCGGAGCACGTGAACATCAACGTCATCGAGTTGATGCCGGTGGTCCAGAGCTTCTCGGCGCTCCATATTCACCGAGAGAGCTGAGACCGAAGAGGTCGAAGAGCGCCTGCTGTTCCGGGCTCCGCTCGGTCAGCAGGCGCCGCGTCCGCGGGCGGCCGCCGGTGGACGGATACCGAAGCACCGTCTCCCCTATTCCCGCGAGGCTGTCCATCAGCTCACGGACCGACAGGTTCATCCCGGCGCGGTCGGCCTCGCGCCGCATGAGGTGCGTGACCGTGGACGCGAGCACCGTGACCAGCGTGTGCACCGCGATCCGATGCGGCGTCCACTCCCAGCGCGGGGCCGGCCCGGTGACGGCGGGACCGGTGAGCCAGCGGAACGTCGAGTCGAGGTGCGTCCGGGCCCGGTACGCGGTGACGACCTCGGACACCGGCCAGCCGTGGTCGGTGACCAGCACCTGCTTGCCGAAGAACTCGTCGTGCAATCGCGAGACGGCGGCGTCGTCGACCTTCCAGGTCAGCCGGATCTCCCCCGGCTTCGTCCCCGCTAGGGACGGGGAGAGCACCCGTTCGACTCGCCGGCCGCGGGTGATCCGCGCGATTTCGGCGTTCACCTGGCCGCGGTCACCCCGGTAGACGCCCGACGCCAGTGCGGCGTCGAGGCCGGCGAGTTCCCGCGTCGCGGTGCTCAGTTCCTCGCCGAACGCGCGGGCCTGCGCGTGGTGCAGGGTCTCCGAATGGGTCAGGATCACCCGCCGCCGCACCCCGGCGACCACGGCCCTGGTGTCGAGGGCGGTCAGCCCGGCGAAGCGCTCCGGGTCGACGGGTTTGCGCGCGGACGGCGGTTTCGCCAGCAGTTCCGGGTGCTCCGAGAGCGGGAGCGCGCCGACGAAATGCCGTCCGAGGTCCAGTTGTGCCGCCTGGCCCGCGGTGAAGACCAGGGTGACGGGATACAGCGAGCGGAGTTCCTCGGCGAGCGCGGCGAACGGCGGCGCCCCTTCCCTCGGGTACACGTGCGACGCCAGCGGGATCGCGCCGTCCTTGGTCACCACCAGGCCGAGGCCGGCGAGTTCACAGCGGCAGGGGTCGGCCGTGGTGAAGGTGGCGAACTGCGGGACGTCCACGGCGAGCGCGGCGTCGCCGGTCCCCAGCCAGGAGAGCACGGCGTCGGCGACGGTGGTCTCGATCCGGGCGATCCGTTCGGGCGTGAGGCGGTGCAGGGCGCGCCAGTGATTCGGAAGGTCGGCCCGGACGAATTCCCGGGCGACGGAGTCACGCCACCAGTCGGCTAAGTGCGTGTCGGGGGCTGTGGCCCGGTGCAGGACGGCGAGCGCGAGATGCGTCCCGAGCGTGGTCGCGGCGCGCTGCGCTCCGACGGCTTCGTCGACCCGGCGCACGAAGTCGAGCCGCCGCAGCGTGGCCCACACCGCCGCGACGTCGCCGAAGGTCCGGTGACGCGCTTCGCCGGGCGCGGAGACATCGCCCTCCATCGCGCGCCCGATCTCCTCGGCCGTCCCGAGGTAGCGCTGCGAAACCACGCGAGGCTCGCCGCCGACCCGCGCGGAGGTGACGAGGTAGTAGTACGTCCGCCCGCCGACCTTCTTGCCGATCACCGAAGCCACACTTTAGGTAATACACTCGCACCCGCTGATCGGCAACCAAGATCTGACCCTGAACAGCGGAAACGGTGACCTTACCCACGTGGGTGACGCGGTGGCGGGTTGCACACTGGCAGGTGGAGCGAGTCCGGCCATAGCGTGCGGGAATGGCATCGGATGCAGACGCGAACGCCCCCACCACCTCGGCGATGCGCCGGGCGCTCGCCAGGGCGCGCGACGGGAAGACCCTCGACATCACCGAGGCCTCGATCCTGCTCCAGGCGCGCGGCGACGATCTCAAGACGCTGTCCGAGCACGCCTCCCGGGTCCGCGACGCCGGGCTCGTCGCTGCCGGCCGTCCCGGCGTGGTCACCTACAGCCGCTCGGTGTTCATCCCGCTGACCCGGCTGTGCCGGGACCGCTGCGGTTACTGCACCTTCGCGACCGTCCCCGGCCGCGTCGAATCGCCGTTCCTCTCCCCCGACGAGGTCCTCGACATCGCCCGCAAGGGTGCCGCGATGGGGGTCAAGGAAGCGCTGTTCACCCTCGGTGACCGTCCGGAGGACCGCTGGAAGGCGGCCAAGGACTGGCTCGACGCGCACGGCTACGACGACACGCTGTCCTACGTCCGGGCGATGGCGATCCGGGTACTCGAAGAGACCGGCGTCCTCCCCCACCTCAACCCCGGTGTGCTGAGCTGGCAGGACTTCCAGCGGCTCAAGCCGGTTTCGGCGTCGATGGGCATGATGCTGGAGACGACGGCGAAGCGGCTGTACACCGAGAAGGGCGGCCCACATTACGGCTCGCCCGACAAGGACCCCGACGTCCGTCTGCGGGTGCTGGAGGACGCCGGCCGGAGTTCGGTGCCGTTCACCACGGGCATCCTGATCGGCATCGGCGAGAACTTCTCCGAACGCGCCGACTCGCTGTTCGCGATCCGCAAGGTCGCGAAGACCTACGGCGGCATCCAGGAAGTCATCGTCCAGAACTTCCGCGCGAAGCCGGACACGAAGATGCGCGCGACCCCGGACGCCGATCTCGAGGAGCTCGCCGCGACCATCGCCGTCGCGCGGCTGGTGCTCGGGCCGCGGATGCGTATCCAGGCGCCGCCGAACCTGATCGGCCAGCAGTACGAACTGATGCTGAACGCCGGGATCGACGACTGGGGCGGCGTCTCGCCGCTGACCCCCGACCACGTGAACCCCGAACGCGCGTGGCCGCAGATCGACGAGCTCAAACGCCGCACCGAGGCGCTCGGGTTCACCGTGCGCGAGCGGCTGCCGATCTACCCGGAGTACGTCAAGGCCGGTGAGCCGTGGCTGGACCCGCGGATGAACGCGCATCTCGCGCCGCTGACCGACACCGAGACCGGGCTCGCGATCGAAGAGGCGATCCCGGTCGGCATCCCGTGGCAGGAGCCCGACGGCGGCTGGAAGGAGGCCGGGCGCACCGATCTGCACGTCGAGGTCGACACGGTCGGGCGCACGGAGGACCGCCGCAGCGACTTCGACTCGGTCTACGGCGACTGGGCCGAGATCAAGGGCAACATCAAGACCGCGCCGCAGCGGTTCGACCTCGACATCCGGGATGCCTTGCGCAGCGCGGAAAAGAACCCGGCGGGTCTCTCGGACGACGAGGCGCTGGCGCTGCTGCACGCCGACGGAGCGGAGCTCGACGCCTTCACCAAGATCGCCGACGACCTGCGTCGCGAGGTGAACGGCGACGACGTCACCTTCGTGGTCACGCGGAACATCAACTTCACCAATGTCTGTTACACCGGCTGCCGGTTCTGCGCGTTCGCCCAGCGGCGCACCGACGCGGACGCGTACACGCTTTCGCTGGAGCAGGTCGGCGACCGGGTCGACGAGGCGTGGGCCGCGGGCGCGACCGAGATCTGCATGCAGGGCGGTATCCACCCGGATCTGCCGGGCACCGCGTACTTCGACCTCGCGGCCGAGGTGAAACGCCGTCAGCCGGACATCCACCTGCACTCGTACTCGCCGATGGAGGTCGTCAACGGCGCTTCGCGGACGAACCTCTCGATCGAGGACTGGCTGGCGCGCGCGAAGGAAGCCGGCGTCGACTCGCTGCCGGGCACGGCCGCGGAGATCCTCGACGACGACGTCCGCTGGGTACTGACGAAGGGCAAGCTGCCGACGTCCGAATGGATCAACGTCGTCACCACCGCGCACAAACTCGGCATCACCACGACATCGACGATGATGTACGGCCACGTCGACACCCCGGCGCACTGGGTCGGGCATCTGAAGCTGCTGGCGAAACTGCAGCGGGAGGGCCTGGAGCGCAACGGGCGGCGCGGGTTCAGCGAGTTCGTGCTCCTGCCGTTCATCCACCAGAGTTCCCCGATCTACCTCGCCGGGCTCGCCAGGGCGGGGACGACGCTGCGCGAGAACCGCGCGGTGCACGCGCTGTCCCGGCTGCTGCTGCACGGGATGATCGACAACATCCAGAGTTCGTGGGTGAAACTCGGCGAGGAGGGCAGCCGCGCGGTGCTCCAGGGCGGGGTCAACGACATCGGCGGGACGCTGATGGAGGAGACGATCAGCCGGATGGCTGGTGCGGCCAACGGGTCGTACAAGACGATCAGCGACATGCGCGCGATGGTCGAACCGCTGGGCCGTCCCCTGCGCCAGCGGACCACCGAATACGGCACGCCGACGGCGGAGCGGATCGCCGCGGCACAGGCGTCCGACGGCGTCGCGACCGCGGTCCGCCGTCCGCTGCTGCCGCTTGTCACCAGCTGACGAAAAGTCACTGACGGCCCCCTTATCCGCGGACGACCGCGGGCAAGGGGGCCGTCACGTTCCGTGTGGCACCGCTCACAAGGCGCGGGGGTCGTGGGCGTTTTCTGTGCTAAACCCGAGAATCACTTCCGGGCAGCCGAGAGGACGTCGATGACCGCGAGCGCAGTCCAGGTGGCCGATACCGCCCGCTATCCGTTGTCCGAACCGGGAAGCCCCGCATGGCGCGAAATCGTTTCCCGGACCCGCGCCGAACTGCGGGAAACGGGCTGCAGTGTGCTGGCCGACTTCATCCGTCCGGAGTTGCGTGACGCACTTCGCGACGAAGGAGCGAAGATCGCTCCGGAGGCGTACGCGAAGGTCGAACGCGTCAACGCCTACAACATCGCCATCGACACTCCGCTGCCGGAAGATCACCCCGGCCGCACGATCATGGAACGCGGCAACGCCTTCGTGGCGCGTGACCGGATCCCGGCGACAGCGGTGATCCAGCAGTTGTACACCAGCCTGGAGTTCCAGCGGTTCGTCGCCGACTGCTTCGAACTCCCCGAACTGCACGAACTCGCCGATCCGCTGTCCGGCCTGGTGCTCAACGTGATCGAACCGGGCCGCTCGCATCCGTGGCATTTCGACACCAACGAGTACACGGTCAGCATGCTCACCCAGGACGCGGCCGAGGGCGGGGTCTTCGAATACTGCCCGAACATCCGCTCCGAAACGGCGGAGAACTTCGACGACGTCCGCGCCGTGCTGGCGGGCGAAGGTGATCACCTGATCCGGCGGCTCACTCTGCGTCCTGGCGATCTTCAGCTGTTTCGCGGACGCTTCGCGCTGCACCGGGTGAGTAGTGTTCAAGGGGCAGTCGCCCGCCATTCCGCGATCTTCGCGTACAGCGAGCGTCCTGGGGTCATCGGCAGTCCGGAACGGACGAGACAGCTGTTCGGCCGGGTCCTGCCGGAACACGTCGCTTCGGCGGCGGTCCGGGGCGATCAGCTGCTCGACTAAGTCAGGAGCTTGGCCGTGCCATTGGATTCGACCGGCAAGATCTCTTTCGACCACATCTACACCGAGCCCGATCCCCGTGCGTTCTTCGGTACCTTGCGCAGGCTGGATTACGCCATCCCCCAGCAGGCCAAGGCGTACTTCGCGACGCTGATCGACGAATACCGCGCGGAAGCCGACGTCAAGGTCCCGACGGTGCTCGACCTCGGCTGTTCCTACGGCGTCAACGCGGCGCTGCACCGATGCGGCACCTCGATGGAACGGCTGTACGACCACTACCGGGACGGCGAGTCGCTGAGCCGGGAAGAACTGATCGCGCGTGATCGCCGGATGGTCGAGAAGCTCGCCGCCGGTGACGGTGTCCGCTTCATCGGCCTAGACGCCTCCGCGCCCGCCCTGGACTACGCGCTCGCCGCGGGCTTCATCGACGAAGCGATCCATGCGGATCTGGAGAGCGAAGACCCGACAGAGGAGCAGCGCGCGCTGCTGGCCGACGTCGACATCGTCATCTCGACGGGCTGCGTCGGCTACGTCACCGAGAAGACCCTCGTGCGGATCGCGCGCGAAAACCGGCCGTGGATGGCGCATTTCGTACTGCGGATGTTCTCCTACGGGCCGGTCGCCGAGAGCCTCGCCGAATTCGGGTACGAAACGACCGGGATCGACGGCGTCTTCCGGCAGCGGCGATTCGCTTCGGATGAGGAACAGTCGCAGATCTTGGACAATCTGTCCGTCGCGGGCGTCGACCCGCGTGGGCTGGAGGACGGTGGCCGCCTGTACGCGCGGCTGTACGTCTCCCGGCCGAACGGCGCGGCGGGCGGGCTCGCCTCCGCGCTGAACGCCCTTCCCCTTCGAGATCAAGGATGATCGTGAGCAGTCCGGAACCGTCCACCCGCACGTTCGGCAACGAGGACATCCTGCCGCGGGTCCCCGTCCCCAGCCTGGAGGACACCTGCCGCCGGTTTCTCGAGTGGTGCTCGCCGCTGCTCACCCCCGGCGAGCTGGCGGAGACCGAAGGCGCCGTCACCGAGTTCCTCGCGGAAGGAAGCCCGGCGCACGAACTGCAGAGCGCGCTCGAAGCCTTCGACGAACGGGAAGGCGTCCGCAGCTGGCTCGACACCTTCTGGCCGTATCGCTACCTCGGCCGCCGCGACCGGATCGCGCTCAACGCGAACTTCTTCTTCCTGTTCACCGAATCCCCGCTGGGGCAGCTGGAACGCGCGGCCGAACTGGCGGCGTCGGCGGTGGACTACAAGCTGAAGCTCGACGAGGAACTGGTGCCGCCGATCGTGCTGCGCGGGCAGCCGCAGTCGATGGTGCAGCACAAGTACCTGTTCTCGGCGACGCGGATCCCCGGCGCCGTGCAGGACACCGCGCGCACGCCGTACCGCGAGGACTGGCCGGGGCCGTCGAGGGCGCGGCATATCGTGGTCTTCCACCGCGACACCCCGTTCCGGATGGACGTCATCGCGCCGGACGGCCACCCGTATTCCCCCGAGCAGCTGGTCGCGGGGCTGCAGACGATCGTGAAGTCGGGGAACTTCGTCGAGGACCCGCGGACCGCCGCCGGGCATTTCACCACCAAGGCGAGGGCGGAGTGGGCGGCGACGCGGGAAGCGCTGCTCGCCGCCGGGAACGCGGCCGCGCTCGACGACATCGAGACGGCGCTGTTCTGCCTGTGCCTGGAGGATTTCACGCCGGCGAACACGCAGGAGGCGTGTGACAACCTGCTGCACGGCGACAGCGGGAACCGGTGGTTCGACAAGGCCGTTTCGCTGATCGTGTTCGAAGACGGCACGGCGGGGATCAACGTCGAGCACTGCGAGCTGGACGGGACCACGATCCTCGGGTTCACCGACGCGCTGCTGAGCGGAACGCGGCTGGAACGCCCGCCCGCCGACGGCGTCCCGGCGTCGGAGGTCATCGAGTTCGTCCTGGGTGAGGCATTGCGCGAGGACGCCCGCGCCGCCGCCGCGTCCTTCGCCGAGTACGCCGACGCGACCGCTACGAAGACGGTGTCCTTCACCGACTTCGGCGCGAAGCGGGCGAAGGAGCTGGGGATGTCCCCGGACGCCTTCGCGCAGATGGCGTACCAGCTCGCGCACAAGCGGGCGAAGGGGATCACCGGCGCGACTTACGAGTCGATCGCGACGCGGCAGTACCAGAACGGCCGCACCGAAGCGATGCGCGTGGTGACGCCCGAAGTGCAGTGGTTCGTCCAGGTGATGGACGACCCGCAGGCCGACCGGCAGACGCGCCAGGCGGCCTTCCGAGCGGCGGCCGCGAAGCACGTCACGCGGGCGAAGGAGTGTCAGGCGGGTGACGCGCCGGAGCAGCACCTGTGGGAGCTGCAGCTGATCCAGAAGCGGCGTGGCGTCGAGGACTCTCCGGCGCTGTACTCGTCGCCCGGCTGGCTGAAGATGCGCGACGACTACCTGAGCACCAGCTCGGCGCCGTCGGTGAACATCCAGTACTTCGGCTTCGGGTCGACCAGCCCGCAGTGCATCGGTGTCGCGTACGTGCTGCTGCCGGAGTCGTTGAATCTGTACCTGTGCACGCCGAAGCATGTGGCACACGAGATGGAGTTGTTCGCGACCGAGCTGGCCAACGCGGTGCGGGAGCTGCAGGAGTTGCTGGCCGTCCAGGGAGCGGCCTGAGATGGGCTGAAAGCGTCCTTCGCCGCGTCGGATGCGGTGAAGGACGCTTTCGGCCAGGTGCTGCGGGTCGGCGGAATCGGCCCAATGCGTTGCGAAAGCCACTTTCGCAACGTTGAAGGTTGCGAAAGTGGCTTTCGCAACACGGACGCTGACGGCTTGGCACCCGAAGCTCAAAAACCGAGGCCGCTGAACAAGCCCTCGAAGAAGTCCGGCGCCGACACGACCACGAAACCGGCGAGCCCCATCGGCAGCGCGGCCAAGGCGACCTGGGCCGCCTGCCGGGGCGAGCGGATTCCCCGCCAAGCCACGAAAGCGATCGCGAGGGCCGTCGCGACCATCAGCGTTCCGACGCCGGACCGGTCGGACCGCCGGACGAGGTCGGCGAGCAGCAGACCCACGATCGCCGCGGTGGCCACGGTGCCGCGCCGGTCGGTCCGCCCCACGGCGTCGAACAGAAGTCCGGCGGCGAGGCCACCGGCGACCGCCAGACCACACCACAGTACGAGCGTCGAAAGGTCGATCCGGTAAGGCATGCCCGGGTACTTGACGCCGTACATCACCGCCTTGCCGAGATAGAACGCGAGTACCGCCGCGATCAGCGCGCATACCGCCCGGACCAGCGCCCGCCGCCTCGGCATCCCGGGAACGACCGCGACGATCAGCACGATCCAAAGGGTGAAGCTGTGAGCCAGCGGCCGTAACGGCTCGCTGTAGTAGGCGTAGGCACCGACCGCGCCGGACACCGCACCGGCCGCGATCACCGCCAGATCGGTGAATCCGAAGTGACCGGACGCCTGTTCACGCGCCGCCTCGACCGACATCGTTCCCCCTCGCTCACGGATACGACAGTGAACCAGGGTTTGTGACGAGACGGCACGGCTCTACGACGGTTCCGCCCCGGATCCGGGCCAGTGCGGCAGAGCGCCCTTACGATCGGTGAGCCTTTCGATCTTGGGGGAACCATGGCTCGCATCCTGCTCGTCGAGGACGACGTGGCACTGTCCGAAGCGCTCACGCTCGCGCTGAAGGCGCTCGGGCACGACGTCGTCGTCGCGCCGAACGGGGAACGGGCGCTGGAGGCGCTGTTCACCGATCGGCTCGAACTCGATTTCGTCCTCCTCGACGTCATGCTGCCCGGGATGGACGGCTTCGAGGTGTGCCGCCGGATCCGCGCACGGAGCCGGTTGCCGCTGGTCCTGCTGACCGCCCGCGGCGACCCGATCGACATCGTCGCCGGGCTGGAATGCGGCGCCGACGACTACGTGGTCAAACCCGCCGAACCGCGGGTGATCGACGCGCGGATCAAGGCGATCGGCAGGCGTGCCGTCACCGCTCCCGGGCCGTCGGCCGGCCGGTTGCGGCTGGGACGGCTGGAGATCGACGCGGCCGCGATGAGCGTGACCCGCGACGGCGCCGAACTGGCGCTGACCGCGACCGAGATCCGGCTGCTCGTCGAGTTCGCCGAACATCCCAACCAGGTGCTGAGCAGGCAGACCCTGCTGAAGCGGGTGTGGGACTACGGCTACGTCGGCGATTCGCGGATCGTCGACGCGGCGGTCGCGCGGCTGCGGGCGAAGATCGAGGACGATCCGGCGAATCCCGTGGTGCTGAAGACGGTGCGCGGGCTCGGTTACCGGCTGGTGGGCGAATGAGGTTCGGGCTCCGCGCCGGGGTGACCGCGGCGGTCGTGGCGGTGACCACGACGGCGACGGTCGTGATGGCCTTCAGCGCGGCCAAGATCCAAGAGGACGGCGCGCTCGACAGGTTCACCGCCGCGGCGGAGACGTCGTTCGGGGTGATGTTCGGACAGGCGTGGCCCCATCTCGAACAGTTCATGAATGGCGACCCGCAGGCCTTGGATTTCTTCTCCCAGACCATGGACGCGGCGGCGGACTGGATGCTCGTCACGAGCCACCCCCGACTGACCAACGACGGCTTCAGCGCGCCCCAAGAACCTCTCGAAGTCGTCAAGTCCTCGTCGCGAAGTTTCGATCGGGCGACCGGCGCCGAGAACACGAACCCTCCTGACCGAAGGGCGGCGTTGGAAAGCGTGAAGGACATGGTCCTCCTGCGGACCTTGAGCCCGGGAAACCTGCTGTCGACGATCACGGCCGATCCGGCGACCGGCCGCAGGCTTCTCGTGATCAGTGCGAACTTCGTCGCGTACTGGGTCGTGCAGTTCTTCGACCTCACCACGTTCGAGCAGGATCTGGCGGCCCAGCGGTGGAAGCTGGGGTGGATCGCACTCGGCGTGACCGTCCTCGGCGTGGCGGCCGCTGTCTTCGCCGCGGGCCGGATCCGGCGGCCGGTGCTCCGAGTCGCCTCCGCCGCCCGAGACCTGGGCGGCGGCGCCTTCGACGTGCGTGTCCCGGTGAAGGGCCGCGACGAACTCGCCGACCTCGCCGCGTCGTTCAACACGATGGCCGATCGGGTCGGCACGGCGATCGAGGAGCTGCGCGCCAAGGACCGCCAGCAGCAACGATTCGTCGCCGATGTCGCCCACGACCTGCGGACGCCGCTCGCGTCGATGGTCGCCACGGTCGACACCATCGACGACGCCAGTCCCGAGGTCCGTACCCGGGCGACCGAGTTGCTCGGTGCGCAGGCCCGGCGGCTGGCGCGGCTGGTCGAAGACCTGATGGAGATCTCGCGGTTCGACGCGGGTTCAGCGGACCTGCGCCCCGAACTCGTCGACCTGCCCGCACTCGTCGAGGACGCGATCGAGGTGAGCGTGCCGGGGACTTCCGTTCAGGTGACGAGCGCCGGCGACACGACCGTCTCCGCCGATCCGCGCCGCGTCCACACCATCGTGTGCAACCTGCTGGTCAACGCCGAACGGTACGGCCGGGCCCCGATCACGGTGTCCCTGGAAGGCCTTTCCGGCACGGTGACGATCCGGGTCGCCGACTCCGGCCCGGGGGTTCCCGAGGAGTTGCGCCCGATCCTGTTCGACCGGTTCGTGCGCGGCGATCACGCGCGGCAGGCGACCGAAGGCAGCGGGCTGGGGCTGTCCATCGCCCGCGAGAACGCGCTGATCCACGGCGGGGAGATCACCGTGCACAACGACGGCGGCGCTGTGTTCACCGTGCGGCTTCCACGGGAGTCACCAGCGTGAGCCCGCGCGGCGCGTAGCCGTCGAAGTACGGCATCGGGACGTGAGTGAGGACCAGCAGGAGCGCGGTCAGAACGCCGGTCTGGGACAGCTTCAGCTCGCGGTGACCGAGCCAGAGCCACACCACGACGAAGAAGTTGGTGACCAGCAGGAATCCCCATCGGGCGTCGTCCCAGCCGCCGAACGCGAGCAGCGCGGGGGCCCCGATCGCGGCGGCCGGCACGACGGCCGCGAGCGTCGGCCGGTGCAGGTACAGGAAGCCGCCGATCACCACGACCGCGATCGGCAGCAGGTAGAGCAGCACGCCGGTGACCGAGTACAGCCGCCAGCTCTCGGCCTGTGTGCGCCCGAACAGGTCCAGCGCGTCGGCACGATAGGGGAAGTCCGCTGTGGACAGTTCGCGCCGGAGACCGTCGACGGTACCGGGAGCGGCGGGCGGCAACGCCAGGATCCCCAGGCCGAGCACCGCGGCCGGGGTGAGCAGCGCGCACGCGCGCCGGACCGGAACCGTCCGCAGCAGGGCGAAGCCGAAGATCGGCACCACGGTGAGCAGCGCGATCTCGTGCACCGTCACCGAAAGCGCCATCACCGCGCTCGCGAGCACCGGCCTGTGCCGGTGCACCGCCCACAGCGCGCCGGACAGCAGCAGGTACAGCACCTGGTCGAAGTAGCCGACCTCGTGGAACAGGTAGCCGCCGGTCGGCAACAGGAGCCAGACGACGATCAACCACCGCCTGCTTTCGGTGCGGCTGCGGAAGAAGGCGAGTGCCGCGACCGCCAGCACCGCGCCGAGGACGGCGAAGCTCGCGACCGCGAAGACCGGATAGTCGTGCCCGAACGGCTTCAGGAGTGTGCCGACGAGAAACCGCCGGTGGAATCCGTCGGTCAGGGACACGGCTTGCAGGGTCGCCGCCCACTCCCCCGGCAACCGGAACCCGGTGTAGCCGGCGACGAGGACGGCGATCGCGAACAGTGCCGCGACGCTTCGCCGCGGGGTTTTCCCGGCGACGGGAGCCACAGCTCGTTCCAGCAAGGTGGTCATGGCGCCAAGCTAGGAACGGATCGTCCCGCTGCCGTGATGGTCGCGTGACAGTTCCGCCACAGCTCTGTTACATGGTTGTCGAGGTGAGGAAGGCCTGTTCGGACCCGTCGGCGACGAACGCGGTCCGTGACTTGGTGGTCGTGGGCAGCTCGCAGGAGAGCCACGCCGCGCCGGACGGCAAGAGCGTCTTCAGCTGTTTCGGCACCACCGGGACCCCGGCATGGCACTTGTGGTCGTCCAGGATCCTCGCGACAGCCTCGCGACGCAGCTTCACCACCGCGGACAACCGGAGGTCGGACGGCCCGGGCGCCTCGATCCGGCCTTCGGAGGTGCCCATCCTCTCCTCGACCCAGGACGCTTCGACGATCTCGCCGAGATCGGGGAAGTCCTCGGCGACGGGCGCCGGATCGGTGCGGACGGCCATTTCCTTCGGTGGTGCCGGGGCACAGGCCGCGATCAGCACGATCGCGGCCGTGATCCCCAGCGTCTTCCCCATGGTGCGCATGGGGACATCCTGGCTCAGGCGGTGAGCTTCAGGATGTCGATTCCGCGAGTGTTGTCGGCGACGTAGACGTAACCCTTGTGCCAGTAGGGCGCCCACGCGCTGGCGTCCGCCGGGCGGAAGTAGGCGATCTGCTTCGGGTCGGTCGGGTCGCTGACGTCGAGGAACCGCGTGCCCTGCGCGTAGAACGACTGCACGAGGACCTTGCCGCGGATGTCGAAGTAGTGCGCGGAGCAGTCACCCGAGGCCGGGTCGCTGCCCTCCTGCCCGGCGACGCTCCAGGTGCCGACGGACTCGAGCCGGAACGGCTTCTCCGGCGTCGAGCGCCAGCCCTCGCCGTGGTAGGAGTTCCGCAGCGACGAGATCGTCAGCACGCCGTCACCGGCGCAGCCGTCGAGGAAGGACTCTTCGGTGGCGTAGATCAGGTCGCGGCCGTGCCAGCGGCCCGAGTCGGCGCCGTCGGCCGAGCGGTGTCCCGCCGGATGGAAGCTGTTGTGCATGAACTTCGACGGTGCCGCCGTCTCCTCGATCCCGCCGCCCGCGTAGGGCACGGGGTCGAAGGCCGTCGCGCGGCGGACCTTGCCCTGCACGGGATCGCGGTGGTAGCCGTTGGTCCAGTAGCCGCGGACACCGCCTCGGCCGGACACCCACGCCACGCCCGCAGCGTCGACCTGGACGTCGTGCACGTAGTCGGTCTTGCCGTCGTTGCGCGCGAGTTCGATCGGGTTCGGGAACGTCTTGGGGTTGCGCGGGTCGCGGATGTCGGTCACCCAGATCGGGCGGCCGCCCCACTCCGCCGGCTGGTTCGCGGCCTTGGCGGGACCGCCGGTCCACAGGTACCGGCAGTCGTCGACGCAGCTGGTCGTGTGACCGGCGGGCACCTTGGTGTAGCTCAGGATCGCCGGTTTGTCCGGATTCTTCAGGTCGATGATGTAGATACCGGACTCACCGGTCTGCGTGGTGCCGCCGTAGGCCCGCGGGTCGCGCGCGAGGAAGACGAGCTTGCGCTTGACGTCGACCTCGGTGTCCTCGGTCTCCCACAGACCGGGAAGGCTGACTTCACCGATCAGCTTCGGGGCGGTGGGGTTCTTCGTGAGGTCGTAGACCTTCAGGCCGAACTCGCCGGAAACGGCCATGACGTCACGCTTGCCGTACTGCAGGAATCCCATGGCGATGGCGCCTTGCGCGTCGGGCACGTTGCCGACGGCCTTGACGTTCTTCACCGCGCCGGGCGCGCCCGCGACCCGGACCTTCTCATCGGCCGGTTTGTCCTCTTCGCCGCACGCGGCGGCGGGCAGGCCGGTGGCGATCAGGGTCGCGGTGACCGTGGCGAGCGCCAGGCACGAACGGAGCAACCAGTTTCCTCGCACAGAAACCTCCCAGGCTGGTTCCTGCACCTTATGATCGCCACTTTGCCCGCACAACCGCCATTGGTCGGGGTGGGACTGCTATGACATGACCATGCGCTTGCGTCTTCTGGTCCCGCTCCTGGCCGCCGCCCTGGTCGCGGCGGGCTGCACGGAATCCGGCGAACCGCCCGCACCGGACGTTCTTCGCGTGGGCCTGACCGCTCCGGCGACCCTGCTGCCCGCCGACGTCCGCGACCAGTCCGGGCGGATGCTCACCGGCGCGCTGTGGACGCCGCTGGCCGATTACGACCCGGCGACCGGCAAGACGGCACCACGGGCGGCCGAAGCATTCACCAGCGCCGACCGGGTCACGTGGACGGTCAAGCTCAAGGACGGCGGGAAGTTCCACGACGGCACCCCGGTGACCGCTCAGTCCTATGTGGACACCTGGAGGGTGATCGACGCGGAGCAGTGGCAAGCGTCCCGGGTGATCAAGGATCTGTTGCGGGCCAAGGAGATCAGCGCGCCGGACCCGCTGACCATCCGGCTCGTGCTCGACCGGCCGTCCGGTCAGGTTCCGGCGTTGCTGTCGTCGCCCGCGCTGGTCCCGCTGCCCGCGTCGGCGCTGGCGTCGCGTGATTGGGCCGGTTTCGCGCGGCGGCCGGTCGGCAACGGGCCGTTCCGGCTGGACGGCGAATGGCAGGCGGCGGGCGGCAAACTGATCCGGGTGGCGGACACGCCAGGCAAGGCGCGGGTGATCGAGCTGAAGACCGGCGACGCGGCGGCACAGTACGACGAGGTCAAGGCCGGGAAACTGGACCTCGCCACATTCGTCCCCGGCGATCGCCACGAGGCCATGCACGCCGATTTCGCCCAGCGGCACGTGATGTGGGCCCTGCCGACCGTCGCCTACCTCGGGTTTCCCTTGACCGCACCGCATTTCTCCGACGCGACCGTCCGGCACGGCTTCGCGCTCGGGATCGATCGCGCGGCACTGGAGGCCGGCGCCCTCGGCAAGCAGGTGGATCCGGCGAAATCGCTGTTGCCGCCCGCCGTCGCGCCGGGCGAGCGCAGCAGCACCTGCCGCCCCTGCACGTTCGACGCCGGGGCCGGGAAATCCCTGCTGACCCAAGCGGAATTCCCGGCGACACCTGTCCACTTCGGACAGTCGCAGGCCGGCTGGCTACGCCCGCTCGCGGAGCAGGTCAGCACGGCCGTCGGCCTCCCGCTCGCCCCGGAGCCGGGGCAGGGTCCGTTCGCGATCGAGGTGGCCCTGATGACGCCGAGCCCCCAAGAGGTGCCGGCCGAGATCGTGAAGGCGACCGGCTACGCCAGCGACGGGTTCGCCGACCTGCTGAAATCTGCCGAAGAGACCGACTCCGCCGACAGCGGCGAGGTCTACCGGCTGGTGGAGAACCAGTTGCTCCGGGATCTCCCGGTCGTACCGCTGTGGTCCGGGCACGGGCACGCCGTCTGGGCGGACCGGGTCGGCGACGTCAAGGCGACGGCGTTCGGCGGGGTGGACCTGTCAAGCGCCTCCGTGCGGTGACCCGAGCGTGCACTCCCCCGCGACGACGTCGATGAAGGCAGAGGTCAGCGGGTCGGGCGTGCTGCGGCAATAGGCGGCGAGCGCGCGCCGGATCGCCGGTTCGGGCCGCAGGACACGGCCGTGGAAGCCTTCGGGCAGGACGTTGGCCGGGACCAGCGCGGGACCGAGTCCCGCCGCCGCGAGCACCGGGGCCGCCGCGCTCTGTTCGGTCCGGACCGCCGCCCGCGGCTGGAATCCCGCCGCGGCGCACGCCTGGTCGACGAGGTCGGCGAGGCCGTTGCCCGGCGCGTAGTGCACCCACGCGCAGTCCGCGAGGGTCGCCAGATCGACGACGCCGGTGCCGTCGTCCTCGCGCGGCCCGTCGATCGGCAGGACCACGACGAACTCCTCGGCACCGATCTCGCGGACCGGCCCGTCCCAGCCCGGCGGGACCGGGCCGACCGCGACGTCGGCCTCACCCGCCGCCATCGCCTCCCGGAGCTCGTCCGCGTGCCGGAACTCGACGAGCCGGACGTCGACCTCCGGCCGCTCCCGCCGCCAGACCCGCAACGCCGCGGGCAGGACCCCGATGCCGACCGAGTAGACCGTCGCGATCTGGAGTTCCCCGGCTTCCAGTCCGGACGCCTGCCGGGCCGCGCACCGCGCGCGCTCCGCGTCGGCGAGGGTGGCGCGGGCGTGCGGCAGCATGGCGCGACCCATCGGGGTGAGCCGGACGCTGCGCGGCAGCCGTTCGAGCAACGGGCCGCCGACGCCCTTCTCCAGCGCACGCACCTGATGCGACAACGCGGGCTGCGTCACGTGCAGCAACTCGGCGGCCTTGGTGAACGAGCCGGTGTCGACGACGGTCACCAGGTACTCGAGCTGCCGCAAGCTTGTCATGAAGAGAGTTTATCGGAGTCGTGAGATCTATGCCTTGGACTTATCCTCACGGTGGGGCCAGGCTTGAAGACATGAACGAAGAACGCAAGGTCGCCCTGGTCGCCGGGGCCAACGGGGTCATCGGCAAGAACCTGATCGAACACCTGGAGACCCTGCCCGGCTGGCGCGTCATCGGCCTGTCGCGGCGTGGCGGCCCCGGCCAGATCGCCGTCGATCTGCTCGACGCGGACGACACCCGCGCGAAACTCGGCGGCCTGGACGACGTCACGCACGTGTTCTACGCGGCCTATGTCGACAAGCCGACTTGGGCCGAACTGGTCGCGCCGAATCTGGCGATGCTGACCAACCTCGTCGACGCGATCGAACCCGCGGCGCCCGGCCTGCGCCACGTCAGCCTCATGCAGGGCTACAAGGTCTACGGCGCCCACCTCGGCCCGTTCAAGACCCCGGCTCGCGAGGACGACGCCGGGCACATGCCGCCCGAGTTCAATGTGGACCAGCAGGAGTTCCTGGAGAAGCGGCAGGCCGGGAAGTCCTGGACATGGTCGGCGATCCGGCCGTCGGTAGTCGGCGGGACCGCGCTGGGCAACCCGATGAACCTGGCGCTGGCCATCGCGGTCTACGCGTCGATCTCGAAGGAACTCGGCCTGCCGCTGCGTTTCCCCGGCAAACCCGGCGCGTACGACAGCCTCCTGGAGATGACCGACGCCGGGCTGCTGGCGAAGGCCACCGTGTGGGCGACCGGATCGGAGAACGAGGCGTACAACATCGCGAACGGAGACCTGTTCCGGTGGAGCGACCTCTGGCCGCGGATCGCGCGGTACTTCGACCTGGAGGTGGCGCCGCCGCTGCCGATGTCGCTGGACGTCGTCATGGCGGACAAGGAGGAACTCTGGACCTCGATCGCCGCGAAGTACGGCCTCGACGTGCCGTACAGCGCCGTTTCGTCGTCGTGGGGATTCGCGGACTTCGTGTTCGGCTGGGACTACGACATGTTCGCGGACGGCTCGAAGGCCCGGCGGGCGGGATTCCACGAGTACGCGGAAACCTCGGCGATGTTCTTCCGGCTGTTCGACGAGTTCCGGAAGGCGAAGGTGATCCCGTGATCTCTCGTGAGTGGTAAGGACTGTTCTAACCGTCCTTACCACTCACGAGACCGATCGCTAGCCGCGCCCGATGTACGGCATCGCGGTCGCCGTGACGGTCAGGAACTGGACGTTCGCGTCCAGCGGCAGCCCGGCCATGTACAGCACGGCGTCCGCGACGTGGCGGGCGTCGAAGGTCGGCTCGGCCTTGACGCTGCCGTCGGCCTGCGGGATCCCGTCGGCCATCCGAAGCGTCATCTCGGTGGCGGCGTTGCCGATGTCGATCTGTCCACAAGCGACGTTCCAGGCGCGACCGTCGAGGGAGATCGACTTCGTCAGCCCGGTCACCGCGTGTTTCGTCGCGGTGTAGGCGACGGACGCGGGGCGCGGGGCGTGCGCGGAGATCGAGCCGTTGTTGATGATCCGGCCACCGCGCGGGTCCTGCGCCTTCATCAGCCGCACGGCCTGCTGTGCGCACAGGAACATCCCGGTCAGGTTGGTGTCGACGGCGCGTTTCCAGTCCGCGAAGGACAGTTCGTCGACGGTCCCGCCCACCGAAACACCCGCGTTGTTCACCAGGAGATCCAGCCGCCCCCACTCCGCGCGGACCGTCTCGAACAACGCGGCGACGGAATCGGGATCGGCGACGTCGGTGGGTACGGGAAGCGTGTCGGTGTCGCCGCCGGCGGTCTCGGCCAGCGCTTCCGCGCGGCGGCCGGCGAGGGCGACCCGGTAGCCGGCGCCGAGTAACGCCCGCGAGATCTCCCTGCCGAGCCCGGAACCCGCCCCGGTGACTACCGCGGTCCTGCCGTTGCCCATCGAACCTCCTCGCAGACCGTGCCGGACCGACCCGGCTCGGTGATTGTTTTCCGATTACCCGCGTCCGTTCAGGCTAGCGCGCCGCCGCCGAAGGAAAACGTTCACCCGTCGGCCGTCGCGCCTTCACGAAAACCGGTAACCCCCTCACCACATCGAGGCGATTCACGGGATGTGACCAGGGGGAATTCAGTAGCGAAGAATCCACGCTTTCAGCTCGTCCAGACCGGCGAGCAGACCATTCGATGGCGGCTGCTCGGCGGCAACAACGTGTCGCTGGGTTCGGCGCCCGAAGACTATCCACGAGCCGAGGAATGCCTTGTCGCGATCGCTTGGCTCAGCACCCATATTTCCGAACTGACCAGCGATTTCAGCCATCTCAGCGGCGGGCGCTGGCGCTGGCGCCTGCATCGGGAAGACACCATCGTCGCGATCGCCAGCCATGCCTA
Organism: Amycolatopsis sp. NPDC000009; assembly: GCF_055563465.1. Taxonomy (NCBI): domain Bacteria; kingdom Bacillati; phylum Actinomycetota; class Actinomycetes; order Pseudonocardiales; family Pseudonocardiaceae; genus Amycolatopsis; species Amycolatopsis sp. NPDC000009. The sequence continues at coordinate 20,676 of NZ_JBVHDI010000005.1, forward strand.
CGGACGGCGTATCGAGGCGCAGCGCGGCCTCGACCGATTCCGCTCGGCCACCACCGAGGCGTCCATCGGCGAAGGGATCGAGACGATAGCCGATTGGCGCCGGAAATACCGGCGTGATTCCGGCGGTATTTCACCGAATCGTTCTCCGTGACGGCCGCTCACGGAAAGTGCGTTCCCCGGAGATTAACCACCATGACGTCGGGCGGGAACGCGAAGCACCGCCGCCGGACAGTGTTGCGGAGCGAGGATTGGGCCAAGTCACGGAATCCCGCGACTACTTGGGGACTAGAGAAAGAGTGCAAACAAGATGCGTGCTCGTACCACTCGGTTTCTCGGCGCCACCGCGATCGCCGCGTGTGCCTGCCTCACCCTGACCGGCACCGCCTCGGCGGTCGCCCCCGCCAACGGCCTCGAAGACGTCCTGGCCGCGGCGGGCTCGGACACCACCGTCGACATCACCGGCGCGATCCTGGCCGACGCCAACGGCGGCGCCTGGAACACCGATCCCGACAACCACGTCAACATCCCGCCGCTGCTCGCCCCGGGTGGCACCTTCACCGTTCCCGGTGACCTGTACGCCGACGAGGTCGTCTACAACACCACGACCACCCTGCCGCCGAACGGCTCGTCCCAGGGCAAGGCCGCGCTCAAGGCCTCCGGTGACGCGGGCGACGGCAAGATCGACATCGCGCGGTCTTCCTCGCCCCGCGGCTCGTCCGACCCCGCGTCGTTCGAGTACTACGCCTTCGCCACCGACGGTGTCACCTGGTCCTCCTCGGCGACGGGCTCCGGCGCGGGCCTGTCCCTCACGCTGGCACAGCTGCGCGGCATCTACGACGGCTCCATCACCAACTGGAACCAGGTCGGTGGCGCCAACGCCGCCATCGTCGTCTACCTGCCCCAGACCGGCTCCGGCACGCTGAGCTTCTTCACCACCACCGTCCTCGGCTTCGACCCCACCACCAAGCCGGTCACCATCAAGCGGTTCCAGGAGCACGACGGCAACTCGATCCCCGCCGCCGACCGCGCCAACGCGATCGCCCCGTTCTCCATCGCGCAGTGGATCGCCCAGGGCAACGCGGTGACCGCGGACAAGCGCGCGGGCTTCACCGTGAACCCGCTGACCGGCGCCGGCTTCGACGGCTCCCCGGTCGCCGGCTCGGCCGGTAACTACACCCCGGCCTTCACCACGGCGTTCCTGGGCTCGCGCAGCGTCTACCACGTGCTCGACACCCGCACGCCGAGCTACGACCAGGCCCAGCGCGCCGTCGGTTTCGCCGCCGGTGACACGGCCGCGACCGCCAGCCCGCTGTGCGGTGGCCAGCTCGCCACCACCATCAAGCGGTACGGCTTCCTGACCGTGTCGGGCCCGAACGGCCTGTCCTGCGTCAAGTCCTGACCCCTCCTAGCGCGTGAAGGCCCCCTTTCCCGGCTCAGCCGAGGGAAGGGGGCCTTCACGCGCTACAGAACTACTTCGGGGCGACGCCCAGCGCGGCGAGCGCCGGGCCGGTCATGATCACGCCCGCGCCGGTGACCGGGTCGAAGCCGGGGGCACCGAGGTCGATCGCGGTCGACACCAGGGCGTTCCGGATCTCCGCCTGGGTCGCGGACGGCTTGCCCTGCTTCAGCAGCGCGGCGATGGCGGCGGCGCTCGGCGCGGCGGCCGAGGTCCCGAAGAACGGCTGGAAGCCGCTCACCGAGGTCGCGACGCCGTCGGCCGCGGTGATGTCCGGCTTGTTCCGCGTCGCACCACCGGTCGAGGACACGTTGCCGGGGGTGATCACCGAACCGTCCGGGTTGTAGAACTGGTGACGGCGGCCGTCCGAAGTGAACCGTTCCCATTTGCTGGCGGCGGTGAACAGGCCCGGGTACGGGCCGGCCGGGTTCGCCGGGTCACCGGCTTCGAGCGCGCGGCCGAAGGCACCGGCGGCCGGGGCGGCAGCGACGCTGAAGGCGTTGACGGCCGCCGAGTGACCGGAGGTGACACCGTTGGTGCTGAAGGCTTTCAAGTCACCCGAGGGGACGAAGCGGCCGCGGATCACGTTGAGCGCGATGAACCGGTCGGCGCCGCTGTACTTGACCACGGCGACCTTGAAGCCCGAGCCGCTGGCCGGGACCTGGGTGATCTCGTACGGGTTCTGGGTGCCGTTCTGCGCGCCCTCGCTGGAGGCGACGACCGCGCCGGACGAGTTCAGGACGAACAGGTCGTAGTCGCTGGTGGCCTTGCCCCACGGGTCGGACCAGAACAGGGTGACGTAGCGGCCGACCGAGTTCGGCGAAAGCGCGTTGTACAGCTGGGTCGTGGCGCTCGGGTCGAAGTCGTGCGGCGTCCCGGTGATCCCGGAGATCTTGCCTGCGGAGCCGCGGAAGTCGCCTTCGTAGTAGCCGCTGGTGCCGTCGGTCAGGTTGCCCGAGTTCCCCGCGGAGGAGAAGTAGAGCGCGCCGTTCGCGGTCACGTCGTTGACGGCCTGCGCGACCGGGCCGTCCTGGAACGGCGATTCGTCGAAGTACGAGACGTCGTCGACGATGATCGTGCACTTGCCGGTGGTGCGCAGGGCGCGGATGTTGTCGGCGAAGCTCTGCTCGCTGGTGAAGGCGGTCGCGAAACCGAGCGCGGCGCCGGGCGCCATGTCGTGGATGATCTCCAGCATCGCGGTGCCTTCGTCACCGCTGCCGGCCTGACCGGGGAGGACGTCGACGGCGGGGAGTTCGCCGGCGGTCTGCGACGCCTGGAGCGACTTGATGCCGTCCGAGAGCACGCAGACCTTCTGGCCCGCGCCGGTGACGCCGTACTTGGTGCGGGCGGTGTCGTTGCCGTGCGCCTTGTCGCCCTCGGCGACCTGCAGCGCCGCGGCGGTCTTCTTGGCCGCGGCCTGCCGCCGGTCCTGCGGGGCGGATTCGTTCCAGGTCATGGCCTGGGAAGCGGCCTTGACCTCGGCGACGTCACCGCGTCCGGCGATCGCGTCGACGGCGGTCAGGGGGAGGTCGGCGCGGATCGCACCGGCGGGTGAGGCGTAGCGGACGGTGCCACCCGCCGCTTTGACTGCGGCCACCAGGGACTGTCCGGCGCCCTTGATGTCCACCGCGACCGTGCCGGCGTCGCTGACGCCCAGCCCGGTCCGGTACTCGGGGAGCTTGCCCGCCAGGCCCTTGTCGGCGCGGAGGCGCTTCTCGATGACGAGCTGGCTCGACTGCTTGCGCTCGGCCGGAGTGAGGCTCTTCTTGATGCTCTGCAGTGCGCTGATCCCGGCCTGGGTGCGCACCTCTTCCGACGGCTGGGCACTGGAAACCGCCGTCGACAGCAGCAAAGCGCCGACCGCGACCGGAACCGAGCATGTGACCACCCGGCTGAATCTGCTCATCGAAATCTCCCTGTTCCCACACACGGCACAGCCCGTGACAGGAATTCCTTCGGCTGCCCGAATGAATTACCCCTGACCGGGTGTAATGGGGAGAATCTAAAGAGCTATCAGTGAGGAGTCCACCGACCAAAGTCGGTATCGGGGGAAGATCCACATCGTGGGAGTGATTTCGGCCCGAAAAGACCGAAATACGGCCTAAGCCCAGGCGGGGAAAAGCCGCCAAAGCGCCAAAGCCGCCAGTGACGCCAAAGTGAGCAGCACCGGACCGGTGATGACGTAGGTGGAGACCGGCCGCCACCGGCGATAGAGGAAAGTCGCCCCGGCCGCCGCCACCACGAACCCGCCGAAGGCCAGCACGAGCCCGGCCCACGCGTCGGAGTCGCCGGTCCGACCGTCCTGCGCGTCCGCCTTGCCGTTCTGCGGCGTGGGCCGGAACGGCCTGCCCTCCAGGACCGCGGTCACCACCGTCGCTTCCTCCGACGCCAGCGGCCACCAGGACGCCGAGGTCACCAAGGTCAGCCGGTCGTTCTGGGTCTTGCCGTAGTCGGTCCCCTCGTCGAGCGGGCGGGTGGCCTTCTCGGTCACGCGGTAGACGGACTTGCCCTGAGTCGTCGCGACGACGATTTCGTCCCCGGGTTCCAGCGCATCCACCGAACCGAACGGGCCACCGTAACCGGCGTTGCGCGCCACGATCGCGGCGTTGCCCGGCTGGCCCGGTCCGGCGGTCCCCGGAACGTGGCCCGGCCCGGACGCGGTTTCGCCGCTCGACGCCCCCTCCACGACGACCTGCTGGAGCTTCAACGCGGGAATCTCCAGCACGGCGACCGGCTTGCCGAACTCGACCGGTTCGGTGGGCGGAGCCGCGCCGAACAGGCTTTGACTGGCACCGAGCGCCAGGCCGATCTCGCCGCGGATCTCACTCAGCGCCTTCCGCTGGTCGCCCGCCTGGAGCATCGGCCCCAGCGCGTAGACGACCAGGGCCAGCGCCACCAAGGTGGTGACCAGCCAGGCGGCGAGCACGGCACCGATCCATCCCGGACCGAAACTCAGGAATCGGGTTTCCGGTTCCTGATGCCTCTCTTCGACGGAGGTGCTCACGCCGCCCCTCCGGCCGATTTGCCCCGCAGGAGGCCGAAGAGCATGGCGAACGCGGCCCCGATCTCGGCCAGCGCGACGACGAGCCACCTCGGCACCGGGCGCCCGGCGGCGAGATACGCCGTCGCGGACGGGAGCGTCGCCAGGATCACCAAGGCCACCAAGGGAATGAGCGCGCCCAGCACGCCGGCCCCGGCGAACTTCGGGATGTCGATCGACTCGGCGAGGTTCTTGGCCGCCAGCACGCTTTCCGGGGTCGGAGCGGCCGCGGGAGCGGGCCCGGTGACGGCCGCCGTCGCCGACGTCCCGGCAGGCGAACCCGTTCCCCCGCTGGGACCGGTCAGCGAGGAGTTGGCAGCCGTCGTGGCACCGTTGCCGCCTGCTGGAGGCGGATTCTTCGCTTCTTCCCTTTCCTGACAGGCTTCTTGGACCGTCCCGGTGCCGATCTTGGCCACTCGCGCCGGAGCGGCGGCGGCCAGGCCAGGGCTCAACGGGGTCATCCCCGGCGGGAGCAGCGACTGGCCGTAGCCGCTCGCCAGCTCGGCGACCGCTTTCAGCTGCGCCTGCTTCTCGGTCATCGGCTTGCAGGTCGCGTCGATCAACGGATTGACCGGCGCCGCCAGGTATTCCACGAAGGTCAGCGGGTACGCGCCGTCCTTGGTCACAGTGCCGGGCTGCACGGTCCCGTCCGCGCCGATCCGCATCGAGTCGGCCGCCAGCTGCAGGCTTTCCTTGGTCGGCGCGACGAAGTTCCCCTTGCCGTCCGGGAGCGCGACCGGCGCCCAGCCGTAGGCCCTCGCCGTCGCGAGATCGGTGACGACCCAGCTCATACAGCCGCCGGTGCAGACGAATCCCGTTCCCACGACACCGTTCTGCACCGTCTTGCGCACGGCGAGCTGACCGGTTTTCGCGTCGATGTTGTGCAGTGAGCGGGCACCGGGATCGAGCGCGTTGAGATCGGAGATCACCCCTGGCGATTTCCCGTCCAGCTCACCGAAGTATTCGGTCCCTTTCTTCGGGAACACCCAGGCCGACGGCGCCGCCCCGGCGAGGACCTTGCTCAACGCGAGCGGCACGGTCCCCGGTCCGGACTCCCCGGTCACCCCGAAGAAATCCAGGCTCTCGGCACCGGCCCTGGCGCTGGCCGCGTTCGCCTCGTTCTCCCTCGTGACGGCGGCGAGCGCCGGATTACGGCCGACCAGCGGGGAACCGTTCCGGAAGATGCCGCCCCGGCCGTCCAGATCGGGTTGCTGCCCGCCCTTGGTGACCATGTTCGCCACTTCGTCGTGGGTGAACCGATGAGTGCCGGTGAACTTCGCGTTGAGCGAACTCCCGTTGTCGTCGGTGTCGGTCGGCGACCAGCCGACCGCGGCCACGACCGCCGCGTTGATCCCGACCGGGATGTACTGCCGCTCCCGGACGGTCTGGGTGGCGAGCGCGTTCCCGCTGCCGGTGATCACCAGATCCGAGGCGCCCTTGTCGAACGCGGTCAGGCCGGCGTCTTCCGTCTCGCTCACGATGTTCGCCGGCTGCTCGGCCTGGGTGGGCGCGCAGAGCGCCTGGTTCCAGGCGACCGCGGTGCGGCCCAGCCGCTCCGGCATGCTGGCGCTGATGGTGTTCTGGCCGGCGCCCTTACAGCCTTCGACGCCGATCGCCCGCTGCGACGGCGTGAAGGCGATCGAGCTGTCGATCCACGTCACGAACGCGCCGTCCGCGTTCTTCGCGGTGATCGTGACCGCGACCGAACAGGGATTGTTCTCATCGCATCGGAACGAGTACTTGTTGCGGGTCTTCGCACCGGTCGCCGGATCGACGACGTCGGGATTCTCCGCCCAGGAAACCGTGGGCGGCTTGTCCGCCTGACCTTCGGCGTTCTTGTTGAAGGTGGTGTAGAGCGGGTCCCAGATGATCGGTTTCGGCGTGGAGGAGCCGAGCGGGATCTGGGTGTCGATCACGATGTCGCCGGTCCTGCTGCTGCGACGGCCGGTGACACTGTCCATATGCGCCGCGTTCGCGATGAACTCGTCCTTCAGCTCTCCGCAGTAGGCACGGACGCGCGCGCTGACGCTGTCGTCCCGCGCCCACGGCGGTTTACCGGCGACCTTGATCAGATTGTCCGGCAAGGTCTTGGGGCAGACCTTCAAGGACGCTTGCGCACCGCTCGCCAATCCCGACACCGTGATCCGCACCGGGTCGCCGTTCCGGGCGGCCGACAGATCGGCGGGCTCGGTTTTGAGGGTGTACGGCGGGTTCGCCGGCACTTGCGCCTGCGCGGGGACGGACACCCCCGTGACCATCAGCACCCCGCAGATCAGCAAGATCCCGGCTTGTCTCGCACGGACGAAGAACACGGACGACTCCCAAGGTGCGCGGGCATACGGCGGAGAGCGGGACTCGATCACGAGCCGCACCGGAACCAACGTCCCCGAGTCGCCCGTCCGGGGTCAACCGCCCCCGGACCCGCCCCGGCACAGATTCACACGCGCCCCGTCGGGCGTTCTCCGCTTGGACACCTTTCGCGGTATCGGGCCGCACATACTGGCCGCGTCGAGGGGCGACGTGGTGTGCCCTGAACTCGTTTACATACCAACGCGAAGGAAGGCCGCTCGTGACCGTCGCGCCACCCCGGCCCGACCCGTCCCCACCGGGAACCCCGGTGCGGCGGGCCATCACCGAAGTCCTTTCCCGGGCCGACCGGGCGTTCCGCCGGGTCACCACCGGCGCCGGGCTGGCCATGCTGGGAATCCTTCTGGTCATCGGCTTCTTCCTGGTCTACCGGTCCGGGCCCGCCTTCGACAACAGCGGTTTCGGGTTCTTCACCACCATCCGGTTCGATCCGGCCTCCGGGGTACTCGGTGTCCTTGGCCTGCTCTACGGGACGATCGTGGTCGCGCTCATCGCGGTCCTGGTCGCCGTGCCGCTGAGCATCCTGGCGGCGCTGTTCATCACCGAGTACTCCAGCGGCCGGGTGCGCGGTTTCCTCACCGGCCTCGTCGACCTGCTCGCCGCCATCCCCAGCCTGCTGTACGGCCTGTGGGGATTCAGCTTCCTCGGCCCGCAGATCGTCCCGGTTTCCACGTGGCTGACCGAGAACCTCGGCTGGTTCCCCCTGTTCGCGTCCAAAGAGAACACGCTGTACATCCAGTCCATGTTCATCGCCGGGCTGGTGGTGTCCCTGATGGTCCTCCCGATCACGACCTCGGTGATCCGCGAGGTCTTCGCGCAGACTCCGCCCGGGGAAAAGGAAGCGGCGCTCGCGCTGGGCAGTACCCGTTGGGGGATGGTCAAAACGGTCATGCTGCCCTTCGGCCGGGGCGGTATCATCGGCGGCTCGATGCTCGGGCTCGGCCGTGCGCTCGGCGAGACGATCGCCGTTTCCCTGCTGCTGCCCCAGGTTCCGGAGATCACGAAGCACGTCCTCCAGTTCGGCGGTGCGACGATCTCCGGGTTCATCGCCAACAACTCCGGCGCGTCAGGGCTCTCCCTGTCCGGGCTGATGGCGGCGGGCCTGGTGCTGTTCGTCTTCACCCTCGCCACGAACTTCACCGCGTCGGTGATCATCTCCAAGAGCCGGTCCGGTGCGGGAGTGGATGCCTGATGACCACGACCCTCACTCCCCCGGTCTCGTCGGGCCCGCGCAAACTCGTCAAACGCCGACCGTCGGAGACGACCCGGCAGGATCGGCTGGCGGCGCTCGGCTGCGCGGTGTCGGCCACGCTCCTCACCTGGTTCGTCATGCATCTCCTGCTGGATTCCCCCGGCTGGCTGGCGGATCTGATCGTCGCCTACCTGCTGTACCTGGCGATGCTCTACCTGGTCACCCGCGACCGTCTCGGCAGGCTCGCCGCGTCGGACCGGCTGGTCTCGACGATCGTGGTCTCCGGGGCGCTCACCCTGCTCGTCCCGTTGCTGTTCCTGTTGACCTACATCGTGATCGAAGGCGCGCCGTATCTGCGCCTCGGCTTCTTCACCCACGACATGTCCGCCGTCGCGCCGACCGATCCGGTCACCGCGACCGGCGGTCTGCACGCGGTGGTCGGCACCCTCCAGCAGACCGCGCTGACCCTGGTGTTCGTCGTTCCGCTGGGCGTGCTCACCGCGATCTTCCTGAACGAGACGCGGTCGCGGTTCCGCCGCCCGGTGCGGATCATGGTCGACGCGATGAGCGGTCTCCCGTCCATTGTGGCCGGTCTGTTCATCTACGCGGCGCTGATCATCCCCGGTATCCAGGCGGGGGTGGGACTGTTCAGCTACAACGGTTTGATGGCCACTTTGGCCCTGACGATGGTCATGCTGCCGACGGTGACGCGGACCGTCGACGTGGTGCTCCGGCTGGTCCCGGACGGCCTGCGCGAGGCGTCGCTGGCCCTCGGCGCGAGCCGCGCGAGGACGGTGTGGTCGGTGGTCCTGCCCACCGCGCGCACCGGCGTCACCACCGCCGTGATCCTCGGGATCGCCAGGGTGGCGGGCGAAACGGCACCGCTGCTGTTCACCTCGTTCGGCTCGCTCGCGATGAACGCCAACCCGTTCTCCGCGCCACAGGAGAGCATCCCGCTGTTCATCTTCCGCTTCATCAAGCAGCCGCTGGAAAACGTCCAGCAGCGCGGTTACGTCGGCGCGCTCGTGCTGATCCTGCTCATCTTCGGCCTGTTCGCGATCGCCAGGATCGTCGGGCGCGACCGGTCGAAGCGCAAGGCGAAAAGAACGAAGGAGAACCGGTGACCGACACCACCGCATTGTCCACTGTGGACGAAGACCGGGTCGCCTTGACCGGCGGTCCCCCGCCCGGCGCGGCCGAGCTCGAGTCGCGCGAGATCGGCGCCTGGTTCGGCGACCGGCTGGTCCTCGAAGGCGTGTCGCTGCGGATGCCCGCCAAAGAAGTGACCGCGCTTATCGGCCCGTCGGGCTGCGGCAAGTCCACCTTCCTGCGCATCCTCAACCGGATGCACGAGCTCGTCCCGTCGGCGTCGCTAACCGGTGAAGTCCTGCTGGACGGTCAGGACATCTACGCCGACGGAACCCGGCCCCAGCAGGTCCGGCTGCGCATCGGGATGGTGTTCCAGAAGCCGAACCCGTTCCCGGCTATGTCCATCCGGGACAACGTGCTCGCCGGACTGAAACTGGCCGGCGTCAAATGCGACGACAAGAACGCGCTCGTGGAACAGAGTCTCGAACGCGCCGGGCTGTGGCGCGAGGTCCGCGACCGCCTGAGTTCGCCCGGCGGTGCCCTCTCCGGTGGGCAGCAGCAGCGGCTCTGCATCGCCCGTTCGCTCGCGGTGCAGCCGAACGTGCTCCTGATGGACGAGCCCTGCTCCGCGCTCGACCCGACGTCGACCCGGCGGATCGAGCAGACGATCGCCGAGATCGGACATGAGGTGACCGTCGTGATCGTCACGCACAACATGCAGCAGGCCCAACGGGTTTCGGACCACTGCGCGTTCTTCCTCGCGGCCGAGAACGAACCCGGCCGGGTGATCGAGCACGGTCCGACGGACACGATCTTCAACGCGCCGTCGGACGAGCGCACCTTCGACTACGTGAACGGGCGGTTCGGATGACGACCTTGCGCAGAGTGGGCGCTCTGGGCGGGATCTCGGCGCTGTTGCTCTCGATCTCCGTGGCGGGCGCGCCCGGCGCGGCGGCGCTCAGCAGGGTCACGGGCTCGGGATCCAGCTACGTCGGCGTGGCGATGACCGACTGGCAGAACGGCGCGACGTCGCGGGGTATCCCGGTCAACTACTCGGCGACCAACTCGCCCGCCGGCGTCAACCAGTACGGCGACCGGACGGTCGACTTCGGCGGGACCGAGGCCGAGGTCTCCTCGCTCCTCGCCGCGGGCGGTGGCGGGGTGACCGCGCAGACCCGCGGCTACCAGTACGTCCCGGACGTGGCCGGCGCGGTCGCCGTCATGTACAACGTCACCGACCAGGCCGGGAAACGGGTCGACTACCTGCATCTCACCCGCGAGGTGATCGGCCGGATCTTCAGCCGGGACATCACCCGCTGGAGCGATCCGGCGATCACCGCGACCAACGGCGGGAAGTCCCTGCCGGACCAGCCCATCACCCTCGTCGGGCGGACCGGGCAGTCCGGGACGACGGCGCTGTTCTACGACTTCGTCGCGCACGCGGCACCCGACGCATACCAGCGTTTCGTCTCCCGCAACGTCGGCAACGGGATGGGCAGCCTGCCCGCCGGGGTGCGCCCGATCCAGCTGCCCGAACGGGGGCCGGACGCCGACTGGTACCGGCTGCTCGCGGACTCGGACCAGATCGCGCAGGCCATCGGCAAAGCGACCATCCCGTTCTCCATCGCCTACGACGAATTCGCCTACGCGCAGCGCCACAACGTGCCGTCGGCATGGGTGCGGAACGGCGCGGGGCAGTACACGCAGCCCTACGCGGAGAACATCGCCTCCGCGCTGAAGTTCGCGGAACTCCGCCCGGACCTCAGCCAGAAACTCGACAAGGTCTACTCGAACGCGGATCCGAAGACGTACCCGATTTCGGCGTACTCCTACATCATGATGCCGTGCACGAGCGGCCGGGACACCTGCCGCGGCGGCTATGGCGACCAGGGCAAAACCGACACGATGACCGCGTTCCTCGAACACGTCGCCTGCGACGGCCAGATCAACATGGCCCGGATCGGCTACTCGCCGCTGCCGCCGAACCTGTCGCAGGAGATCATGAACTCCAACGCGCGGCTCACCGGGCAGCCGCCGAAGCAGCTGAACGCGGGCAACTGCGCCAACCCGACCTTCCGCGGCAGTCTCGGCGCGGGCGCCACCAGTCCGCCCGACCCGCTGGTGACCGCCGGGATCATCGCCCCGAACGGCAAACCCGCGACCGGACAGGGGACCGCCGGACCGAACGCGTCGACAGGCCCGAGCACGGGGCCGGCCACCGGTGACAAGACCGCGACCGCGACGGCGAGCCCCGACGAGGAATCGGCGGGCGGTGGCTCGAAGAACTGGCGGGAAGCCGCACCGGCGGCCTACGACGAGGGCGGGTTCGGCGGCTTCGGGGGCTGGGCGGCACTGGTGCTCTTCGTGGCGATCGTGACGCCGTTAGCGGTGCGCGGGGTGATCCGGAAGCTGCGGAAAGCTTAGGGGCTCGTGAGTGGTAAGGACGGTTAGAACCGTCCTTACCACTCACGAGATCGACCTCAGGGGAAGGTCAGCACGACCTTGCCCCGCCCGTGCCCGGTCTCGATCTCCCGGTGCGCCGCCGCGGCCTCGGTGAACGGATACGTCCGCCGCACCAGGAAACGCAGCTCCCCCTTGGCGTACAACGACGCCAGCATCCCCAGCCGCTCGGCCGACCGGGTCCCGGTGACCACTCGCGCCCCAGCCTCGGGCGCGCGCCCGTGCTCGACCAGCGTGAGCACGCGGTCCGGATTCCCGACCAGCTCCAGCGACAGGTCGAAGGCGACCCCACCCGCCCCGTCGAGCGCCGCGTCGATTCCGGACGGCGCGAGCGCGCGCACCCGGTCGGCGAGGCCGTCGCCGTAGACGACCGGTTCGGCGCCGAGCGAGCGGACGTACTCCTGGTTCGCCTCGCTCGCCGTCCCGATCACCCTCACCCCGCTCAGCGCGGCCAGCTGGACGGCGGCCGTGCCCACCGCGCCCGCCGCCCCGTGGATCAGCAGTGTCTCGCCACGGGCGACCCGAAGTGCCTCCAGTGCCAGAGACGCCGTCTGCGTCCCCGCCGTGAACCCGCCCGCGACCTCCCACGGCATCTCCGCCGGCTTCGGCGTGACGTTCTCCGCGGGCACCACGATGTACTCGGCGTACGCCTGCACGGCGGTGAAACCGAGCACCTCGGCCCCCGCGACGAGGCCGGTAACCCCGGAACCGACCTCGTCGACGACCCCGGCGAACTCGTTCCCCGGGACACGCGGCCAACGCAGCTCCAGGCCCGCGGGTTCCCATCCCGCCCGCACGGCCGCGTCGTAGGGCTGCACCCCCGCCGCCTTCACCCGCACCCGGACCTCCCCTGCCCCGGCGTGTGGCTCCTCCAACTCCAGCACCCGGAGCACTTCCGGGCCACCGGCTTCCGTGAACGCGGCCGCTTTCATCTTGTTCCTCCAGTTCGTCCCCAGCTGTCGGAACCCAGCCTCATACCTCTAGATAGCTGGAGGTCAAGAACTGTCGGTGTGACGTTCTAAGCTGCGCACGTGACGAGCTACCGCATCTCCAGGGCAAGCGCTTCCGACGCCGGCAGGCTGACGGCGCTGATGCACGAATCGGCCGCCTACCAAGGGGAGTACGCCTCGATCCTCGAGGGCTACCAGGTCACCGAGGACTACCTCGCCACCCATCCCGCGTTCGTCGCGCACGCGCAGCAGGAAGTGGTCGGCTTCTACAGCCTGATCGAGTACCCGGCCGAGCTCGACCTGCTGTTCGTCGCCGATTCGACCCAGGGCACTGGCATCGGCGCGTGGCTGGTGGAGCACATGCTCGGGCAGGCCGCGGAGCTCGGCATGACCGAGATCCGCGTCGTCTCCCATCCGCCGGCCGCCGGGTTCTACGAGCGGATGGGTGCCCGCCGCGTCGGTGTCATACCGCCCAACCCGCCGAAGATCACCTGGGAGCGCCCGGAGCTGGTCTTCGACGTCAAGCGTCCACCGCACGACTGAACCGGCCGATCAGTTTGCGCAGGTGACCGGCGAATTCCGGGGAGTCGACGACCTCGAAGTCGGTGTCGAGCAGGCCCAGGTAGAGCGCCAGGTACTCCAGCGTGTCCGCACCGGCTTTGAGCAGGCAGGTCCGCTCGTCGACGGCTTCGACGACGACGGCGGGCGGCACCTTCGCCGCGGCTTCGGCGGCCGGGGCGTGCAGCCGGATCGTGGCCTGATGCCGCCACAACGCCGCGCCGACACCGCGTTGGAGGTAGGCGACCACGCCGCCTTCGGGTGGTTCGCGTTCCTCGAAACGCCGTCCGTTGGGCGTGCGCGGCCGCACCCGATCGGCGCGGAACGTGCGCCAGTCCTGTTTGTCGACGTCCCAGCCGACGAGGTACCACCGGCGGCTCATGTGCACGACGCGATGCGGCTCGACCTGCCTCCGCGTCTCGGATCCGTTGTGCCCCACGTAATCGAAGCGCAGCGTTTCGCGGTCACGGCAGGTGGCGGCGATGGCCGCGAGCACCTCGGCGTCGACCGTGGGCCCGCCGCCCTGCACCGCGAGCGTCGCGGAGTTCAGCGCCGCGACTCGGTGCCGTAGCCGCGAAGGCAGCACCTGCTCCAGTTTCGCCAGCGCGCGCACCGACGTCTCCTCGATCCCCGCGATCGTGCCGCCCGCGGCCGTGCGCAGGCCCATCGCCACCGCGACGGCCTCCTCGTCGTCGAGCAGCAGTGGGGGCATCGCCGCGCCGGCGCCCAGGGTGTAGCCGCCGGAGACGCCGGGCGTCGCATCGACGGGATACCCCAGACCGCGAAGCCGCTCGACGTCGTTCCGGATGGTCCTGGTGGTGACGTCGAGCCGGTCCGCCAGTTCCGGACCCGTCCAAACGCGCCTGGCCTGCAGCAACGACAGGAGCCGCAGCAGCCTCGCCGAAGTTTCCGCCATGAATCCCACCTTGTCCGCAATCGCGGAACGAACCTTTCCGCAATGGTTCCTAATCTAGCCCCCATGACCGAGATCAAGCCCTTCCGCATCGCCATCGACCAGGCCGAACTCGACGACCTCAAGGACCGCCTGAACCGCACCCGCTGGCCCCGCGAGGTCACCGGCGACTGGAGCCGAGGTGTCCCAGTCGCCTACCTCAAGGGACTGGCCGAGTACTGGGCCGACGGCTTCGACTGGCGCGCCCAGGAAGCCGAGCTGAACGAGTTCCCGCAGTTCACCACCGAGATCGACGGCCAGACCATCCACTTCCTGCACATCCGGTCGACCGCCCCGGAGGCGCTGCCGGTACTCCTCACGCACGGCTGGCCGAGCTCGCCGTTCGAGTTCCGGCGAGTCGTCGAGGAACTCGCCGGCGAGTTCCACCTCGTCATCCCGTCCCTGCCCGGTTACGGGTTCTCGAACCCGGTGAGCGGCCCCGGCTGGGGCAACCTGTTCCGCGTCGCGCAGGCGTGGACCACGCTGATGGATCGCCTCGGCTACGAACGCTTCGGCGTCCACGGCACCGACGCGGGCGCCGGGGTCGCGGGCATCCTGTCGATGATCGCCCCGCATCGCGTGGCCGGCGTGCACCTGACCGGGACCAGCGCGGGGATGCCGTTCGGCCCGGCTCTCGACCTGGACGGCCTCGACGACAAGGACCGTGAGCGCGCCGAACGCTTCAACCGGTTCCAGTCCGACGGCCTCGGCTACCTGCACCTGCAGGCGACCCGGCCGCAGACGCTGGCCTATTCGCTGAACGACTCCCCCACCGGCCAGCTCGCGTGGATCGTGGAGAAGTTCGCCGAGTGGACCGATCCGGCCAAGGAGCTGCCGGACGACGCCGTCGATCGCGACCACCTGCTGACCGCGGTCAGCCTGTACTGGTTCACCGGGGCGGGCGCCTCTTCCGCGCATGCTGTGTACGAAGGAATGGAGGCCTACCGGCAAATGTCGGAAGGCGGCTGGGGCGAGGCGCCCGCCGGTCCGCCGCGAGCGATCGCCGTCTTCGCCGGGGACACCACGATCCGGAGCCTGCAGGACGGCCCGGTGGAACACTGGTCCGAGTACGGCACCGGCGGTCACTTCCCGGCGATGGAGGTCCCCGGCCTGTTCGCCGAAGACCTCCGTGCTTTCCTGCGAAAGTGCGTCTGACGATGGAGCAGCTGAGCCCCCGGGCCCTCAACCGCGCGACGCTGGCCAGGCAGCTCCTGCTCGAGCGCGCCGATCTTCCCGCTGTCACCGCGATCGAGCGGCTGGCCGGTCTCCAGGCGCAGGCCCCCGACTCGTCGTATGTCGGGCTGTGGTCGCGGCTTCGGGATTTCCAGGCGGACGAGCTGGCGAAGCCGCTGGCCGCCCGCGAGGTCGTCCGGACGACGTTGATGCGCGGCACGGTGCACCTGGTCACGGCCGCCGACGGCGTCGCCCTGTGGCCGACCGTCAAATCGGTGGTCGAGCGCGGTTTCCTCGGCCACTACTCGCGGGAGATCGCCGGACTCGATCTCGCCGCGATCGCCGAAGCGGGGCGCGCCCTGCTGGCCGAACGCCCTCGCACACGCGCCGAGATCCGGACCGCGCTGGCGCCTCGATGGCCGGACGCCGACCCGCAGACCCTTGCGTACGCGGTCAACAGTCTTCTCCCGCTCGCGCACGTGACCCCGCGCGGTCTGTGGGGCCGGACCGGCCCGGCCGCGTTCGCCCTGCTCGAAGACTGGGCCGGTGAGCCGATCGCGGCCGGGATCTCCCTCGACGACCTGGTGCTGCGCTATCTCGCGGCGTTCGGCCCCGCGACCGTCCGCGACGCACAGGTCTGGTCGGGGCTCACTCGTCTGAAGGAGGTCTTCGAGCGGCTACGGCCCAGGCTGGTCACCTTCCGCGACTGTGCGGGGAAGGAACTGTTCGACCTTCCCGGCGCACCGCGGCCGGACCCGGAAACCCTGGCACCGCCCCGGTTCCTGCCCGAGTACGACAACGTCCTGCTCTCCCACGCCGACCGCGTGCGGGTGATCCCCGACGGACGCCGTGTTCCGTTGCCTCCGGGTAACGGGGGCCGCCGGGGCACCCTGCTCGTCGACGGTGAATTCCTGGCCATCTGGGCGATCAAAGGGGCGACATTGACGATCGAATCGCGGAAGCCGTTGCGAGATCGGGATTCGATCGCCGAGGAGGGCGCTCGGCTCCTGGAATTCGTAGTACCGGGCTCCGCGCACGACGTCCGTTTCGGCATCGGCGGATAACGTTCCGGCCTTTCGCCGTAACGATGGGCGCCGTTCGGGCGAAGCAGCCGCCAAGAGCCTGAAGGGAGCGGGCCATGAGCAAGAACTACGGGTTCATGACGGTGCTGGCTGGGCTGAGCGCGCTCGCGGTGATCGCGGTCGCGGCGGTCTGGCGGTACCCGAACACGTCGGACGTCACGGCGGTGATCACCGCGGCGGGAACGGTGATCGGCACCGTGGTGGGCGCCTTCTTCGGTGTGAACGCGGCCTCGGCGGGACGCGTGAAGGCCGAAGAGAGCCGGGATCAGGCGACCGCGGCGCTGGTGAAGGTCGCGGGCGAGGCGGAAAGAGGAAGCGACGTCGCCAAGACGGCGATGGAAGGCGTGAGCTGACCGTCCCTTATGGACAGTCAGTCGAGCGCTTCGAGCAGGGCGAGGTCCGGCGGGACGAGCGTCGTGGACAGCACGAGCTCACGCAGCAGGTTGTCGTTCAACGCGTTGCCGACCGGCTCGCCGACCTCCTCACGCCGCAGACCGAAAACACCGCCGGCGGACAGCCGCGTCCGGACGTCGATGACGACGTGCTCGACCCTGCGCGCGGTCCACGTCTCACCGGGGCGGAGCTCGGTGAGCACCTCGGCCGTCTGCTGGCGGGACAACGGCTGCGGATTGAGGTCGTGCAGCAGGTAGCGCTGCCCGAAGACGACCAGGACCAGGCGTTCTTCCGCGCTGAGGCGCCAGCGGCGGGGCGGCACGGTGACGTCGTCGTGCCGGGTGACGGGCTGCCCTCCCTCGGGCCCCGCGACGTACAACTCGAGCAGGTGCTCCCGCCTGCCCGAACCGCGGACGAACAGCGGCGTGTAGCCGTCCGACAGGGGGATCGGCTCCTCGCCGCGCGACAGCCAGCGGGAATTCGGCAAGCGGATGGGCAGCTGGCCGGTGTTGCTGACCCACCACTGCCCGTCGGTGAAGTTCAGGAGCCCGTGCCTGCGGCTGACCTGCAGGTCGTTCTCCCCCACACAGACGTCGACCTGCGGCCGGTTACGCCCGAACGTGATCGCACCGCCCTCGCCGGGGTCGACGGACACGCCGCCCGCGAGCGTGAGCGCGAACACCGCGCCGGGAGCCGACGGCGGCACGCCGAGCGCCAGGCTCTCGTGCGTCGTCGTGAGCCGCTTCATCGTGCCTCCTCCTGTTCCCCGGCAGTATGCGGGACGCCGCCGGGGACGGGTCCCGGTGTCGCGCTCGTCCGCCTGTTTCCGTCCGTATGTTGGAGTACATGATTGACTTCTCCAAGGACACCGTCTTCAAGCTCACGCCGTGCAAGCCGAAGGACATCGCGCCCACGGTGCAGCCGATCATCATCCCCGGCGAGGAGATCATCTCGTCGTTCAAGGCGGTGCGCGACTTCGTGGTGTTCACGAACAAGCGGCTGATCGCGGTGAACGTCCAGGGCATGACGGGCAAGAAGAAGGACTTCACCTCACTGCCGTACAACAGGATCCAGGCCTTCTCGATCGAAACCGCGGGCACCTTCGACCTCGATGCCGAACTGGACCTCTGGTTCAGCGGGCTGGGGAACGTGCGGCTCGAATTCCGTGGTTCGGACATCCGGGCGATCGGGCAACTGATCGCCACCCACACGCTTTAGCCTCCTCCCGCATTTAGTCGACTACGTGCGTTGGGGGCTAGGCCGCGGGCGGGCGTTGGGCCGGGTGGGTCATGAGTGCGATTCGGGTTCCGTCCCTGATTGCCACTCGCGACCCACCCGACTTGGCCCCGCCGGCCGCACGCGTTGCGAAAGCCACTTTCGCAACGTTGAAGGTTGCGAAAGTGGCTTTCGCAACGCCCGGCCTGCGTTCCGCGGGCGTTCGGGTCACTAGCGCCGACCGCCACCGCCGTGCGCGAATGGCCGCCTCGCGTGACTGGGCGGCCGACTCGCGTGATCCGATGGACGACACGCGTGTCCAGACGGACGACTCGCGGCGGAACCCCTCGTGCGCGTGTCGTCCATGCAGTCACGTGGAGTTGCCCCCGGATGGCGGACACGGGGTTTTCACGCGGCTTGGTGGTGACTGTAGCTGGTTCGGGTTTCGTGGGGTGTTCGGTGGCTGAGTGTCGAATGTAGACGGTTGTGGTTGTAGTAGTGGAGGTAGCGGTATATGTCGTGTCGTGCCTGGTCGCGGGTGCGCCAGATGGTGGTGCCGATCTCGGTTTTGAGGGTGGCGAAGAACGCTTCGGCGACGGCGTTGTCGTAGCAGGACCCGGCCCGTCCGATCGACGGGCGGATCCGGTGCTCGGTGAGCGCGGCGCGGAACTGGCCGGAGGTGTACTGGACGCCGCGGTCGGAGTGGAACACCGCGTCGGGGCGGATCAGGCCGCGTGCGGTGGCCAGGGTGATGGCGTCGCAGACCAGGTCGGCGCGCAGGTGATCGGCCATCGCGTGCCCGACGACCTCACGGTTGTGCAGGTCGATCACCGTGGCCAGGTAAAGCCAGCCCTGGAAGGTGGGCAGGTAGGTGATGTCCCCGACGAACCGCCGGCCAGGGCGCTCGGCGGTGAAATCACGGCGGATCACATCCGCCACCGGTGGCACCGGGGTGGCGGCGGGTCTGGTCAGGCTCCGGCGTTTGCGGCGGGTGATCCCGGCCAGGCCCTGCTCGCGCATGAGCCGCTCGACTCGTTTGTGGTTCACCACGCGTCCGCGCCGGCGCAGCTCCGCGGTGATCCGGGGCCGCCCATAGGCGCCTCGGTGCTGCGCGTGGATCGAGGCGATCACCGCTATCAGCTCCCGCTCCTGTTCCGCCGCGGCCTCCCGGACGGCCTCGGCGGCGGCCCACTCGTGGAAGCCCTGCCGGCGCAGACCCAGTACCTGGCACAACCGCTTCACGCCGAACTCGGCGCGATGCTCGGAGATGAACCGGTAGCGGTAGATCATCGATCCATCTCTTTGGCAAAATAGGCGGCCGCTTTACGCAGGATCTCCTTCTCTTTCTGCAGCTCAGCGACCTGTTTCCGCAGTCGTTGCACCTCATCGATGACCTCGGGATCCTCCACCGGCCCGGCTTCAGCCGCTTGCTTGGCGGCATTTACCCACGACCGTAAGGTCTCGTGATTGACCCCCAGCTCGCGGGCGATCTGACGCAACGGCCTGTCACTCGTGTTGACCAGCTCGATCGCGTCACGACGGAACCGCTCCGGATACTTCGACCTGCGAGACACCAGGACATCCTCCCTCCAGACCAACGTCTGGAATCAAGGTGTCCGCTCCCAGGGGGCAACTCCACACGCGTGTCGTCCATCCGATCACGCGAGTCGGCCACAGGATCACGCGAAACCGCCGCCTGAGCTCAGGTACTCGTGAGTGGTAAGGACGGTTCTAACCGTCCTTACCACTCACGAGGGCTTACATGTTGATCTTATGGTTCCGGTGTTTCGCCGACCTCGGCATGATCGCTACTTTTGGCCGCCGACCTGCGCGGATAGGGCTGGACACTTCTCGCGTGTTCTCACCCCTACCCGACGTCTGACGGCCTGGAGACGGCCTGGCACTCGCCCACTCCTCCCCCATCTCCCCGATACGAAGCCATCCACGCGGCCGTCGCGTCGGGTCAAGGCACGCTTTCCCGCCTTGACGCGTCGTGACGGCCGTTGTGACGATCTGGCATCGGGGCGATGGCTCCGCGTAACAGCCGTTGGGCCGTTTGCGACATCGGTGGCACGAATGTCTCAGCGAGGAGGCCGACGTGCTCATTGGCGTACCTGCGCGCCGCTGGCGGCGGCAACACCTGTCCACGACTTCAGCGGGCGCACCGCCCGGCCGGTGGGCGGAGCGGAGCGGCAGCCCGCCGTGTCGGGCAAGGTGCGCCCGCAGGCGAGACGCGGACGCAAGGTGACCAGCGCGCCGCCGACGGCGGCGCGCCTTGATCCCATGGAGCCAAGTTCGGCAAGACATCGATACACATAACGGAGGAACAACCGTGAAGATTCTTGGAATGAAGTGCACCAAGGACAAGCTTGTCTGGGCATTGCTAGAAGGCACGAGCCACGCGGATGCACACGTCGCAAAATATGCGACCGCATCAGCGCCTTCTCTCGACCGTGGCCACCAGCTCGCATGGATCAGAAAAGAGGTTAACGAGATTCTTAACCAATCAAACCCTGACCAAGTCGCCCTACGGATAGTCGACGCCGGAGGAAGGGGAAATAGTCTTCCAAGAGCAGAGACCGAAGGGGTGGTTCAGGAAGCGGTCGCAACACGTGACATCTCGACCACCAGATACTACTCGGCGACCATCAGGGGAAAGCTTTCGGCAAAGAAGACCGCCGAAGTCGATGCAGCAATTGCACGAATCCCAGAAGTGTCCGCCACGCCCGCCGCCAGGCGGGATCCAGTACTGGTCGCGTTTCTCAGCTTTCCCAAGGGAGACGCATGACGATCGAACGAATCCGCAAGTTAGGAAGCGGATACTTTGGTGACGTGTGGCTCGAAAAGGACATAGCCCTAGACAGATTCCAAGCCACCAAAGTACTTAGAAACACGGAGTACTTCGAAGAACGGGACGTATTCACGGAAGCCAGGGCTATGCGCC
Source organism: Amycolatopsis sp. NPDC000009 (assembly GCF_055563465.1). Lineage (NCBI taxonomy): Bacteria > Bacillati > Actinomycetota > Actinomycetes > Pseudonocardiales > Pseudonocardiaceae > Amycolatopsis > Amycolatopsis sp. NPDC000009. The sequence continues at coordinate 41,547 of NZ_JBVHDI010000005.1, forward strand.
TCGCGCAGCACGAGCATGTAGTCCAAGTCTACTCTGCGGAAATGGTAGACGGCATGCCCGCGATACGCATGGAATACTTGCCAAACGGCAGCATCGAAGACAGATACATGGGTGCACCACTACCCGTACTGACCGCATTGGAAGCAATTGAAGACGCGTGCCGAGGGCTCGAATTTCTTCATAATTCCAACTGGCTACACCGCGACATTAAGCCTGCAAATCTCATGCTCGATGAACGCCACAAAGTCAAAGTTTCCGATTTCGGCCTCGCAAGCAGCAAGGAGGCCTTCCCGGAGGCCCCTATCGGATATGTGACACACATCCCTCCAGAATCGATATCTACCACTGGGTGCATCGATAGCGTCGTTGGCGATATTTACGCCATGGGAGCAACTCTCTACAGGCTACTCAACGGTGACAAGCACTTTCGCGCACCGTTCGAAGAATCTGAGAATGTCGTGGAACTAATAGGAAGGGGCAAGATTCCTCCGCGAAACAACTTCCTACCCCACATAGATGACCGCCTCAGGCGAGTGGTCAGGAAGTCGCTGAATATCGTCCCGTCGCTGCGACACCAAACTGCCAGCGATCTTCGACATGCCATCGAGAAGGCTCACCCGAAAGTCTCGTGGTCAACTGTCGGAGATGAGTTTCAGGAGGGTTGGACGGGAACCTCGCCAGACAGAAAGACCGATTGGAAAGCCCGCATCTCCTTAACAAGAGGCGGTCAACACCGGTTTCAGATTGAGACCAGCAAAAACGGTGGCAAGTTCAGAAATATCAAATCGGACACCAAGGACTTCGATTCGAACCCTGAGGCAATCCAGCATGCCGCAACCATCCTGGACCGAGTTGCACGAAACGGACGATAAACGGCGCTCAGAGTCAAGAGTAGAAAACAGAGTCACCCCCTGAACACGCATGTTCTATCCTCAGCCTTATAGATGAATGAATCCGCATGTTCTCTAACTTATCAACTTCGACCCAGTGCACTTCTTTACTTTCACTGCTCGCGCGCAAACCTCCACCAACTGGACTCGCACGAAAGCAGATCGAGAATTCCTGGCGTACCTCGCCATCGTCGTAGGCGATGACGTGGTTCGGGTTCGAGTACAGGCCGATCACCCCAGTAACCTCGCACTCGATGCCGGTTTCCTCCCGCACCTCCCGCACAGCGGCCTGCGCCAAGGTCTCGCCGAGCTCGAGCTGTCCGCCGGGGATCGCGTACAGGTCGTTGTCGGTGCGCCGGATCATGAGGATGCGGCCTTCGTCGTCCTGGATGAACGCGGACACCGCGACCGCGATGCTGTTCGCCTTGGGGGCGTCCGGGTCGTTGTAGTAGTCGACGCGTGCCATGTGTGGCCTCCTAGAAGGTGGCGGGCTTGGCGAGGTTCCAGACGGCTTCGAAGCTCTCCGAGTAGGTCTCGAAGAGGTCCCCGGCGGATAGCCGGCGGAGGTGCAGGGATGGGGCGTGTGCTCCCTGGAAGCCGTAGACGTGCGTGTTGATGATCATTTCGTCGTCGAAGCGGAAGATCGAGTTGTAGAGCGTGGTGTTGTGGAAGCGCATCTCCACCCCGTCTACCCCGATGAGCGGCCGGTAGAACGCGAGTGCGTTGCGAATGCGCGCCGCAAGCGTCCCGTCGCCTAGCTGCTCCTCGTCCCCGCGCAGAGCGACGCTCTCCCCTTCGGGATCTCCGAAAATCAGTCGTATCTTCGCCCCGGCCTGGGCTTTTGCGGTCAGGTCCTTGATGAACCGCGGGCGCTCCACCAGGAACAGCGCGGCGTGGACCAGGACCTCGACCGTCTCCGACGCTTCCTTGATCAGCCGGTCCCATAGCTCGACCGGGATGGCGTTGCGGTGCGGGAACACCCGCACGACCTCGGCGGCGGCCGTCTCGGCCTTGCGCTCCGGGGCCACCGAGTCCGGCCAGAGGTAGGTCTCTGACTCGCGCGCCATCGCGGCGATCTTGTGCCGGTGCTTCGGGTACGGCGTCCGCCCCTTGGTGATCCACCGTTCCACGGTCTTCTGATCGACCCCGGTGGCGTCGGCGACTTGTTCCAGCGTGAGGCCATTGCGCAGCAGGGCGTCCCGCAGACGTTCGTTCGGCATCCGCCCTCCTAGGGACTTTTAGGGACGTCTTCGACCGTACCAGGGACGTCCCTAGATGTCCCGCCACGTGGTGATCACGTCCCGCGTTTTGGCGGAGATTAGGTGCCAGGTTGCCGGGGACTCGCCCCAGCACCTCGACACCAAGAGGGAGGCAGGCATGACGACTCCAACCGCCGGTCGGGCAGCGTCCGCGCGCGGCTCGGGATCGTGGACAGCTCGCCGGTTCGCGATCTGAGCGCCCGATGCGTGACACGGTCCAGATCCACGTCACGGCAGACCTGCCGATCCGCGTCCGTGCGCTCACCTACGCCAACCGGGCGGAGATCCGTTTCGGCAAGGCGTTCCCCGTGGTCCTGCTCGTCGATTCCGACGCGATAGCGGTGCTGGGGAGAGAACTCGCAGAGGTACAGGCCGCACTGAACGCGGCTGCCGCAAGGGGCAAAGACGGCGACGAAGTGCCGACAGACACAGACAAGCAAGGGAACTAACGACATGGCTATCTACAAAGGACACCGCTTCACCATCGACTTCGACGAAGCGTTCGCGCAGGGCCTCGTGATGGTCGGCGAGGTCTCGCCGGACAACGAGTACCAGTCGCGGGAGGACCGTTCTTCGGGGCGTCCGGCTCGTCAGCGGGTCGACGAGGTGACGGGCAAGCGTCAGTGGAAGGTCACGGTGACCGACCCGGACGAGGTCAAGGCGAAGCGCGCGTCGTTCGAGATCACGCTGCTGGCCGACGTGCAGCCGGTGCCGACCACGTCGGAAGTGCTGCCGGGTATGCGGCCGATCGAACTGGAGGGCCTGACGGCTGAGCCGAAGGTGGCGGGTCAGGGCGAGTTCAAGTACCAGTCCTACCTGTTCCGCGCGACTGGCTTCAAGGCTGCGGCGTCCGGCGGCGGAGCGAAGTCGGGCCGGGCTTCCGCCGCTGCCGAGTCAACGCCCAAGGCTGCGTGATGGTGGGCGGGGCGCCGGGGGCGGCATCCCCGCACCTGGTCCAAACCTGGGAAGCCGCTTACCGCCACTACAGCGCGATGACGCAGCGGACCGCACACGGCGGGGATGCCCTGGCGGCACATGACATGGCCGTCGCTTCCTGGGCGGTGGCGTCGGCATGGCGGGAGCTGGCTACGCAGGGCCGGTTGCCGTGGTGGGTGTTGGCGGCGGTGACTGCGGCGGCTGAGGGGTTCGAGGAGAACGCACGGTCGTGGGAGATGCGCGCCTACAGCGAGGAAGGGCAGGGCGGTAGCGTTCAACGCGATGTGGAAGCCGGGACGGCAGGCGGTCGCGGGGATGCAGGGCAATGGTTCGGCAAACCCGGCGCTGGTGATCTATCTCGATCCGGACAGCCTGGCGATCCTGCCGCCGTCCGATCCGGCCGAGTGGCCGGAGTTCATCCGGCTCCTTCGCCAAATCCGCGACAGCGCGGACGAACTGGCCGTGTTCCTCGGCAAGCACAAGGCGGTGCGTGATGACGCCACCCGGCCGGAATGAGCCACAAACACTCCAAGAGGCGCACGCGCTCGCCACGGCCCGAAGGCCAAAGCCCGGGTCGAACCTGGAGACCTGGTTGAAGTTCCACCAGGCCAACGCCCGCACATATCAGGCGGCGTCCGATGTGGACCGCTGGCACCACCACGAACTCAAGTACTGGGTCGGCTACGAGGAACGCAAAGCCAAGGAGGTGGCCGCCCAGATCCAAAAGGAGAAGTCGCAAGCCAGCTGAAAACTGAATGACAGAGCGAAAAACGCACGCGGGGACGTGCGGCGTACAAACACGTCCTCAAACGCTTTTCTTGTCCTGTAAGGCGCAGAAGCGGAATCCGGCTACCAACCTTGCCGCTCCTGCGCTGTCCACAACCTCTGGAAGTGAACAATGACAACGCTAAACGATGGCAACAACCGACCGCTAGACGGGGTCACCCGAACGCGCTGCACAGTCTGCAAGCGGTTCGCCAAGCTCCTACCCGGCGAGACGGAATGCGCTCCCTGCCGGGGAATGCTGCCGCTCGACCTGACCGGCGGTGGTCGCCGATGAATACCAACGGGATCGGCTTCCTTCTCGTCGGCGGCGGGGTGCTGGGTGTGGTGGTGTGGCTGCTGCACAAGCTCGGCCGCGCGCTCGCCACGATCGCGGAAGTTCTCGCCGCTGCTGCGGTGGTGTTCATCGCCCTGTGGTCAACGGTGAAGTTGTTGGTGTGGCTGGGAAAGCAGGTCTTCACACACTGGCGGACGAGCCTCGGTGTGATCGCGGTGGCGGTCTGGTGGCAGTGGCTCGGCTGGCTCTCGCTGGCTGTCACGGCGGGTTCGGTCGCGGTGGTCCTGGTGGTGTGGCGGCTGCTCGACGTGGTGTCGTTCGATCGGTGTTGTGGCCGGTTCCTGCGGGCGTGGTGGTTGCGCTGGTTCACCTACGCCCGGAAACTGCCGGGCTGGCTGCACGCCTGCGGTCTGTCCATCTCCGATGGCACCGTGCCCGTGGAAGTGACCGTCAACCTCGTCGGCCGTCGTCGGAAGGCGGTCTCGCGTACTGCGGGCGGTGGTACTGCGGTGCAGGTCCCGAAGGTGCTGGGTGTGAAGTCGGGGCCGTCGTGGGATGAGGTCCGGGTCCGGCTCGTGCCAGGGCAGAAGCCGGAGGACTTCGACGACGCTGCCCGCGCCTTGGCCGTGGCTCGCAAGGTCACGCGGTGCCAGGTGCGGGAGCTGGAACCCAACGTCGTCTCGCTCGACTTCCAGCGCCGCGACCTCCTCGCCGCGCCGGTGGACTGCGCAGACCTGGCGGCCGTCGACGGCGTGGATCTGCGGCGGGTGTTCGCCGGACGGACTGAGTACGGGAAGGACTGGCGGCTGCCGCTGACCGGTCCTGGCGCTCACATGCTCGTCGCTGGGGCCACCGGGGCCGGGAAGAACTCGGTCATGTGGTCCCCGCTCGTCTCGGCCGCCTCGGCGATCCGGGCCGGGACGGTACGCGTCTCGGGGATCGACCCGAAGGGGATGGAACTCGCCTACGGGCGCGGGATCTTCGCCCGCTACGGCGTCGCGGGGAAGGAGGCGATCGAGGTCCTGGACGACCTGCTCGACGGTCTTGAGTCCCGCAAGCGCGAGTTCGCCGGGCTCACCCGTGAGGTTCCGATTTCCACCGACTACCCGTTGGAGGTGCTGGAGTTCGACGAGATCGGCGCACTGACCAAGTACACCGACCGCAAGACCCGCGAAGCCATCGTCGAACGGGTGGCGATTCTGACCACGCAAGGCCGGGCGCTCGGTTACACGGTGCGGGGCTATGTGCAGGAGCCGACGAAGGACACAGTTCCCGTACGTGAGCTGTTCCCACGTCGGGTTTGCCTGCGGGTCACCTCGAAGACGCACGTCGGGATGGTCCTCGGTGACGGGGCCTATGAGCGCGGGGCGTGGGCGAACCGGATTGAGGAGTCGGCGGCGGGTGTCGGCTACATCTGGGGTGAGGGCATCCGCGAACCGCTGCGGGTCCGGGCTGGCTGGGTGCCGGACGAGACGGTCAAGGCGTTGGAGAACTACGTGACCAACGGTGGCGCCCATGTCGTCGACCTGGCCACCCGTCGCGGTCCTGAGGGGGTGGCGGCGTGAACCGGCTGATGGTCTTCCTCGACGCGATCCGCGATCACCTCGACTCGTTCGCGCTTCCTCCGGCCGCGTCGGTGCGAGTTGGGGTGACTGCTGATCCGATCACGGTGCAACTCGACTCTAGTCGGCTTGAGGACGTCGCTCGCGGCTTGCTCACCTGGGCCAACTCCCTGGAGGAAGTGAAGGCATCGCTGTGGCGTCCTGAGGGCGGTGGGTCGGTGCACCTGGAGCTGAGCGGCCGGACTCCCTGCGGCATCCCGGTCGTCGTCTACGGCGGCGTCTGGTTCGACGAAGCGACGTTCCCGGACCTGCCTGCGGGGATGCGGCAGGAGATGCCGGTGTTCGTGCTGCGGCAGTGGGACACGCCTGGGGAGGTGGCCGCCTGATGAGCACGAAGGAAGCCGCGGTGACCACGCCGGCCAAAACCCGGGCCGCTCGGATGCGAGAACCGCTGGCCTCGGACGTGGTGAAAGCGACGGCGGAGAAGCACGGGGTCTGCGTACGGCCGTTCACGATGGAGGTTGGGGACACCGACACCGGCGAACTCCGGTACGTCCCGGTCCCCTGTGGCTCGACGGTCGAATCGGTGTGCTTGCCGTGTGCTCGCAAAGCCAAGGCGCTCAGGCAGGTTCAGTGCCGTGAGGGCTGGCACATGGCCGAAGAACCTGACTTCACCGCAGAGCCACCGAGTGAGGTTCAGACGGAGCTACTGGCGTTCCGGGCTGACCTCGTCGCCGCTTACCGGCAACAGACGGACCAGGTAGAGGCCGACGAACTGCGAGAGGAGATCCAGAGCGTCGACGACGAACTTCGGCAACTCGGAATGCGCGGCCGTCTCCCCTCGATCGACCTGCCAACGAAGAAGACGGTGAAGCGCTCGACGAAACGGCGGCAGGACGCACCGAACCTCCCTCGACGCAAGGTCGCCAAGACGACGGTCGGACGGGAGTACGCGGGGCGGTTCCGGCCCTCGATGTTCGTCACGCTCACCTGCGACACCTACGGCCCAGTTCGGTCGGACGGTGCACCGGTCGATCCGTCGACTTATGACTACCGGCGGGCTGCTCGGGACGCGGTCCACTTCTCCGCGCTCGTGGACAGGTGGTGGCAGAACCTCCGGCGGGTCGTGGGCTGGGACGCGCAGTACTTCGCCACCGTGGAGCCTCAACGACGCGCGGCCCCGCACCTGCACGCGGCGATTCGAGGATCGGTTCCGCATGACGTGATCCGCCAAGTCACCGAAGCCACCTATCACCAGGTCTGGTGGCCCAACCACGACCAGGTCGTCTACGTCGACCGGATGCCGCTCTGGGACGGCGACCGCAGAGTGTTCGTCGACCCGGACACCCGTGCACCGCTGACCGACTGGGACGACGCGATAGAGGCCATGGAAGACCCGGCGCATGTGGTCACCTTCGGCCGTCAGGTGCACTCCAAGGGCATCCTCGGCGGGACGGAGGAGGCTGGGCGGCACATCGGCTATCTGACCAAGTACCTCACCAAGTCCACCGGTGAGGTGGTCGAAGCCGACACCGTCAGGCAGAGGGATCACCACGACCGGTTGCACGCGGAGCTGTCGGTGACGCCCTGCTCGCCTCGGTGTGCGGTGTGGCTGTTGTACGGGATCAATCCCAAGGGCGCCAACGGAAAGACGACTCCGGGGCACTGCAAGGGACGGGCTCATCGGCGGACCACGCTCGGCTTGCCCGGTCGGCGGGTGCTGGTGTCGCGGAAGTGGTCGGGGAAGACGCTCGTCGACCACAAAGCGGACCGGAAGGCGTTCGTGATCGAAGCGCTAGCGGCCGTAGGGATCGAGAAACCAGCACCGGACCCGGCACGGCTGGTCTGGCGCAAGGTCGACTCCGGCGACCCCTCCGTGCCTCCTCGGGACCACCTGGTTATGCACGCCATCTCCGAACGCATCACCTGGAAAGCCGAGTACGACAAAGCACTACTAGCCGCGCAGAGCCCGCCAGATCTTTCGGCAACTCCGCTCGCGGCCTAAGGGGAAGGCATGGACAGCATCGATCCACTGTGGTCAGTCGAAGACGTCGCGGACTACCTCCGCGTGCCAGTGAAGACGCTCTACCAATGGAAATGGCTCGGTGAGGGGCCGCCGGTGCGCAAGATCGGCCGTCATCTCCGCTATGACCCCACGAAGGTCCGGGCCTGGGTTGCTGAGGAGGCCGCCTGATGGGACACATCCAAGATCGCTGGTACAAACCCGCCAAGGACGCCAAGGGGAACCTGCGGCTCAATGCTCGCGGAAAACCGGTTCTGGAGAAGACCGAACTGTACGGCGTCGGGATGCGGTACAAGGTTCGCTACCTAGACCCGAACGGTAGCGAACGGTCGAAGTCCTTTCCCGACAAGCAAAAGAAGCGCGCCGAAGACTTCCTCATCGAGATGGAGTCGGACAAGCGCGAGGGCAAGTACATCGACCCTCGCGCGGGCCTGGTGCTCTTTGAGGTCGTCGCACAGAGCTGGCTGGACTCGCAGACGGTCGACTACACCAGCCGGGAACGCTTCGCGACGCGCGTCAACGTCCACCTGCTTCCGTACTTCGGCAAGAAGGCAGTCGGGTCGATCCGGCCGAGTCACATCCAGACGTGGCTACGGAAGCTCCAGGATGCCGAAGCCTCGGAGACTTCGCGGGCGCTCTACTTCGGGCATCTGGTGTCGATCCTGAACTTCGCGATGGCGGACAAGAAGATCTCCGAGAATCCGGCGCTGTCCAAGGTGATCTCGCGTCCGAGGGCGAGCCGGAATCAGGTCGTGCCCTGGTCTCGCGAACGGGCTCGGGGCGTGCGGGACAACCTTCCGAGGCGGTACAAGCCTGCTGTCGATGTCCCGGCCGGTCTGGGCCTGCGGAAGGGTGAGCTGTTCGGATTCTCGCTCGACGACGTTGACCGCGGTAAGGACCTGGCGTACATCACCCGACAGGTGCGCGTGGTCGCCGGGAAACCGGTGTTCGCTCCGCCCAAGGGCGGCAAGTCGCGTGAGGTGCCGATCGGGCGGAAGCTGCTCGGCCTCCTCGACGAGTACGCGGAGGAGTTCCCCGCGACCGAAGTCACGCTGCCCTGGTCGCACCCGGGCGGCGAACCGACCACGGCCCGCCTGCTCATGGTCAACGGGTACGGACGGGTCTTCCGAGCGGAGTGGTTCCGGGTGAACTTCTGGCTGCCCGCGCTCAAGGATGCCGGAGTGGAGAAGCCGACCAGGGCGGACGGCGTGCACGCGCTCCGGCACCTCTACGCCTCGGTGCTGCTCGACGCTGGCGAGTCGATCAAGGCGCTGTCTCAGTACCTCGGCCACACCGATCCCGGCTTCACGCTCCGGGTGTACACGCATCTCCTGCCGAGTAGCCACGCTCGGACACGGAAGGCCGTCGACGACTTCTTCGATGACACGCTCGGCGACCAGGCCGCATGACGGCCTGGCCACGGCCTGACACCTGCCCTGACCCGCGAAACCGCAGGTCAGGGCAGGTTCACGCTTACATGTTGATCATGTGGCCCGCGAGGCCGTGCACGGCTTCCTTGACCGCTTCACCAAGGGTCGGGTGAGCGTGCACGTTCCGCGAGATTTCGTGCACCGTGAGGTCCCACTGCTGCGCCAAAGTCAGCTCCGGCAGCAGTTCGGTCACCTCGGGGCCGATCAGGTGCGCGCCCAGCAGTTCGCCGTGCGTCGCGTCGCTGAGGATCTTCACGAAGCCGACCGCCTCGCCGAGGCCGTGCGCCTTTCCGTTGGCGGTGAAGGGGAACTTCGCCACCTGGACGTCGAAGCCCTTTTCGCGGGCCTGTTCTTCGGTCCAGCCGAAGCTGGCGATCTGCGGCTGGCAGTAGGTCGCGCGCGGGATCATCACGAAGTCGAGTTCCATGGTCTCGGCGCCCGCGATGGTTTCGGCGGCGACGACGCCCATGGACTCGGACGCGTGCGCGAGCATCAGTTTCGCGGTGACGTCGCCGATGGCGAAGATGTGCGGGACGTTGGTGCGGCCGCGCGCGTCGACGGCGATGGCGCCGCGGTCGGTCAGTTCCACGCCGGTCTTGTCCAGCCCGTATCCCTCGACCCGCGGCTGGAAACCGATGGCCTGCAACACCTTGTCCGCTTCCAGAACGCGGGACTCGCCGTTCTTCGACACGGTCACGCGCACGCTGGAACCGGTGTCGTCGATCGACTCGACCTTCGTCGAAGTCAGCACCTCGATGCCGAGCTTCCGGTAGCGGCGCGCGAGCTCCGCGGAGACCTCGGCGTCCTCGAGTGGGACCATCCGGTCGAGGTACTCGACGATGGTCACCTTCACGCCGTAGTTGTGCAGCACGTAGGCGAATTCGACGCCGATCGCGCCCGCGCCGGCGATGACGATGCTCTCCGGCAGCTCGTTTTCCATGATCTGCTGTTCGTAGGTGACCACGCGGTCGCTGCGCGTGGTGCCCGGCAGCAGGCGCGCGGTGGCACCGGTGGCGATCACGCAGTGGTCGAAGGTGACCCGTTCGCCGTTGACCTCGATGGTGTTGGCGTCGAGGAAGGTGCCGTGCCCGTCGTATTCGGTGATCTTGTTCTTCTTCATCAGGAAGTGCACGCCCTTGACGCGCCCGTCCGCGACCTTGCGACTGCGGTCGAAGGCGGCCTGATAGTCGAAGCTGACACTTCCTTCGACCTTGATCCCGAAGGACTTCGCCTCTTTGGTCACGATGTGCGCGAGTTCGGCGTTGCGCAGCAGCGCCTTCGACGGGATGCAGCCGACGTTGAGGCAGACACCGCCCCAGTATTTCTCCTCCACGACCGCCGCGCTCAGCCCCAGTTGCGACGCCCGGATCGCCGCCACGTAACCGCCGACTCCGGCCCCCAGGACAACGACGTCATAGTGTGCACTCATACCCCGAAACCTACCCTTCACCGGGACGGTCCGAAGGGTGAGACTGCCTACTCGGGGCGCGAGCCGCGGATCTCGATCAGCAGGTCGGTCACCGCGGTCATGATCCGCTTCGTGGCCTCCTCCAGCACCTCACGGGACGGCGAGGGCGTCACGAGATCCGAGAGGTCCACCGGCGGGCCGGCGACCAGGTTCACCGTCTTGCGCGGGAAGGCGCGCGGAAGCACGGCGTCGGACGGCAGCAGGTGGTGCGTGCCCCAGTTCGCCAGCGGGATCACCGGGACGCCGGTCTCCAGCGCGATCCGCGCGATCCCGGTTTTGCCGCGCATGGGCCACCCGTCCGGGTGATCGGTGAAGGTCGCTTCCGGGAAGATGACGACGCATTCACCCTCACGGACGGCGCTGACGGCGTCGCGGTACGCGTCCGACGCGGTCGCCGCCCCGCGATAGACCGGGATGTGCTTGCCGGACCGCATCACCGAGCCGATGACGGGCGCGTCCCACAGGCTCGCCTTCGCCAGGTAACGCGGCACGCGGCCGTGCGCGAGGCAGTACGCCGTCACCGTCGTCGGGTCGGCGAACGACAGGTGGTTCGACGCCACCAGGAAGCCGCCCGACGCGGGCAGGTGTTCCCCGCCGCGCACCCGGAACCGGGTGAACAGCACCAGGAACGGCCAGACGACGTTGATCGCGAAGGCGAACCAGGCGCCCCGGCCGGCGCGGGCGAAGCGCCGGCCGAAGGCGATCATCTGGCGGAACGTCAGCAAGTCCCCCGAAGCGGGGCTCAGCGCGGTCCAGCGTTCACGGGGTCTCAGCACCATGGACGTAATTCGTAGCCGAACCAGCCCCGGTTCGGCTGAAACGACGCGTGAACGCGGCGCGGATCACACGCGCTCGAGCACCACCACGGGGATCTCGCGGTCGGTCTTCTTCGCGTACTCGTTGTAGTCCGGCCAGACCGCGGCGAGCTTCTCCCACAGCTTCGCGCGCTCCTCACCTTCGAGGGTCCGGGCGCGAGCGGTGAACTTGTCCGCCTTGACCTGGGCCTTGACCTCGGGGTTGGCCTGCAGGTTCTTGTACCAGCCCGGGTCCTCAGGCGCGCCGCCCTTGGAGGCCACGATCACCGGGTTGTCCTGGTCGTCGAACTGGTAGATCAGCGCGAACTTGCGGTCCTCGCCGGTCTTGCGACCCTTGGTGGTGAGGATGAGGCAAGGGGCACCCTTCTCCCAGTCGTGGCCCACCTCGCCGTCGGTCTCTTCGTAGCGACGGACGTGCTCGTCACCGAAAAGCATGTCTGCGTTCCTCTCGTCCTGGCGTGTACCGGCGCCCTGCCAGTCTGACGCGAATCGGTCGGTCGCGCTGATCAACTCGTGCAGGGTGCCGGGTTCGTCGAACGCGTGACCCGAGTCGCCGACCATCACCAGTTCGGCGGAAGGCAGCACCTGGCTGAGCTCCCACGCGGTGATGGCCGGGGTGACCACGTCGTAGCGTCCCTGGACCAGAACGCACGGGATGTCCCGGAGCTTCCCGGCGTCGCGCAGCAGCTGATCTTCGGCCAGCCAGCCGCCGTGCCGGAAGTAGTGGTTCTCGATCCGCGCGATCGCGAGGGCGAACGCAGGGTCGCTGAACGCGTCGATCACTTCGTCCCGCGGACGCAGTTTGACCGTCTCCCCCTCCCAGCGGCTCCACGCGATCGCGGCGGGGCCGTGCACGGCGGGATCCGGATGGCTCAGCAGTTCGTGATAGACCTCGATCAGGTTCTCCTGCCGACGCGGAAACGGCACCGGGGCCAGGAAACGCGACCACGCCTCCGGGAAGAGGTACGCCGCTCCCCCGCCGTAGAGCCATTGCAGTTCCTTCACCCGCAAGGTGGCGACGCCGCGGAGAACGAGTTCCGTGACCCGTCCGGGGTGGGTTTCCGCGTAGGTCAGCCCGAGCACACTCCCCCAGGAGCCGCCGAAGACCATCCAGTGTTCGATGTCCAGATGCTCGCGCAAGCGCTCGATGTCGGCGACCAGATGCCACGTCGTGTTGACCGAAAGATCGGCCTCCTGGCCGGCGCAGTTCGGCGTGCTGCGCCCGCAGCCGCGTTGATCGAAAAGGACGATCCGGTATCGCCGCGGGTCGAAAAGTCTGCGATGTCTCGGAGTCGAACCACCACCGGGGCCACCGTGGAGGAAGATCACCGGCTTGCCCCCGGGATCGCCGCACTCCTCCCAATAGATCTCGTTGCCGTCACCGACGGGCAACATCCCTTGGACGTAAGGTTCGATTTCCGGGTAAAGGCCGAGCATGTCCGCCACTATGCCCCAAACGCCCGCTTGGAGGATCGATGAAGGCTCGCCCCCACGTGACGCTGGAGGATGTGGCGCGCACCGCGGACGTGTCGCTCGCGACCGCGTCCCGCGTACTCAACGGCACCGCCACCGTCCGGGGAGATCTCCGCGAACGAGTGATCGCCGCGGCCTCGGAGCTGTCCTATACCCCCAATGCTCACGCTCAGGCATTGGCCGGTGGCTCACAGCCGACCGTCGGAGTGATCTGTCACGACGTGGGCGATCCGTATTTCGCCGCGATAGCCGGCGGGATCATGCGGGTGGCGAGTGAAAACGATCTTCTGGTGATGCTCGCGAGCACTTTCCGCGATCCGGCAAAAGAGGTCGCCTACGTTTCGACGCTGCGTGCCCAGCGCGCGTCGGCGATTCTGCTGATCGGTTCCGCGTTCGAGGACAAGGTGTGGGAAAAGGCGATGGCCGCCGAGCTCGAACCGTACCGGCGCGGCGGCGGGCACGTCGCCGCGGTCAGCAGGCATCGCGGGCTCAAAGTGGACACCGTCCAGCCCGACAACCGCGGTGGCGGCGCCGAACTGGCGAAGGCCATGCTCGGCCTCGGGCACCGGCGGTTCGCCGTGCTCGCGGGGCCGAAGAGCCTGACCACCGTGGTCGACCGCCTCGACGGGTTCGCCGCGGAGCTGCTGGAGCACGGCGTCGAACTGGCCGAGGACGACGTCTTCGAGGCGGCGTTCACCCGCGACGGCGGTTACGAGGCGATGGAGAAGGTCCTCGCCCGGCCGCGGAAGCGGTGGCCGACGTGTGTGTTCGCGGTGACCGACGTGATGGCCATCGGGGCGATGTCGGCGCTGCGCGACGCGGGCGTCTCCATGCCCGGCGAGATGTCGATCGCCGGTTTCGACGACATCCCGGTAGTGCGCGATCTCACGCCCGCGCTGACCACGGTCGCACTGCCGCTGGAGAAGCTGGGCGAACGGGCCATGGACCTGGCGCTCAAGGCATCCCCCGGCACCCGGCCGCGGGTGGTGCGGATGTCCGGCGAGGTCGTCCTCCGCCGCAGCACCGCCGCTCCCGCCCGCTGAAACCCTTGTGTGCGGCCCTCGGGGTGACTTAACGTGGTCTGAGAAAGCGCTTTCTCATACCTGCGCCACGGAGACCCGATGACCTTGATCGCCCTGCCCACCGCCGACGGCGGACTGGTGGAGTGGACGCCCCGAGGGGCGGAAACGCCCGCGAAACCGGTGTCACCGCCGACCTCCCGGATCGCCTACGCGGCCGCGCACGTGGTCGCCGACCCGCTCGCCCCCGCCGACCCCGAAGAAGGCGCGGTACTGGATTGGGACGCCACGCTCGCCTTCCGCGAGCACCTGTGGTCCTGCGGGCTCGGCGTCGCCGAAGCGATGGACACCGCGCAGCGCGGGATGGGCCTGGACTGGGCCACCACCCAGGATCTCATCCGGCGCACCGGGGCACTCGCCGCCGGGCGGCCGTGGGTGGCGGGCGTCGGCACCGACCAGCTTCCCGACGGCGAGGCGACCGCCGGGTCCATTGTGGACGCCTGGCGCGAGCAGCTGGACCTGGTCGGCGAGGCCGGGGCGATCCCGGTCGTGATGGCCAGCCGGGCGCTGGCGGCTTCGGCTTCCGGACCCGCGGATTACCATGCCGCGTACGGGAAGCTGCTCTCGGGCGCGGACCGCCCGGTCCTGCTGCACTGGCTGGGCGAGCAGTTCGACCCGGCGCTGGCGGGCTACTGGGGACATGGCGACGTCCGTGCGGCCGCGAAGGAATTGGGCAGGCTCTGCGCCGAGCACGCCGACGTGATCGCCGGAGTGAAGGTTTCCGTGCTCGACGCGTCGATCGAGACCGAGTTCCGCCGCGCGCTCCCCGAGGGCGTCAAGTGCTACACCGGCGACGACTTCAACTACCCGGAGCTCATAGCCGGAGACGACCAGGGCCACAGCGAAGCGCTTCTGGGCATCTTCGACGCCGTCGCGCAGGTCGCCGGCGCCGCGCTCGCCCGGCTCGACGAAGGCGACAAGGCCGGTTTCCGCGGCCTGCTCGACCCGACGGTGGCGCTGAGCCGCGCCATTTTCCGCGCGCCCACCAGGAACTACAAGACCGGCGTCGTCTTCCTCGCCTACCTCAACGGGCACCAGGATCACTTCCGCATGATCGCCGGCCGCGAGTCGGCCCGCTCCCTCACGCATCTGGCCGAGCTGCTGCGCCTGGCGGACGCCGCGGGCGCGCTCACCGACCCGGATCTCGCCGTCGCGCGGATGCGGCCGCTCCTGGCCGCGGCGGGGGTGGCCTGATGGACCGGTTGAGCCTCAACCAGATCACCACCAAGGCATGGTCGCTGCCGGAAGCCGTCGCGGGCTGCGCCGAGGCGGGCGTCCGCTGGATCGGCCTGTGGCGGGACAAGGTCGCCGAGACCGGTGTCGAGGAGACGGCCCGGCTGCTCAAGGAGTACGACGTCGGCGTGTCGTCCTTGTGCCGCGGCGGTTTCTTCACCGGCGTCACCCCGGAAGGGTCCCCTGTGGACGGTGTCGCGCAGACCCGGGAGGCGATCGACGAAGCCGCCGCACTGGGCGCCGACGTCCTCGTCCTGGTCGTCGGCGGGGTGAACGGCGATCTGAAGTCGTCGAGGCAGCGCGTCGCGGACGCGGTCGGCGAGCTGGCGCCGTACGCGGGTGAGCGTGGGGTCCGTCTCGGCCTGGAACCGCTCCACCCCATGCAGTGCGCCGAACGTTCGGTATTGTCCACAGTGGACCAGGCACTGGCGATCGCACTGGAGCATCCGGCCGGACAGGTCGGCGTGATCGTCGACGAGTTCCACGTCTGGTGGGACCCGCGGATCGAGGAGTCGATCGCCGCGGCGGCCGGCCGGATCGCCGGATTCCACGTCTGCGACCAGAAGGTTCCGCTGACCGACACCTTGCTCGGTCGGGCACTGCCCGGTGACGGCCCGATCGATCACCGGCGTCTGAAGGCCTGCGTCGAGGCCGCCGGATACACCGGGCCGATCGAGGTCGAGGTGTTCGACGCCGACCTTTGGCGGCGTCCCGGTGGCGAGGTGCTCGCGGAGACCGTCCAGGCCTACCGGGACCACGTTTCCTGACGAAAGTAAGGGTCCCTCGCTGCCCAAGGTCCGCTGTCCGGGCGGCCGTGGTTTCCTAGCGTTCGCGACATGAAACCACGGCTGCTCTGGTGGCTGGGCACAGCGCTGCTCCTGCTCGCCGTCCACACCGACTGGAACGTCCCGCTCGCGGCCTGGGTGTTCCCGGTCTTCCTTCTCCACTACGCCCGGCTCGTCCCGGTACGGCGCGCGATCCTGATGGTGGGCCTGTCCCTGCTGATCGGGCAACTGTTCTGGCTCGGAGTCACCGGTCTGCTGTTCGTGCTCTCCGCCCTGCTCGCCTTCACCTTGCTCGCGGTGTTGCAGACGACGGCGTTCCTGGCCGATCGCCTGTGCGCCGACCGCGCGGGACCGCTGAGGACGCTGGTGTTCCCGGTGACGCTCGTCGCGGGCGAGTACCTCTTCACGGTGATCACGGGCTTCGGGGACTTCGGCGCGCTCGGCAGCACCCAGGCCACGAACCTGCCGCTGCTTCAGACGGCGTCCGTGACCGGCGTGTACGGCCTCACCTTCGTCCTCGCGTGGTTCGCCTCGGTGGCGAACACCGTTTGGGCGGAAGGGTGGCGGCCGGTCAAGCGCACGGCCGTCGTCCACGTTTGCCTGCTCGGCGTGGTGTTCGCGGCCGGTGGCCTGCGGTTGCTGTTCGACGCTCCCACGACGGAGACCGTGCGGATCGCGGGGATCAGCCCGTCGGCCGACGCCGATCGGTCGAGTTCCGACGCACTGGAGCGCATCGGGGTCAAGTATTGGCGAGCACAAGAAGTCAGCGCGGCCGACCCGGTCGCGGTCGGTGCGGCCTTCGCACCGGTCACCGACGATCTCGTGACGAGGACCGGGCGGCAGGCCGCGGCGGGCGCGAAGATCGTGCTCTGGCCGGAAACCCATGCCCGCGTCCTGGAACGTGATCAGGCGGCACTGCTGAAGCGGGTCGGCGACCAGGCGAAACAATCCGGTATCCATGTCGGTCTCGCGTACGCGCTCTACACGTCGCAGGCTCCCTACATCCGCAACGTGGTCGTGCTCGTCGGGCCGTCCGGTGAGACGCTGTGGACCTACGACAAAACGCATCCGACGCCGATGGAACCGATGACCCCCGGCCCGGGAGACGTCCCCACCGCGGATTCGCCGTACGGACGGCTCGCGGCGGTGATCTGTTACGACGCGGATTTCCCCGGCCTGATGCGCCAGGCCGCGGACAAGGGGACCTCGCTCATGCTCGTCCCCGCCAACGACTGGCCGGGCTTCGGCTCACTGCACGCGGAAAAGGCGGGCTTCCGCGCGGTGGAATACGGTTACTCCCTCTTCCGGCACTCCACCCACGGGAAGTCCACAGCTGTGGACAGTCAGGGCCGCGTGCTCGGGCACGCCGACTACTACCGCACGGATCAGCAGACACTCGTCGCGGATCTGCCGGTGCAGGCGAGAACACAGACCGTGTACAGCCGTGTCGGAGACGTGTTCGCCTGGCTGTGCCTCGCCGCGGCCACGCTCTGTCCTTTATGGACATATCGAAGGAAACGTTAGCGCCCCGTTACGGAACGGGTGGTGTTCGTAACGTCATACCCGAAAAGAACAGTGTTCAACGGTTAAGCTCCCCCGCATGCCGAAACTGCTGGTGGTGGAAGACGACGACGCGATCGGCGGCGTCCTCGAATCGACCCTCCGTCTGCACGGCTACGAGGTTTCCTGGCAGCGCGACGGCCGCACCGCGCTCGCGGCCGCGGCCGACGGCGACATCGACTTCGTCCTGCTCGATCTCGGCCTGCCGGATCTGGACGGTGTCGAGGTCTGCCGCCGGCTGCGGGCGGAGCTGCCCGGCGCCGTCCTGGTCATCCTGACCGCGCGGCAGGAGGAGATGGACGTCGTCGTGGGCCTGGAGGCCGGCGCCGACGACTACCTCACCAAACCCATCCGGCTCGGCGAACTGCTCGCCAGGGTCCGGGCGCATCTGCGGCGCGGGACGGCTCCGCCGGAGAGCAGGCCCGCCATCGCCATCGGCCATCTGCGGGTGGACACCGCCGGACGGCGGGTCAGCGTCGGCGGACGGGAGATCTCGTTGCGGGCCAAGGAGTTCGACCTGCTCGCCCGGCTGGCCGAGCAGCCGGGCGTCGCGGTCAGCCGGAACACGCTGATGTCGGAGGTGTGGGACGCGCACTGGTACGGCTCGACGAAGACCCTCGACGTCCACATCGCCGCGCTGCGCCGGAAGCTGACCGAGTCGGCGCCCACCCCCGAGCAGGCGCCGAGGATTTCGACGCTGCGCGGCCACGGCTACCGCCTCGAACAGCCCTTCGAGACTCAGTAGTCGCGCAGGTCGGAGACCTCGTCCCGGGCGGCGAGCCGCGCGATCCACGCCGACGCCGCCACGCACGACACGATCACCACGGCCGCCAGCAGCCCGAAGTACCCGTGCGGCGAAGGCACTCGCTCCAGGCCCGCGACGAAGACGAACAGCACCCCGAGCAGGTGCCCGCCGATCAGGCCACCGCCCCCGACGACCAGCGCGTCTCCCGCGATGAACGCCGCGACCTGGCGGCGTTTCCCGCCGAGCGTGCTCACGATCAGCAGATCCCGCCTGCGTTCGTTGAGCGCCGCGCCGAACGAGGGTCCCGCCGCGGCGGCCGCGAGGATCAGCGACGCGATCAGGTCCACCTTGGCCTCGCCGCAGCCGTCCTTGGTGAACGCGGTCGAGATGGCGAAGGCCACCGCCAGCGCGACCAGCACCACGGACCGCGCCAGCAGCGCGCTCCGCCACGAAATGGACAGCGCGAGCACACCCGCCAACCCCGAGACGAGCGGCCGGAGCAGGCCGCCGATGACCCGCTTCCCCTTTCGCAGCCCCAGCTCCACCAGCCGCCACAGCAGCATCGTGCCGCCTGCCCAGCCGAACAACGGCCAGACGAAGACGAGCGCGAGCAGGATGAAGTCGAGGCCGTAGGGCGACCACCAGGGCGGACCGCCGTCGGCCGGGACGAAATACCACTCACGTAGCGCCGGGGGCAGGATGGCGAGTGCCGCCACGAGTGTCCCGGCGAGCAGCAAGAGAACGATTTCCCGGACGAGCGCGAACCCGGAGCCGGACGAGAAGCCACAGGCGAGCGACAGGGTGACCCCGGCCACGCCACCCGCCAGGCCCGCCGCCACGGCTTCGGCGGCGGCCAGACCGAGTACCTGCCCACCGGTGGCGCCGCGGGCACGCAGGAGGTCCTGATCCGCCCGCAGCATCCGCGCCGAGGGTGCGGTCAGCAGCACCACGAGCACCATCGCGGGCACCCAGCGCGGCGCGAGGTTCCCGGTCCAGTCGTGCACCGCGAGCAGCGTGGTCACGATCGCGACCCCGGCCGCGGGGACCCCGAGCCGGACGGGGCGCACGCGCGCGATCCCGCCGACCCACAACGCCATCGCCGCGATCACCGGTCCCGCACCAGCTTCCCGTCGACCATCGCCCAGCGCTCGCCGAACAGCCCGCCCGGGGCCTCTTCGGCCGTGGCGACCAGCAGTCCGGCGCCCAGCCGGTCCGCGGCCAGGACGAGCCTGCCGAGGAGCCGCTCCCCGTCGCGCTGGTCGAGCCAGCCTGCCGGGTCGTCGGCGAGGATCAACTTCGGCGAGGGCGCGAGCGCCCTGGCCAGGACGGCGAGCCGGATCTGCTCACCGGTCAGGTCGCGGGGCGCCTTCTTGGCGAAACCCGCCAGGCCCACCAGCTCCAGCGCGCCGTCGACGGCGTCGCGGACCGCGGTGCCGGTCCGGCCGGCGAGCACGAGCGGCAGGGCGACGTTGAGCCGGACGTCGAGATCACGCAGCAGCCCGCCGTCCTGCAACATCAGCCCGACCAGATCCGGGCCAGGCGGCGACGGTTCGAAGGCGGGCCAGTCGACGGTGCCCGCCGTCGGCTTCTTCATCCCGGCGAGCAGATGCAGCAGCGTGGTCTTCCCGGCGCCCGCCCTGCCGGTCACCACGGCGCGGGTCTCCGCGCAGATCTCGCAGGTGACGCCGTGCACGGCGACCACGGCGGTCAGCCCGGAACCATAGGTGTGCGCCAGTTCGTCGGTACGGACCAGTGGTGCCGTCACGCCACTCTCACGATCCGGTGCGCGGCCGCCGCGATCTCGGGGTCGCGGGTCGCCACGACGACGGCCGTCCCGCGGGCCGCGACGGCGCACAGCAGATCCATGAGTTCGAGTGCGGCGAGCCCGTCGAGTTCGCCGGCGGGTTCGTCGGCGAGGATCGCCTCAGGGGCTCCGGCCAGCACGACGGCGACTCCGGCACGCGCGCTTTCCAGCGCCGACAGCGCGCCCGGATAGTCGTCACCGCGTCCGGTCAGCCCGACCAGTTCGAGCAGGTCGTCCGCGGCACGGAGGGAGCGGCCCGCCAGCCGTCCCGCCAGTACGACGTTCCGCGCGACGGTGAGGTGATCGAAGAGGTTCCCGCGCCTGAGCAGCACACCGGCACTGGTGCTACCGCCGGGGGCGTCGCCGCCTCCGGCGGGCAGCACGGCCACACACTCGCCCGGGACGGCGAACCGGACGAGGGGGACGGATCCGGGCCCCGGGCCTGCCATGACGGCGGCACGTCGGCGCATGGCCCCAACGTAAGGCGAACGGGGTCAACATCGCCTTGATCTCAGGTCAACGGACGGCAAAATATCGCGTCGAGTGGGTGATCCTCGCGCTCGTCGGCCAGACTCTGTCCGTGCGCCGCCGGATCGTCACCCTCACCGTGCTGGCCGCGGTGCTGGCGATCACCCTGTTCGGGGCGCCGCTGGCCGTCGCGGTCGCCCGGTTCCACGAGGGCAACTCGACCCACGACCTCGAACGGGTCGCCGACGCCGTCGTGCTCGACGTGACCGGCGATCTCGCCAACGGCCGGATCCCGGAGCTCCGGCCGGTCAAACCGGACAAGGACCGTATCCGCGGGATCAGGGTCGCGGTCTACACCCCGACCGGCAGGCTCCTGGCGGGCAACGGCCCGGCCAGCGAAGACCGCTTCGTCCGCGAGGCGCACTACATCGACATGGCGACCGGGACCCGCGAAGACGAGGTCGTCCTGGCCGTCCCGGTGCTCAGCGGGCAGTCGCTGGTCGGCGTGGTCCGCGCCGCCCATCCCCGGTCCGAACTGGACGCCAGGGTCCGGCTGACCTGGCTCAAGATGATCGTGCTCGCCGGGCTCGCGATCGGGGCCAGCTGGCTGATCGGGCGCCGGATCGCCACCCGGCTGACGCGGCCGCTGGAGGATCTGGCCGCCACCGCCGAACGCCTCGGCGAAGGCGACTTCACCGTTCGCGCCCGCCGGACGGGGGTCCGCGAGATCGATCAGGTCGCCGAGGCGCTCGACGTCACGTCCGAGCGGATCGGCGAGACGCTGGACCGCGAGCGGACCTTCTCCGCCGACGCCTCCCACCAGCTGCGGACGCCGCTGACCGGCCTGCGCCTGCAACTCGAGGCGGCGCTGGAAAGCCCCGATCGCGACCCCTACGCGACGATCCGCGACGGCATCGCGTCGGCCGACCGCCTGGAGCGCACCATCGACGACCTGCTGGCGCTGGCCAAGCAGACCAGGGCTCCGCGGGCCCGGCTCGACCTGGGCAAACTCTTCGAAGAGGTCCGGCAGACCTGGCACGGGCTGCTCGCCGGCCGGGGCCGGGCGCTCCGGATCAGCGGACGCGAGGCGCTCCCGGCGCGGGCGGCGGACGCGGCCGTCCGGCAGGTGCTCGCCGTACTGCTGGACAACGCGGCGACGCACGGGCGTGGCACGGTCTCCGTCCTCGCGCGCGACGCCGGGGACGCGCTGGCCATCGACGTGAGCGACGAGGGCGACATCCCGGACGGGCACGATCCGTTCGCGACCGCCGAGCGGACCGAGGAACACGAAGGCAACGGGATCGGGCTGCGGCTGGCGCGGAGCCTGGCCGAGGCGGAGGGCGGGCGGCTGCGGCTGACCAGCCCGTCGCCGACGACGTTCACGCTGCTGCTGCCCGCCGAACGTCCCTCACCGCGAGAAGAAGGCCCGGGCCTGGCGAGCTAGGGGGGGTTACTCGCCAGGCCGGGCCGGTAGGAGGCAAACGCGCCCCGACAGCGCGCACGGCATGCCACCTGAATGAAGACGGTAAAGACCAGCGGGCCAACAGACGGTACACGCCGGATTAACTGACACTTTGCTTTTTCATGTCACAGTGATTTGCCCACTGTCCAGCCGGGCTGAATCGATCGTGGGAAGATTGTCCGCATGACCACCGAGCCGGCGCCGAGATGGCGGAGACTGGAACCGGACGAGCGCAAGGAGCAGATCTTCGCCTGCGCCGCCCGCCTTTTCTCCGACCGCCCGTACTCGGAAGTGTCCACTTCGGACATCGCGGCGGAGGCCGGGGTCGCCAGGGGGCTGATCAACCACTACTTCGGCACCAAACGCGAGCTCTATCTGGAGATCATCCGGCGCGCGCTGACCGTGCCGCGGCTCGCGGTCGAGATCCTGCCGGAAGGGCCGCTCGAACTGCGCGCCGACGTCGCGATCGACTGGTTCCTCGACATGGTCACCAGCCAGGAGAAGATGTGGCTGGCCGCGATCGCGCCGGAGGGCATCGGCCGCGACCTCGAAGTCGAACGGATCCTGGAGGAGGCCGATCGCGAATCGGCGGACCGGGTGCTCGAAGCGGTCGGGCTCTCCCGTGAGAGCGAACACGGGCAGGAGCTGAACGCGCTGGTCCGCGCGTTCGGCGGGATGGTCAAGGCGGCGGGCCGCGAGTGGCTCGTGCGCGGCTCGCTCGATCGCTCGCAGGTGCACACGCTGCTCAGCAAGTCGCTGGTCACGCTGGTCGGCGAGGTGTTCCCCGAGATCCAGCGCGCGGCTCCGCGTACCTAGGGAGAAGCCCCGCCGCCGGTCCGTGAAGGCCTCCTTCACTACCTTCAGGGTAGGCAAGGAGGCCTTCACGGACCGGCGACCTCAGTCAGGGAGAAGCCCCCGGCACCTCGAGGGGGAGGTTGGTGCCAGGGGCTTCGGGACCGGTGACGAGCACCGGTATCCCTCCACACTACGCCGATTCGCTGTCACGGCTCTGTCAAACTTCCGAGTACGTTCAACTGGGTGAGCCTGAGCTCCAATCCGTCGAGGCAGCGCTGCACCGCGTAATCGTAGAGACGCTCGTAGTAACCGGCCGCGAGGTCGGGATCCGCGACCAGCGCCGAGACCGACTCGCCCAGCGCCGCCATCCCCGGCAGGTCCTCGCGCGTGCGATACGACGCGTAGCCCTCGCAGCGGTCGAGCTGGAGCGCCATCGCGCTCTCGCGGTCGTCCTCCATCGCGACGAACTGACAGGCGGTGGCGAGCAGCAGGTTGTACGCGAACGGCGACTCGGTGCCGAAGCCCGCCGCGAGCAGGCGGCCGATGCCGGCGTTCATGGTCGGCACCGCGGCGGCGACCGACGGCCCGAACAGGGCCAGCCGCCGCGCCGAGCCGGGATAGCGGCGGAGCACCTTCCGCACGGTCGGCAGGAACTCGCCGAACCACTCCCGCCACGCCCGCGTCTCGTCGGGCAGGGTCAGTTCGCCGACCACCCGGTCCAGCACCGCGACGACGACGGTGTCCCGGTCGCCCACGTGGTGGTAGACGACCGCGGGGTAGGCGTCGACGGCGGCCGCGAGCTGCCGCAGCGTCCAGTTCTCCAGGCCCGACTCCGCCGACAGCTCCAGCGCGGCGTCGACGATCCGGTCCCTGGTGACGGCCGGCCGTCCGGAAGCCGCGCGGGACCTGGGGCGGGGACCCGCGTCTTCGGGGAAAGTCGGCATGCGGGCTACCGTATCCGCCTTCGGCTGGTCGGACGGCGGGGGCTTCCGGCAGGATCGTGCCATGCCCCGCGCGCGTGTGAACGGTCTCGAACTCGAGTACGACACCTTCGGCTCCCCCGCGGATCCGCCACTCGTCCTGGTGATGGGCCTCGGCGCCCAGATGGTCACGTGGGAGACCGGCTTCTGCGAGCTGCTCGCCGGCGGCGGGTTCCACGTCGTCCGGTTCGACAACCGCGACGTCGGCCTTTCGTCCTATCTGGACGATCTCCCCGCGCCGGATCTGGCCGCGCTCGCCGCGGGCGACCAGACCTCCGCGCCGTACCTGCTGTCCGATCTCGCCGCCGACGTCACCGGCCTGTTCGACGCGCTCGGGTTCGGCCGCGCGCACGTCGTCGGCGCGTCGATGGGCGGGATGATCGTGCAGCAGCTCGCGATCGACTCGCCGGAGCGGCTGCTCAGCCTGACGTCGATCATGTCGACCACCGGGGATCCCTCGGTCGGGCATCCCGAGCCCGCCGCGCTCGCCGGGCTGACGCGGCCACCGGCCGCCACCCGGGAGCAGGCGATCGAAGACGGTGTCGAGTGGTTCAAGCTCGTCGGCTCGCCAGGCCACCCGTCCGACGACGAATTCCTGCGGATGAAGGCCACCCGGAACTACGACCGGGCGAACCACCCCGCGGGCGCGTTGCGGCAGGCCGCCGCCATCGTCGCTTCGGGTGACCGCACGGCGAAGCTGCGCGACGTCCGCGTCCCGGCGCTCGTCATCCACGGCGAGAGCGATCCGCTGATCAACGTCAGCGGCGGGAAGGCGACCGCGGAAGCGATCCCGGACGCCGAACTGCTGCTGTTCCCAGGGATGGGGCACGAACTGCCGCGGCAGCTGTGGCCCGCGATCGCGGACGCGATCATCGCGCACGCGCGTAAGGCCTGAAGGTCAGTATCCCGTCAAGAATTCCGGCGGAGGCGTAGGAAAGCCGTTCACTCCGGCGGCTTGCCCGGTGATGTGGTGTTCCCTGGACGGATGAGGAAACCCGAGTGTTTCGGCTTCCCGTTCGGTTGTGTCTCCGTCGTCGTCGCGGCGTCGGCGGCCGGGCTCCTCGGCTCGGCGCGACATCACGTGATTTCCTTGCTGGCTTTGGGTTTGGTCATCCTCGCCACCGGTATCGCGACGAGCGTGTCCGCGACCGCCGGGACGGCGGTGATCGCCTGGGGTGTCCATTCGGGATTCACCGTCGGCTCACTGGGCGAGCTGCAATTCACCACCGAAACCGGTGTCGCCGCGGTCGTTTTCGCCGCCGCGACCGCGATCGGCTCACTGGCCGGAGCGGTACGGCGCCGGGTGACGGCCGCCGCGCCCGAGTCGCCCCACCCCCTGGAAGGGGCGACTCGGACCCGGCTTTCGGGCCCTGCGCCTGCCCACACCCCTCCGGTGGGCGGGCACGAAGGGGATCATCGGCTACGGGAAGATTCCAGCTGGTCCGCCCGGACCCAGGTCGCGTGAAAACCGAGCGGGACACGCTGGGGCAACAGGACCCTGGCCACGGGTCCGGCAGCGAGATCGGCGGCGTCGAAGACGTCCAGCTCCGAGCGCCCCTCACGCTCGTCCTGGACGAAGGTCACCAGATAGCCGTCGTCGGAACCGGCGGCCGCGCCGTCGCGGGGTGCGAACGGCGCCTCACTGCCCCACCGGCCCGGACCGAACCGGTGTTCGGTCTTGGCGCCGGCACGATTGTCGTAGCACACCAGGCCGTCGAACTTGAGCGTCGAATCCGGCGAGATGTGCACCGCGTAGGAGAAGCGATTCCGGCCGCCGACCGCCCTCGAGTCGACGGACGGAAATTCGGTGTTGTCGTCGTCGAGCTGGTTCTCCAGGCACTGCCCGGTCCGCAGGTTGAACCGGTAGCGGTGCAGCGAGGCGTCCAGCCGCAGGTACGACAGCATCTTGGCGAGCGGGGTGCGCGCGTCGGCGCGCGGGCGCGGCCGCTGCACGCGGCAGACGTCGAGGACGATTTCCTCGCCCTGCTCCCAGGAATTGACGACGTGGTAGATGTAGCAGGGGCTGGCCTCGAACCAGCGGATCTGGCTACCGTCACCGTAGCGAGGCAGCACCCCGAACCGGCTCGGCAGTGAGCGGTCGAACAGCAGCTTGTGCCGTCCGTTGCGCGCCGCCTCCCCGTCCTGGACCAGCGGAAGGTCCATCAGGATCGCGTGGTTCTCGGTGATCGCCATGTCGTGCGGCAGGCGCGGGCCGGGGAGTTCGATCTCGGTCGTGCTCGCGACCCTGCCGTCCGCGCTGATCACGCCGTAGCGCAGGTATGGCGGCCGCGGCCCGTAGTCGAACCAGAACATCTCGCCGGTGCGCTCGTCGACCTTCGGATGGGCCATCATGTCGCCGACCAGGGTGCCGAGGAAGTCCTCCGCGCCCAGCGTCTCCAGCGACAGCGGGTCGACCGCGTACGGCGTGCCGCACAGGTACCAGGTGGAGAGCACCTTGCCACGATGGAAGATCAGGTCGGTGTTGGCGCTGTCCTTGACGTTCAGGCCGTGCGAGTTGCCGAACGGATTGCCCTGGGGCGACTCCATGACGCCCTTCCAGAGCGCCTTGCCCGCCGCGGATTCGGCCTCGAAGGCCAAGGTGTGCACCCAGCGGTTGCGGTAGCGGGCCTTGCCGTTCTCCAGGTGGACGGCGTGGATCATGCCGTCGCCGTCGAACCAGTGGTAGCGCCCTTCCGGCGCGAACCGGGGATTGGGCCCGTTGCGCAGGTACACGCCGTTCAGATCCGCGGGGATCTCGCCGACGACCTCGAGATCGCTCGCGTCGATCTCCTCCCCGACCGGGGCGTAGACGCCCATCAGATACGGGTTGACCTCGGCTTCGCCGGTGGGGGCTGCCACCAGCACCGGCTGCTCGGAGGTGCTCGTCATGGCCGAGACACTACGATTGCTGTAGCCAGGTGTCAATAGACTTCTACTGCTGTAGTCAGTTGTAGGCTGACCGCGACACCCCGCACCCTCGGAAGGAAGCACGTGACAGAGGCGACGGCGCACCGCGTCAGACCGGCGGGCGATCCACTGCGCCGCGCGCTCGAACTGCTCGGGGATCAGTGGACGTTGCTGATCCTGCAGAGCCTGTTCCTGCGCTTCCGCCGTTACGAAGAACTCCGGCTACGGCTGGGGATCTCCCCCACCGCGTTGTCCGGGCGGCTGCGCGCGATGGTCGACGCGGGCGTGCTCGTCCGCACGCCGTACCGGGACGCGCGCCGGACCCGGCACGAGTACCGGCTCACCGAACGCGGCCTCGAACTGTGGCCGCTGCTGATCTCGATCTGGGCCTGGGAACGGGAATGGGTCGAGGGACGGCGTGCCGTGCTGCCGACGCTGATCCACCTCGACTGCGAACTGGCCACCTCGGCCCCGCTCGGCTGCGCCTCCTGCGAACGGCGGGTGGACGCCCGCGACGTCCGCGCGCGACGGCTCGACGACACCGGCGTCGTCGAAGCGACCGCGTCGAAACGCTTCCGCCGCAAGGACGCCGACTCCCTCGCGGGCGACCCGCTGATGTTCTTCCCGGACACCATGGAGCTCCTCGGCGACCGGTGGTCGACCGGGCTCGTGGTGAGCGCGCTGCTCGGGGCAC
Source organism: Amycolatopsis sp. NPDC000009 (assembly GCF_055563465.1). Classification (NCBI taxonomy): domain Bacteria; kingdom Bacillati; phylum Actinomycetota; class Actinomycetes; order Pseudonocardiales; family Pseudonocardiaceae; genus Amycolatopsis; species Amycolatopsis sp. NPDC000009. The sequence continues at coordinate 68,975 of NZ_JBVHDI010000005.1, forward strand.
GGCACTTCTCGGAGTTCGAACGCGAACTCGGCATCGGGCCGAGCGTGCTTTCGGGACGGCTGTCGAAGCTCGTGGACGTCGGCGTGCTGCGGACCGGGACCGCGAAGACCCGCACCGACGCGCACGACTACCGGCTGACGGCGAAGGGGCTCGCGTTCTTCCCCGCGCTGGCCTTCATCGCCGAGTGGTCACGGGGTTTCGAGGTCCCGGGTCAGGAGCCGGACATCACGCTCGACCACGTGGACTGCGGCAACCGGCTGAAGCCGATCCTGCTGTGCGACCACTGCTGGCGGCCGCTGCTGCGGGACCGGGTCCGGTTCGGCGGCCCGGTCCAGCTGCCCGCGCCGCCCAGGTGACGTAAATCGACTCGCCAAGCCGGTCGGTTCCTGACAGGGTGAGATGGTCACACGTCGTCACGGTGGTCCCATCGGAGGTAAGAATGACTGAACCCGCACCGTCCCCGGCGGATGGCGAAGAGGACGACACCAAGCGCAAGTTCCGCGAGGCCCTGGAGCGCAAGCAGGCCCAGGCCCGCTCGGGTTCCTCGCACGAGAACGGCGGCGGGAAGAACCTGCACGCGCACGGTCCGGCCGCGAACAAGCGCACCTTCCGTCGCAAGAGCGGCTGAGTCCTCCGCACGCTTCCCGCGCCTGCCGGACGGATATGACGCGAAAGCCACTTTCGGGACATCTGGTGTCCTGAAAGTGGCTTTCGCGGCATTCAGGCCTGTGGGAGCGCGGAGCGACAGTGGCGGGCGTGGGGGGGGGGGGGGGGTGGGGATGTAGTTTTTTTTGTATTTGTTTTTTGTGAAGCCCGGGCCCC
>NZ_JBVHDI010000005.1:69806-123888 GCF_055563465.1 Amycolatopsis sp. NPDC000009
TTTTGTGCTTGGCGTTGTAATGGCAATTCTCGTATGTTTTTTTTTTGTAATTGTGGCTTTCGCAACCCCCGGCCGCACAGGTCCGCACCGTTCCGGGAGGCGGCACAGCAAAGGTCCCTTCCTTGCGGAATTCGCAAGGAAGGGACCTTTCCTGGCGTCGTGGGGAGGGAGCGGCTACACCGTCAGGATCGACCGCAGTCCGCCGACCTCGGCCATCCGGCGCTCGGCCAGCCGGTCGGCCGCCGTCGCCGGCGGCACCCCGTCGGCCTTGGCCAGCGCGAAGACCGCCTTGGTGGTGTCGAAGATGGCCGTCGTCTTGCGCTTGGCCCGCGCGAAGTCGAAACCGTGCCGCTCGTCGTCGACCTGGATCACGCCACCCGCGTTGACCAGGTAGTCCGGCGCGAAGAGGATGTCGCGGTCGTCGAGCTGCTTGCCGATGCCCGGGTGCGCGAGCTGGTTGTTCGCCGCGCCGCAGACGATCTTGGACCGCAGCAGTCCGACGGTCTCGTCGGTCAGCACCCCGCCCAGCGCGCACGGCGCGAAGACGTCGAGCTCGGTGCGGATCAGCGTGTCGAGGTCTTCGACGACCTCGACACCGGGGTACGCCGCGCGGGTGCGTTCGATCGCCGCGGGTGAGACGTCGGTGATGACCACCTGCGCGCCCGCCTCGATCAGATGCCCGACCAGGATGTGCCCGACCTTGCCGACCCCGGCGACGCCGACCTTGCGGCCCGCGAGGTCCGGGACACCCCAGACGGCGTCCGCGGACGCGCGCATGCCCTGGTAGGTGCCGAAGGCGGTGAGCACCGAGGAGTCGCCCGCGCCGCCGTTCTCCGGCGAGCGGCCGGTGACGAACTCCGATTCGCGGGCGACGATGTCCATGTCCTGCACGTAGGTGCCCACGTCGCAGGCGGTGATGTACCGGCCGCCCAGCGTCTGGACGAACCGGCCGAAGGCGCGAAGCAGCGCTTCGGTCTTGTGCTTCTGGGGGTCGCCGATGATGACGGCTTTGCCGCCGCCGAGGTCGAGCCCGGCGAGCGCGTTCTTGTAGGCCATCCCCTTCGACAGCGCGAGGACGTCCGCGAGGGCCGCGTCCTCGGATTCGTAGGGGTAGAAGCGGGTCCCGCCCAGCGACGGCCCGAGCGCCGTCGAGTAGATCCCGATGATGGCCTTCAGGCCGGTGGCCTGGTCCTGGCAGAAGACGACCTGTTCATGGCCGGTTCCCTGGCCGAACACTTCGGTCACTGTGGTGACTCCTTGTCCTGGAGTGCACGCTGCTTGTGGCTCACGTGCGAAGTTCCTGCAACAAGGCACAGTCCCCGACGAAGGTCGTCCGGCGGCGACGGTGCCACATCGCAAACCTAGATCGCCCCGGTCCGTTCGCCAAGCCGGGGCGAACGGTCTCAGCCGTCGACGACCTCTTTGAGGACGTCGAGCGCGGAATCGAGCTGCCGGTCGGACAGATACGGCGCCGGCCCGAACCTCAGGTACGCGCCGCGGCTGTCGGTCCGGACGCCGCGTTCGTCGAGGGCGGCCTGCAGCGCTCCGGCGTCGGCGCACTTCAGCGAAAGGAATCCGCCGATCCGGTCCAGCGGGGTGTCCCGGTCACGGGTGATGACGTCCTCGGGCAGCCCCAGCTTGTCGAAGCCCTCGGCGAGGTGGCCCACCTGGTGCCGGGAGACCTCCCGCAGGAACTCGGGGGTGAGCCCGTGCTCGGCGAAGAACCGGAAGACGCGGGCGCCCCGGTAGTGGCTGGTCGGGTCGTAGGTCGCTCCGGCGAACCGGTCCGATCCGGAGGCGTAGGCGATTTGACCGGGCCGGCGCGCGTCCGCGAGCGCGCCGAATTCGGCGTACCAGCCGGTGACGACCGGCCGCAGTTCCTGCGCGTGCGCGGGCATCCGCAGGAAGCAGTTGCCCTCGCCGAGCTGGAGGTACTTGTAGCCGCCGCCGAGGACCCAGGCGTTGGTGAGCCCGAGGTCGTGCAGCGAGAACGGGACGACGCCGAGCGCGTGGTAGGCGTCGACGACGAGGTTCACCGACTTCGAAAGGCAGACGTCGGCGAGATGCGCGAGACCCGGCACGAGGCGGGCGGTCTCGAACAGCACCGCCGAGACGAGCACGGCGGCGGTGTCTTCGGTGACCTCGGCCGCGACGCGTTCGGCCAGCGTGGAGACCGGCGCCGCGGGGACGCGGACGACCTCGACCCCTTCCTCGGCCAGCCTGCCCAGCTGACGGCGAAGCGTGTGGAACTCGCCGTCGGTGGTGACCAGCCGCGGACGCCGCGGCAGGTCCATCGCCGAGAGGAACCGGATCACCAGATCGTGCGTGCTGGCGCCGAGCGCGATGTCGCCGTGCGGGTCGGCGAGCAGCGCCCGGAACCCGGACCGCATCTCGTCCGCCTTGGCGAAGGCCCGCGCCCATTTGGTGTCGACTTCCTCGGCAGCGTCGGCGAAGGCTTCCAGGAGACCTTCGCGCGCGACGTCCGGCCAGGCCTGGTGCGAGTGCCCGGTGAACAGCATCCGGTCCGCCACACCGAATTCCGTGTAGTGCGCCGCGAGCGCGTTGGGGTCGCGGCGGAGATCGCCGAGGTTCGTCAAAGCCTGCTCCGCACAGCCCAGAGATCCGGGAACATCGGGGAGAAAAGCGTCGTACGCAGATAGTGCGCTCCCGACGAACCTCCCGTCCCGGTCTTGTCTCCAATGGTCCGCTCGACCATCTTCACGTGCCGATACCGCCACTCCTGCATCCCTTCGTCCAGATCGACCAGGTGCTCCGCCACGACGGACGGCCCGGTGTCGTCGCGGTAGACCCGCAACAGAATCTCTTGGAGCGCCGGAGAGGGTTCGAGTGGCTTGGTGACATCGCGCCCGGTCGGGACGTCGTACCCCTTCACCGCGAGGTAGGTGACGAAGGAGTCGAAGAGCGACGGCCGTGCCATCGCGTCCGAGATCTGGGCACGCTGGTCACCGCCTTCGGGGTAATGCGCGAACACCCGCTCGTCCCGGCGGCCGAGGACGGCCTCCAGAACACGGAACTGAGCCGACTGGAACCCGCTCGAAGCGTCGAGTCGCGCACGGAAACTGGTGAACTGGCTCGGAGTCATCGTCTCGAGCACATCGATCTGCGCGACCACCACCTTGAAGATAGTCAGGATTCGCCTCAGTGTGCGGACAGCGTGAGCGGTGTTACCCGCTTCGAGTTGCTCCTGCAGGTAAAGCGCCTCGTGGAGAACTTGTTTGAACCAAAGTTCATACACTTGGTGGATCACGATGAAGAGTAATTCGTCGTGCTCGTCGGACCGCGGATGCTGTGCGTCCAGCAATTCGTCGAGCGAAAGGTAGGATGTGTAACTCAATGCGGCCTGAGTGTCGTTCATTTTTCTGTCACCTCGTCGAAATGGCGTTGCGCCGCCGGGGCGAGCGCGTGATAGAGATCGTGGAACACCTCGACCGCGGCCGCCCGGCTCGGCGGAGCGGGTACCAGCCCGACCGGGAGCTCCGGATCGAGTGACGGGAACGCGCGGAACGTGTGCGTCAGCCAGGTCCGGACCCGGAACGCCTCGGCGTCGGGCAGGTCTTTCGGATACCCGCCGAACTCCCGGACGAACGCGTCGTACCGCGCGGCGAGGCCATCGAGGTTCCAAGCCCGCGCGGCGAAACGCCGGACGTCGAGGCCCGCCGACGGTTTCCCGAGCATCAGCCCGGCGTGTTCGGAGACGTCCAGTTCGGCCAGCAGCGCGAGCACCTCGGCCTCCCGGTCGTGCGGGGCGATCCAGGTGCCGTCCTGGACGGGGCCGAAACCGAGGAAGCGCAGGCGCCGCACCAGCCGTTCCCTGGCCTGGCGGCGGCTCTCCGGGATGCTCTGCCACAGCACGGTCCACTCCCCGACCTCGCGTTCGCGCCTGCCGAGCGAGAAGATCCGGCGGTCGCCGTCCTCCAGGAGCGCGATCGTGCGGCGGGTCAGCGAGTAGTGGACGAGCCTGCCCGCCTTGTGCCTCGCGAGCAGGTCGCGGCGGGCGAGCCTGGCCAGCGCGATCCGCGCGGCCCCGTCCGAAAAGCCGAGCCCGGCGAGCACGCCGACCAGGCCGCCGGACCAGACACGACGGCTCTCGCGCGGCGACACGTAGGTGCCGAGCAGCGTCATCACCAGTTCCTGGGGACCTGGGTCACCGTGGGGCGCGGCCGATTCGGGCATGCGAGCAACTCTATACACCTCAGGCCGCTGCGGTGTAGCTTGACTCGGGTGACGTACTTCGCGGAGTTGAGCTCACCTCAGGTCGCCGCGCTCGCGTCCGACGAGCGCGTTCCCGTGCTGCTGCTGCCGGTGGGCGCCGTCGAGCCGCATGGACCGCACGCGCCGCTGGGCACCGATCCCCTGATCTCCCGCGGGATGTGCGAGCGCGCCGCCGCGCGGCTGGCGGGTGATCCCGGTGTCCGGGTGCTGATCCTGCCCGAGGTGCCGTACGGGGTGACCCGGCTCGCCGGCGGGTTCGCGGGTGGCATCTCGATCGGCGAGGAGACCCTGTACGCGCTGTTGACCGAGATCTGCGGGGCGCTCACCGAACAGGGACTCACCCGGATCCTGCTGGTCAACAATCATTTCGAACCGGCGCATCTGGCGGTGCTGCGGCGCGTGGCCGAGACGCCGGGCGTCGCCTTCGTCGACCTGGTCCGCCGCCGGTACGCCGAGCGGCTCACCGACGAGTTCCGGTCCGGCGAATGCCACGCCGGGCAGTACGAGACGTCACTGGTGCTCGCCGACCGGCCGGACCTCGTCGACGCCGCCGTCCAGCGCGACCTTCCCCCGGTCCACGTCGACCTGGCGCGCACCACCATCACCGACTTCGCCTCGGCCGGGATGACCGAGGCCTACTGCGGCACGCCCGCCCAGGCGAGCGCCGAAGAAGGCGAGAAGACGTTCTCGGTGCTCACCGACATCCTGGTCGAAGCGATCCGGGAACTGGTATGACCTTCAATCTGGCGACCCATTTCGTCGATCGCCTCCCCGGCGAGCGGACGGCGTTGCTGTGCGGCGACGAGGAAGTCACCTACGCGGAGTTGGCGGCTCGGGTGAACCGGGCCGGGAACGTGCTGCGGGACCTTGGTGTCCGAAGTGGACAGCGAGTTCTGCTGGCGCTGAACGACGGCGTCGAGTTCGTGGCCGTCTGGTACGCGGCGCAGAAGATCGGCGCGGTCACCGCCGAGGTCTATTCCTTCCTCCAGCCCAAGGATTACGCCTACTACCTGGAGTACACCGAGGCCGTCGTCGTCATCGCGGACGGCTCGACGTTGCCCGCGCTGCGGGAAGCCGGGGCGCGGAACCTGCTGGTCGTCGGCGACGTCGCGCTGGAGCCGGGCGAGCACTCGTTCGACTCGCTGGCCGCGTCGGCGCCGGCCGAACTGGAGGCCGCGCCGACCACACTGGACGACGTCGCGATCTGGAAGTTCACCACCGGGAGCACCGGTTCCCCGAAGGCCTGCGTGCATCCGGCGCGCAGCGCGCTGGAGAGCTTCGACCGGTACGCGCTCGGCGTGCTCGGCCTCCGCGAGGACGACCGTGTGCTGGCCGTGCCGAAACTGTTCTTCGGCTACGCGCGCGATCTGACCGCGTTGTTCCCGTTCGGCGTCGGCGCGTCCGGGATCGTGTTCCCGCAGCGCAGTACCGCCGACCTGCTGTTCTCCCTGATCGAACGGTACCGGCCGACGATCCTGGTCAACGTGCCGACCATGATGAGCGCGATGATCGCCCATCCGGCGGCGGTAGGAGTGGACATGAGCTCGCTGCGGCTCGCGACGTCGGCGGGCGAGGCGCTGCCGTCGGAGCTGCATCGCAAGTGGGACAACGTGTTCGGGGTCCCGGTGATCGACGGGATCGGCTCGTCGGAGGCGTACCACATCTATCTCTCCAACGTGCCCGGCGCGCAGCGGGTCGGCAGCCTCGGCCGCGAGGTACCCGGCTACACCGCACGCGTTCTCGACGAGAGCGGCGATCCCCTACCGGATGGGGAGATCGGCACCCTGGAGGTGTCCGGGCCGACCATCGCCCGCGAGTACCACGGCGACCCGGAGAAGACCGCGCGGACGTTCCACGGCGACACCCTGCGCACGAGTGACCTGTTCAGCCGCGACACCGACGGGTACTTCCACCACCACGGCCGCGCGGACGACCTGCTGAAGGTGTCGGGGGTGTTCGTCGCGCCGAGCGAGATCGAAGACTGTCTCATCGGCCATCCCGCGGTCGTCGACTGCGCGGTACTGGGCGTGACGGTCGACGGCCTGGTCGTCCCGCGGGCGTGCGTCGTCCTGGCGGAGGGCGCTTCCGCCACGGCCGAGGAACTGAAAGACCACGCGCGCGCCCATCTGGCGAAGCACAAATACCCGCGCGAGGTGGTGTTCGTGACCGAACTCCCCCGCACCGCCAACGGAAAACTCGATCGGCGCGCCTTGCGCCGGGTGGAGGCAGAGTGAGCAGGATCGTCGTCGTCACCGGCGGGACCCGCGGGATCGGCGCGGCCATCGCCGCGCGGTTCCGGGCCGCCGGCGACCAGGTGCACGCGCCCGGCCGGGCCGACTGCGACGTCACCGACGAAGCAGCCGTCGCGCGGTATTTCGACGATCTCGGCCCGGTGGACGTGCTGGTGAACAACGCCGGGATCTCGGCGAGCGCCCCGCTGGCGAAGACGTCGCTGGAGCAATGGCACACGCAGATCGAGGTCAACGCGACCGGTGCTTTCCTGTGCACACGGGCGGTCCTGCCCGGGATGCGGTCGCGTGACACCGGCCGGATCGTCACCGTCGCCTCGACCGCGTCGCATATCGGCTACCGCTACACGGCCGGGTACACCGCGTCGAAACACGCCGCCGTCGGGCTGATGCGGGCCACCGCCGCGGAACTGGCGGGCACCGGCGTCACCGCGAACGCCGTCTGCCCGGCCTTCGTGCGCACGGACATGACGGCCGCTTCGGTCGCCCGGATCCAGGAACGAACCGGCCGCGACGAGGCCGATGCGGAAGCTGCCCTCGCCGCCGCGTCGCCGCTCGGCCGCCTGCTCGAACCCGACGAGGTCGCCCACGCGGTGACCTTCTTCGCGGCGCCCGAAGCCGCCGCGATCAACGGACAGACACTCGTCCTCGATGGAGGTGGGATCCAGTCATGAGCCCGTTCCGCGCCACGCCGCCGATCACGACGGACTGGGAGCACTTCGAGTTCACCGTGGACGACGGCGTCGCCACGGTCACCCTGAACCGCCCCGGCAAACTGAACGCGCTCACCTTCGACAGCTACGCCGACCTCCGCGATCTGCTGGCCGAGCTGCCGCACCGCGGCGACGTCCGGGTGCTGGTCATCACCGGCCAGGGGCGTGGTTTCTGCTCCGGCGGCGATGTCGAAGAGATCATCGGCGAGTTGCAGAAGATGGAGTCCGCCGAGCTGCTGGAGTTCACGCGGATGACCGGCGCGGTGGTCAAGGCGCTGCGGGAGTGCCCCATCCCGGTGATCGCCGCGGTGAACGGCATCGCGGCGGGCGCGGGTTCGGTGATCGCGCTGGCGAGCGACTTCCGGCTGCTGGCCTCCTCGGCGAAGTTCGCCTTCCTGTTCACGAAGGTCGGCCTGGCCGGCGCGGACATGGGCTCGGCGTACCTGCTGCCGAGGCTGGTCGGCCTGGGCCGCGCGACGGAACTGCTGATGCTGGGCGACAAGATCGACGCGGCTCGCGCGGAGGCGATCGGCCTGGCCTCTCAGGTCGTTCCCGACTCCGACTTGGCTGCCGCCGCCTCTGCTTTGGCGCGGCGTTTGGCCGATGGGCCGGCCTTGGCGTACAGCACGACGAAGGTGCTGCTGACGCGCGAGCTCGACATGGATCTGGGGAGCTCCATCGAGCTGGAAGCGATCACGCAGGCTTTGCTGATGACGGCGAAGGACCATGGGGAGTTCTATGCGGCCTGGACGGCCGGGCGTTCGCCTCAGTGGACCGGTCGGTGAGCTCTTTTCGTTGACGTTCAAGGTGCTGGGCTTTGTCGGACTGGTCGCTGGATCGGTTCCGGCGTGGGTTTCTTCGCGAGACGTGGGCGGGCCCACCGTTCGGGTGCCCGGCGGGCTTCTCGTGGTGGATCAGGCGATCATGGAGCACCGGAATTTGGCGGTGTGGCCTCGTCAGGGATGTCGAGGCCACCGCCTCGTGGAGCCTCTGTAGCGGTGTCTACCTGGAGACGAATGCCTTCGTCGACGAGGCGGCGAGCAAGTCCTGGTCATGGACTGTGTGGATTTTGGGACGTCAGATGTCCCGAATCCACACGGTCACCGACTGCGGGCATGGCGAGGGGCCCGTCGCCGGTGTGGCCGACGGGCTCCTCGGAGGTTCAGCGGTGGTGCAGGGTGTTGCGCCGGGGTTGTCGAAGCGGATCCCGGTACTGAGGCGGGATGAACTCCGGTAGCCCGTCGGCCGCCATCCGTACCGCCCAATCACCGTGATGAATCAGCCGGTGATGGAAACCGCACAGCAGCACGAGATTCCGGAGATCGGTGGGTCCGCCGTCTGCCCAATGGACGATGTGATGGGCGTGGCAGTTCTTCGGTTTCCGATGGCAGCCGGGGAAGGCGCAGCCTCCGTCGCGGATGTTCAACGCGCGGCGTTGGCCTGGGGTGACGAACCGTCGCAGCCGTCCCATATCCAGCGGTTCACCCGAGGCGCTCATCACGATCGGCAGCATCAGGCAGTCGCAAGCGGCGAGACGGGCTTCCCGAGCAGTCATCGTGCCCACGAAGTCGAGACACGCGGTCCCGAGACCCGACTTCAGCTCCTCCAGCCCGATGGTGACATGGACGAGGGTGCGGTAGCCGTTGGTGCCCGGTTGATCCGGGCAGGCGATCGCCAGATCGAGCAGGTCGACCCAGGCGTCGCCCATGCGTTCGCACTTCATCCGCAGATCGGCTTGTCCGAACTCGTCCACCGGGCGCGGCTGAGCATGAGCCTCCAACGCCGCCGCCGTCCGAGCACCGGTCTCATCGTCCAAAAGGCCGGTCAGTTTCCAGAAGCCGTCCTTGCGGCGCTCCAAGGTGATTTCCCGGCGCGGTTCCTTGGGTTCGGGATCTTTCGATTCGTTGCCGTCGGGGTCGAGCCAGCCCAGCAGCTTCGCCTCGGCCTTCGCGAGTCGCCGCGGCCCGGCATCGGGGGCAAGCTCGGCGAGAATCCTGTCCGCCTCCGCCCGATCCTCAGCCGTGGTGTCGGCAGGAAGGTTCTTCAAGATCTCCAGGATCTGATCGATCCGCTCATCCCCCACCAGTCCCTCAGCGGCGACCGCGGCCGTCGCGGGAGCGACCGGCGGAACCTCCGTGCCATCCAAAGCTCGCGTGGGGTTCAACGCGAGGGCACGGTTCACCACCGCGCGTGCTTCCCCGACCGATAGCCCCGCCATATCCGCGAACCACTTATCCGTACGGCCATACCCGTACAAGTCTTTGGGGCCCCGATTCTCGATCTCCGCCAAAAACTGCCCCAAACCGGCAGTGGCCATCCGAATCACCCGCAAAGACTGCTGCACACCATGCGCAAGCTCCAGCTTGCCAGCACGCCACAACTCCTGCGGCAACTCAGGGAGAAAGGTCTCGGACACGTCTCCATAATACCAAGATTCATCGAACACGTGTTCTTAATTTTAAGCGACAAGCGAACGGAACGAACAACACCGAAGAGTGAAACTGCCCCTAGCGCCGCTTCACCCTGCGCAATCTCCGCAATTAGCCGACTAAATGCGAAGGGCGGACCGGCCGCCAAAGCGATCCACCCTCGGCGAGCACGCAGTTGGTCGACTAAATGCAACGATCGTGACCCATCCCAAAGAACATCAAGACACCAAGCCGATTTCCCGAGTGAGACCCCCGCAATTAGTCGGCTAATTGCGGGGAAGAAGCACCAGCCGCGCCCAGCAAACGTTCAGCCAGCGCCCGGCACCGTTCCGCCAACTCCACCGGCTCGATCACCTCGAACGGGTGCCCCAGCAAAACCACATGCATCAGCAGGAAGTCGAGTTCCCCGGCCCCGCTCAGCACCTCGCACCGCGAACGGCCTCGTTCCCGCACCACGGCCGCCGACGCCGGGATCTGCGAACGCACGACCGGAGCGGGCGCGTGCACCAGGAATCGCGCCTGGTGCCGATAGACCCGGCTGGCGATGTTCTCCTGCACGTACGCCGCCGCGTCGGGTGCCGGGCGCGGGCGGAAACGCCACGATCGCGCGGAAACCTCGGTCATCTTGTCGACGCGGAAGGTGCGCCAGTCATCGCGGTCGAGGTCGTAGGCGAGCAGGTACCAGCGCCGCCCGGACGCCACCAGCCGATACGGCTCGACCCGCCGCACCGTGGAACCCGAGGAGGACGGATACCCGAAGCCCGCCTCGACCTCGTCGCGGCACGCGCGGGCCAGGGTCATGAGCACCTCTGGGTCGATCGGCGCGCGGCTTCCGTCGAAGGCGACCACCGAGCCGGACAGCGCGCTCACCTCGTGGCGCAGCCTGGCCGGCAACACCCGGTCGAGTTTCGTCAGCGCCCGCAGTGCGGCCTCACCGCTTCCCGCGCCGGCGAGCAGTGAGACCGCGGTGGCGATCGCCTCCTCGTCGTCCAGCAGCAGCGGCGGCATGTCGTGGCCGGGCCCGAGCTGGTAGCCGCCGCCGACACCGTTGCTGGCCTGCACCGGATACCCGATCGCGCGCAGGCGTTCGACGTCGCGCCGGATCGTGCGCGGGGTGACGCCGAGCCGCTCACCGAGTTCCGGACCGGTCCACACCGCGCGCTGCTGCAGCAGGCCGAGCAGGGTGAGCACCCGCTCGGTCGTCCCGCGCTCGTCCTCCATGTCAGACACTGTGCCAGAGATAGCGGACCGATCCTGTCCGCTAGGCATGTCAGAGTGGTCCCATGAACCGCAAGAGCCGCGAATTCCAGGTCAGCTTCGACGCCCTCGACCCGAAAGCCCTCTCGATCTTCTGGCGCGACGCCCTGGGCTACGTCCACCCCGGCCCTCCCGGGGTGGACGTACCCGAAGGCACCGACCCGCTGGACGCGTGGGACGAGTTCCTCGAGCGTGTCGGCGTGCCCGAAGATCAGCGCAATACCCGCTCCGCCCTCGTGGACCCGGACGGCGTGGGGCCGAAGATCTTCTTCCAGCAGGTCCCCGAGGACAAGATCGCCAAGAACCGCGTCCACCTCGACATCCGTGCCGCGCCCGGCCTTGAAGGGGACGAACGCATGGCGGCGTTCGAAGCCGAATGCGACCGGCTCGTCGCCCTGGGCGCCAAGCGCGTGAAGCGCTTCGAGCCCGAGGAACCGTTGAGCCTCGGGTTCATCGTGATGAACGACCCCGAAGGCAACGAATTCTGCCTAGACTGAGGTGACGGCGATCGCGTTGTCCTCCAGCGAGCCGAAGTAGAGGCTCCCGGCCCGTTCACGGACGCCGACGAGCACGTGGAACCCGTCGATCTCCCCGCGCAGTTCGTGGACCAGCTTCCCCTCCGGAGTCACGCCGCGCACCCCGCATTCCCGCGCGGGTGCGGGCTGCAGGGCGGTCGGCAGCGCCCGGACGCCGGCCCGCAAGGGCGCGGGAAGCTTCTGCACCAAGGAAAGCGCGGGCACCTTCGGGCTCGCCACGGTGATCCAGATCAGCCCGTCGCTGCCGGTCGAGATGTTGTCGGGATAGCCCCACAGGTCGTCGACGAGGTAGTCCCGCGTGCCCGCCTTGTCCCCCGTGAGCCACACCCGCGAGACCCGGTAGGCACCGGTCTCGGCGACGGCCACATAGGACTCGTCGGGCGGCAACGCGACTCCGTTGGCGAACTGGAAACCGTCGGCGAGCTGCTCGATCTTGCCGTCCGGCGTGCGCCGCAGGAGCCGTCCGCCGCCAGTCTGCTCGATCAGGTCGTCTCGCCATTTCTCGATGCCGAAGCGACGCGACGAGTCGGTGAAGTACACCGTGCCGTCGGAGGCGACGGCGGCGTTGTTGCAGAACACGAAGTCGAGCCCCACCGCCGAAGTCGCCAGCGTGGTGACGGGGCCGCCCGCGAGCGGCATGGTGAGCAGACCGGCCTTGGCGTCGCAGATCAGGAGGTCTTCGCCGTAGAACTCCAGCCCCAGCGGACGGCCACCGGTGTCGCCGAGGACGTCGATCCGCCTGCCGTCCGGCGTGACGCGCAGGATCCGCCCGTCGTCGACGCCGGTGTAGATCCGCCCCTGGTCGTCGACCACGACGTCCTCGGGACCGTGCCCGTTGACCGGGATGACCGTGACCTCGCCGAACGCCATCGCGTGTCTCCTAGTGTCGCGCACCGGAATGCGGTGCATGAGTCGGTGGATCCAGGTTTCCGCCGGCGGTGGTGCCGGTTCGTCCTCGTACCGGGTTGTACTCGGGCGAACCGGCGACGCCGCCAGCGGGAAGCTGGGCAGCCGAATCAGGTGCCACATTCCGGTGCGGGACACTAGCGATAAGTGAGCAATTGTGCGGCTTCCGCCTCGAAATGCGGATGTTCGTTGAACGACAACATGGTCACCCCACCGCGGCCGGACACGAGTTTGGTGATGCCCGCGTTCACGGTGACCCGGTTCAGTTTCAGCAGCCCCGCTTCCGGCGTGCCCATGAGCGCGCCGCAGACCGTCGCGATCACGCCGCCGGAGCTGAAGACCACGGCGTGCTCGCCCTTTCCCAGCGACGCCACGACATCGGCCAGCGCACCCTTGACCCGGTCCAGGAACTGCGGCCAGGTTTCCGCGCACGGACCGGAAGCCCCGGCGGCGACCCACGCGTTCAGGGCACCGTCCAAAGCGGCCTGATACGCCCGCGAATCGGTCTGCTGGACACCGGCGGCGTGGTACTTCGCGATTTCGACGTGGTCGTACTCGTTCCAGCGCTCGTCCTCGACGACGGCGATCCCGGAGCCGAGGACCTTCAACGCCGTCGCGGCCGTGTCCCGTTGGCGGGCAAGGGAACCGGACCGCGCCTGGCTGAACTCGACACCGCGGCGCAGCAGTTCCTCACCGACCACAGTGGACTGTTCGAAGCCACGCGGAGAGAGCTGGTCGTAGTTCTCCGCGCCGAACGACGCCTGCCCGTGCCGGACCAGATAGATCGCGCCCATCTACGCGTGTCCTCCTCGGATGATCCGGCGGCAGCGTCCGTCGAGGTAGCCGACGAACTGCCAGAGGTCCTTCAGCGCCGGGTTGGTCGTCTGTCCTTCGTGGAAACGGTAGTAGATCTGCTGGATCACCACCGCGAGCCGGAACAGGCCGTACACCTCGTAGAACGTCCAGCCGCCGATTTCGAGGCCGGAGCGTTCCGCGTACCGCCGCACGAACTCCTCACGCGTGTACATCCCCGGCACATGCGTCGGTTGACGGCGGCTGAGCTTCATGACGTCGTCATCGTCGTCCTGCACCCAGTACGCCAGCGTGCTGCCCAGTTCCATCAGCGGATCGCCGAGGGTGGCCATCTCCCAGTCGAGCACGCCGACGATGTCGAGAGCGTCGTCGAGCACCAGGTTGTCGAGCCGGTAGTCGTTGTGGATCAAGCAGATCCTGACCTCGGACGGCTGATTCTCCTTCAGCCACGCCATCACCTCGGCGCAGTCCGGGACGTTCTCCGTGCGTGCCTTGAGGAACCGCTCCGACCAGCCGCGCACCTGGCGCTCGACGTAACCGGCGCCCTTGCCGAGATCGGCCAGCCCGGCGGCCTCGACGTCGACGGCGTGCAGCTCCACCAGCCTGTCGACGACCTTGCCGCACAGCTCGCGCGCGCCCTCCGGCGGCAGGTCGAGGCCGGCGGGCAGATCTCCGCGCAGGATCAGGCCTTCGAGCCGTTCCATCACGTAGAAGTCGCCGCCGAGCACGGTTTCGTCGTCGCAGAAGGCGAGCACCTCGGGCACGTACGGGAAGACGGGCCGCAACCCCTGCTGGACCCGGAACTCGCGGCGCATGTCGTGCGCGGACGCGGCCTTGTGCCCGAGCGGCGGGCGCCGCAGGATCAGCTCGCGATCCGGATAGGTCAGCAGGTAGGTGAGATTCGAGGCGCCGCCGGGGAACTGACGGACCTCGGGCGGCGCGTCGCCGAGTCCGGGCACCCGTCCCGCCAGCCAGGCGTGCACCGCGGCCGAGTCGAACGAGTCCTCTTCGCGTACCTCGACGGTCTTGTCTTCGGCGACCGTCATCCGAACTTCTTCAGCAAGGGAGCCGGGACGAACGGGAAGAGCTTCGAAAGCACGCTCCACGGCCACGTCGGCACGAACGCCTTCGCCGTCTCGGATTCGATCGCCTTCACCAGCGCCTGCGCGCCGGGCTCCGCCCTGACGGCACCCGGGAGCTTCGAGATGTCTTCGTTCATCTCCGATTCGATGAACCCGGGATGCAGCGTGGTGACCTTGATCGGTGTCTTCAGCAGCTCGATCCGGGTGCCCTCGGCGAACGACGAGATACCCGCCTTCGAGGCGGCGTACGCGGTGGCGTTGCCGGGCACACCGCGAAGCGCGAGGAAGGAGGAAACGACCACCAGGTGGCCGTTCTTCTGCTTGCGGAAGATGCCGACGGCGGCTTCGATCTGGGCGGCCGCGGCGAGGAAGTTCGTCTGGAGGGTCTCGCGGTTGGCGTCGAACCGGCCGGTGCCGATCCGCTGGCCTTTGCCGAGCCCCGCGTTCACGATCACGCGGTCGAGTGAGCCGAGTTCCTCGCGGAACTCCTCGAAGACGGCGAAGACCTGGTCGTGGTCGTTCACGTCGAGCTTCCGGGTGACCACGGTAATGCCGGGGTACGCCTTCTTGAGCTCCGCGGCGAGGGCTTCGAGCCGGTCGACACGGCGGGCGGCCAGCGCCAGGTTGCGGCCTCTGGCGGCGTACTGCCTGGCCATTCCCTCGCCGAGTCCGGAGCTCGCCCCGGTGATCAGGATGTTCTTCCGCAGGACCATGGGCAGGAGCTTACCCGTTGGTAACAAGTCTGGGATCCCCTTGGACACGGGGCTGCCCCCGGCGCCTGGAGTTCGCCGGGGGCAGCTTGTCCGCGAGGGTCTTACTTGACCTGGAGCAGCTTGTTCGCCGTTCCGCCGGTCGGGTTGCTGATCTTGCCGTCCGCGGCGGCGCCGACCAGACCTTCGGCGACCTGGGCCGGGGTGGCGTCAGGGTGCGCCGAGAGGTACAGCGCGGCGGCACCGGCGACGTGCGGCGCGGCCATCGAGGTACCGCTGATGGTGTTGGTGGCGTCGTCACCGGTGCCCCACGTCGAGGTGATGTCGACACCCGGCGCGTACAGGTCCACGACCGAACCGTAGTTCGAGAAGCTGGCCTGCTTGTCGGTCTTGTCGCTGGCGGCCACCGTGATGGCCTCCTTCACCCGGGCGGGCGAAGTGGTGCCGGCGTCGGAGGACTCGTTGCCCGCCGCGAGCGCGAAGGTCACGCCCTTGTCGATGGCGCCCTTGACCGCCGCGTCCAGCGCGTCGTCCGCGCCGCCGCCCAGGCTCATGTTGGCGACCGACGGGCCCTTGGCGTTCGCCGCGACCCAGTCGACACCGGCGACGACACCCTCGGTGGTGCCGCTGCCGTTGGCGTCCAGCACGCGGACGCCGACGATCTTGACACCCTTGGCCAGACCGTGGTCCGTGCCGCCGATGGTGCCGGCGACGTGCGTGCCGTGGCCGTGCTCGTCGTTGGGGGTGTCGTCGTTGTCGACGAAGTCCTTGCCGCCGGTCGCGCGGTCACCGAAGTCCTTGTGCGAGCCGCGGACACCGGTGTCGATGACGTAGGCGGTGACGTTGTCGGCCTTCGTCGGGTAGGTGTACTTGGTGTCGAGCGGCAGGTCGGCCTGGTCGACGCGGTCCAGGCCCCACGACGGCGGGTTGTCCTGGGTCTCGCTGATCTTGAACGTCTTGTTCTGGACGACGTACGCGACCTGCGGGTCGGCGGCGAGACGCTTCGCGGCGGCCTCGTCGGCCTTGATCGAGAAGCCGTTCAGCGCCGAGCCGAACGTGCGGGACAGCGTGGTGCCGTACTGACCGGTGAGGCCCTGCGCCTTGGCGGCCACGTTCGCGGTGATCTCGTGCGCCGCGGCGATGCCCTGGCCGACCGCGGTGGGCTTGAGGACCACGATGTAGCTGCCGCCGACCGCGTTGGCCGCACCCGCGCCGCGGATCTCACCCTGCTGCTCGGCGTTGGCCGCACCCGCGCCGAACGTGGCGACCGCCGCGGTCACACCGGCGAGGGCGACTCCCGCCACGAGGCCGCTACGGGTCTTTCGGGACTTCAGGTTCTTCCGGGACTTGCTCACTGGTTCCCTTCCTGCCGCGCCGTGCGGATCACCCGGGAGGATGATCGTGTTGAGAGCCATGCAAGCCGGTGCCCAGGTGGACGGGCAATGATTCACAGTTACCAGTACTAGGCCATCCGGACTAACGACGCTCGTCCGGAAAGTCGTTTTCGCCTGGCAGAAGGCGCCCCTGAAGCGTTACCTCTGACTGTTAAAGTTATTCGTGTTGTTATCAACCGGGCGGTGTCAGGGAACGGCAGACGGGGGCGGTCGGGCAGCATATGGTGGCGGGGAGCGCGGCGGACCGAGTGACCACGGACGATGAAGATCAGCCGCGTACCGCGTTCGCCACCGCGTTGAGATCGGCCATCGCCACCAGCGGCCTCAGTCTCGACCGTATCCAAGCCCGGCTGCTCGCGCGCGGCGCGTCGGTGAGCGTGACCGCGCTGAGTTACTGGCAGTCGGGCAAACGTCAGCCGGAACGGCAGAGTTCGCTGTCCGCGGTCCGGGTTCTCGAAGAGGTTTTGGCGATCCCCGCCGGTTCGCTGCTCAGCCTGCTGCCGCCGCCGCGGCCGCGCGGGGCGTCGTCACGCCGCAGCCGGGCGACCACCGAGCAGCCGCTGACCTTCCCGCTCGAAGCGCTCCAGGCGTTGCTGGAGAAGGTCGGCGCGCCCAACGCGCTCGAACAGCACCATCAGCTGAAGCTAGTCGGCCTGCACGACCTGTGCGAGATCGCCGAGGACGGCGGGCAACGCGCGGTGACCGCGCGGGCGGTGTTCCAGGCGGGCGCGGACGGGCAGGACCGCTGGCTGCTGGTCTACGCCCAGGGCGATCCGGAGGCCGGGCCGCCGGTGCTGAACACGCTGCGCAACTGTCACGTCGGCCGCGCCGAGGTCGACGACGAGCACGGGCTCACGGTGGCCGAACTGCTCTTCGACCGGCCCATCGACCGCGGCGAGACGCATCTGATCGAGTACTCGCTGACCAACCCCGGGCCGCCGTACCCGGAATGCCGGAACACGCATTACCGCGAGTTCCGGCGTCCCGTGCGCGAGTACCTGCTGGAGGTCCGGTTCGATCCGGGCACCGTGCCGGCGAAATGCTGGCAGTACAGCGCGCACGGCGCCTCGGCGGGGCCGAGGGACCGGAAGGAACTCAAACCGGACCAGGGCAACGGCGTCCACGCCGTGGCGCTCGACTTCGGCCCCGGCGTGTTCGGCATCGACTGGGAGTACTGATCGCCTCGTGAGTGGTAAGGACGGTTAGAACCGTCCTTACCACTCACGAGGCCGTCGCGTCAGTGCAGCTTGTTGCGCAGCACCTTCCCGGTCGCGTTGCGCGGTAGCTCGTCGAGGAACTCCACCTCGCGCGGCACCTTGTACCGGGCGAGGTTGGCCTTGACGTACTCGCGCACGCCGTCGACGTCCAGCTCCGACTTCTCGGCCCGCACCACGAAAGCCTTCAGCCGCTGCCCGAACTCGGGATCGTCGACCCCGACGACGGCGGCTTCGATCACGTCCTCGCGTTCGACCAGGAGGTTCTCGACCTCGATCGGGAAGACGTTCTCGCCGCCGGAGACGATCATCTCGTCGTCACGGCCGTCGATGAACAGCAGGCCGTCCTCGTCGAAATGGCCGACGTCGCCGCTGGAGAGCAGCCCGTCGATGATCTCCTTGTTGCGGCCGTCGGTATAGCCCTGGAAGCTGAGCCCGCTGCCGACGAACACCCGGCCGGTGACGTGCGGCTCGGTGATCCTGCCGCCCTTTTCGTCGTACAGCGCGACCTTGCAGCCCACCGGCGCGCGGCCGACCGTGCCCGGCGCCTTGCGCCAGTCCTCAGGGGTCGCGACCGTCGCGACCGCGACTTCCGTGGAGCCGTAGAGGTTGTGCACGACGTCGCCGAACGCGGCGGTCGCGCGGTTCCCCAGATCCGGTGACAGCGCGGAGCCGGCGACGAAGATGATCCGCAGGGACGAGGTGTCGTACTTGGCGCGGACCTCCTCGGGCAGGTCGACGATCCGCTGCAGCATCGTCGGCACGAGGACCAGCGTGGTGCAGCGGTTTTCCGCGACGCCGCGCAACGTCTCCTCCGGCACGAACTTGCGCCGCATGACGACCTTCGAACCGAGCGCGAACGACAGGATGAACTGCGACAACCCGGTGCCGTGGAACAGCGGCGCTCCCATGTAGGTCGCCTCGCCGGTCCGCAGCGGGATGCGGTCGAGGAACTGCGCGGAGGCGAGCGCGGAGGTATGCGGCCGCGGCGCGCCCTTCGGCGTCCCGGTGGTACCGCTGGTCAGCAGGATGAATCCGCCGGGTTTGGCGGGCGCGGGCCACGCGCGGTCGTCGGTGCTGGCGACCAGTTCGGCGACGACCGGGACGCCGGCCGGGCGGGCGGTGTCCGAATCGACCCACGCGAGGTAATGGTCGACGTCGCCCTCGACCGCGTCCAGCAGGCCGGTGAACTCCTGGTCGTACACGAGCGCGGTGACGCCTTCTCGCTTCGCGACGTCCGCGAGCTGGGGCTTGGCGAACCCGGTGTTCATCAGCAGCAGCTTGGCGCCGAGCTTGCCCGAGGCGAGCATCGTCAGCACGAGACCGCGGTGGTCGCGGCACAACGCGGCGATCACCGAACCCGGGCCGAGGCCGCGTTCCGACCACGCCCTGGCCAGCGCGTTCGACTGGGTGTCGAGCTGCTTGAAGGTCAGCGGGCCGAGCTCGTCGATGATGCCGGTCGCGGTCGGGTCCCGGCGGGCGGCGATCATGTTCGCGCCGGCGAACGGACCCCATTTGCGCACCATGACCAGCGAACGCAGGCCTTCGTCGACCCGCGGGATGGGGAGCAGGCCCGCTTGGCGCATCACGTCGATGCTGCGCACGGTCTCGGTCACCTTGCCCGCCACCAGGGTGGCGAGGCCGGTGGGGTTTCTCATCCGGGCACCTCCGTTGCTGCTGCGGCGAGACACCATGCCACCGGCACGTACCGGCGGTATGGGTTGCTACTCGACAGTAGCCGACCGATAGCGCAGGCGCACTAACCGTCTGGTGACAGAAATGTCGGAGGGAACCACCACAATGTGAGTGTGCAGGCGATCGCAGGTCAAGAGGAAGATGGTGACTTCGCGATCGCTTTTTCCGGGCAGCCGCCGCGGCGCGGGATGAAGCTCCCGGAGTTCGCCGGTGAAGTACGGCGATTGGAGGCGGAGCACTCACCCCGGTGGGTGTTCCCGTCGGTCGAAGGGACGTATCCGGCGCTGATCAAGGCGGGTGTCCGGGTGCGGCGCTGCCATGACCTGGCGCTGACCGAGGGATTGCTCTTGGCCCACGAAGGCCGCCCGCAGGAGTCGCGAAGCCTGCGTGCCGCGCTGGCCAGAGCGAACGGGCAGGAGGCGCCCGCCGACGAGCCGCCGCTCTGGGCCGAGGAAGATCAGCCGACGCTGTTCGAGGCGCGCGGCCCGCGGCTGCCCTCCGGCGTCACGGTGTTCGACGCGGCGCGCCGGGTGCTGGCCGAGCAGGAGAAGCGGGTCGCCCTCACCGAGCGTCCGGAGCGGCTCCGGTTGCTTTTCGCGGCGGAGTCGGCGAGCGCGCTGGCGGCCGCCGAGATGTCGGCCGACGGACTGCCCTGGCGAGCCGACCTGCATTTGGCGTTGCTCGCCGAGCAGCTCGGGCCGCGTGTCCCGGCCGGGCACCGGCCGAAGCGGCTGGTCGAGCTGGCGGCGAAGATCAACGACGCGTTCGGCGGGCGCCAGGTCAATCCGGACGCCCCGGCCAGCGTCGTGCGGGCGCTCGGCCGGGAGGGCATCGAGATCTCGTCGGCAAGGAAGTACCTGCTGCGCGACATCGACCACCCCGCCGTCCCGCCGCTGCTGGAGTACAAGGAACTCGCGCGGCTGCATTCGGCCAACGGGTGGACGTGGCTCGACGAGTGGGTGCACGACGGCCGGTTCCGCCCGCACTACGTCGTCGGCGGGGTCGTTTCCGGCCGCTGGGCGAGCCGGGGCGGGGGCGCGCTGCAGATCCCGAAGATGCTGCGGACCTGCGTCCGGGCCGATCCTGGCTGGAAGCTGGTGGTCGCCGACGCCGCCCAGCTGGAGCCGCGGGTGCTGACGGCGTTGTCCGGAGACCGGAAACTGGCCGAGGTCGCCGCGGCCACGGATCTGTACGCGAGCCTCGCCGAGGCGATGTTCTCCGGTGTGCGCCGCGTGCCGGTGCCCGCGTGGGACGACAGGGACGACCGGGACCGCGCGAAGATCGCGATGCTGTCGGCGATGTACGGCGGCACGTCCGGCGAGGCGGGACCACTGCTGGCGTTGCTGCGCACCAGGTTCCCGGATGCGGTGTCCTATGTGGAGCGTGCCGCGCAGGCCGGGGAACGCGGTGAGCGCGTCCGCTCGCGGCTCGGCAGGACATCGCCCGCGCCGTCGGAGGCCTGGCGCGCGCTCACCGGCGGCGTCGCGGAGGACGAGGCCGGCGAGCTGAAGGCACGCCAGGCGTCCCGCAACTGGGGGCGCTTCACCCGGAACTTCGTCGTGCAGGCGAGTGCGGCGGACATGACCGCGGTCCTGCTGGCGACCCTGCGGAGCAGGCTCCCCTCCCCCGCGCACCTGGTGTTCTTCCAGCACGACGAGGTACTGGTGCACACCCCGGCCGAGTTCGCCGACGAGGTCTCCCAGTCCATTGTGGACAGCATGACCGAGGCGGCGCGGATGCTCTTCGGTCCCGCCTGCCCGGTCCGGTTCCCGCTGCACATCGCCGCCGTGGACACCTACGCCGACGCTAAGTGACCCGCCCACCCGAGTTCCGCCCCATCAAGTGAGTTCGCCGCCCAATCACGCGTGTCGTCCGTCTGATCACGCGTGTCGTCCATTCAGTCACACGAGTTCGCCGCCTGATCACGCGAGTTACGCCCTCAATCACGCGAGTCCCGGCCCCAATCACGCGGGTTCCGGCCCCAAACACGCGAGTCCCGCGTCCAGGCCACGGATCACATGTGACCAGATGGCGAACTCGCGTGATCAGATGGACGACACGCGTGATTGAACGGACGACTCGCGTGATTGAAGGCGTAACTCGCGTGATTGGGGGCGCAACTCGCGAAGCGTCGCAAGTAGGTGACTAATTGCGGGGGGCCGCGGCGTCGTCCAGGGCCTTGATCACTCGCTTGAGCGAGACGGGGTGGGCGGTACCGAGCGTCTGGGCGAAGAAGCTCACCCGAAGTTCCTCGATCATCCACCGGATCTCCCGCAGCGCGGGCGAGGAAGTGCCCGGCGGCAACGCGTCCAGCGCCGCCTGGTACTCGTTGCGGAGCCACGCGATGTCCCCGGTGCGCTGGATGTCGCGCGTGGGCTCGGTCGGGAGTTTCTCCAGCCGCCGTTCGATCCCCCGCAGGTACCGGACGACGTGCTTCAGCCTGTCCTGCCCCGTCTCGGTGACGAAACCCTTGTGCACCAAACCATCCAGCTGCGAGCGGATATCCCCGAGCGAGTCCTTCGGGCCACGCGTGTCGGCCAGGCGCGTTTCGACGTCGTTCGCGGCGCGCAGGATCTTCTCGACGTTGGTCAGCACGTCGAGCACCCCGGAGTTCAGCCCGGCACGCACCTTCTCCAGCAGGACCGCGAAGCCGGCCTCGTCCCAGCGCGGTCCGCCGTTGTCGGCGACGAGCTTGTCGACCGCGCAGTCCACACAGTCTTCGAGCAACGCAGCCACGGAGCCGTGCGGATTCCGGTTCAGCACGAGTTTCGACGAGTTGCCGAGGTTGCGGGTGATGAACTTCATCGGCGACGGGATGTTCAGCCGCAGCATCCGCCGCGTGCCCGCCCACATCGACTGTTCCTGCTGGCCCGGCGTGTCCAGCAGGCGCACCGCCACGGAACCGCCTTCGTCGACCAGCGCGGGATACGCCTTGACGTCGTGCCCGCGCTGCTTGCTCGCGAACACCTTCGGCAGCTCGCCGAACGCGGGCGTCGTCAGGCCCTCGCGCTCGATGCTGTCGGCGGCCTTGGAGATCGTCGCGCGCACCTGGCCGCTCAAGTCCCGCTTGAGCGCCTCGATGTCCTTGCCCTCGGACACCTTCTTGCCGCGGACGTCGACCACGCGGAAGGTCATCTTCAGATGTTCGGGGACCGCCGGCAGCTGCCAGGCGTCGTCGGGGATCACCACCCCGCGCAACGCTTCCAGCTCGTCGGCGACGACGTGCAGCAGCGGTCCGTCGGCCGGGCCGACCCGCGACAACACGAGCTTCGCGTGATCGGGCGCCGGCACGAAGTTCCGCCGAAGAGCCTTGGGCAGCGACTTGATCAGCTGCGTCACCAGCTCTTCGCGCAGGCCGGGAACCTGCCAGTCGAAGCCGTCCGCGGTCACCTGGTTCAGCACCGGCAGCGGGATGTGCACCGTGACACCGTCCGCGTCCGCCCCCGGCTCGAACTGGTAGGTGAGCTTGAAGGTCTGGCCGCCCTGGGTCCAGAAGTCGGGGTAGTCGGCCTCGCGTACGCCGCCCGCGGTCTCGTTGATGAGCATCGTCTTCTCGAAGCTCAGCAGGTCGGGCTCGGTGTGGCGCGCCTTCTTCCACCAGCTGTCGAAATGCCGCGCGGAGACGACGTCGGCCGGGACGCGCTGGTCGTAGAACTCGAACAGCGTCTCGTCGTCGACCAGGATGTCGCGGCGGCGGGCCCGGTTCTCCAGGTCCTCGACCTCGTCGAGCAGCGCGCGGTTCTCGCGGAAGAAGTGGTGCCGGGTCTCCCAGTCACCCTCGACCAGCGCGTGCCGGATGAACAGCTCGCGGCTCACCTCGGGATCGATGCGGCCGTAGTTGACGCGGCGGTCGGCGACGAGCGGGACGCCGTACAGCGTCACCTTCTCCTTCGCCATCACCGCGCCCTGCTTGCGTTCCCAGTGCGGCTCCGAATAGTTCCGCTTCACCACGTGCCCGGCGAGCGGCTCGACCCATTCCGGCTCGATCCGCGCGTTCACCCGGCCCCACAGGCGCGAGGTCTCGACGAGCTCGGCCGACATCACGAACCGCGGCTGCTTCTTGAACAGCGCCGATCCCGGGAAGACCGAGAAGCGCGCCCCGCGTGCGCCGAGATAGTCGCCCTTGGCCGGATCCTTGAGACCAACGTGCGACAACAGCCCGGCGATCAGCGACGTGTGCACACGTTGCGGATCGACCGGGCCGGAGGTGTTGAGGGTGATGCCGAGCGGTTTGGCCAGCTGACGCAGCTGGCTGAAGATGTCCTGCCATTCGCGGATGCGCAGGTAGTTCAGGTACTCGTTGCGGCACATCCGGCGGAACTGGTTGGCGGACAACGCCTTCTGCTGCTCGGTGACGTACTCCCACAGGTTCAGGTACGCCAGGAAGTCCGACGTCTTGTCCACGAACCGCGCGTGCTGCTCGTCCGCCGCCTGCTGTTTCTCCGCGGGCCGCTCGCGCGGGTCCTGAATGGACAGTGCGGCGGCGATGATCATCACTTCGCGGACGCAGCCGTTGCGCGAAGCCTCCAGCACCATCCGCGCCATCCGCGGGTCGACCGGGAGCTGCGCGAGCTTGCGGCCGGTCTCGGTGAGCTTCTTGCCGTCGGACATCTCGAACGCGCCGAGTTCCTGCAGCAGCTGGACACCGTCGGTGACCTGACGGCGATCCGGCGGCTCCACGAAGGGGAACGCCGCGATGTCGCCGAGGCCGAGCGAGGTCATCTGCAGGATGACCGACGCGAGGTTGGTCCGCAGGATCTCCGGATCGGTGAACTCGGGCCGCGCGTCGAAGTCGTCCTCGGAGTACAGCCGGATGCAGATACCGTCGGACGTCCGGCCGCAGCGGCCCTTGCGCTGGTTCGCCGACGCCTGCGACACCGGCTCGATCGGCAGCCGCTGCACCTTGGTGCGGTGGCTGTAGCGCGAGATCCGCGCGGTGCCGGGGTCGACGACGTACTTGATACCGGGCACGGTCAGCGACGTCTCGGCGACGTTCGTGGCGAGCACGACGCGGCGCCCGGTGTGGCGCTGGAACACCCGATGCTGGTCCGAGGACGAGAGCCGCGCGTACAGCGGCAGGATCTCGGTGTTCCTCAGGTCCTGTTTGGACAGCGCGTCCGCGGCGTCGCGGATCTCCCGCTCACCGGAGAGGAACACCAGGATGTCGCCGGGGCCCTCGTGCTGGAGCTCGTCGACCGCGTCGCAGATGGCCTGCGTCTGGTCACGATCCTGGTCGGCGTCCGGGTCGTCCGGGTCGATGATCGGCCGGTAGCGGACCTCCACCGGATAGGTCCGGCCGGAGACCTCCACGATCGGCGCGTTGTCGAAATGCTTGGAGAACCGCTCCGGGTCGATCGTCGCCGAGGTGATGATCACCTTGAGATCGGGGCGGCGCGGCAGGAGCTGCTTCACGTAGCCGAGGATGAAGTCGATGTTGAGGCTGCGCTCGTGCGCCTCGTCGATGATCAGCGTGTCGTACTGGCGCAGCATCCGGTCGGTCTGGATCTCGGCGAGCAGGATGCCGTCGGTCATCAGCTTGACCAGCGTGTCCTGGCCGGAGTGGTCGGTGAACCGGACCTTGTAGCCGACGGCCTCGCCGAGCTCGGTGTTCAGCTCGGAGGCGATGCGGTCGGCGACCGTGCGCGCGGCCAGCCGCCGCGGCTGCGTGTGCCCGATCTGGCCCCGGATGCCGCGGCCGAGTTCGAGACAGATCTTCGGCAGCTGGGTCGTCTTCCCGGACCCGGTCTCGCCCGCGACGATCACCACCTGGTGGTCACGGATGGCGGCGGCGATCTCGTCCTTGCGCCGGCTGACGGGCAGCTCTTCGGGGAACGAGATCTTCGGGACGGCGTCGCGCCTGCGGGTGACCCGCAGCTCGGCGGCCTCGATGTCGGCCTCGAGCTGGGCGGCGACGGACTCGGCGTTCCGCGCTTTCCGGGCACCGTCGAGCCGGCGCCGGAGGCGGTGCTCGTCGCGCGACATCAATTCGGGCAGGCGAGCGCGCAGGGCGCCGAGCGGGGAAGGTTGAGAAGCCATGACCGGCACCAGGATAGCCGTGCGTGACGATCAGGGCCTCCGAATATCCCCCATGTCACCACCACCCCACGCGTTTCGTCCTCTGGATGCGGTAGTTGGCATCGCGAACTACCGCATCCAGAGGACGAAACGCGGGGGTCAGGAGTGCCGCAGGGAGGCGGGGGTGAGGTCGGCGAGGGTCCGGTGCCCGGACAGGCCCATGGTCAGGTCGAGGTCGGCGAGCAGGCTCCGCAGCACGTGCCGGACGCCGTCCTCCCCCGCGTGCGCCAGGCCGTACACCCACGGCCGCCCCACCAGCACGGCCTTCGCCCCGAGCGCGAGCGCCTTGGCGATGTCGGCGCCGGTGCGGATGCCGGAGTCGAACAGGACCTCCAGCCGGTCGCCGACCGCGGCCACGATCTCCGGGAGCGCGTCGAGCGACGCGATCGCGCCGTCGACCTGGCGGCCGCCGTGGTTGGACACGACGATCCCGTCCATCCCGGCCTCGACGGCGCGGCGCGCGTCGTCGGGGTGCTGGATGCCCTTGAGCACGATCGGCCCGTCCCAGTGCTCACGCAGGAACGGCAGCCGGTCCCAGGTGCTGTCGGCGCCGGTGATCATCGAGATCCACCGCAGGATCGCGGTGGGCGGGTCCTCCTCCGGCGTCTTCTCCAGCAGGCCGCGGAACACCGGGTCGCTCAGCGGGACACCGAGCCCGACGCCCTTGATGAACGGCAGATACGCGTGGTCGAGGTCGTTCGGGCGCCACGCGAGGGTCCAGGTGTCGAGCGTGACCACGAGCGTGGTGAAGCCCGCGGCCTTCGCCCGCGCCAGGATGCTCGCGCAGACGTCGTTGTCGGCCGGCCAGTACAGCTGGAACCAGCGCGGCCCCTCGCCACTGGCCTCGGCGACGTCCTCGATGCTCGTGGAGGACGCCGTCGACATGACGTACGGCAGGCCGGCCGACGCCGCGGCCCGCGCGGCCGCCGGTTCGGCGCCCTCGTGCACGATCGACTGCACGCCGACCGGCGCCAGCAGCACCGGCGCCGGAAGCGGCGTCCCCAGCACCGTCGTCGACAGATCGCGTTCGGTGGCGCCGGTGAGCATCCGGGGTACGAGCCGCCAGCGGTCGAACGCCTCCCGGTTGGCGCGCGCGGTGGCACCCGACCCGGCCGAGCCCGCGACGTACCAGAACGGCCCGGGCTCGAGGATCTCCCGCGCGGACTCCTCCAGCTTCGTGGCGTCGGTGGTGCACGGCGGGAAGGTCCCGCCGAGCCCCTGCAGGTAGATCTCGTTCTGGTAGCCGCCGAACCGCTCGGTCACCCGGGCCTCCTCGTCACGTCGCCCTGGCCGGCTCGTCGCGGCGGGTCGAGCCACGGACGATACCCGCCGGTAGCAACCAGGCGAGTTTCTCGGAGCGGATGACCGCGACTGGACCGATCACGGCCAGCAGGAGGACGTAGCCCGCGACGAACGGCGCGACCCGCGAGTCCAGCCCGGCCGCGGTCGCCATCGCGGCGAGCACGAGCGAGAACTCGCCGCGGGTGAGCACGGTGAGCCCGATGTTCACCCCGGCCTGGCGATCGAACCCGTTGACCCGGGCGGCCAGCGCACCCGCGCCCAGGTTCAGCACGATCGTCAGCGCCACGGCGATCAGCACCGGCACGACCACCGAGCCGACCGCGTTCGGATCGATGCTGAGCCCGAAGATGAAGAAGAACAGCGCGCCGAACGCGTCCCGCAGCGGGAGCACCAGCTTGTGGATACGCGGCGCGACCTTCGAGCCGCCGAGCATCATGCCGACCATGAACGCGCCGATGGCGTCGGACACCCCGACCTCTTCGGCGACGGCGGCACCCATCACCGCGACACCGACGAAGCAGACGGTGAGCAACTCGTCGTCGGCCGAACCGAACAGCTTCGACACGACCCGGCCGCCCCAGCGGGCGAGCGCGGCCATCACGATCAGGAACGCGAAGGCCTTGCCGAAGTCCGCGAGCGCCGAACCGAAGCTCCCGGCGCCGGACAGCACCGGCTGCAGCAACGCCAGGTACAGCGCGAGGAACAGGTCTTCGATCACGATGATGCCCATGATCAGCCGGGATTCGGGGTTGTTCATCCGGCGGGCTTCAAGCAGGAGTTTGGTGACGATCGCGGACGACGAGATACCGATGGCGCCGGCGATGACCAGCGCTTCCCTGGTCCCCCAGCCGAGCAGGAAGCCGAAGGCGAGCCCGCCGCCGATGTTGAGGATGAGGTAGATCAGCCCGGACCAGACGAGTTTGCGCCCGCCCTTGGCCAGGTCGTCGAGGGAGAATTCGAGGCCGAGGTAGAACAGGAGGAAGACGAGACCGAGCCCGGCGAGCACACCGAGTTCGGCCGGATCGTCCACAAGGGACAGTCCAGGGGTGTTGGGGCCGAAGACGAAACCGGCCAGCATGAACAGGGGAATGGTCGGCAGCCCGATACGGGCGCCCGCTCTGGCGATGACGCCGGCGGCGAGGAACGCCCCGCCGACGGCCAGCAGGGCATGACCGGAACTCATGGAGACCTCCGATGGATGGCTGATACGGCTTGGGACCGGGTCAGCGCGGAGGTGCCCGTGCGGGCGCCTGGGGCACCGCTCGGGTGATGACGACGGGTTCGCCCTGCTCAGGGGCGTGGCCCGCGTCGGGGAGGTCGACGGTCTCCGCTTCGGCGGGAGCGTCGGCGAGGGGAACGGCTTGCCCGCCGTGGAAGGCGGGCAGCGGATGCGTCGCGAAGACGGCGACGGGATCTTCCTTCGCGGTCCGGCCGTGCCCGTGGGGAACGGTCGGCGTGACGAAGGCGAAGACGAGCAAGATCAGCAGGAAGAAGACGGAACGGTGCCGTGGGGCGGGGGCACGGTTCGTCGTCATCTGCCCGCCACTTTACCAGTCCTTTATAGACAAATCGACGGCTCCCGCCACATGGGCCGCATCGGCGGCCCGCCCTCGACGGCGAAAGCCGGGCCATGATCGCGGAAACCCAGTCGCCGGTACAGTTTCGCGCTCTCCGCGCTGCTCGCCTCCAGGTACGCGGGTACCGCGCCGTACCGGTCGAGCCCGTGCTTCAGCAACCGTGCGCCGATCCCTCGCCGCTGCGCGTTCTTGCGGACGCCGATGAACTGCGCGTGGTGGTACTCGCCGCCGGGGGCGTGCTCGGTCATCACCTCGAACAACGCGGTCAGCCTGCCGACTTCTTCCCCGGTGAGCCCGGCGAAGGCGTCGCCGTCCGGGTCCTCCTCCCCCGCGGGTGTCCAGAGGACGGCGGCGGACAGGTCACCGGTGACGTCGACGTGACCGCCCGCGGCGAGCGTCCCTCGAAGGACCGCGCGGTGAAAGATCCGCTGCGCCACCGCGCGGCGCTCGCCGGCGGGGAAGACCCACGCGCTGACCGGATCGTCGTGGAACGCCTCAGCCAGCACGTCGACCACAGTGTCCATTTCGGACGGTTGGGCGGGCCGGACGATCATCGCGCGGCCGCCAGTGCCACGGGTTCGTCGTCTTCGAGTGGGCCGCCGATGGCCGCGTACGTCTCAGGTTCCTTGGTCCGCAACACTTCCGCGCGCAGGAAGCCGGCCAGCGCCGCGACGAGCACCAGACCGGGCAGCCCCCAGCGCAGCAGGAACGTCCCGGCCGGGCCGAGCAGCAGATCGAAGTTGAGCAGGATCAGCGCGAGAACGGCCGACAGCGCGAGCATCGCCGCGCCGGGTGCGATCCAGCGGCGCCAGGCGTTCTCGGCGTCGCGGCGCCGTTTGAAGAAGCCGATCACCGAAAGGGAGACGGCGATCATGATCACCACGACCCCGGTCGACGCCGTCGTGCCGAGCCAGGTGAACAGTTCGGTCACCGGATCGCGGCCCGCGATCGCGAACAGCGACACGACCACCAGCGCGAGCGCGGTCTGCGTGAGCGAACCGGCCACCGGCGCGCCGGTGCGCTTGCTGGTCTTGGCCAGCGAACGCGGCAGCAGCCCTTCCCGGCCCAGCGCGAAGAAATACCGTGCGACGGCGTTGTGGAAACTCAGCAGCGCCGCGCACTGGCCGGTCACGAACAGCGTGTACGCCACATTGGAGAACGTCTCGCCGAGGTGCTCGCCCGCCAGGTTGAACAGCAGGTCCGGGCCCTGCGCGGCCGCGGTGGTGACGATGACGTCCGGCCCCGTCCCCACGGCCAGCGCGAGCGACGAGACGACGTAGAGCACCGCGGTGAGCCCGATCGCCGCGTACGTCGCGCGGCCGACCGTGCGGCTGGGTTCCCGGGTCTCCTCCCCGTAGGTCGCCGCGCCCTCGAACCCGATGAACGCGGCGGCGGAGAACGCGAACACCGCGCCCACACCGGTGGTGAACAGGCTCGACGGCTCCAGCGGGACCCAGGAGACACTGCCGCCGGCGGGATTGGCGAACAACGCGACGTCGACGATCGCGACGATGGCGACTTCGAGGCACAGCGCCACCCCGAGCACCTTGGCGTTGAGATCGACCCGCAGCACGCCGAGCGCGCCGATGATCAGCACCAGCACCAGCGCGCACAGCCACCACGGCGGCGGGGATCCGGTGAGCGTGCCCAGCCAGGTCGAAACCGACCAGCCGAACAGGCCGTAGATGCTGATCTGGATGGCGTTGTAGGAGAACAGCGTGACGAACGCGATCCCGGCGCCGCTGGATTTGCCGATCCCGTTGGCGACGTACGGGTAGAACGCGCCCGCGTTGGTGATGTAGCGGCTCATCGCGGCGTATCCGACCGCGAACAGCCCCAGGATCGGGGCGAGCAGGAGGAACGACAGCGGCACCCCGATGCTGCCGGTGACCGCGTAGTTGGTCGGGACGCCGCCCGCGATGGCGAACAGCGGACCCGCCGCGGCCACCACGAAGAACACGATCTGGGCGGCTCCGAGCCGTCGATGGCCGAGACCGCGCCGCGGTCTTTGCGTACCCATGAACCCGTCCCCCGGACGTCGGTTTGGCGCTGAAGGTTCTTGATCTTGCGAAAGCCATCCCACCCTAGGGCCGGCCACCTCGGCGAGGTACGTCCGTTCAGGCTAAAAACGGACCTCGGGTCGCAGTGGTCCGCGCGCTACCGCTACTTTGGCCGTCCCGCACTACGACGCCGGGGGGCGTGCCATTCATGCGTCGGCTGACCTTGGTCGATTCCCTGTTCTTCCTCGCCCACGACGAGTTCACCGGAAAACCCGCGCTGCGCCGCACCGGACTAGGCATCGGAATGGCCGGTTCCGCGCTCTGCGATCTCCTCCTCGCCGAGCGGATCACCGTGGAACGCAAACGAATCCGGCCGTTGTCGCGACGCGGCCTCGCCCATCCCCCGCTGGACGGGGTGTTCTCGGAAATCCTCCGCGAACCCGAACGGCACACCGTCCGGGAATGGGTCGGCCATCTCCGCCACGATCTCGGGGAAACGGTCGCGGACAACCTGCTCGCCGCGGGGGTGATCGACCGCGAAACCGACCGGATGCTCCTGCGCAGGAATCACCGGTATCCGCCGCGGGATCTGCTGATGTCCACGGCCGCGCGCAGCAAGGTGCGGGCGGCCGTCCTCGGCACCGAACAGCCGGATCCGCATTCGGTCTGCCTGGCCCTGCTGGCCTGGACCATCGGTCTCGACGATTTCTGCGAACCGGAACTCGACCGCGCCGGCCTGCGGACCTGGGCCGGGTCCACGCACCGGGAGCTCCCGAAGGCGCTCGCCGAACTGATCTCGGGGGTGGACGCGGTGAGCGCCGCCGTCGTCTACACCGGCGACAGGCGATGACCGGCGGTAGCCTGACGCCCATGCCTGCCGATCGTGACCACGACGTCGTCCTGTTCGGCGCCACCGGATTCACCGGTGGCCTGACGGCGGAATACTTCGCCCGCGCCGCGCCGCCCGGTCTGCGTCTCGCCTTGGCCGGACGGAACACGGGCAAGCTGGAGGCGTTGCGAGAAAAGCTTTTCTCGATCAACCCCGCGCTGTCCGAACTGCCGTTGTTGCGAGCCGACGTCTCCGATGTGGACTCGCTGCGAAAGGTCGCCGAGTCCACGAAGGTCGTCGCCACCACGGTCGGCCCGTATGTCCACTTCGGAGAACCACTGGTCGCCGCGTGCGCCGAGGCGGGCACCGACTACGCCGACCTGTGCGGCGAGCCCGAGTTCGCCGACAAGATGTACCTCGCCCACCACGCCCGCGCGGTCGAGACCGGTGCCCGGCTCGTGCACGCGTGCGGTTTCGACTCGATCCCGCACGACCTCGGCGCCCTCTTCACGGTTTCCCAGCTGCCACAAGGGAAACCGATCCGGATCGACGGGTACGTGCGCGCGGGCGCGGCCCCCTCGGGCGGCACCTTCCTCTCGGCGCTGACGGCGTTTTCGCGGCTGCCGTCCAGCTTCCGCGCCGCACGGGACCGCGCGGCGGCCGAACCGCGGCCGGAGGGCAGTCGAGCGCGCGCCGTGCTGGGCACGCCGCATCGCAGCCCCGACGGTTTCTGGGCGGTGCCGCTGCCGACCATCGACCCGATGATCGTCGAGCGGTCCGCCGCCGCGCTCCCGATATACGGCCCCGACTTCACGTACCGGCATTTCGCCGCGATCAAACGGCTTCCGGTGGTGGCCGCCGGAGCGGCCGGGATGGGTCTCGTCTTCGCCGCAGCCCAGATCCCGCCCGCGCGACGGGCGCTGTCGAAACTGGTGAAGCCCGGCGGCGGCCCGGACGAACAGCGACGGGCGCGGTCGTGGTTCTCCGTGCGGTTCCACGCCGAGAGCGACGGCGAGCGCGTCGTCACCGAGGTGTCCGGCGGCGACCCGGGCTACGGCGAGACGGCGAAGATGCTCGGCGAATCCGCGCTGTGCCTGGCGCTGGACGACCTGCCCGCGACGGCCGGGCAGGTCACCACGGCGACCGCGATGGGGCAGGCGCTGATCGACCGGTTGAGCGACGCCGGCCTGCGCTTCGCGACCCTCTCGTGAGTGGTTAGGACGGTTCTAACCGTCCTAACCACTCACGAGGCCAGAAGGTCCTCCGCGGTCCGCGTGTTGATCACCCGGTTCGGCTCGATCCCCAGCTCGGTGGCCCGCTCGCAGCCGAAGACCAGCCATTCCAGCTGACCCGGCGCGTGCGCGTCGCTGTCGATCGCGAAGTCGCAGCCCAGCTCCACGGCCAGGTTCAGCAGGCGCGTCGGCGGGTCACGGCGCTCGGGACGCGAGTTGATCTCGACGGCGACCCCGTTGTCCCGGCACGCGGTGAACACCGCCTCCGCGTCGAACTCGGACTCGGGCCGCTTCCCGCGCGCTCCCATCACCAGCCGCCCGGTGCAGTGGCCCAGCACGCGGACCCGCGGATGCTGCACCGCGGCGATCATCCTCGGCGTCATCTCCTTCGCGGGCATCCGCAGTTTCGAGTGGACGCTCGCGACGACGAAGTCCAGCTGCTCCAGCAGTTCTTCCTCTTGGTCCAGCGTGCCGTCGAGGTGGATGTCGACCTCGATACCGTGCAGGATCCGGAACGGCGCCATCGTCTCGTTCAGTTCCGCGACGACGTCCATCTGCCGCCGCAGCCGTTCGGGCGACAGACCGTTGGCGACGGTGAGCCGCGGCGAATGGTCCGTCAGCACCATCCATTCGTGACCGAGGCCGCGGGCGGCCTCCGCCATCTCCTCGATCGGGCTTCCCCCGTCGGACCAGTCCGAATGGGTGTGACAGTCGCCGCGCAACGCCGCCCGCATCGGGCCGCCGTCGGGCAGCTTCGGCTCGCCGAGTTTCTCGAAGTACGCGGGACGGCGGCCGGCGAGGACGTCTTCGACGACGGCCGCGGTCGCCTTGCCGATGTTCGGCAACGCGGTCAGCGTGCCCGCCTCGGCGCGTTTGCGCAGGTCTTCGGGCTTGACCTTGGCGATCACCGCGGCCGCCTGCCGGAACGCCCGCACCCGGTAGGTCGGTTCGCCCGCGCGCTCCAGCCGGAACGCGATCTCCCTCAACGCCTGCGCCGGTTCCATGGCTACCTGTCTACCCGGTCAGCGGCGAAGAGGCAGCTCATGAAGAGCTACGTCGCGCAGCTCGCCGTCGCGGATCTCGGCGGTCTGGTACGTGCAGAACGGCTGGCGCCGCCGGTCGGTGGGCGAGCCGGGGTTCAGCAGCCGCAGGCCGTTCGGCGTGACCGTGTCCCAGGGGATGTGACTGTGCCCGAACACGAGGACGTCGGTGTCCGGGAACTGGTCGTCGCAGCGGCGCTCGCGCCCCTGCTTGCCGCCGGTTTCGTGGATGACCGCCAGGCGGACGCCGCCGAGGTCCGCCCGCGCGATCTCGGGGAGCCGCGCCCGCAGGTCCGCGCCGTCGTTGTTGCCGTAGACCCCGATGAGCCGCTTGCTCCGGGCCTCCAGTTCGTCGAGCAGGGCGACCTCGACCCAGTCACCCGCGTGGATGACGACGTCCGCCGCCTCGACCTCGCGCCAGACCTGGGCGGGCAGCCGCCTCGCACGCTGCAGCAGATGCGTATCGGCGATGAGCAGCAGGCGCATCATTCGGCTCCGATGGTCTCGAGGATCCGGTCGAGGAAGTCGCCGACATGGGCGCGCAGCAGCCCGGCCGCGCCGTCGGCGTCCCCCTTCTTCGCCGCCGCCAGCACCGCCTTGTGCTCGGCCCATTCCCTGCGCCAGCTGGGATTCGCCGCCCAGCCGACCACGCTGATCAGCGCCGCGCGGTCCCTGAGGTCGTCCAGCATCGAGACCATCAGCGGGTTGCCGCAGCCACTGTAGAGCGCGCGATGGAACCGGCGGTTGAGCAGGCTGAGCGCGGCCTGGTCCTTGTCCGAGATCGCCGCCGAGGCCTCCTTCAACGCCTCCGCGGCGTCTTCGAGCAGGTCCGGCGAGCGGCGCTCGACCGACCGGCGCACGGCCTCGGGCTCCAGCACCATGCGAACGTCGTAAACGGACTTCGCCAGCTCCGCGTCGACCACGCACACCGAGGCGCCCTTGTACGGGCTGAACGTCACCAGTCCCGTGTTCGACAGCACCTTGAGCGCCTCGCGCACCGGCGTCTTCGACACCCCGAGCCGGGCCGCGAGTTCGGCTTCCACCAGCGGCTGACCGGGTTTCAGCTCCCTGGTGAGAATGCCGCGGCGGATCTCTTCGAGCACCACTTCGGTCCGGGAAGCGGGCAGGCTGAAGGTCGAAGGCATGGGGCGATCATATATGAGATGTCATACTCGCTTCATGAGGAACCCTGAGGAACTCCGCAGTCACCGCTGGTTCGGCGGCGGCGAACTCCGTGGTTTCAGCCACCGGGCCCGGAGCAGACAACTCGGCTACAACCCGGAAGAGCACCTCGGGAAACCGGTCATCGCGATCCTCAACACGTGGAGCGACATCAATCCCTGCCACATGCATCTGCGGGAGCGGGCGGAACAGGTCAAACGCGGAGTTTGGCAGGCCGGCGGATTCCCGCTGGAGTTCCCGGTCGCGACCCTGTCGGAGACCTTCCAGAAGCCGACCCCCATGCTCTACCGCAACCTGCTTTCGATGGAGACCGAAGAGATCCTGCGGTCCTACCCCGTCGACGGGGCGGTCCTCATGGGCGGCTGCGACAAGACGACACCGGCGTTGCTGATGGGCGCGACGAGCGCGGGACTGCCCGCGATCTTCGTCCCCGCCGGCCCGATGCTGCGCGGGCATTGGCGGAACGAGGTGCTCGGCAGCGGCACCGACATGTGGAAGTACTGGGACGACAAGCGGGCCGGGCTGATCGGTACCGAGGAACTGTCCGAATTGGAGCGTGGACTGGCCCGCTCTCCCGGAACCTGCATGACGATGGGGACCGCGTCCACGATGATGTCGGTCGCCGAAGTGCTCGGACTGACGTTGCCCGGCGCCGCGTCGATCCCCGCCGTCGACTCCGCGCACCACCGGATGGCCGCGGCGAGCGGCGCGCGGATCGTCGAGATGGTGTGGGAGGACCTCACCGTCACGAAGATCCTCGACCAGCGCGCGTATGCCGACGCGATCACCACCGTTCTGGCGCTCGGCGGCTCGACCAACGCCGTCATCCATCTGATCGCGATGGCCGGGCGGGCGCGGGTCCCGTTGTCCCTCGACGATTTCGACGCGATCGCGCGCCGGGTCCCCGTACTGGCGAACATCCGGCCGGGCGGCGACTGGCTGATGGAGGACTTCTACTACGCCGGAGGGCTTCCCGGTCTGCTCTCCCGGCTGACCGGCCTGCTGCACACCGATCGGGTCACCGTCACCGGCCGGACTCTCGGCGAAATCCTGGCTTCGGCGCGGGTGCACAACGACGAAGTCATCCGGACGCGCGAAAACCCGGTCGCCGCTGAAGGCGGAGTCGCGGTGCTTCGCGGCAATCTCGCACCGTCGGGGGCGGTGATCAAGCACATCGCCGCCGAGCCCCGGCTGCTCGTCCACACGGGACCCGCGGTGGTCTTCGACGACCACGAGGACTTGAAGAACCGCATCAACGACCCCTCGCTCGGCATCACCGAGGATTCGGTCCTCGTCCTGCGCGGTTCCGGCCCGCTCGGCGGCCCGGGGATGCCCGAGTACGGGATGCTGCCGCTGCCGGATCACCTGCTGGCCAAGGGCGTCCGGGACATGGTCCGCGTTTCCGACGCCAGGATGAGCGGCACCAGTTACGGCGCGTGCGTACTGCACGTCGCGCCGGAATCCCACGTGGGCGGGCCGCTCGCACTGGTCCGCGACGGCGATCCGATCACTTTGGACGTCCCTTCGCGACGGC
The DNA here is from genome assembly GCF_055563465.1 of Amycolatopsis sp. NPDC000009. Taxonomy (NCBI): domain Bacteria; kingdom Bacillati; phylum Actinomycetota; class Actinomycetes; order Pseudonocardiales; family Pseudonocardiaceae; genus Amycolatopsis; species Amycolatopsis sp. NPDC000009. The sequence goes on from NZ_JBVHDI010000005.1 coordinate 105,809, forward strand.
TGAGCCTCGACGTTGATGATGCGGAATTGCAACATCGCCGGGCACGGTGGAAGCCGCCCGCCCCGCGGTACGAACGGGGTTACGGCGCGTTGTACACCGAACACATCACGCAGGCAGATGAGGGCTGCGACTTCGACTTTCTCGCCAGAGTGGGTGAAAATCCCGAACCTGACGCCCAGTGACCACCCGACGGAGTGACCCGCTCACCCAACCGGGCGAGTTGCACGACCACAAAACGCGCCCCGTATCTTGAACCTACGTCCGGAACGTGTGGAAGGCCCGGATGTTCGATCACGACGCCCGGCCTCGCCGGACCGTGGAGGGTGGAGAGTTGCCGCAGGAACCGCGCTGGCCCGAGTCCCACGCTGAGCAGACGGACATTCTCCCGGTCGTCACGCCCGGGTTCGCGGAGTCTGCCACGCCGGAGGAACCCGCGCCACCGAAGCGCCGTCGCAGCTATCGCAAGGCCGCCTTCATCGGCGGCGGCGTGTTCGGCCTGCTGGTCGTCGCGTACGCCCTCGACGTGCTGGTCTCCCAGGGCAGCGTCCCCCGCGGCGTCACCGTCGCCGGGGTCGACGTCGGCGGGATGGACCGCGCGGCGGCCGAGAAGGAGCTCCGCGGCGGCATCGAGCCGCGGCTGACCCGGCCGGTGAAGGTCGTCGCGGGCGACGCCGAGGAGTCGCTGGCGCCGAACAACGCGGGCCTGCGCCTCGACTGGCCCGCCACCCTCGACCAGGCCGGTGACCAGCCGCTGAACCCGTTCACCCGGATCGCGTCGTTCTTCTCGACCACCGAGGTCGGTGTCGTCACGCAGACCGACGACGCCAAGCTCACCGCCGCGATGGAGAACCTGCGCGACAAGGTCGACCGCGACCCGATCGAGGGCACCGTGCGCTTCGAGGAGGCCAAACCGGTCGCCGTCGAACCGAAGACCGGGCAGAAGCTCGACCTCGAAGCCGCCAAGAAGACCATCCTGGAGCACTGGGCCAGTGGCGAGCCGCTGACGCTCGCGGTCACCCAGACCCCGGTCAAGGTCTCAGCGGAGGCCGTCCACGCCGCACTCGAGCAGATCGCGAAGCCCGCCGTGGCGTCGCCGATGGTCATCAAGGGCGAGGGCAAGGACGCCGTCGTCAAACCCGAGCAGATCGCGGCCGCGCTGACCTTCGAACCGGTCGACGGCGGCGTGCTGAACCCGAAGGTGGACAACAACAAGATCATCGAGGCCGCGGGCCCGCAGCTGAAGTCCACCGAGAAGGAGGGCAAGGACGCGCAGATCGTCTTCGAAGGCGGCAAGCCGACCGTCCAGCCTTCCGAGGACGCCAACGTCGTCGACTGGGAGCCGAGCCTCAAGCCGGTGCTCGACGTGCTCAAGCGCGCCGCGCCCCGCGAGCTGCCCGTGACCTACAAGAAGACCCCGGCCAAGGTGACCACCGAGCAGGCGAGCCAGCTCGGTATCAAGGAGGTCGTCAGCGAGTACAAGACCGGCGGATTCGCGCCGGACTCGGGGACGAACATCCGGGTCGTGGCGCAGAAGGTCAACGGCGCCATCGTGAAGCCGGGCGAGACGTTCAGCCTCAACGGGTTCACCGGGCCGCGCGGCGCCGCGCAGGGTTACGTCGACGCGGGCATCATCAAGGACGGCGCGCCCGGCCGTGAGGTCGGCGGCGGGATCTCGCAGTTCGCGACCACGCTGTACAACGCCTCGTACTTCGCCGGTATGAAGGACACCGAGCACAGGGAACACAGCTACTACATCAGCCGCTACCCCGCCGCGCGCGAGGCGACCGTGTTCCAGAACCACAACGGCGGCAGCGTGATCGACCTGAAGTTCACCAACGACACGGACACCGGTGTCGCGATCCAGACCATCTGGACGCCGTCGGACATCACGATCCGGCTGTGGGGCACCAAGAAGTACACCGTCGAGTCGATCCCGGGCGGCCGCACCAACCCGTCCGAGCCGCCGACGAAGGCGGGCCCCGCCGAGAACTGCAAGCCCAGCAACGGTGCGCCCGGCTTCACCACGTCGGACACCCGGGTCATCAAGGACGCCGCGACCGGCCGCGAGATCCGGCGGCACACCCGGAACGTGCACTACAACCCGCAGCCGAAGATCACCTGCGGTACGGAGTAGCCCCGGAAGTACGTGAAGGCCCCCTTCATCGCGCCTAGTGCGGTGAAGGGGGCCTTCACGTACTTGCGAGGGTTCACCGCACGCGTGCGGGGCGGTACGCTCGGTGACTCACCCGATCGAGCGGGGGTGGTCACCTCGTGGAATCCAAGGCGACCTTCCGGCAGATCCTCGCGGTCGGCGAACTGCGGGCGATCTGGTTCGCGGAACTCCAGTCGATCCTCGGTGACCAGGTGGCCAGGGTCGCCCTGTCGGTGCTGGTCTTCCATCGGACCGGCTCGGCGACCTGGCCCGCGCTGACCTACGCACTCACCTACCTGCCCGACCTGATCGGCGGGCCGCTGCTCGGTGGACTGGCCGACCGGTTCCCGCGCCGCGCGGTGATGGTCTGCTCCGACGTCGTCCGCGCGCTCCTGGTCGCGGTGCTCGCCGTCCCCGGCATCCCGTTGCCCGTGCTCGCCGCCGTGCTGGTGGTGGTGCAGCTGGCCAACGCGCCGTTCACCGCCGCGCAGGCCGCGGTCCTGCCGTCGGTGCTCAGCGGGGATTCCTACGTGCTCGGCCAGTCCCTGCTGAAGATCACCAACCAGATCGGCCAGCTCGCCGGCTTCGCCTTGGGCGGTGTGGTGATCGCCGCGATCGGGCCGGGCCGCGGGCTGGCGATCGACGCGATGACGTTCGCCGTCTCGGCGATCGTCCTCCGGCTGGGTGTCCGCGCGCGGCCCGCTTCCGGTACGAGCGGACCGGCGACGTCGACCCTGCGGCGGCTTCGTGCGGGCGCCCGCACGATCTGGCACGACCGACGGCTGCGCGCGCTGGTCGGCCTGGCGTGGCTGGCGGGTTTCGTGATCGTGCCGGAAGGGCTCGCCGTGCCCTACGCCGCGGAGATCGGCGGCGGCGCGGTGACGGCGGGGCTGCTGCTCGCGGCGCATCCCGCGGGGATCGTGCTCGGGGTGTTCGTGCTGGGCCGCCTGGTACGGCCCGAAGTCCGGTTGCGCATGGTCGGCGGGCTGGCGCTCGGCGCGATCGTGCCGCTCGCGGCGTTCTGGTTCCGGCCCTCGCTCCCCTACGCCGCCGGACTGCTCGTGCTGTCCGGGATGTGCGCGGCCTACCAGGTCACCGCGAGCACCACGTTCATGCGGCTGGTACCCGACACCGAACGAGGCCAGGCGTTCGGCCTCGCCGGGTCGGGACTCATCGCCGTGCAGGGAATCGGGCTGATCGCCGGCGGCCTGCTCGTCGGCGTGCTCGGTTCACCAGCGACGACGGTCTCGGTCATCGCACTCGCCGGTCTCGTAGTGGCTGTTCCGGCCACCCGGGCTTGGCGCCACGTGGCCCCGCTTCACCCCCTTTGACCGGAACCGGGTACTCACCAGTTCTGCCCGCGCATGGAGCTCACCCCCTCCACTTCCCCGATCCGGTCACGCGTGGTGCACCCACGCCTACCCAGACAGCGTAGTGACACCTAGTATCCAACCGATTACGTTCGTCTCCGTGGCGCTAACGAATTGGGCGCTGTGGCGGCTACCCCACCGCGGTTTGATCGGCTTCGTCCTCCTGGTGGACGTCGCGGCGATCGCCGGATCCGCCTGGTCACTTCTCCGGATACCGTTCACTCCCGGCGACGCCCTCCCCTTCGCGATCCTGATCGTCAGTGCCGTGGCGTACACGGAGCTGTCACGTCCGGTCGAGCGGGTTCGGGAGCGGTTCGCGGGCACGCCGCACATCTCGCTCGACAGCGTGTGGACCTTCGCCGCGGTGCTGCTGGTGCATCCGGCGCTCGCCGCGCTGGTCATCGCCGTGTCGTTCTTCTACCGCTGGTTCCGCGGGCAGCCGAGCCCGTTGTTCCGGCGGATGTTCTCCACCTCGGCGACCGTGCTGTCGGGTTTCGCGGCCGCCGCCTTCCTCGCCCGGTACGCGGCCCCGTTCGACGTACTCCCTCGTGACGTCGCCTCGTTCGGGTCGATCGTCGCGGCGGGCGGGGTCTTCCTGCTGGTCAACACCGTGCTCATGACGATCGCGGTGTACTTCGGCACGCCACACGAGCGGCTGCGCGACGCGCTGGCGAAGCCGTTCGAGTACGCGCTCGAAACGGCGACGATCGCGCTCGGCGTCATCGTCGCGTGGGCGCTGCGGGACTGGCCGGTGGTGCTGCTGCTCGTCGTCGGGATCACGCTGGTGCTGCATCGCGGCGTCCTGCTGCGGCAACTGAAACGGCAGGCGCGCAGCGACGCCAAGACCGGGCTGCTCAACGCCAAGGCGTGGCGTGAGGCGGCGGCCGACGAACTCGACCGCGCGCGGCGCGCGGGGCGGCACACCAGCCTGCTGATGGTCGACGTCGACCGGTTCAAGCTGATCAACGACCGGCACGGGCATCTGGTCGGCGACCGGTATCTGGCGGCGATCGCGGAAACCCTGCGCACCGAGGTGCGCGGCACGGATCTGGTCGGACGGTTCGGCGGTGAGGAGTTCGTCGTCCTGCTGCCCGGCACGCCCGCCGTCCACGCCCACGCGATCGCGGAACGGATCCGGTCGAGCGTGGCCGCGCGTGCCGGTGACCTGCCCGAGCACGTCACCGTGTCGATCGGCCTCGCCGACCGGCCGGGCGTCAGCGATCTGGACGCCGTGATCGCCGTCGCCGACCGGGCGCTCTACCAGGCGAAGAACACCGGGCGGAACCGGACTTCGGGCTACCAGGTGACCGGCTGACCCCCTCGCGTTTCGTCCTCTGGATGCGGTCCTTGCGTGTGCAAGTACCGCATCCAGAGGACGAAACGCGGTCAGGGGAGGCCGGCGAGGGACTTCTCGAGGACCTCGTCGGACAGCGCGTGGTCGGAGATGTCACCCGCCAGGAACGCGCCGTACGCCGGAAGGTCGAGGTGGGCGTGCCCGCACAGCGCGGTCAGAATCACCTTCTCCTCCCCGGTTTCCTTGCACCGCAACGCTTCCTGGATGCACGCGGCGAGCGCGTGGGTCGGCTCGGGCGCGGGGATGATGCCCTCCGCGCGGGCGAACCGCACGCCGGCCGCGAAACAGTCCTCCTGCCCGATGGCGACCGCGTCGATCAGCCCGAGTTCGTAGATATGCGAGATCAGCGGTGACATCCCGTGGTAGCGCAGGCCGCCGGCGTGGATCGGGTCGGGGATGAAGTCGTGACCGAGCGTGTGCATCTTCAGCAACGGCGTCAACCCGGCGGTGTCCCCGAAGTCGTACGCGTACTTCCCACGGGTCAGCGTCGGGCAGGCGGCCGGTTCGACCGCGCGGATCACCGGGTCCATCCGGCCGGCGAGTTTTTCGCGCAGGAACGGGAAGGCGAGCCCGCCGAAGTTGGATCCGCCGCCGGTGCAGCCGACGAGGACGTCTGGGGTGTCCCCGGCCAGTTCGAACTGTTTGAGCGCCTCTTCGCCGATGATCGTCTGGTGCAGCAGCACGTGGTTGAGCACGCTGCCGAGCGCGTAACGCGTGTTCTCCGCCTGCGCCGCCTGCTCGACCGCCTCGCTGATCGCGATGCCGAGGCTCCCGGTCGAGCCCGGGTCGGCGGCCAGGATCGCGCGGCCGGATTCGGTCAGCTCGGACGGACTCGGGTGCACCGTCGCGCCGAAGGTCTCCATCATCAGCTTGCGATACGGCTTCTGATCGAAGGAAGCGCGGACCTGCCACACCTCGCATTCGAGCCCGAAGGTGGCGCACGCGAACGCGAGCGCGCTCCCCCACTGACCGGCGCCCGTTTCCGTGGTCAGCCGGGTGACTCCCTCCGCCGCGTTGTAGTACGCCTGCGGGACGGCGGTGTTGGGCTTGTGCGAGCCGACCGGGCTGACGCCCTCGTACTTGTAGTAAATGCGGGCGGGCGTACCGAGCGCCTTCTCCAGCCGCCTCGCGCGGAACAGCGGCGACGGCCGCCAGAGCCGGTAGACGTCGAGGACCTCTTCCGGGATGTCGATGTACCGTTCGGTGCTGACTTCCTGCGCGATGAGCGCCTGCGGGAACAGGGGCGCGAGGTCGTCCGGGCCGACCGGTTCACGGGTGCCCGGGTGCAGGGGCGGCGGTGGGGGCTCCGGCAGATCCGGGACGACGTTGTACCACCTGGCCGGCATGTCCGCTTCGTCGAGGATGTATTTGGTCCGCTCCGCCATTGAGCCTCCTCTGTCCGTCCCTCCAACCTAAAGGGACGGACGGCGTGGCACCAGGCGTCACTACTACGGTGGGGGCATGGGGAATTTCGTACTGCTCGACGCGCCGTCCAATCTCGGACTGCGCCCACCCGCCGAAGGTGTGGTCCCCGGTTGTCACAAGGCACCGGGCGCGCTGCGCGACCACGGCCTGCTCACCCGTCTGGGCGCCAGGGACGGCGGTGTCGTCACCCCGCCGCGGTATCTGCCCGCTTGGTCGCCCGGCGGCGGGGTGCGCAACGCGGACGGGATCGCGACCTACACCGCGGCCCTCGCCGGGCGGCTGGCGAAGATCCGCGCGGACGGCGGCTTCCCGGTGGTGCTCGGCGGCGACTGCTCGATCGCGCTCGCCGCGATGCTGACCCTGCGTCGCGAGGGCCGCTTCGGCATCGCCTACTTCGACGGGCACGACGACTTCCGGCACCTCGGCAATTCCGGTCACGTCGCCAACGTGGGCGGTGAGGCCCTCGCCGTCGTCACCGGCCGTGGCCAACCGGAACTGGCCGATGTGGACGGTCTGGGCCCCTACGTCCGTGACGAAGACGTCCTCGTGCTCGGCGTTCGCGCGGAGGAGTCCGCCGAGGCGCGGGACGCGGGGCTGCGCGTCGTGACCAGCCAGGAGATCATGGCGTCCGGCACCGACGGCGCGCTCTCCGCCGCCCGGGAGATTTTCGCACCACTGGACGGTTTCTGGATCCACATCGACATCGACACGCTCGATCCGGAATTCGTGTCCGCTGTGGACAGTCCCGATCCCGACGGGCTCGACCCGGACAAGCTCGTCGAACTGCTCCGCGGCCTGCTCGCGATCCCCGGCGCCGCCGGGCTGGAGCTGACCATCTTCGATCCCGACCTCGACCCCGACGGCACACAGGCCGCCCTGGTGGCGGACTGCCTCGTGCGCGCACTGGAAGGAACCCGATGACCAAGGTGACCGTCGCCGACGGCTCGTTCGACGCCCCGCTCTGGCTGCCCGAATCCGGCTCCGGCCCGGGTCTGGTGCTGATCCAGGAGATCTTCGGTCTCGACGACTACCTCAAGTCCGTCGCCGCCGACCTGGCCGCCCTCGGGTACGTCGTCGCCGTGCCCGAACTCTTCTGGCGGATCTCCCCCGGCTGGTCGGCCACGCACGACGAAGCCGGGCTCTCGGCCTCGGTGGCCGTCGCCGGCCGGCTCGACCCGGCACGCGCCGTCACCGACGTGCTCGCGACCCTCGCGACGCTGCGCGAGCTGCCCGAAACCGACGGCCGCGCGGGCGTCTTCGGTTTCTGCCTCGGTGGCTCGATGGCCTACGCGGCCGCCGCCGAAGGCGACCCGGACGTCGCGGTTTCCTACTACGGTTCGCGCGTTCCGGAACAACTTCCGTTGCTGGACGAGATCACCTGCCCGATCCAGTTCCAGTTCGGCGGCGAGGATCCCTACATTCCCATCGAAGGGGTGCGTCGCCTTGCCGACGCGGTCGCTTCTCACGACGGAGCGGAGATCCACATCCACGAGGGGGCGGGGCACGCGTTCCACAACCACGTGGCGCCCATGTTCCACCAGCCGGAGCCCGCCGCGGCGGCTTGGGCGCTGACGCTGGAGTTCCTCGGGCGGACCTTCCCGGCGTGAGTGGACGTTGGGCTCGTGAGTGGTAAGGACGGTTCTAACCGTCCTTACCACTCACGAGGTGCTTAGCTGTGGGCGAAGCACCGGAATATGTCGGTGCCCCCCGGTAGTTTCCCCACCATGGCCACATTGGTGAGTTTTCACGCCCACCCCGACGACGAGTGCATCGTCGCGGGTGGCGTCATGCGCAAGGCCTTCGAGGAAGGTCACCGTGTAGTGCTCGTCGTCGCGACCAGGGGGGAGGTCGGCGAGGTGCCGGACGGTTTCCTCGACGACGGAGAGGAGTTGTGGCAGCGCCGCGTGCAGGAGACGCACGCTTCCGCCGAGGTCCTGGGGGCCAAGCGGGTGGAGTTCCTGGGGTACACCGATTCCGGCATGATGGGCGAGCCGCGCAACGACGAGCCCGGCACGTTCTGGCAGGCCGACGTCGAGGAGGCCGCGCAGCGCCTGGCCGCGATCCTGCGTGAGGAGCAGGCCGACGTCCTGACCGTGTACGACGACAACGGTGGCTACGGGCATCCGGATCACATCCAGGTGCACCGGGTCGGGATGCGCGCGGCCGAGCTGGCGGGCACGCCGCGGGTCTACGAGGCGACGAGCAACAGTGACGAGATGCGCCGCGGCATGGAGGAGGCGGTGCGGACGGGGCAGATGAAGGCGGAGGATCTCCCCGATTTCGAAGACGGATCCGAGTTCGGCAAGCCGGAAGCGGTCCTGACGGCGAGGGTCGACGTCACCGAGTACCTGCCGTACAAACGGGCCGCGATGCGCGCGCACGCCAGCCAGATCAGTGAGGATTCGTTCTTCCTCGCGATGCCCGACGAGGGCTTCGCGCAGGCGTTCGGCGTCGAGTGGTTCATCCGTGCCGGGCAGGGGCCGGGTATCACCGAGACCGACTTGATGGCGGGTCTCTAGGACGCGAAGTCCGTGAAGGCCTCCTTCCCTACCCTGAGGGTAAGGAAGGGGCCCTTCACTACCTGTCGGGGCCGGCCGGTGAGGTCAGGCCGTGGCGGCGGTGACGTCGAGCTCGACGAGCTGCCCGGGATACCCGAGCTGCGCGACGCCGAGCAGGGTGCTCGCGGTGGTGAACGCCTCCCCGATCTCCGACTCGACGAACCGGTCCCACACCGCCGAGAGCACGTCCGCGTCCGGGGTGACCACGTAGATCACCGTGCGCACCACGTCGGCCGGGGTCGCCTTGGCGAAGGCGAGCGCGGCGGCGGTGTTCGCGACGACCTGGTCGACCTGGGCGAGCACGTCGCCCTCGACGACCTTGCCGTCTTCGGTGAGCGGGCACTGGCCGGCGAGGTGGACGTCCCGCCGTCCTTCGACGATGGTCACGTGGTGGTAGGTGGGCGTGGGGTGCAGACCGGGCGGATGGTGGCGTTGAATGGTCACGGGCCGCATCCTCACCGAGGCGGCCGCGACGGGACAACCGGATTTCGCGGGGGAGCCATGCGCAGGACGATCGACTGGACCGGTGACGCGGTCACGATCATCGACCAGACCGTCCTTCCCGCCGAGTATCGCGTGCTAGAACTGCGCGCGGTCGGCGAACTCGTCGACGCCATCCAGCGGCTGGCGGTGCGCGGGGCGCCGGCGCTCGGCGCGGCGGGGGCGCTCGGTGTCGTGCTCGCGACCCGCGCGGGAGGTGACGTCGAGGCCGAGGCGCGTCGCGTCGCCCAGGCCCGGCCGACCGCGGTCAACCTGAGCTGGGGTGTCTCCCGCGCCCTCGCGAAGCTCCCGGAGGGGCCGGAAGCCGTCCTCGCCGAAGCCTTGGCGATCCTCGACGAGGACGAGCGGATCAACCACGAGGCCTCCCGGCTGGCGGCCGCGGTGGTGCTCGAACACTGCGAGCGGCGGCCGTTACGGCTGCTCAGTCACTGCAACGCGGGCCACCTCGCCACGGTCGCCTGGGGCAGCGCGCTCGGCGTCGTCTGGCATCTTCAGGCCCGTGGCCTGGTCGAGTCCGTGCTGGTCGACGAGACCAGGCCGCTGCTGCAGGGCGCCCGCCTGACCGCGTGGGAGCTGGCCGAAGCCGGTGTCCCGTACCGGATCCAGCCCGACGGCGCGGCCGCCGCCGCGATGAGCCGCGGTCTGGTCGACTGCGTGCTCGTCGGCGCCGACCGGATCGCCGCCAACGGCGACGTCGCCAACAAGATCGGCACCTACGGCCTGGCGATCGCGGCGAAGCACCACGGAGTCCCGTTCGTGGTCGTCGCCCCTTCGTCCACTGTGGACACCGCGATGCCGGACGGCGCCGGGATCGTGATCGAGGAGCGCGATCCCGGCGAGGTCCTGAGTTTCGGTGGCACGAACGTCGCTCCCGAAGGCGCGGAGGTGTTCAACCCCGCCTTCGACGTGACGCCGTTCGAGCTGGTCACCGCGGTCGTCACCGAGCGGGGGGTGCTGCGCCCGTGATCAGCTTGGTGAACAGGGCGGCCGTTTCCGCGTCGTCGTAGCTCAGCGGGAGCGTGTCGAAGTAGTAGCGGAGAACGCCTGAGCCGGTGCCCACGACCATCCCGAAGTCGATCGTCCGCCCTTTCGCCCGCACGGTCCCGCGATACTCCTGGAACTTCGCCGTCGCCTGGCCGGGTGCCAGCCGGACGTCGGTCATCGCGCCCGAAAGCCTGCTGAGGTAAGCGAAATGGCACGCCGGGTCGGTCACCGGCGTGGTCAGCCCCGGGCCGGTGAAGGCCGGCCCCGGCCGAGGGCAGTCGTCGCCGACACCGGCGAACAGTTCGCGAAGGCCGTCGTTCTCCAGGGGGCGGAACCATTCCGTCCGATCGTGGTAACGGCGGCCTTGGGTGACCTCGCCGTCCTTGAGCACCACCCGGTAGACGGCCGGATACCGCACCATCCGGCCGTGGATCACCGCTTCGTTGTCCGCTTCGTAGAAAACGGCCTCTCCGTTCACCGAGATCTTCACCGGCGTGAACCGGAACGTCGGGAACGCGCCGAGCAGGGTGCGCAGGCTGTTCTCGATGTTCGCCCTGCCTCGGACCGGCGCGGCGCTGCCCGATTCCGCGAGCGTCCCGTCCGCGGCGAAAATGGTGCCGTACAACCGGACGCGGGCTTCCCGCGCTTCGGGGGTCTCCGAACGCATGGCCCCGAATTCGGTCTGTTTGACGATGAAGGCACACGCGGACGGTGACACCGCGCCTTCGACCAGGTCCGCGAGCCGCTCCGGAAGTGCGCAGCCTTCGGTCGCCTCAGCCATCGCCGTCCCGCTTCCCATCACCGTCGCACCGAGCAGAACCGCCGCCGCGCCAAGGAATCTCTTGATTTTTCGCACCTCGTCACCTTGGCAAGAGCGACGACGCGAAGTCGATTACCCGGCAGGTAACGGCGGCTAGAAGGATTCGATACAGGACGGCTCACGGTCGGTGGCGAACGCGGCCGTCGCCCGGGAGACGGCGCCGGCGGTCCGTTCCTTGATCCGGCCCGCCGCGGCCAGCGTGCTGGGCCTGGTGCCGCCGAGGAAGATCGCCCCGAGGTCGTCCACGCCCAGCTCCAGATCCGGCGTGTCCTCCACGCGGGTCACCTCGGCGTTCCCGCCGGCGTCGGTGACGAGCCGCCAGTTCCCGGTGTTCCACGGGCAGAAGGCGTCGCGGACGCCGAACACCAGATCCACCGGAGCGCCATAGCGCCGGGTGACGAGGCCACGGTCGACGTCGACGAGCCGGAGCCACAAGGAGTCACCGGCCGACCGGGTCATGGCGCGGGGGTTGGCGAGCAGATGGACGAGCGGCTCGTCGAGGGCGGTGAATCCCTCCACCGTGAACACCAGGTCGTAGTCGAGCAGGAAGCGATACAGGGTCGCGTACGCCTCCGGCGTGGTCGCGACCAGTTCCTGCACGGTCAGGGTCCCTCGCGGGCCTTCCTCGTTCCAGTCGTTCTTCAGCCGGTAGATCACGTAGCCGTCCGGGAGGACGGCGAACTTCAGCGCGGTCGCGCCGTGGCGCCGGTACTCGGGGTCGTCGAGAACGAATTCCCAGGTCGAATCGGGTCTGTCGAGTGCGCCGACCCGTTGCGGCGCCTCCTTTTCGTAAATCGCCTTGATCAGCGGGATCGCCTGTTTCCGCCCGGCTTCGCGTACTCGTTCGGCTTCGAGCTCGACGCCGGGCCGGAACACGGACTTGGCGCGCACCTTCGCGCGATGGAACTGCGCCGCGAGGCCGTAGCCGAAACGGGGATAGATGACCGCTTCGGACGCCCACAACGCGGCGATCGGTTCTCCGCCGTCTTCGTGCAGGCCGTGCAGTTGCGCCCGCATGACCCGGGTGAGCACGCCCCGCCTGCGGTGACCCGGTGCGACGGCGACCGACGTCACCGCGGCGAACGGCGTCTGCCCGGCCCCGGGAACGGTGATCCGGCGGGTGAGCAGTTCCCCCGCCCCGATGAGGTCTTCGCCGTCGAAGACACCGTGTGTGCGGTCCGGCTCGAACACCAGTCTTTCGCGGTGTTTCAGGCCTTCCGTCGGGTCGGTCAGGAAGGCGCTCGCGAGCAGTTCCGCGAACGCGGGCAGGTCGTCGGTGGTCAGAGTGCGGAGGGTCAAGCCGTCTTCGCTCACCCTGCCGTCCTACGCCTGTTCACCGGCGACCGCCACGCATTAACGAGCGGTCATCAGGGCCGCGGCCCGATCACTTCACCCTTTTCCGTCACCTCGATGGCCATCGCGGGGCACGAATCCGCCGCGTCGAGCACTGTCTCGTCCGGCTCCACCTCGCCCGTGACCACCGTCGCCGTGGCACCTTCGAGTGCGAAGACCTCCGGCTTCAGCGCGGCGCACATCCCCGAGCCGATGCACGTGTCGCCATCGACGTCGACTTTCCAGCTCATGCTCACCATCCGATCGGCATGGAACGGGGCCCCCGTACCAGCATCTGCGTCTTCCACACGATATCGCCGTCGAGGTGCAGTCCGGGGAGATCGCGCAGCAACGCCCGCATGGCCTCCTGCAGTTCCAGCCTGGCCAGCGGGGCGCCGAGGCAGTGGTGCACGCCGTGCCCGAAGCCGAGGTGGGGGTTGGACTCCCGGCCGAATTCGAGGGTTTCCGCCGAGGTGAACTGCAGCGCGTCCCGGTTCGCGGCGCCGATCGCGACCATCACCGGCTCGCCCTCCTTCACGAGCACGTCACCCACCTGGACGTCTTCGGTGGCGTACCGGGCGAACCCGGCTCCGGCACCCAGTGGGATGAACCGCAGCAGTTCCTCGACCGCCGCCGGGATCAGGTCCAGGTCCGCGCGGAGGCGGGCGAGCTGCTCCGGCTGTTCGAGCAGGGCGTAGACGAAGTTGGGGATCTGGCTGGCGGTGGTCTCGTGCCCGGCGATCAGGATGCCGATGCACATGTCGACCAGTTCCAGCTCGCTCAGCCGGTCGCGGACGTCGCGCGCCTCGATCAGCGCGGTCATCAGGTCGTCCTGGGGCTCGGCGCGATGCTGCTCGACGAGCACGTGCATGTACGCCCGCAGCTCGTCCTGGTTGGCCATCATCTCTTCGGTGGTCAGCGGGCTGGTCGACAGCGCGGCGTCGCTCCACACGCGGAACTTCGGCCGATCCTCGACCGGGACGCCGAGCAGCTCGCAGATCACCGCGACCGGGATCGGCAGCGCGTAGTCCTCGACCAGGTCGGCGGGCTGCCCCTTGGCCTTCATGTCCTGGATCAGGCCCGCCGCCAGCTCGGCGACGCGCGGCCTCAGCAGTTCGACGCGGCGCATGGTGAACGCCTTCGCGACCAGCGTGCGCAGCCGGGTGTGATCCGGTGGGTCCATGCTCAGGATCCCGCCGGGCCGCCTGCCCGGCGCCATCCGTGGCTCGTCCCTCTCCGCCGCCATCGCGCGGGAAAAGCGCCGGTCGCCCAGTACCAACCGCGCGTCGGCGTACCTGGTGGCGAGCCACGCCGGCTCACCGTGCGGAAGACGGACCCGGAGCATGCCCTTGGTCGCACGGGCCGCCGCGTACGCCTCGTTGAGTTCGAGTCCGGCGTCTTCGTTGAAGGGATAGGCGACGAATTCGGTGTCTGTGGTGGTCATTTGTCCGGAAACCCCCCGGCTCGGCGGTTTGTAAGCAACTGCTTACAACGCTAACCATGATCACGCTGAGCGTCAATGCGCCTACCGTGCGACGCCCGGCTAGCCTTTGCCGATGACGGAAGAACCGCAGGTCCGCAAGCGCGACGCGGCCGCGACCAGGGCGGCCCTGCTCGACGCGGCGGCCGCCCTCTTCGCCGAACGCGGTTTCGACCGGACGACCGTGCGCGACATCGCGAAAGTCGCCGGGGTCAACCAGGCCTTGCTGTTCCGCTACTTCGGTTCGAAGGACGCGCTGTTCGAGGAGGTCCTGGCGCGCGGTGGACGCGAGCAGATCGCCACCACCCCACCGGACGAGCTGCTCGGCACGGCGTTGCGCAGCATGCTGGAGTCCGACACCGGCCGCGACCGCACCCTCGACGCGTACCTGCGCTCGACGGGGCACGACAGCGCCGCCGCCGCGGTCCGGCGGCAGCTCGGTGAGGAGTACGCCAAGGTGCTCGCCACGCTGACCGACGCCGAAGACGCGGATCTGCGGGCCGACCTGATCCTCGCCTGGCTGCTCGGGATCGGCCTGGTCCGCGACATCACCGGCAAGGAACCGCTGGCCAGTGCGGATCCCGACGACGTCTGCCGTCTGGTGCTCGGCGCGGCGCGGACGCTGCTGGAGCGCAGCGGGTAATTACGTCGCCGTCCACGGCGCGCTGCTCTACGGTCGTGCCGTGATCCCGTTCCCGCCCGCCGGCACCGAAGCCGAGTTCGACGCGCTGACCAGGCAAGATCTCCTTCCGGCGGTGAAGTCGCTGGGCCTTGGCGAAGTCGTCCCGTTCACCGAAGGGTCGCTGCCGGTCTACGCCGTCGGCGAAGATCTGGTGCTCAAACTCTTCCCGCCGGTGCACCTCGACGAACTTCCCACCGAGCGGACGATGCTCGAGGCCCTGCACGGGAAACTGCCGATCCCGACTCCCGCCGTGCACGACGTCGGCGAACGGGACGGCTGGGGCTACGTGCTCATGGATCGTCTGCGCGGCGAAACACTGAAGGACGCCTGGCCGAAACTGTCCACAGAGGACAAAAACCGGCTCGCCCCCGAACTCGGCGAGGCGCTGGCCGCCCTGCATTCGCTGCACGACCCGAGGCTCGACGTCCTCGAACCGCCGGACTGGGCGGCGTTCGTCGCCGGGCAACGCGCGAAGGCCGTCGAGCACCACCGCCGGACCGGGCTCAACGAGGCTTGGCTCGGCCAGATTCCGGTGTTCCTCGACTCGGTCGACCTGGGCAGCCCGCCCGTCGTCCCGCTGCACACCGAATTCATGCGCGACCATCTCATGGTCGTCCACGACGGCGAACGCCCGCGACTGACCGGGCTCTTCGATTTCGAACCGGCGATGCGGGGTGCGGCCGAGTACGACTTCGTCGCCGTCGGCCTGTTCGTTTCGGGCGGGGACAAGGACTTCCTGCGACGGTTGCTGGCCGGATACGGCGTCGAGCCGGACGAAGGGTTCTCCCGGCGTTGCCTCGCCTACGCGCTTTTGCACGTCTACAGCAACTTCACCTGGTATCTCAGGGTTCTTCCGGCGCCGGAAGAACCGACCTTGGAGAGCCTCAGCCGGGCTTGGTGGTAGCCCACGTCACCGGCACGGCTTCCGGGCCGCGGATCGAAAGCGGCGGACGCCAGACGATGGCCGAAGCGGGGACCGCGAGCTCCAGCCCCGGCAGCCCGTCGAGCAGCGTCCGGAACGCGATCTCCCCTTCCAGCCTGGCGAGCGCCGCGCCGAGGCAGAAGTGGAGGCCGTGCCCGAAACCGAGCTGCGGCGCGTTCCGGCGCCGGATGTCGAACCGCGACGCGCCGGGGAAGGCGGCTTCGTCGCGGTTCGCCGCGCCGGTGTGTGCCAGCACCGCCTCGCCGCGCCGGACCACACCGGCGCTCAGCTCGACGTCCTCCAGCGCGAGCCGGAGCAGCGACGCGTCGGCTGGCCCGTCGAACCGCATGATCTCTTCGACGGCCCCTGCGGTCAGGCTCGGATCGCAGCGCAGCGCCGCGAGCTGATCCGGATGTCCCGCCAGCAGCACGATCCCGGTCGCGATGAGGCTGACCGTGGTCTCGTGCCCGGCGAGCAGGAGCTGGGTGGCCAGATCGATCAGTTCGGCCTCGGTGAGCCGATCGCCGTCCTCGTCACGCGTGTGCACGAGGACGCTCAGCAGGTCCTCCCCCGGCGTCGCCCGCTTGACCGCGACGAGAGCCGCCATGTCCTCCGCGCCGTCACGCCGGGCCTGGGCCACTTCCGCCGGGCTGTACGCCATGGGCGTGACGATCACGCGTGACCACTGGCGAAACCGTTCCCTGCCTTCGAAAGGGACGCCGAGGATCTCGCACATGACCGCGGTGGGCAGTGGAAAGGCGAACATCTCCACCAGGTCCACCGGCGGACCGTGCTCGGCCATCGCCCGCAGCAGCGTGCCGGCGATCTCCTGGATCCGCGGCCGCAGCCCGGCGATCCGGCGGACGGTGAAGGCCTGCGCAGTCAGCTTCCGCAACCGCGTGTGATCCGGCGGGTCCATGTTCAGGATGCTGTGCTCGCCGGTGGAGAAGTCGCCGGGTTCGATGAGGCACGGCGCGCCCGGCGCGAGCAGGTTCCGGGAGAACCGCGTGTCCGAGAAGATCAGGCGGACGTCTTCGTACCGGGTCACCAGCCAGCCTTCGCAGCCGCTGGGGAAGACGACCCGGGACATCGGCGGATATTCGGCGTAGATCGCGCCCATCGGGGTCGCGGGGTCGTCCTTCGCCGCGGGATACGTGGCTGTCATGGAGCATGATGATGAGCGGCGGCCGTCGCGGCCGGAAGGATCCGGCCGGTCACCCGCCCGAAGAGCCGAAGATCCTTCTCACGGGGTGATAATCCCGCGAAGGAACTCCAGGTAGCCCGGCCGTTCCGTCGCGGATAGGAGCGTGCCGCCGCTCGCCCGCTGCGCCTGGATCAAACCGATGAAGGCCGTGTACGCCAGCAGGCCGCGATGCCGGGCTTCGATGTCCGGGCGGCCCATTTCCCGGAAGCACCGGACGATGAAGCCGACGCGCCGCTCGGTGACCTCGGCGAGGAGCGGACCGATCACCGGGTCGGCGGCGTGGGCGAGCAGCGCCAGCTCGGCCCGCTCGTCGTCCGTGGACCCGAAGACGAGCGTGAAGAGTTCGCGCAGCCTTCGTTCCGGGTCCGAGATCCCGTCCAGCAGCGTGATCAACGCCTCGGTGTCCTGCTCGGCCCACCGGCGGACGGCCGCTTCGACCAGCTCGCCCCGATTCGCGAAATGCCAGTAGAAGCTGCCTTTCGTCGTCCCGAGTTTCGCCGCGATGGGTTCGACGGCGATCGCGGCGACCCCGCCCTCGCACAACGCTTCGAGCGCCGCGCCGGCCCAATCCTCACGCGCGAGCTTCCGTTTCACGCCCCGTACGCTACCGTATGGAAAAACATACGGCACCGTACGGAGGCGGCCATGCCCTTCGGATCACCCGCGAACTGGGGCGCGACACCGGAAGAACGCCGTCGCGCGCAGCCGGCGGACACCCTGCTCGACGGCCCTGTCGCCCGCTTCGACCGCGCCGTCACCGTGCACGCGCCCGCCGCGCTCGCCTACCGCTGGCTCTGCCAGATCTCGGT
Source organism: Amycolatopsis sp. NPDC000009 (assembly GCF_055563465.1). Classification (NCBI taxonomy): domain Bacteria; kingdom Bacillati; phylum Actinomycetota; class Actinomycetes; order Pseudonocardiales; family Pseudonocardiaceae; genus Amycolatopsis; species Amycolatopsis sp. NPDC000009. Next base: position 123,402 of record NZ_JBVHDI010000005.1, read on the forward strand.
CGCGCCCTACAGCTACGACCTGCTCGACAACCTGGGACGCCGCAGCCCGGGCACCCTCACCCCCGGCGCCGGCGAACTCGCTCCCGGCGACACGCTGATCGTGTTCGAGCTGACCGAGGTCGACCGCGGGCACAGCCTCACCGGGCGGACCTTCGCCAAGTCCGAGAACCTGTTCGGCCCGGTGGCCGTCACGTACTCGGTCGAACCGATCGACGAGAGGTCATGCCGCATGCTGTGCCGCATCGTGGTGACCTCGAAGGGATTCCGCGGCCGCCTCAAGGAGTTCCTGCTCGGCTGGGGCGACCTGGTCATGATGCGGAAACAGCTGCTGACGCTGAAGAAGTACGCCGAACGGGACGCGCGGCTCGGTCACGTCTCGTGAGCGGCCAAGGAGGCCGGCCGCCTTACCGCCGACGTTGCGAAAGCCACTTTCGCAACGTTGAAGGTTGCGAAAGTGGCTTTCGCAACCGCACCCATTGCGCCCACA